>NZ_CADCST010000113.1 GCF_902804485.1 Flavobacterium collinsii | reverse complement strand
CATGTGTTAAGCCTGCCGCTAGCGTTCATCCTGAGCCAGGATCAAACTCTTCATCGTATATTTTTTATATTATATTGCGATGCTTTATCTATCGGTTCTATTCGAATCTCTCGATTCATTTACTCTTATTCTTTTGTTTTAACATCTCTGTTAAAACGGCTGTCAATTCAATATGTCTACGAACGTGTTTCTCTTTATTGTTTCGCTTGTTTCTCAAAGCGGGTGCAAAAGTAGAAAACTTATTTCTAAATGGCAAGAGATTTTTGAAGTTTTTTTTAAGAAAATTTCTTTCCTTTTTTCCTTCTACCCCTACCAGTCTTTCAATGAGCTTCCCGTGTTTTGCGGGGTGCAAACTTAAAATTTTCTTTCTTTACTCGCAAGCTTTTTCGAATCTTTTTTTGAAAATTTCTTTTCGTTTTAATTCGTTTGCTTGTCAGTATTTCAGTGAACGTCTATCGCTGTTGCGGGTGCAAAAGTAGTCACTTTATTGAGTTCTGCAAGCTTTTTATCGAACTATTTTGAATCTTTTTTACAAGTTGCTGATATAACAGCTTTTACAGTCTAAAGTTTTTTACTTTCTTTTATTGTTTTGACCATTTGTGGCGATTTTGGCCGTTTTACCACGAAGGCACTAATACGTGAAGGTTCTTTTTCTGCTGTTTTACCGGTTTTTTGCTAATCTCGCAAAAACACTAAGCCATAAGTTTTGCTTTTGAAGCGTTTTATTTCTCTTTTATTACAGCAAACCTCTTTTAAAAGCCGCTCCCCTAGCCCTGATAGCAGTAAAAATCCTTTTGTGCCGGTGTTCGGCACAAAAGATTGGAACGAATAGCAGGAATAGCTCCTAAAACTTAAAACTAAATTCCAACACTTAAAGACTTTGACTTTAGACAAACAAACATAGTTGCCATTATATATACAAACTGTCGGGTTCCCGATACGAAACCTTACCTTATATATAAGAAACAACAAAAACCAACATATCCCCTCCCCCAAACCTATCTCCAGAATCAATAAACACACTCTTATATATAATAGTAAAAAATACACTTGAGGATAATTATAAATATTACTCTTATATATTAGTATAAACATGTATATATGTATTGTATGTATTTTTGTAATGCGTTATATTTGCATTCACAAAATTATAAACAATGATTAAGATTACTTTACCCGACGGGTCAATTAGAGAGTTTGCTTCAGGCATAACTCCGATGGAGGTTGCGAAAAGCATTAGTGAAGGATTTGCAAGAAACGTGATTTCGGCATCTTTTAATGGTACAACAATTGAAACCGAAACTCCATTGACGACCGACGGTAGTCTTACTTTATATACCTGGAATGATGCTGAAGGAAAAAAAGCTTTCTGGCATTCAACCTCACACGTAATGGCACAAGCCCTTGAAGAATTGTACCCTGGAATTAAACTAACTCTAGGACCTGCAATTGCGAACGGCTTCTATTATGATGTTGACTTTGAAGACCAAAAGATTTCTGACGCTGATTTTAAAAAGATCGAAGATCGTGTTCTTGAGATTTCAAGAGGAAAACACGAATTTAAAATGCGTCCTGTTAGTAAAGCCGATGCTTTAGAGATGTACAAAGACAACGTTTACAAAACGGAATTGATCTCAAATCTTGAAGACGGAACAATTACATTTTGCGATCACGCTACTTTTACTGATTTATGCCGTGGTGGACATATTCCGAATACTGGAATCATCAAAGCAATGAAAGTGATGAGTGTTGCCGGTGCTTACTGGAGAGGTGACGAGAAAAACAAACAGCTGACACGTGTTTACGGAACTTCTTTCCCTAAACAAAAAGACCTGACTGAATATCTTGAACTTTTAGAAGAAGCAAAACGTCGTGATCACCGTAAATTAGGAAAAGAACTTGAACTGTTTGCTTTCTCTCAGAAAGTAGGACAAGGCTTGCCATTATGGCTACCAAAAGGCGCTGCACTTAGAGATCGTTTAGAACAATTTTTAAAGAGAGCTCAAAAGAAAGCCGGTTACGAGCAAGTTGTTACTCCACATATTGGGCAAAAAGAACTTTATGTTACTTCTGGTCACTATGCAAAATATGGTGCCGATAGTTTTCAACCGATACATACTCCTGCCGAAGGCGAAGAGTTTTTATTAAAGCCTATGAACTGTCCTCACCACTGTGAGATCTACAATGTAAGACCTTGGTCATACAAAGATTTACCTAAGCGTTATGCTGAATTTGGTACAGTATATAGATATGAGCAATCTGGTGAATTACACGGATTAACTCGCGTGAGAGGATTCACTCAGGACGACGCACACATTTTCTGTACTCCGGAACAATTGGATGAAGAATTCAAAAAAGTAATCGACTTAGTACTTTATGTCTTTGGATCATTAGGCTTTGAAAACTTTACTGCTCAAATTTCTTTAAGAGATAAAGAGAACAGAGATAAATATATTGGTACTGATGAAAACTGGGAGAAAGCTGAAAATGCCATTATCAATGCCGCCGCTGACAAAGGATTAAATACTGTTGTAGAATATGGCGAGGCTGCTTTTTACGGTCCGAAGCTTGACTTTATGGTAAAAGATGCTTTAGGAAGACAATGGCAATTAGGGACCATTCAGGTAGATTATAATCTACCTGAACGTTTTGAATTAACCTACAAAGGTGCGGATAATGAATTACACCGTCCGGTTATGATTCACAGAGCTCCTTTTGGATCAATGGAACGTTTTATTGCAATTTTACTAGAGCACACTGCAGGAAATTTCCCACTTTGGCTAATGCCTGAGCAAGCTATAATCTTGTCTTTGAGCGAGAAATACGAAATATATGCTAAAAAAGTTTTAGATTTGCTAGAAAATCACGAAATTCGCGCCCTAATTGACAACCGAAACGAAACTATCGGCAAGAAAATTAGAGATGCTGAGATGCAGAAAACTCCATTTATGCTTATTGTTGGTGAGGAAGAGGAGAAAAATGGAACTGTTTCTATCCGTCGTCACGGGCAAGAAGGAAAAGGCAATATTACAGTTACAATTGATGAATTTGTCGCTATTGTAAACGAAGAAATAAAAAAGACATTAAAAGTTTTTACAGTTTAACTTAAATTATAAAGTCATAGCAATAAGAAGCAACAGAGGTTACCAACCTCGAGTAGAAAAAAAAGATGCCCACAGAATAAACAATAACATTCGTGGTGTACAAGAAGTAAGATTAGTAGGCGAAAACATCGAACCAGGTGTATTTAAGCTTGCTGAAGCTTTACGATTAGCGGATCAATTTGAACTGGATTTAGTTGAGATTTCGCCAAATGCTGAGCCACCGGTTTGTAAAATCATGGATTACAAGAAATTCGTTTACGAACAAAAGAAACGTGATAAGGTGTTAAAAGCTAAGTCTACGCAAGTTGTCGTAAAAGAAATTCGATTTGGCCCTCAAACGGATGAGCATGATTACGAATTTAAAAGAAAAAATGCAGAGAAGTTCCTTAAAGAAGGTGCTAAGCTAAAAGCATTCGTATTCTTTAAAGGACGTTCTATCATCTATAAAGATCAGGGTCAGATTTTGTTATTACGTTTGGCAACGGATCTGGAAGAGCATGGTAAAGTTGAAGCGATGCCTGTTTTGGAAGGAAAGAGAATGATTATGTTCATTGCTCCGAAGAAGAAAAAATAATTATTTGCTTTAAGCAATAAGCAATAAGCTTTAAGCAAATAGTTTATTTAAACTCCTGCTTAAAGCTTAAAGCCTAAAGCCTAGAGCTTTTGAAGATATAAGTAAGTAAGAATAAATTAAAACACTAGGAAAAATGCCTAAAATGAAAACAAAATCTAGCGCCAAGAAACGTTTTAAAGTTACTGGTTCTGGAAAGATTAAAAGAAAGCATGCTTTTAAAAGTCACATCTTGACTAAAAAATCTAAAAAACGTAAATTGGCTTTGACACACTCAGCGCTAGTTCACTCAACAGATATGAAAAGCATCAAACAACAATTAAGAATTATCTAATAATTCTTTAGGTTAAAAAATTATTTATATAACCTTGGAGTACGGCTTTTAAGTTCCTTTGATTCAATTCAGGACGCCTGCTACAAAAACACATTAAAATTATGCCAAGATCGGTAAATTCAGTTGCTAAAAGAGCAAGAAGAAAAAAAATAATGAAGCAAGCCAAAGGTTTCTTTGGTAGACGTAAAAACGTTTGGACAGTTGCTAAGAATGCGGTAGAGAAAGCGATGAGCTACGCTTACCGTGACAGAAAACAGAATAAAAGAAATTTCCGTGCTTTATGGATTCAACGTATCAACGCTGGAGCTAGATTAGAAGGAATGTCTTATTCTCAATTCATGGGGAAAGTAAAAGCTAACGGAATCGAATTGAACCGTAAAGTTCTTGCAGATTTAGCGATGAACCACCCTGAAGCTTTCAAAGCAATACTTAATAAAGTAAAATAAACGTTTTATAAACTCAATTTAGATTACTTACTTATCATAGAAAAACCATTCGCAATGCGAATGGTTTTTTGCTTTAAACGGGTTTACCAAATTCTAATTTTTAAAACTACATTTGTATAAAACCTATAAAAATGTATACCGCTCTTTTTTCACATATAGAAAAGTTTGTATCCCTCGAAGCTTCTGAAATTGATCTTTTAGAATCAGCCCTAAGTTTAACAACTATTAAAAAGAAAGACCACGTACTCCGAGAAGGACAGGCTTGCAACACTTTGTATTTTATCGTAAAAGGATGTATGCGCCAATATATCATTAATTCCAAAGGAACAGAACAAACGTTGCAATTTGGAATTGAAAGCTGGTGGATTACAGATTATCTAAGCTACCACAACCACGTTCCTTCTCACTTTTATATCCAGGCTGTAGAGAATTCTGAGGTCATCGCATTAGAAAAATCTGTACTGGAATCGATATTCATTCAAATTCCGAAATTGGAGCGCTACTTTCGTATTGTCTCACAGAAGTCTTTTGGAGCAGCACAAATGCGCATTAAATTTCTGTTCACGATGTCGGCAGAAGAAAGATATCACCACTTTAATAATCTGAATCCTGAGTTCGTTCAGCGCGTTCCGCAATACATGCTTGCCTCCTACCTTGATTTCTCAGCTGAATTTATGAGTAAAATCAGAGCAGGGAAAGTTTAATTGTAAGAAGCTAAGGTTCTCAGATACTAAGCTACTAAGCTTCTTTTGGTTTTTAGAGTATCAAAAAAAATCCTGTCCTTTTATAAACATCGTTAGCGAACTCAGAACCTTAGTATTTCAGAATCTCAGCAACTCAATATTTTTCTTGAAGTAGTTCAAGTTTTTCAAAGCAGATATCCATGATCTTTGTATCAAACTTTTAAAAACACTTCAAATGAAACCAAGAATCCCTATCCCAACAGCAGCTCCTCAAGCATATCAAGCATTACTTAGCTTAGAAAAATACATTTCGACTACTTCACTCACGCCTGTACACAAAGAGTTGATTAAAATTCGTGCTTCCCAAATAAACGGATGTGCCCATTGTATTAACATGCATACCGTTGATGCACGCAAACACGGTATTTCTGAACAGCGTATCTACCTGTTAAGCGCCTGGCGTGATACTGATATTTATACGGAGGAGGAAAAAGCCATTTTAGCCCTAACGGAAGAAGTTACATTAATTAGCCATCACGTTTCGGATGCCACTTATCAAAATGCCGCAAGTTTATTCGATGATCAATATCTTGCCGAAATTATTCTGGCAATCATTACGATTAACTCCTGGAACAGAATCGCTATAACTACGGGATTGAGAGTTTCCTAATCAATTCCCGAAGAAATTAACCCACTAATACAGACAAAGCTTTATTTTATCAAAGCCTTGTCTGTTTTTTCTTAAAATAACCTTCCAAAATAAAAAATAAAAATTAAATAAAAACAGGTATTTATACGCTTTTTTAAGAACTATAATTCTTTACTTTTGGCTCATGATACCTTACAGAATGCGGACTTTCCTTTATATTATCTTTACTTTTTTATTTCTTTTTTCCTGCCAGAAAAAGACTTCAAATATCCCAAAATTACAAAATACAAAAGGTGAAGTTAACCAAACGCTGGTTACTGCAAATCGTTTTTATAATCAAAAAGAATTTGACAGCGCATTTTTTTACTACAATAAACTGAAATTCCTCTGTAACCCTGTAACAGATTCAGAAAACTACATTAACTCACTGAACCGCATGGCAGAGATCCAGCAAGATCATGCTGATTATGTCGGCAGTGAGAATACGATCAAAGAAGCATTGCCCCATCTAAAACATGCAAAGAAACAGTCACAAATATGGAGTACTTATGTTATTTTAAGCATCAACTACTTAAATACCTACGATTATAAAAATGCCATACTTTATAATCAAAAGGCTCTACGGCTAAAGACAGAAGAGTGGAGAAAGCTAACTGCCAAAAACAACATCGCAGTGATCTTAATGGAAGAAAAAAAGTATTACGAGGCACTCCAGATTTTTCTGTTTTTGATAACAAAGAAAGAAGTTGTAGATAATAATCAATTCCAGGGAAAAGCATTAGACAATATTGGGTATTGTTATCTTAAAACACATAACTTAGATGAAGCTTTATACTATTTCAAAAAAAGTCTCGAAATAAGACAAAAACAAAATCTCTCTTTTGACTTAGGAAAAAGCTACCAGCATTTTGCCGAATTTTACGAAGAAAGTAATTCTGCATTAGCCAAAAAATATATGCTTTTAAGCTATGAGAGATTTAGGAGCATCAATAATATCGACGAACGTCTATCTTCTTTAAAACTAATCATCAAAAATAGCTCAGACCAAGAATTAAAAAAATACTCTATCATTTATGTAAACTTAATTGACAGTATTTTCGAAGTCAGACAAAAAGCCAAAAATCAATATGCTAAAATCAAATACGACTCCAGAAAAGAAAAGAACGAAAATTTAAGACTCAAAACGCATAAGCTAGAAAACGAAATACAACTTGAAAGACAACGAAACAGAAATATCATCTCTTATATTATTATTGCTTTCTGTTTAAGTTTAGTTACAGTTCTATATTTCTATTTGAGTTCAAAAGGGACTAAAGAAAAAATAGAAGCTACTTATAACAGCGAAACCCGAATTGCAAAAAAACTTCATGACGAGCTTGCCAACGATATCTACCATACGATGGCATTTGCAGAAAATAAAAACCTTGCACTGGCTGAAAACAGGAATCATTTATTGAATAATCTGGACGCAATTTATGCCCGAACAAGAGATATATCAAAAGAAAACACCGCTATCACTACCGACAAAAATTTTGCTTCAGTATTAAATGAAATGATTATAGGATTTAACACTACGAACATCAACCTTGCAATAAATAATTTAGATTCAATTAATTGGCAAGATATTGAAAAGAATACCAAAGTAACAATCTACAGAGTTTTACAAGAATTACTTGTAAACATGAAAAAACACAGTAATGCTACATTGGTAGAAATCAATTTTAAAACCTTAGACAAAAACATCATTATTAATTATACTGATAACGGAAAAGGTATCGATGTAAATAACATGATATTTAAAAATGGACTTCATAATGTAGAAAGCAAAGTTCTGGCAATAAAAGGAGAAATAGATATTGATTCTGCTCCAGAAAAAGGATTTAGAGTTTTTATTAAATTTCCTTTTTAAAAGATGAGAAAGATTTTAAATTTTTTAAAAAATAAAATTGCTTTAAAATATTTATTCGCAATTTTAATCCTAATAATACTTGCAAGTACACTTTATCTCTTAAAATCAAACTCAAATCAAACTCAATTAAGAAGCAAAGATAATTCGTCCAAAATAAAAAGAATTCTCGAGAAAGCAGATATTCTGATGGATACTTATAAATACGACAGTTGTTATTATTATTACAACAAAGCCCAATCCCTTTGCAACCCTGAAACAGATTACGTAGATTATGTCTACGCTTTAACCTGTATGGCTAATGTAGAGCAATACCAAGGTGATTATATTGCTAGTGAAACGTCACTACTAAAGACCCTGCCTTATTTAAAGAAAATTAAGAAACCAAGGTTCGCAGCGAATGTTTATGAACAGTTTGCTGCTAATTACTATTATACTTTCGATTGCAACAACGCCCTCCTGTATTATACAAAAGCCTTGCATCTTAAAACCAGTTATTATAGAAAAATAAGTGTTCTGAACAATATAAGTACAGTTTATATCCGACAAAAAAAAATCAATCTTGCAATAAGCATATTAATTCCTTTATCAAAACTTACAACAATCTGCAAAACTGATAAAGTTCTAAATGATATTGAACATGCCCGAATACTAAGTCATATAGGATCCTGCTATCACGCTCAGGGAAAACTCGAAGCTCTATATTATTACAAAAAAAGCTTGGCCATGCAATTAAAACTAAAGGAATATGATGGAATTTCGTATAGCTATCTACATCTTGCTGAATATTTTCAGACCCGTGACCTATCTCTAGCTACTACATATGCAAAAAAAGCATACTTTTATTCAGACAAAATAAATGACCCTGTTATCAAACTTCAGAGCTTAAAAACATTAAGCAAAACCACCAGCGGAAATGATTTAAAAAATTATTCAACACAATTTATTCAACTTGCTGATAGTATTACCAAAGCCAGTCATAAATCAAAAAAACAGTTCGCTCGGATTAAATATTATTTTAAAAAATACAATACTGAAAATCTACAACTTAAGGCCTACAAAGCAGAAAGTGAATTAGAAATAGAGAGACAAAAAATTTACAATATTATTTTACCCATTATTATTGTACTCATTCTAATTTTTGTGGCATTCCTTTACTTTCATTTAAAATCAAAAGGAAGAAAAGAAAAAAACAAGGCAATATTCGAAAGCGAATTACGAATATCAGAAAAATTAAGATGCGAACTCACCAATTATGTTTATCATAGCTTGACGTTTGCTGAAACTGCCGATTTGCAGAAACGCGAGAACAAAGAAAAACTGTTAAATAATTTACATACGATTTACACAAAAACACGAAACATTTCAAAAGAAAATGGCTTCGTACCCACAAATGAAAGCTTTTCTACCGCTTTAAAAGAAATGATTGCAGGGTTTAAAACAGCCGATTTAAATATTATTCTGAATGGTTTCGATCAGATTTCCTGGAATGAACTTGAAAAAAGTAAAAAGATTATACTTTACAGAATCCTTCAGGAGCTATTTGCTAACATGAAAAAGCACAGCCAGCCGACCTTAGTAAGTCTGACATTTAAAAATTTTGAAAAAAAGATAGTTGTACTCTACAGTGACAACGGGGTTGAAGCCTACAACAGATCAATAATTTTAAAAAAGGATTTAGTCAATATTGAAAACCGTATTGTAAATATCAAAGGAGAAATTGATATTCTTTCGATAACAGAAAGAGGTATTAAAGTAGAAATAAAATTACCATTGCGATAATGAAAACCAATTATTTCACAAAAAATAAAATATTCTTAGCATTCATTTTTGCTTTGTTGGTTTTGGCATCGGTCGCTGTGGCATTTTCGTATCAATTTCAAAAAACTGAAACCAACGAAATACGAATCGCAAATAAAAAAAAATCTGCCGAAATCAAAAAAAATATCGATCAGGGTGACAAACTATTCGACAAAGGAGCCTACGCCGATTCCTATTTTTATTACAAAAAAGCCATTCAGTTATGCAAACCTATAGATAATTATGCAGATGAGTATGTTTACTCCTATTTATCCATCGCTAATCTACAACAAAATATGAGCAATTATATTGCTTGTGAAGAATCGATTGCAATGGTTTTGCCTCATCTAAAAAAAACAAGCAAGCCAAAATTTACGTACAACACTTATACGCTCTTAGCATACAATTACTATTTTACTTACGATAATCATAATGCATTAATCTACCATAAAAAAGCATTAAAATTAGCTACCTCTTCATACAAAAGGGCAGTAATTCTATGTGATATATCCAACATTTATCTCAATCAAAAAAAATACAAAAAAGTTATTGATATACTGGAACCTTTAGCAGCACGAAAAATCAGACATGAAAGCGATTCAGCAAAAACAGATAATGCGTACGCCATTCTATTAGAAAATCTTGGATACTGTTACTATAAAGTCGGGGATCCACGAGCCATTGACTGTCTTCAAAAAAGCGCGGCTATAAAACTGAAGTTGAACGAAGACTATGAATTGGTTAATTCATACAATAATCTTGCTTTGTATTATTCTAAAACAAATCCCGCACTGTCAAAACTATATACTGAAAAGGAGTATCACACAGCCTGTAAAATAAATTCGGCGACATTTAAGGCAAACTCATTATCATCATTAATTACAAAAACGGAAGGGCCTGAATTAAAAAAATATTCACTGGCCTATATCAAGATAATAGACAGTATAACTATTGCCAGAAGAAAAGCCAAAAATCAATTTTCGACAATTAAATACAGTTCAAATCAGAATAAAGAAGAGAACCTGCAACTTAAAGGCCAAAAAGCAGAAAACGAATTACAGTTAGAGAGACAAAGAAAACGAAATATTGTTTCATACATTATTATATTTTCCACTACTATGATAAGTTTATTAGTCTTTGTTCATCTAATTTCTAAAAGCAGAAAAGAAAAGAACGATGCTATTCTTCAAAGTGAAATTCGAATATCAAAAAAACTTCATGATGAATTGGAACAAGATGTCTATCAAACGTTAAAATTCTCAGCACATGCTGATCTAAATCAAGAAGAAAACAAAGACCAGTTATTAAATAACCTCAATAAGATTTATTCAAAAGCACGAAATATTTCTAAAGAAAACAGCTCAATTACGACTGACGAAAATTATAGTAGCGCTTTAAAAGAAATGATTTCGGGATTTAAAACAGTCGATCTTAATATTATTCTGAATGGTTACGATCAAATTCCCTGGAATGAAATTGAAAAAAGTAAAAAGATTATACTATACAGAATCCTTCAGGAACTATTTGGGAACATGAAAAAACACAGTCAGGCAACCTTAGTTAACTTAAATTTTAAAAATATTGAAAAAAAAATAGTTGTCGTTTACAATGATAACGGGGTTGGAGCCTACAATAGATCAATAATTTTAAAAAATGGACTACAAAATGTGGAAAGCCGTATTAAAACCATAAATGGAAATATTATTTTTGACTCCAATTCTAAGACAGGTTTTAAATTAAGTTTCAATTTCCCCATATAAACAAAAAAATATGTTCACAAAAGTTTTAGTTGCCGAAGATTTAGACGGTATAAGCATCGCCGTAATTCAAGCACTTGAAGAACTAGAAGTTCCGATAATTGATCACGTCAAATATTGTGACGACGGATTAATTAAAATTAAAAAGGCAATTAAAGATAATGAGCCGTACGATTTGTTAATCACTGATTTATCTTTTAAACAGGATCATCGTAAAATTAATTTAAACGGTGGTGAAGAGCTAATTGAAGCGGCAAATGAAGTACAGCCCAAGTTAAAAAAAATAGTATTCTCTATTGAAGACAAATCTTATCGTATAAAATCACTCTTTTTTGATTTAGGTATTAATGCCTACGTCTCTAAAGGACGAAATAGTATTGCCGAATTAAGAAAAGCAATTGAAGGAACCTTTAGAAATGAAGAGAGAATACTTTCTTCAGATCTGTCTTTTAGTTTTAACGAAAAAGTACTGTTTGAAATTGAATCTTACGACATTTCAATTTTAAAACTTCTCGCACAAGGTTACATATTAGATAATATATCAAACGAATTTAAAGCGTCGTCTATTACTCCAAACGGAACCAGCAGTATTGAAAAACGCATTAATAAATTAAAAATTTACTTTAAGGCAAACAACAATGTGCATCTAATTGCCATTGCTAAAGACTTTGGCTTAATCTAATTTTTAACCTATTTTACGGTTTCCCGTAAGGAAATGGATTTTAATAAATCTACTTTTGTGTGGAATCTATTAGTCAACTAATGAAAATCAAACACAAAAATAGTTTTAAAAGAAATTTTCTACAGGTTTTTGTTTCGAAGATTAATACAACCAAAAACAAGATCATAATGAAAACAATGTTACTTTGTCTTTTTCTGTCTTTAAGTTTTGCTTTCGTTTCTGAAAAAACAGGATGGTTAGAAGTAGACTGGAAAATTATTTTTATACCAGCACTACTTGTTTTGCAAATTATAATAATTGGTACCGCTTTAAAAAACAGGTATAAAAAGCATTAAACATAAATTTACTGATACTGAAAACTTCAATGAGAATCTGTCAAAGAAAGATTCTCATTGAAATTAAAAATACTATTTACTTACACAATAGTCAAATTTCGAAATGCTTATATTTGAATTTTTAAATACAGCATGAAACATATATTTAGCTTTACTTTCCTCTTTTTTTCAGTTCTCACCTACTCACAAACTAAAATTCTATCCTGGAATATCGAGAACTTAGGAAAATCAAAATCCGAATCCGAATTAAATTTCATAGCAAGTACTGTTCTTGCTTATGATATTATTGCAATTCAGGAAGTCGTTGCAGGATACGGTGGTTCACAGGCTGTTGCAAAACTTGTTGCGCTTTTAAATAATAAAGGAACTAAATGGGATTATACCATAAGCAATCCAACTAGCGGTAACAGTTATAAAACAGAACGTTATGCTTTTATATGGAAAACCAGTAAAGTAAAACTGAAAGGAAATGCCTGGCTGGAAAAAAAATACCATTTAGAAATTGATCGCGAACCTTATCTGGGAACTTTTGAAATCAATAAAAAAACGGTTACATTGGTTAATTTTCATGCTATTACTAAAAAAAAACAACCCGAAACTGAAATCAAATACTTTAAATTGCTGCCAGACGAATATCCTAATTTAAATTTGGTATTTATTGGTGATTTCAATTGCCCACAATCTCACTCTGTATTTACTCCGCTAAAAAAAATGGGATATAATTCTATTTTACAAAATCAAAAAACTACCCTAAAACAAGAATGCAAAGAAACAGTTTGTCTGGCATCAGAATTTGACAATATTTTTTATCACAAAAATTCGCTAACCTATCTTAATTCCGGTATAGTTTCATTCTACAAAAAATTCAATTCGCTTCAGGAAGCGCGAAAAATATCTGACCATATTCCAATTTGGATCGAATTTTCACTGAATTAAACTATGTTTTCAGCTTTTTCTTTTTTGCTGCGGGAAACAAAACATTATTTAGAATTAAACGATACCCGGGAGAATTAGGATGTAAATCTAAAACAGTAGGAGGATCTCCCACCTGATGTTGGAAGTCTTCAGGATCATGACCTCCGAAAAAAGTAAACATTCCTTTTCCTTTTTCTCCATGAATGTATCTTGATTCTCCATTCAGCTCGCAAGTTCCCATTATTAAAACATTAGATTTTATCAAATCGGTATCAAATGAGGTGGTTTGTCCCATAAACCCTTTCACCAACTGTGTATGATTCTGGCATAACATACTAGGTATTGGATCCCATTTTGCAGAAAACTCCATTAAAGAAAAATAATCTTTCTCCATAGGAATCTTACGTTTTGAAGTCATGTCAATATCTGAGAATTCATAAACCTCTGGTCTACGTTCTAAGGTAAAATCTTTAAATGCAAATGAATTTCCGTAATTCAATTTTGATTGATAATTAGATTCGCTGGCATCACCATCAAACATAGCTTCACAAATATCTACTCCATCTGCCGAAAGCGCAATATCAAAACTATCCGTGGCAGAGCACATTGCAAACATGAACCCACCTCCAATTACAAAATCTCTAATTTTTTTTGCAACAGCGCCTTTTTCCTGAGAAACTTTAGGGTATCCTAATTTTGCAGCCAAAGCCTCGGCATCTTTTTTCTGCTCAATGTACCAGGGCGTATTTTTGTAAGCAGAGTAAAACTTACCATATTGCCCGGTAAAATCTTCGTGGTGCAAATGCAGCCAATCATAAAGAAGCAGCTGATCACTTAAAACCTCTTCATCATAAATTGGTGTAAAGGGAATTTCGGCATATGTTAAAACTAATGTTACAGCATCATCCCAAGGCTGTTTCCCTTTGGGTGTATAAACTGCAATTTTAGGCGCTTTTTCTAAAATAACAGATTCCATATTTTGGGAAGGACTTGAAATATCATTTAATATGGAAGCCTCTTCAGCATCCGAAAGAATTTCAAAACTCACACCTCTAATCTTACATTCTTTACGAATTTCATCGGCATCCGGAAGCAAAAATGAGCCACCACGATAATTTAAGAGCCAACTTGCTTTATAATCTCTACTTAAACACCAGTAGGTAATTCCGTATGCTTTCAGATGGTTCTGTTGTGTAGTCTCGTCCATTGGAAGCAAAATAAACGAGGCCTTTGCTGTGAACGAAAGTAGCAATATGAAAATATAAACTAAGCACTTCTTCATTAGAATTTTATTTTAGTAAAGATATAAAGGAACCTTTGAAAAACACAACAGATGTTTTGGTTTTATAAGGCTAAAAATGTTAAAAAAAAACTTGAAAATTATTATACCCAATTGCTAAAATCACGTAGAAACACCTATTTCACAAAAGCACATTATCCTTACATTTGCTCTCCCCGGTCATCAAAATAATCAATGAAAAAGACAAAGGCATGAAGCTTAATGATGGTAATAAAGAACCAAAGGGATTGAATATGATACAAAAAATAGGAATCGTTGTACTTGTGTTAATTATAGTTTTGTACTACGCACTTTCAATACATTACTTAACAAGCTAATAGACTTAGATTGTTAAAACAGCAATTTCATTCTGAATTGCATAGACTACCAAACCGGCAATATTCTTAGATTCAGTTTTAAGTAGTAAGTTGTTACGGTGTCCTTCTACGGTTCTGGGACTCAAATACAGATGGTCTGCAATTTCTGAAGTTGTTTTTTGCTGACAGATCAGTTGAAGAATCTCTATTTCACGCTGCGAAAGAAAGCCCGTTTCCAGGTTTCCTTTTGGAGTCTTGCTGGAGATGATTGTTTCCTGAATAGTTTGAAGCACGCTTTCATTATAATAAAAGCCTTTTTTGGCAACCTGATTGATGGTATGAATTAAATCTTTTGGAGTAGTATTTTTTATTAAATAAGCCACTGCTCCCACCTGAATCATATTGGCAATAAATGATTTTGTGTCATAACTGGTAAGCGCAATAATTTTAATTTCAGGAAATGATTTTCGGATAATTTTTGTAGCCTCGACACCATTTAAAATTGGCATCTTCAAATCCATGATAATAATTTCTGGTTTAATCACGCAATTATCTAAATTAGACAGAAGTTCTTCTCCGTTAGATGCTTCAAAGATAATATCGATATTATCTTCTCTTTGCAATAAAAAAGCAATTCCTTTACGGAATAAAACTTCGTCATCGACTAAAGCAATTTTAATAGCGGCACTCATTTGATTTTTGTTTTTGGTCGTTTGGTAAGCCGAAATTACAAAATATGAAGCGAAAAAAAGTACTACAACCGCATTATATTAAGTAAAAACCCAATTTATTACCATATTTTAACCTAAAAAGTAAAAACGACGCTAATTCCATTGCCCGTTTCAGAATGAATTTCGATTGTTCCTTTCAAAAAAGAAATACGGCTATCAATGTTTTTCATCCCCAATCCTTTCTGATTTTCAGAATTCTCGGTATCAAAACCAATTCCGTTATCTTTATAATAACAAGTCTGAATTTCATCTTCCATCTTAAAATCAATCCAAATTTCAGTTGCTTTTCCGTGACGTAAAGAATTGTTCATTAGTTCCTGCAAAATTCGGAAAACATGCAAATGACGATCAATATCTTTAGGTTCAAATTCAATTTCATTGTAATAATGCACTTCTACCTTCTTGCTGCTTTCAAACTCATCACAGAGTTCACGGACACCGGCATTCAGACCAAATTTTTCAAAAACAGGGGGCAATAAATTATGTGCAATTTTTCGGGAGTTCTCAAGTGCTCTTGCGGTAAGACTTATAATGGTTCCCGTAATCTCACTGATCTCCGCTTCGGTTAAGTTTGGCGACGAGAGTATATGTGAATTTAATGATACAATATTCAGCTTAGAACTGATATCATCATGCAAATCCTGTGCAATTCTTTTTCGTTCTTCTTCCTGAGTTACAATAACGGCATGTACTTGTTCTTTACGGTATTGAATTTCCAGATCTCTTTTTTCTACTTCTTTCTGGATAATTTTCTTTCTGGAAAAATAAAAAAACGCTATTAAAAAAAAAGCCACAATCATAAAAAAACATGATGTGTACAGGATTATGGCAACTATCTCTTTTTCGTAAACCGGGCTTGCACTCATATCTCGTTATTTATTTTCTTTTTTTGGGTTAAAACTTACTTTCCATTCATATAAAATAAAAAGATAATATACCATTACAAAAAAAGCATTTAGTCTCCATGTAAAATATTTCAAATCATCACTTAATCCGAGGGTAAGATTACCAACTAAAAAAAGAACTGTACTTACCAGTAAGTAAAAAGACAATCCAATTGTAAAGTAATAATACTGCCTGTCATCCGTTAGCATATTATAAAAATGCAATAAAGCATAAACAACGCTTAATAAAGAAGTTGCTGTAATTGCAAACAAGTTAAATTTAAAAAATTGATCTGTATTAATTAAACACTGAATAGCCAGAACTAATAACATAAACGTCAAGCTCCAGTCTACAAATGCTTTTTGTCTTTTAATTCCTAAAATTGATTTATAAAACAGGCCTAATAAAACCATTTGTCCGATAAAATAAGTATTTACGAGGAACAAATTAATAATCTGAAAGCGATACAGCAGCTCCATCGTGAATTGAATAACAAACAAAAACACAACATAGGCTGTAAAAAAAACATTAGCTTTTTCCTTTAGGAAAAAGCTATATGTATATAAAATCAGGTTGACTAACAGTACAAAATAACCTGAAAATATTAGAAAATTATCCATTTATTATTGGTTCATTGGACTATCCGGATCAGTGTATGGCGGACATGGACGAGATGCATCGTAAAGAACATCTTCTCCATCACCAGCAGTTCTTGCACCTGCAAGAGATTGCTGTTGTTTGAAAACATCTACATAAATACCTGTTTTTGGGTTCAGTTTTGTACCAACAAGCATTAAATTTTGCTCTCCTGCATTATTAATACCCACATAAGCACGTACTGCATCAATATCCTGATCCAATACCAGTTTTATACTCTCTAATGGAATTAAATAAGCATCAACTTTCTTTTTATTATCTTCTTTCGCATTTCGAAATTTTCGGGCCCATTCCTGACCTACAGCTAAACTGACTTCAACTGATCCTAAGTTTTTTTCTTCTGACATAATTTAAATTTGTTTTTGGGTTAAAATTTAATTTAGAATTGCTTTGTGCAATTGTTTGGCTAAACTACAGAATTTTCTAGGAAAAGTATTAATATTTATACATAAAAAAAGCCTCAAAATGAGGCTAAATTGTTTTATTAAAACGGAACATCACTGTCGTCGTCGTCGTCGTTTAAGTTACTACCAAAAGCTTCATTGGCAGAAGGCAGGTTTTTAGTTATAAAAGGATTATCCTCATGATTCATTTTAGACGGTAAATCATCATAGCTTCCTGAAAAATCATCAAGGTTATCAAACTTACCAAGATGTCCGATAAATTTCAATCGAATATTTTCGATACCACCATTACGGTGTTTAGCAATCATTATCTCAGCCTGACCTGTAGTTGGCGATGCTTCATCATCGTCCCATTCTTCAATTTTATAGTATTCCGGTCGGTATAAAAACGATACAATATCGGCATCCTGCTCAATCGCTCCAGATTCACGAAGATCTGAAAGAAGTGGACGCTTACTTGATCCACGCGTCTCAACAGCACGTGATAACTGCGAAAGTGCAATTACAGGTACATTTAACTCTTTTGCCAGAGCCTTTAAGTTTCGGGAAATTGTAGAGATTTCCTGCTCACGATTTCCTCCTCCTTTATTATTTCCTCCGGCAGTCATCAATTGCAAATAGTCGATGATTATAATTTTGATACCATGCTGTGAAACCAAACGGCGGCATTTTGCCCTTAAGTCAAAAATAGAAAGTGACGGTGTATCATCAATAAACAAAGGAGCTTTTTCTAGGTTTTTCACCTTGGTACTCAACATTTCCCATTCGTGAGGCTCTAATTTACCTGTACGTAGTTTCTCTGATGACAATCCTGTTTCGGAAGAAATAAGCCTCGTAATCAGCTGAACAGAGGCCATCTCCAGCGAGAACAAAGCCACTCCGTGCCCGTACTGAATTGCGATATTTCTCGCCATCGAAAGTACAAATGCTGTTTTTCCCATCGCAGGTCTCGCTGCAATAATAATTAAATCGCTGGGCTGCCATCCAGAAGTCAGTTTGTCCAGATTAGTAAAACCGGTCTCAACACCACTTAAACCTTCTTGTTTCGCAATTTCTTCGATCTTCTTTTTAGCCTGAAGTACTAAACTCTGAGCAGTTTCAGAACTACGTTTGATGTTTCCCTGTGTTACTTCATACAATTTTGATTCGGCCTGATCCAGCAAATCAAATACATCTGCAGTTTCATCATAAGACGCTTCGATAATTTCAGATGAAATTCGAATCAAACTTCTTTGAATGAATTTTTGAAGAATAATACGAGAGTGAAATTCGATATGCGCCGAAGAGGCAATTTTTTGAGTCAGCTGAATTAAATAAAAATCTCCTCCGGCCAATTCTAATTTTCCATTCTTCTTCAATTGAGTCGAAACAGTCAACAAGTCAATTGGCTGTGTTTCGGTAAAAAGCTGAACGATCGCTTCAAAAATAAATTTATGTGAATCTTTATAAAAAGCATCAGCTTGCAAAATATCAATTACATCATCAACCCCTTTTTTATCAATCATCATTGCCCCAAGAACAGCCTCCTCTAAATCAAGAACTTGCGGTGGAAGTTTTCCTTTTTCTAAACTAATAATTGTGGTTTTATCTACCTTTACAGGATTTACATTTTTGAAATTTTCCATATAGCGAAAGTAACAAAATTTAAAAAAAAATTGCTATTGAGTTATAACTATTAATTGTTTATAAATATGTTTTTTTTGTTCATAACCAAAAAAAAATCCGAAACTGTAAGGCTTCGGATTTTAATTAATTTATAAGAATTTACTCTTTATACTCCCCCATCTTACTGTATTTGTCCATTCTTTGGGCAATCAGATCATGTGTTGATAAGTCTTTCAATTCATTATATCCTTTAGTGATGTACTCCGCCACTGTTTTAAAAGTAGTTTCGCGGTCGTAGTGTGCTCCACCTAGTGGTTCAGGGATCACATCATCTACTAATTTTTGTTTTTTCATATCAGATGAAGTCAATTTTAAAGCATCCGCAGCACGTTCTTTGTACTCCCAGCTTTTCCATAAAATTGAAGAACAAGATTCCGGAGAAATTACAGAATACCAAGTATTCTCCAACATGTATACTTTATCTCCAACACCAATTCCTAATGCTCCTCCCGAAGCTCCTTCACCAACAATGATGGTGATAATAGGAACTTGTAAACGAACCATTTCAAAAATGTTTCTGGCGATCGCTTCTCCCTGACCTCTTTCTTCAGCTTCAAGTCCTGGGTATGCACCCGGAGTATCTACTAAAGTTAAAACAGGAATTCCAAACTTCTCAGCCATTTTCATCAAACGTAAAGCTTTACGGTATCCTTCAGGGTTTGCCATACCAAAATTACGATACTGACGTGTTTTTGTATTAAAACCTTTTTGCTGACCAACAATCATAAACGACTGACCATTTATTTTTCCTAATCCGCCAACCATCGCTTTATCATCTTTAAAGTTTCTGTCTCCATGAAGCTCTAAAAATGTATCTCCGCAAATTGCTTTGATATAATCTAAAGTATAAGGTCTATTTGGATGTCTTGACAGCTGAACTCGTTGCCAGGCTGTAAGATTTTTGTATATTTCTTTCTTTGTTTGTTCTAATTTCTTGTTGATTTCCTTGCAGGTAGGTGTTACATCAACATCAGATTCTTTTCCAATTATAACACACTTTTCTAACTGTTCTTCAAGTTCTTTTATTGGAAGCTCAAAATCTAAATATTCCATGGATTTTTGAATTTTGTTTGTAAATCGAACCGCAAATATAAAAATATTATATCATTGGTTGAATTAAATCGTATTTAAAATATAAAAATGTAATTTAAAAATAAGGAAATTATTACACTTCTTTCTTATTTTTATAATGTTTAAAAACGCCATTTAAGATAACTGTAATTACGATTATCAGGGCGCCAATATAAAATTCCGTGCTCATTTTTTCTTTTCCGCCAAGAATGAAATAGGCCAGTACAATTCCGTAAACCGGCTCTAAATTAGTCGTTAACATCACCGTATAGGGAGTTAACTTCTGCATAACTTTCACCGAAGCTGTAAAGGCATAAGCGGTACAAACCGAAGCCAAAAGAAGTAATAAACCCCAGTTGTTTAGCGACATGGTAAAAAAGTCAGCATTGAATTTTCCCTGTACTAAAAAATAAATTGAAATAAAGAAAACTCCCGCAGCAAACTCATAAAAGGTAATTACCGAAGGATCATGTTCTGTTATTAATTTTCCGTTCATTAAAGTAAATAAAACACCCAGAATAATAGCTGCCAACGCATAATACATACCATTCAGATACTTCACCTCTACCTTCATTATTAACGCTAAACCTGCTATAATAATCAATCCGAAGAATACCTCGTAGAATAAAATCTTTCTTCCGTAAAAAAGCGGTTCTAACAACGAAGCAAAAAAAGCACCTAAGGAAAATATCGAGAGCGTAATCGAAACATTGGAAACATGAATGGCTCTAAAAAAGAAAATCCAATGAAGAGCAATCAACAGTCCCACAAAAATTAGCTTCGCAAAAGAGCTGGCCGAAATTATAAAAGATTGTTTCTTGTACACAATAAAAGCGGCTAGAAAAACTCCTGCAAGAAGCATCCTGAACCAAACCAAATTTTCGGCATCAATGGTTATTAAAGCGCCCAGAATGGCTGTAAAACCCCAAATAAAAACAATTAAATGAAGATTTAAATAACTTTTTAAATTATCGTTTCGCATTACGTAGTAGGTAAACTGCCAAAATTCCGAAAACAATATTCGGAAACCAAACAGCTAATAAAGGTGAAAAGGTAGATTTTTCGGCAAGTGTTCCAAATATTTTATCAAAAAATACAAATGAGAAGGCTATTGCAATTCCGATAGCCAAATTGGTTCCCATACCACCACGACGTTTCATTGACGAAACTGCCACAGCAATAATTGTGAGGATAAAAGCAGAAACGGGTACACTGTATTTTTTATAAAGTACGACTAAATAGGTATTAATATTCCCAGAACCTCTTTTACGTTCTTTCTCAATAAAATCAATTAGTTTGCCCAATGGAAGGGTCTCTGCAATATAAACTACCGGAGTTAAATCGGCCAACTCAAATTTGAAAGCCACCCTTTTTTCCGGATTTTTTTCGATCTGATCATTTAATTCTCCCAGCGTTCTTTTTGTATAATCGTACAAATTGTAGGTCTTTGTTTTAGGATCCCATTTAATACGGCTTGCAGTAATTTTATACGTTAACTTTTCACCTTCAAAATGCTCTAACGTAAAATTAAAAGCTGTTTTAGATTCTTCATTAAAGCTATTGACAAAAATAAAATCGTTGTCGTTAATCTGTCTGTATACGTTTGTATTATTACCAAGCATTTCTACTTTTCCATTACCTTTTAGATAAGTATATCTAAAGTTATTGAACCCTTCGCTGGCTGCAGGAACAATAAAAAACCCCATTAAAAGCACAAAAACCGAAACGATTGAAGCACCAATAATATAAGGTCTTAAAAAACGTGAAAACGAAATTCCGGAACTTAAAACCGCAATAATCTCTGTATTATTTGCCAGTTTTGAAGTAAACCATATTACCGACAAAAACAAAAATATCGGAAACAAAGAGTTCGCAAAATAAACCGTAAAATTGTAATAATAGATTGCAATCGCGCTAAACGGAATTTTATTTTCCAACATCTTATTCACCTTTTCAGAGACGTCAATTACAATTCCAATCGGAATAAATAATAAGATCATCACCGAAAATGTGGCTAAATATCTTTTTAAAATATACTTATCTATTATCGTTAACATAGTAAAGTTTAATCGATTATTTGTTTAACCGTTTAACCGAATAAACGATTAAACAAATCAACTTATTTTAAAGTCTTTGACTCATATTTTTAACCATCATTTCTTTCCATGGTCTAAAATCGCCTGCTAAGATATGTTTTCTGGCTTCACGAACCAACCACATATAGAAACCAAGGTTATGAATTGTTGCAATTTGTTTTCCTAAATATTCATTTGCTGCAAACAAGTGACGCAGGTAGGCTTTTGTATATTCTGTATCTACAAAAGTATGCCCCATTTCGTCAATTGGAGAAAAATCAGCTTCCCATTTTTTATTTTTGATGTTAATGGTTCCGTTTGCAGTAAACAACATACCATTTCTGGCATTACGGGTTGGCATTACACAATCGAACATATCGATTCCTAAAGCAATATTTTCCAGGATATTAATCGGAGTTCCAACTCCCATTAAATAACGCGGTTTGTCTTCCGGCAAAATTTCACAAACCACTTCGGTCATAGCGTACATCTCTTCTGCAGGCTCCCCCACAGACAAACCTCCAATAGCATTTCCTTGTTGTCCTGCATTTGCAATATACTCTGCTGACTGACGACGCAAATCTTTATAAGTACTTCCCTGAACAATTGGAAAAAAGGTCTGCTCGTATCCATATTTATAAGGTACTTTATCCAAATGGTTGATACAACGATCTAACCAACGGTGGGTCATGTGCATTGACCGCTGTGCGTATCTGTAATCACATGGATAAGGTGTACATTCATCAAAAGCCATAATAATATCGGCTCCAATGGTACGTTGAATTTCCATTACACTTTCCGGTGAAAAAAAGTGATAAGAACCATCAATATGTGATTTAAACTTTACTCCTTCTTCCTTAATTTTTCTGTTATTTGAAAGTGAATACACTTGGTACCCCCCAGAATCAGTCAAAATATTACGGTCCCAATTCATAAATTTATGCAATCCGCCTGCTTTTTCAAGAATTTCAGTCTGCGGACGTAAATACAAATGGTAGGTATTTCCAAGAATAATATCCGGATTGATATCCTCTTTAAGTTCTCGTTGGTGTACCCCTTTAACAGAAGCCACTGTACCAACAGGCATAAAAATAGGCGTTTCGATTACGCCGTGATCTGTAGTAATACTTCCCGCTCTTGCTTTAGATTGCGGATCTTTTTGTAATAAATCAAACTTCATCTGTTTCTTTTTTCAGTCGGCAAAGATAAGCTAATTTCAGAGAAAACTAATTAGATAATTTGGCAATTAGAAAATTAGATAATTTACATTGTTGGATTACTGGATTGTTCGAATTTTAAACAGTCCTATTATTTAGACAACTTTATTTTTAATACGAAAGAAACCTGAAACTTGAAACCATAATGCGTATTTATCATGAAAAAAATCTAAATTTGATAAAACAGAAAATCCGCTTAATCTCCTCTATAAAAAAAGACAAATACAATGAATTTAGCGCAAAAACTTGGATATCCCGAAAACACCAAACTGTTAATCATTCATGCCGACGATGCCGGTTTATCCCATTCCGAAAATCAGGCCACAATAAAAACACTTCAAAATGGTTTTGTAAATTCCTACAGCATCATGACCCCTTGTCCGTGGTTTTTCGAGATGGCCAATTTTGCCAAAAACAATCCCCAATACGATTGTGGCGTCCATCTCACATTAACCTGCGAATGGGAGAATTACAAATTCGGCCCAGTTCTTCCGCTTTCAGAAGTTTCAAGTTTAACCGATCAAAATGGCCATTTCTATAAATCCAGAGCTGATTTTAAAAATCATGCAAAACCATCAGAAATCAAAAAAGAACTAACCGCTCAAATCGAAAAAGCATTACAATTTGGAATACGACCTACCCATTTGGACTCACACATGTGCAGTATTGGTGTAACTCCTGAGATTTTAGAAATCTACAAAGAACTTGGAAGACAATACAACTTACCGGTTTTTATCAATAAACAATTTCTTGAATCCATTAGCTTATCTAACGAAGAGTACAACTTCGACGACATGCTTTTAACCGATAATCTTTTACTTGGATATTATAACGATTTTGAAAAAGGGGAATTAAGAAATTCGTATTCCAAAGCCTTGGACAATGCTATTCCGGGTTTAAATGTATTCTTGCTACATCCCGCCTATGACAATTTTGAAATGCAGGGCATCACCGTAAACCATCCTAATTTTGGTTCGGCCTGGCGCCAAATCGACTTTGACTTTTTCACTAGCGAAGAATGCGGCAAAAAACTAAAAGAAAACAACATTCAATTGGTTACCTGGCGAGAGATTGGATCAATTAGATAATTAGATAATTTAACAATTAGCCAATTCCCCTTTGAAATCATGGCCTTGCCTTTTTTGTCTTTACAAAACCAAAACAACCCATTTTTTCTCCATATTGACGCAAAAAAGTGGGATAATTTCATCATTAGCGCAAACTAAACCGGAAAATCATTTGTCTCCCCGCAAAATAAAAATTACTTTTGCACCAGTTTAACTTTTACACATAAAATGAAGCCTAACACACAACAATTAAGCGATTTAACTATCCAAGTAAGAAGAGATATTCTTCGAATGGTACATGCTGTCAACTCAGGTCACCCAGGTGGTTCATTAGGTTGTACTGAATTTTTGGTAACACTGTACCAAAACATTATGGAGCGTAAAGAAGGTTTTGATATGGACGGAATTGGAGAAGACATTTTCTTCCTTTCAAACGGACATATTTCTCCTGTATTTTATAGCGTACTAGCACGTAGCGGTTATTTCCCTGTTTCAGAACTTGCCACTTTTAGATTACTAAACTCACGTTTACAAGGACATCCAACAACTCACGAAGGATTACCTGGAGTTCGCATGGCTTCTGGTTCATTAGGACAAGGTTTATCTGTAGCTCTTGGTGCAGCTCAGGCAAAAAAATTAAATGGTGACAATCATTTGATTTATACTTTACACGGAGATGGTGAATTACAAGAAGGTCAAAACTGGGAAGCTATCATGTATGCTTCTGCTAAAAATGTAGACAACCTTATTGCAACTATCGACGTTAACGGAAAACAAATTGACGGAACAACTGACGAAGTTTTGGCAATGGGAAGCCTTCGTGCAAAATTTGAAGCTTTTGACTGGGACGTTCTTGAAATTAAAGAAGGAAACAATATCGATGCTATCATTGCAGGTTTAAACGATGCTAAATCAAGAACAGGAAAAGGAAAACCGGTTTGTATTTTGTTATATACAGAAATGGGGAATGGAGTTGATTTTATGATGCACACACATGCATGGCATGGTAAAGCACCAAACAACGATCAGTTGGCAAGTGCTCTGGCTCAAAACACATCAACTTTAGCAGACTATTAAAAACAGCTTTAAGCCTTAAGCAGTAAGCTTTATGCCTATTGCCTACAGCCTATTGCGTACAGCAAAAAAACAAAAATGAAAAAATACGAAAATACAGGAAGTAAAGATACTCGCTCGGGTTTTGGAGCGGGAATGACTGAACTAGGTCAAAAAAACGAAAAAGTTGTAGCATTATGTGCTGACTTAATTGGATCATTAAAATTTGATGATTTCAAAAAAAATCACCCAGAGCGTTTTTTTCAAATTGGTATCGCTGAAGCAAATATGATTGGTATTGCTGCAGGTTTAACCATTGGAGGAAAAATTCCTTTCACAGGAACTTTCGCTAACTTCTCTACAGGAAGAGTTTACGATCAAATTCGTCAGTCAGTTGCTTATTCTGATAAAAATGTAAAAATTTGTGCTTCTCACGCTGGTTTAACACTAGGTGAAGACGGAGCAACACACCAAATCCTTGAAGATATTGGATTAATGAAAATGTTACCAGGAATGACTGTAATCAATACTTGCGATTACAATCAAACTAAAGCAGCTACTTTAGCATTGGCAGATCACCATGGCCCAGCTTACTTGCGTTTCGGTCGTCCGGTTGTACCTAACTTTACACCTGCTGATGAGCCTTTCGTAATTGGAAAAGCAATTTTATTAAACGAAGGAACTGATGTAACCATTGTTGCAACAGGACACTTAGTTTGGGAAGCTCTTATCGCTGCTGAAGCTCTTGAAGCAAAAGGAATTTCTGCTGAAGTAATAAACATCCACACTATTAAACCTCTTGACGAAGAAGCCATTCTAAAATCATTGGCTAAAACAAAATGTGTGGTAACTGCAGAAGAACACAACATTCTCGGAGGTCTTGGAGAAAGTGTTTCAAGAGTATTAGCTTTAAATAATCCTGCACCGCAAGAATTTGTAGCTGTTAACGATAGTTTTGGTGAATCTGGAACTCCAGAACAACTAATGGAAAAATACAAATTAAACAACCAAGCGATTGTTGAAGCTGTAGAAAGAGTTATCAAAAGAAAATAATTATTTCATTTTCTTACTTTATAAAAAAACCTCGAAAATTACTTTTCGAGGTTTTTTTTCACAACTGATTGTCAAATCATTAATACCAGGATACATTAACAGGCATTGCATGCCCTACCACCGTACAAATAAATGTACCAGAAATAGCATAATTTATATGCGGATTAGCAACAGGAGCTATAAATCTCCACTCTGCTAACAGATACATCTGAGAACCTGATACCGTTGCAGCGGGAAGACTTAACCTATTAGACCAAAAAGAATGTCCGATATCACAAACTGAACAATGAAAACCAACTGTCGTCAAAGTTCGTGGATACATATTCTCTTTCCAACTACATCTCCAAGTAGAGCAAGATCTGTATTGCATCGTAGTTCGCAAATACATTTTGCTCGTCTGAACAGAATTAGTACCACTAAAATAAATGGTTTCATTAAATATTTCAACAACATTTCTATGCCTTGTACCATTCACATTAACTTCTTCACTGACAAATGTTTTTACCAAGTTCTCATTTGGCATAATCCCTCTCCCTGTTCTTTTTCCAGCAGTATCTGCCATACCCAACAACTGCCCGTACACCTCCAATTTATCTTTAAGACTAAAAAGTTCTTCTGGAGTTTTATTAACTTCATTTTCTGATAATAAATAAAAACTACGCTCGTTAAGCCATAACATTTTATTTCCTATCTTCACTTTTGATTCTGCATTTAAAATTGATTTTAATGCATCTGAATAAATCAATCTAGATTTTGATATAATATCTTCCTGCATCACCACTGAATCATTTGAAGTATTCAACAATGCAGTTACTTTTTTATCAGAAATCCACTTTTGAAGCTGATCTTTACTTAAGATTGCTAAATCCGAATACTCTTTTACAAAAGATTCCTCATCTTTAAATGATAACATTTTACCATCTAAAACCGACTCAGAGCTTACTGCAGACTGAGCAACATTCTGATTTTCCTGATCCTCACTACCACACGACAAAGCCGTCGCCACTAAAAACAATGCAAATAATTTTTTCATCTCATTATATTTAAATATTATCCTACAATAATACATAATAAAATAAGACTATAATTACATAAATGCGAGAGTATTTTTAAATAATCAGAAAAAACCCACTTAAAACACTTGCAAAGAGACGATTAAACCAAAGTGCTTTTTCAAACTTTAACACAATACTATTCTTAGATTTTAAACAATTCGTTAGGCATTAACCATAAAAAAACCTCGAAATCACTTTCGAGGTCTTAAAAATTTGCTATAAATTAAAATTTAATTCTGCTTATAAGGAAAGGTATTATCCAAATGAATTCTTTTTCTACCTGGTGCTGTATAATCTGCATCTATGTATTTTCTCGAATTCGTATACGATTCTGGCTTAGTAGGATCTGCAAGCACTCCCGTTGGCCTTCTCGGAATACCCCTTGGTTCAGTTTCATCTACATTAGGAGTTAATGGATTATCTACAACCGGCTCCCAAGGGTAATATTTACTTACACCATAATTAATACCATTTACAATACCAATTTCTCCTGCAGGCTTTGTAATTTCAAATCGGGTTGAAAAACCATCTCCATCATCATCAAAGTCAAGAAAATCAGAAATCCCGTCACCATCGGTATCATACACTTTATCATTTTTTGGCGGATTGGGATACTTAGTCTTATTCAGGCTATAATCATACAAGTAACCATCTCCATTAAGATCTTCCAGATAATCCGGAACCCCGTCTCCTACAAAAACCAGACCCGTTGAAGAAAGAGTATACTCATTATCCATTCTTTGAAGATCGAAAAGCTTAAAACTAAACACTAAGGGAGAATAAGCCGGAACACTATTATCTGGAGGACTTCCAAAATACCCTAATCCTGACGGCAAAAACATAACCCCTGCGCCATAACCACTATAAGTAATAACCCCATTATTATCCGTGCTTGAGGTACCGGTCTTAAACTTCGGAAAAATCTCCGACCACCCTTCAATTACAGTTCTCTCAACTGCATATGGAAACAAATTAAAATATTTCGGGAAATTATTCGAAGTATCAAACAACGTATTATTCAACAAAGTCCCAGTATAAGAACATACAATTTTATCCGTATTGGTGGGAGCACTACCAGTTCCTTTTCTTAAAGTTAAATAATAAACTTTATAGTTGACATCATTACTATATACGTTTCTTGTCTCTAAAAGATATGTCTTTTGATCCCAAATAGAAACATTTCCATCACCTGCGACTATTTTTTTAATCACCACATCCTGATCTTGAGGAGTTCCCGGGCTATTGATAACAGTTATATAATTTGTCTTTAAATATTTCTCAATAGAATCATTATCAGCTTTATATTGCGCAGCATAATCTCTTAATGGCACAGTCACCACCTCATCATCATCTTTTTTACTACAAGAAACCAACGAAACACCCGCAAGCAATAAAATAAAATAATATTTAAATTTATTCATTATTGTTAATTTTTTAGGTGCGCAAGATACAATATTGATTTATTTTTGTAAAGATTTTAACTTTGATTTTAGAAAAATTATGAGAATAGACAAATACCTCTGGTGCGTGCGATATTATAAGACCCGAAACATGGTTACGGAAGCCTGCAAAAAAAACCATATCACTGTAAATGGACAAGTTGCAAAGCCATCCAAAGAGGTTTTTCCTACTGACAGAATTACCTTTAGAAAAGATCAGATCACACAAATTATAACCGTACTCGACATTCCTGAAAGCCGTGTAGGAGCAAAACTGGTTGACATCTACCGAAAAAACGAAACTCCCCCTGAAGCTTATGCACACCTGGAATTGCTAAAACTATCCAAAGAGCATTATCGCAAAAGCGGAACCGGAAGACCTACCAAAAAAGACCGTCGGGATATTGATGAATACGGCAATGAGATTTTTGACGAGGAAGAAGAAGTTTAAATTCAAATTTCTAAAATTCAAATTCCAAAATTTATGTCTGTAAAAACTTTAAACAGGTAAAATCCTAAAAATCAAACCTCAACACTATGATTTCAAAATCCCTTCCCCAACATTGGAATTCGGGATTTAAAAAATTAAAAATTCCATTATCAAAATTGGAATTTGAGTTTTTTATATTGAAATTTAAATTTAGTTATATTAGCAAAAAATTAAATCATGAGCAAAAACATCATCTTAACCAATCAGGAAATCGAACACAAAATAAAACGTATCGCTTATCAGATATATGAAACTTTTGTGGATGAAGACGAAGTTGTAATTGCCGGAATAGCTTCAAACGGTTCTGTTTTTGCTCAAAAGCTCGCTTCGGCCCTAGCCAGTATTTCAACGCTTAAAGTTTCGCTTTGCGAAGTTAAAGTCAACAAACAAAACCCACAGTTCCCTATCACTACATCATTAGCTAAAGAAGAGTACGAGAACAAAGGCCTGGTATTGGTTGATGACGTCTTAAATTCAGGTACTACATTAATATATGCTGTTCGTCATTTCTTAGATGTTCCACTTAAGAAATTCAAAACAGCAGTACTGGTAGACAGAAATCACAAAAAGTATCCTGTAAAAGCCGATTTTAAAGGAATTTCCTTGTCTACTTCTTTATTAGAACATGTACAGGTCGTTTTTGATGAAAACGGCGACAACTATGCTTTCTTAAGCTAAAATCGCTAAAATATCCTGAACCGTTTCTTCGACAGTTTTATCATCAACCGTAACTTTATATTGCGCATGGTTATAATAAAAGCTTCTGTCGAATAAATGTTTCGCGATAAATTCTTTCATTTCCTCTTCATTCATATCAGCGATTAACGGTCGTTTGCTTTTATTATGAATCAATCTTCCATATAAAGTTTCTATCGAAGCCTTTAAATATATCGAAACAACACCCTCTCCTTTTAACAATTCATGATTATTGGCATAACACGGTGTCCCTCCACCTAAACCAATTATACTATTCTCTGAAGATTGGAGCAATTCTACAAACATTTCGTGCTCTAATTTTCTAAAATAGATCTCTCCATGCTGCTCGAAAATCTCATTTATTGATAAATTGACTCTATTTTCGATACATTTGTCTAAATCCAGAAACGGAATATTTGTAATTTTCGACATATTTTGGGCAATCGTTGACTTCCCGCAACCCATATATCCTAACAATATGATTTTTTTCATTTTAATAATACCTTATAAACTAAGAGGTTGTAAATTTTGATTAAAAAAAGACAAATTTATAATAAATAAGCTTGGAAATAATAAAAAAAACTTCTTATATTTGCACCCGCGTTCAAGAAGCGAATATGACTCGATAGCTCAGTTGGTAGAGCACATCACTTTTAATGATGGGGTCCTGGGTTCGAGCCCCAGTCGGGTCACAAACTGTGATTCACAATATAAGTTTCTTGATAGCATTGACTCGATAGCTCAGTTGGTAGAGCACATCACTTTTAATGATGGGGTCCTGGGTTCGAGCCCCAGTCGGGTCACAAAGGTCGAGTATTAATTTACTTGACCTTTTTTAATTTTTGGCCACGTGGAGAAACGGTAGACTTGCCATCTTGAGGGGGTGGTGCTCGTAAGGGCGTGTGGGTTCAAATCCCACCGTGGTCACTAAAAAAGGTAAAATACGCAAAACGTACTTTACCTTTTTTTTTGCTTACACCCTCCATTTCAACGTATTAATTCTTTACTTAAATTTAACTTAAAAGAAGGTTGGATATATCAAAAATAACTTCTTATATTTGCACCCGCGTTCAAGGAAAGAATATGACTCGATAGCTCAGTTGGTAGAGCACATCACTTTTAATGATGGGGTCCTGGGTTCGAGCCCCAGTCGGGTCACAAAAGGTCAGATATTTATTTATCTGGCCTTTTTTTATTTCCTGTCCAGTCATGAAATAACACAACCATTCTCTATTAAAAACTCAAACTAACATAAAAGACAAATTTTTCCCGTCTCTAAATCCTAATCTTTAAAAATTGCTTTTCAGGCCCTTTTTTCTACAGGTAATATGAGAACGCTTAAATATGACCCGATTGGAAATCCATAAGAGCACCTTACACTGCAAAAAAAGCAACATTTTTATATTTTACCATCATTTCGATTCCATACTTCAAATGTTGCTTTTATTAAATTTTTAAATTTTAGTATCACAGCATAGAAACCAAAATCTTTCGTTCTCCCTGAAAAGGCTCCCTGCCATGAGCTGTTAAAACATTATCAAGAACAAGCAAATCTCCTTTGTTCCAAGTAAAATAAACACTATGTTTTCTTGTAACTTCTCTTATTTCATCGAGATACTCCAACGGAATAAAACTTCCATCACCAAAACATGCATATTGAGGCATACTCAATACATCATCCTCATAGCAATCCATCAAAGCTTCGTATATTTGCGGCGGATTAGTTGAAGGATGAAACTGATCCGCCTGATTGAACCAAACCCACTCGGAAGAAATATCATGTTGAACTATCGCCTGTCTATTTTCAATTAGTTGTAAGCTATTATTACTACGCCATTTTATATCAATTTGATTTAATCTGCAATGTTCTTCGACCTCATATTTATTATCTGTTTCAAAAGTCTTCTGCCAGGAAACACCGGCACCGGCACCACCATTAAGATTTCTGATGTACCGAACACCCTTAGTTTTAAATTCGTTTAACAATTCCTCCGAAAGATCATTATATATCTTTCTACTATCAGCAATGACTGTACTCCCTCCAGTATGTGAAGGAACAGAACAGCAAAAAAATATAAACTTAGGCCAGCTACTTGCATAAGAAAGCTCATTGTGGAGAGAAATGAATAAATTTGGCGGATACTCAGTTGATGTATATACTTTATTATGCAGTTTGGTTCTTGGAGAGTTTCCACCAACATAATCCAGGCCATTCCCAGGGAAACTGGAAGTACACTCCTCCAAAGAAATTTCATTATCAACATTAAATCCTCTAAACAAAATTGCCCCATTGGTATGAGTAAATTTTATTATGACATCCATTTCTTCTTTAATAATTTCCTGAAGACTTCTTTTATCATCTTCTTTTTTATACCATATAAATGGCATATTCTCTTCTTTCTCTGACAACATTTAATATATTTATTTAGTTAAAAAACAACAATTTACTCCTGTCTTAGCATACCTTTTTACTTAATTCTTTTTCAAGAACCACTTAAGTATCATTCCTTCCTTAGATCTGTAATTTAAAAGAGAAAAAAAAGCATGTTTTATTTTAAAGAAAAAACGTAAGAATAAACATTCTATAACTCAAATATAAAAGAATAATCAACATTAAAGAATAATCCTGCAAAATATTCACTCGTTACTTTCTTAAGCATGCAGCTCTTCGGAGAACAAAAAAGCAACACACCATTAATTATCAGCATTTTACAAAACAAAAAAAATCATCCCTGAAAACTAAAAAATAGCTCAAAGCACCGTACCTAAATTCATTAAAACAATGTCCATTCTTCACCAAATACTATCTTCTACAATAATTTTAGATATCTTTGAATATTGAATGCCTTAGCTGACTCAAAACATATCAACCAAATTAATACGCTGAATAAGAAAACTTAGAAATACGAAACTTGTCATTGCAATAGAAATAAGACCAATTCTGCAATGAAACAAAACAATGAAAAATAGCTTTTAAAACTCCCTTACCAACAATAAGCCCAATCATTTTCCGTTCGACAATCTAATGAAATTCTACTTTTCGCTACTTCTTATTTTTGTTCTCCCGTATTTTTGCATTGCGCAGATCGACACGACGTACATCAAGCCTTTTGAAAACAAAGCTTCCATACGAACCTATTTGTCGATGAAGTTCATTTCATTACAACAGAAAACAGATGGAGACATTAAAAAATTTATGCCCAACACCCCCATGAGTTTCGGTCTTGGTGTCTCTATAAAAAACACCATAATCGATTTTAGTTACGGACAAGGCCTAAGCTTTCTGAAAGACAAGGAAAAAGGAAAAACCAAAGCACTCGATTTTCAAATCCATAATTACGGACGAAAGTTCATTATTGACCTTTTCATTCAAAAATATCATAGGTTCTACACTGCCGACGATGCTGACAAAAACATACAATTATTCCCTGATCTAAAAATTCAACAATATGGAGCCTTTGGACAGTATGTCTTTAATAACAAAAAATTCTCCTACAAAGCTGCTTTTGTACAAAACGAAAGGCAATTAAAATCTGCAGGAAGCTTTCTGCTTGGCGGAGGCGTTTATTTTTCAAAAATAGGTTCCGACAGTTCTTTTGTATACAAATCCAGAAACTCATTGCGCAATTTTCAATTTGGTATCAGCGGAGGCTATGCTTATACCTGGGCGATCAGCAAAAGATGGTTTACGAGCGGATCGGCAACAATAGGCGTCAATATTGGTAGTGAAAGAATAAACGATTTTGGCAAACAAAGAATCGAAGTTTACCCAACATTTTTCCCCAGAGTTGCTTTTGGATACAACAAAGAGAGATGGTCTCTCGGGTTATCCTATATCAATAATGCTACCTTCTCCTCTTTCTCTGACGACAATAAAAATAACATCGGTTTATCTTCGGGGAATTTCCAGATTAGCGCAATCTGGCGATTAAACACCAATCCTTTTTCAAGTAGAGAAAAATCAGAATAAAACCCAGCATTCTTCGTCTGAAGCTAAAAAACGAACTCCAACCTGAAACTCCAATTTATCAAAAAAGGCCTGGTGTCTATTTACGATTGATCAAAAATTCTGCTACAGCCTCATAAGCAGGCAAAGAATAAGGATCATTTGCAGCATTACCAGCAACTGGGTTAGATGCAAAACGCACAATAACCATATCAGCTTTCGGATCGATGTAAATGACTTGTCCATGTACACCACGCGCACAAAACGCTCCATGTGCATTATGAGTAATCCACCACATATTTCTATAACTCCATCCTTTTAAGAGAGAATATCCAGCTTTAGTAAATGCTTGCTTATTACCGCCTTTCTTAATGTCGTCGATTGCCGCTTTAGGAATAATCTGTTGCTTGCCTACTTTGCCATTGTTTAGAATTAACTGACCAAAACGTGCCATGTCTCTCAAACCAAGATTAAAACCACCTCCGGCAAAAGGTGTCCCAATCACATCAACAGAAAAATAACCATCTTGCTCCGCTCCTATTTTTCTCCATATTTTTTCAGAGAGCACCTCAGCCACTGTTTTTCCGGTAACTCTGGAAATTATCCATCCTAAAACATCCGAATTAACAGTTTTATACCCAAAGCTCTCTCCATGAACTCCTTTTTTCTTAACCGTTGGCAAATATTCATAATATGTTTTTGGCCCTGTATAATCCTTAGGTTTTGGCAATGGATTTCCAGCTGCCGAAAACTTCCATATTTCGGCATTAGGATCAGCATAGTCTTCGCTAAACTGTAGAGCAGTTGTCATGTCCATAATTTCTCTCACAGAAGCATCACCAAACGCCGATTCTTTAAGTTCGGGAATGTAATAGGAAACCGTTTTTGTTGTATCGATCAAGCCTTCTTTTGCCAATATAATACCAAGTGTACCGGTAAACGATTTTGTAACCGACATCGCTGCATGTTGTCCGTCTACCGCTAAGGCTCCAAAGTACTTTTCGTATACCACTTTCCCATGATGCATCACAATCACACCATCGGCATAGACTTTTTGCATAGATACTTCCCAGGTCATCGCTTTTGTTTCCCCCAGAGGAACAAATTTAATCTTGTCAATATCTTTATTGCCGTTTTTTGTTAGTGGTATTGCCGTACCCAATCCACGCGAAACATTTACTGTTGGCATAAACTGGCGCATATGAGCCACGCTCCATCGAAGAGCCGGAAACTGAAAAAAACTTCCATCCTCAAATCGTGGAATCTTATTATCCGGCGGAGGAGAACCTTTCATCCATCCTATCATTATTGGATCACTCTGTGCAGCATCCAAATACATTGTTTTTTCCTGTGCAGCGGTGCTGTTACTCCAAAAAAACATCAAACTAAATAAAAACGGAGACAAAAAAAAGACTTGTTTCATATTATTCTACATTAATTAAGGAACAGTAAAAAACAGGATGTCATTACACTTTCCATTCAATTTAACAATAGAAAAAAACATAACGACATATGCTAAGTTAAGAACTTAATTTCAAACACCTTATGAATCCTATCAAATTTCTACCTCTAACAAGTGTATAAAACCTCTAGATTTAGCCAAAAAAATAATGAATATTTCATAAACGAACTTCTCTTACAAAACAAAAACTTCACTAAATTCGTTTCCGAATTATTAACCTACTAACCTAATCCCAAATTGGTTTATGAAAAAATTTCTATTATTATCATTTCTGATGATCACTTGCTCGACCTGGGCACAATCCGCAACCGGCTATTTTGACAAAGCCATAAAAAAGGCCGAAGCCGGTAATACCAAAGGAGCAATTGCCGATTACACAAAAGCCATCAGTATGAATTCAAAATTTGTCGAAGCTTATCAAAATCGTGGTGTTGCAAAACTAAAGCTCAACGATCTCAAAGGAGCTCTGGCTGATTTTAGCAAAACCATCGACCTGGATAGTATGAATGCCGATGCTTTTACCGGAAGAGCCAACGTGAACTATAAATTAATGAATTTTAAAGAGGCTGTTGCAGACTGTACCTCATCTCTAGGGTTGAACCCAAAAGATTATATCGCTTACAATCTGAGAGCTTTAGCTTATAACAAAATGGGCGACCAAAAAAATGCCTGCAAAGATTTCACAAAAGCAATCGAATTAGGCAGCCAAAGCGCTATCAAAAACAAAGCAACTTTTTGTAAATAGAGAGTAATCTTAAAACAATAAACACCAAAGCAATCTGTAGAAATTATATTTACAGATTGCTTTTTCTTTACAGCCCATTTTCTGGTCTGAAAGATATTTTTACTTTTGTTACTTAAACCAAACAGCAATGGCACTTCTCAAAAAAATAAACCAAAAAGCACAAACCGACATCAATTCTGGTTTTGGGTCGAATGCAAACAGCTACGGAGGTCGTTTTGTAAACAAAAATGGAACTCCAAATGTCGAAAAAAGGGGGATGCACCTGCTTCGTCGTATTAGCTGGTACCACACCATGATCGACATGCCAAACTGGAAATTCATGTTTATTTTGTTTGCTTTTTACATTGGAATCAATTTTCTTTTTGCGATTGCCTATTATGCGATCGGAATTGAACATCTTGACGGAATCAAACAGTCTGAAAGTGTGCTGACTCAGTTTGGACAAGCTTACTTTTTTAGCGCGCAGACTTTTACTACTGTGGGTTACGGACACATTAGCCCTACCGGATTTTTAACGAGTGCTCTTTCTTCCGCCGAAGCCCTGATTGGGTTACTGAGCTTCGCAATAGCAACGGGCTTATTCTTTGGAAGATTTAGTAAACCAACCGCTTTTTTAAAATTTGCCGACCATGCCTTAATTTCTCCTTATGGCGACAAAAAAGGTCTAATGATACGCCTTGTCCCTTTTAAAAACACCAATTTTACAGATGCAAAAGCCAAAATGACTCTAGGATTAAACCTGGAAGAAAACGGTATAAAAACCAACAAATTTTATAGCTTAGATCTGGAACTTGAACACATAAATGCACTTTCATTAAGCTGGACTCTCGTGCATCCCATAACCGAAAACAGTCCTTTATACAATTTTACTAAGGAAGATTTTGAAAAAACACATGGTGAAATATTGGTTTTCATTACCACTTTTGACGATATGTACAGCAATACTGTTGCTGCAAGAACTTCCTATACTTTTGATGAACTAATTTATGGGGCCAAATTTGAAACCATGTACAACAGAAGTAAAGATGGTTCCAGAACCATCCTTCATTTAGACAAATTAAACGATTACCAATCGGTAAACCTCTAGCAATCTATGATTTCACTCAAGTTATAAAGGTAATTTGAGATTTTATTCTATTTTTGTTCAATAAATAGCCAATAATGATAAACAACATTAAAACTGTTTTCAGCATAAAAGATCTTGAAAACTTATCCGGGATAAAAGCGCATACCATTCGTATCTGGGAAAAAAGATACAATATCTTAGAACCCATGCGTACTGACACCAATATTAGGCTTTATAATTTACAAAATCTGCAAAAACTCTTAAACATAACATTATTACACGAATACGGTTATAAAATATCCAAAATAGCGACCTATCCGGAAGAAAAAATCCCGCAACTGGTTCGCGAAATTATCTCGAAGAAAAACTCGCAGAATTACGCCATTACTTCTTTTAAGATGGCAATGATGAATTTTGATCAGGAAATCTTCTTCAATACTTTTGACTGGCTTATTTCCGAAAAATCATTTCGGGAAGTTTTCAAAGACCATTTTCTTCCTTTACTAAAAGAATTGGGATTATTATGGCAATCCGAAACCATAACTCCGGCCAATGAGCATTTCATGAGTCACCTCATCAAGCAGAAAATCTTAATTTATACCGAGAGCCTTCAAATTCTAAAACCAACTAAAACCAACAGAATTTTTGTACTCTCGCTCCCTCTAAATGAAATTCATAAAATAGGGTTGCTCTATCTGCAGTATGAAATTTTACTAAATGGATACAAAACCATCTATTTGGGCGAAAGTATGCCTATCGAAAACCTACAGGATTTAACCAAACATTTCGAAAACATTACATTTGTATCTTTCATGACTATTCAGCCAGATCGCAACGTAATCAATCAATACGTAAAATCGATGGGGCAAAAACTACTTCAGAAAAACAATGAAATCTGGCTTATGGGTAATATGGTAGAACATATCGATCAGAAAGTTTTATCCGAAAGAATACGAGTTTTCGATTCAATGGAAGAAACTATCAGCATGCTGTAATATTTTTGTTTAAAGTTTTTGTATATTTGTTAAACAAATGAAAAAAACAATAGCAATAATAGGATCAGGCTTCTCTTCTCTAGCTGCTGCATGTTACCTCGCACAACAAGGTAATACGGTAACTATTTATGAAAAAAATGAGACTATTGGAGGCAGAGCCAGACAATATAAAAAAGACGGCTTTACTTTCGACATGGGACCAAGCTGGTATTGGATGCCGGATGTTTTCGAACGTTTCTTTCTGGATTTCAATAAAAAAACGTCTGATTATTACGAACTCATAAAACTCAACCCAGCTTACAGAGTCTATTTTGGTCTAAATGATTTCATTAGCATCTCTGATAATTTAGACGAAATAAAAAACACCTTCGAGCAAATCGAAACCGGAAGCGGTAAAAAACTAGAAAATTTCATTCGTCAGGCACAAAGCAATTATGATATTGCCATTAAGAATCTAGTGTATCGTCCCGGAGTCTCAGCACTCGAATTAATTACACTCGAGACTACTTTAAAACTAAATCAGTTTTTAAGTACTGTAAGTACCGACATCCGAAAGCAATTCAAGAATGAAAAACTAATACAAATTCTGGAATTTCCTGTTTTGTTTTTAGGTGCGAAGCCTACAAAAACACCTTCTTTTTACAATTTTATGAATTATGCCGATTTTGGTTTAGGAACTTGGCACCCAAAAACCGGAATGTACGATGTCGTACACGGAATCGAAAAACTGGCATTAGAATTAGGAGTCACCATTAAAACCAACGTCGCGATTGAAAAGATTGTGGTAAAAGACAAAACTGCAACAGCGCTTTTAATTAATGGAAAAACGATAGAAGCGGATGTTATTTTAAGCGGCGCCGACTATCACCATACCGAAACTTTACTGGATACTGAATATCGCGCTTATTCGGAAAAATATTGGGAGAGTCGCACTTTTGCTCCCTCTTCGCTTTTATTTTTTGTGGGATTCAATAAAAAAATAGAAAACGTCACACATCACTCTTTGTTTTTTGATGTTGACTTTAACCAACATGCCATTGATATCTACGACGAGCCTAAATGGCCTGACGAACCACTATTTTATGCCAACTTCCCTTCTAAAACAGATCCGTCTGCTGCACCGCAAGGAATGGAAAGCGGTTTTTTCCTCATTCCGTTAGCACCTGGAATACAAGATAATGAAGCACTTCGTGAAACGTATTTTGAAAAAATAATTTCCAGATTTGAACAATTGACCAATCAACAAATAAAAAATAACATTATATTTAAGAGATCTTTTTGTAAGAATGATTTTGTTGAAGATTACAATGCCTATAAAGGAAATGCCTACGGAATGGCTAATACATTATTACAAACCGCTTTTCTAAGGCCAAAACTAAAAAGTAAAAAAGTTCGTAATTTATATTTCACCGGACAGTTAACTGTTCCCGGACCAGGTGTTCCGCCTGCTTTAATTTCAGGAAAACTAGTAGCTGACCTAATTCAAAAATCTTTTAGATCTTAACCAATGAAATCACTATTCGACACTGTTTCTTTCAAATGCAGTAAACTGGTTACCCAAAGTTACAGTACCTCATTTTCACTGGCAGTTAAAATGTTGTCGCCCGGTATTCGTGATGCGATTTACAGCATTTATGGATTTGTACGTTTTGCTGATGAAATTGTCGATTCTTTTAATGGCTTTGAAAAAGAAAATCTCATCTCCGATTTCGAAAAAGAATATTATAAAGCGATGCAAACAGGGATCAGTCTTAACCCTATTCTCAACTCTTTTCAGCATACCGTAAAACAATACAATATCACTGACGATCTAATTCAGGCATTTTTAAAAAGCATGAAATTAGATCTTATCAAATCAAGTTATCCTACTCAAACCGAATATGAAGAATATATTTATGGCTCAGCCGATGTGGTAGGTTTAATGTGTCTGAAAGTTTTTGTAAAAGGAAACGAACATAAATACGAGCAACTCAAAAATGAAGCAACACGACTGGGATCAGCCTTTCAGAAGGTTAATTTCCTAAGAGATTTGAAAGAAGATAATTTGGTACTAAATCGAAATTATTTCCCGGGTGTAGATTTAAATTCTTTTGATGAAGAAGCGAAAATCACCATCATAGCCGAAATTGAAGAAGATTTCAGAATCGCATATCAAGGTATCATAAAACTGCCTATCGAAGCCAAATTCGGTGTTTATACTGCCTATATTTACTATAGGAAACTGCTTCAAAAGCTTAAAAATACGCCTTATTATGAGATTGGAAATTCGAGAATCAGAGTATCTAACTATACGAAAGCTGGCCTTTTAGCACAATCGTTTGTAACGTATAAATTAAAATTAGTTTAAAATCAATTTCGAACACATAGAAACTATACAAAATGATTTCTTTTCTGATCTTTTTAGGTGTCTTTTTATTCATGGAATGTGTGACCTGGCTTACGCATAAGTTCGTCATGCATGGATTTATGTGGTATTTTCACGCCGATCATCATCAGCCTAAATACGAACACCCTTTTGAACGCAATGATATCTTTTTTGTCATTTTTGCTATTCCGAGTATCGTCTTGTTTTATTTTGGTGTTCAGGGTGGATTCAACTATTTATTTTTCATTGCCTGCGGGGTAACACTCTATGGTGCCTGTTATTTTTTAATTCACGATGTTCTTATCCACCAGCGTTTTAAATGGTTTAAAAACACCAAAAACAAATACTTGATTGGCTTAAGAAAAGCACATAAAATGCATCACAAGCACCTAGGCAAAGAGGACGGAGAATGTTTCGGAATGTTGTTTGTTCCTTTTAAATATTATAATATTTAAATTGATTTTATGAAAGTATACAAAATAGAAACCGTACAGCATGTAAACGCTACTGTTGAAGAATGTTGGGATTTTTTTTCAAGTCCGAAAAATCTCCAAACGATAACACTGGATAATATGAGTTTCGAAATTCAGGATTTTGACAACAAACGCATGTATCCCGGACAAATTATCACCTATACTTTAAAACCTCTTTTGGGCATTAAAATTAACTGGATGACAATCATCACTGTTTCAAAGGAAAACCAATATTTTGTCGACGAACAGCGATTTGGTCCTTATGCTTTATGGCATCACAAACACTTTTTCGAGCCCACAGCAACTGGAACAAAAATGATTGATGTGGTGCATTACGCTTTACCATTAGGGTATCTGGGTAGAATCATGAACAGTCTTATTGTTAAAAATAAACTCAAAACGATTTTTGATTATCGCTACAATAAAATTGAAGAGCTATTCAATTCAAAAGCTTAAATCGGTATAAATCTTTTAGCTGAGATAAAAAATCTAGCAGAACATCATACAATGACAAAACAAAAAGTTTCTTTTTTCTGGTTCCGACGTGATTTACGTTTAGAAGACAATACCGGACTGTTCCATGCCCTGCAATCGGATTTTCCGGTAATTCCGCTTTTCATTTTTGATGATGAAATTCTGGAAAACCTTCCCAAAAATGATGCACGCGTTCAGTTTATTTTTGAGTCACTTCAAAAAATAAACGAACAACTAAAAGCAATTGATTCCTCCATTCTCATTAAAAAAGGAACTACAAGTAAGGTTTGGGAATCACTTATAACTGAATTTGACATTCAGCACGTTTTTTTCAATAAAGATTACGAGCCTTTTGCCATCCTACGTGATGCTGCTATTCAGCAATTATTAGCACAACACCATATCACAGCTTCCTCATTCAAAGATCATGTGATTTTTGAAGAGAAAGAGATCACAAAGGCCGACGGACTTCCGTACACCATTTATACACCTTATAAAAACAAGTGGCTTGAAAAATACCATCTTTTAGGACAGGCGCCTGAGTTTGACACAAAACCCTGGTACGGAAACTTCAGCAAAAATCAGTTTACCTTTCCGGAACTAGCCGAAATTGGTTTTGAAAAAAGTATTATAAAAGTGCTTCCTCCCGATTTAAGCCAAATTTCTAATTATAAAGAAACACGTGATTTTCCGGCTGAGGACAGTACTTCTTATCTTTCACCGCACTTGCGTTTTGGAACGGTTAGTATTCGCAAACTCGTAAATTGGGCCAATCGAAAAAACCAAACCTTTTTAAGCGAGCTGATTTGGAGAGAATTCTTCATCCAGATTTTATTTAGCTTCCCAAATGTTGTGAACCACAATTTTAAATCGGCTTACGACGGCATTCAATGGCGCAATAACGAAGAAGATTTTAAACGCTGGTGTTCCGGAACTACGGGTTACCCAATGGTTGATGCCGGAATGCGTCAGCTAAACGAAACGGGCTATATGCACAATCGGGTTCGCATGGTGGTAGCCAGTTTTTTATGTAAACATTTGCTCATTAACTGGCAATGGGGTGAAGCTTATTTTGCCGAAAAATTATTGGATTTTGAACTGGCTTCCAATGTAGGCAACTGGCAATGGGCAGCAGGAACGGGCTGTGATGCTGCGCCTTATTTTAGGGTTTTCAATCCCGAGATTCAACAAAAGAAGTTTGACGAGAAAGGAATCTACATTCGCAAATGGATTCCGGAATTTGATTTAGGCTACAACGAACCAATGGTGGATCATGCGTTTGCACGGGATCGGGCGATCGAAACTTATAAAAAGGGAATTTTGAGATAGCTTTTTTTTGTTTCAGGTTCAGGTTGCAGTTTTTTTGTAACGTGAAACTTGAAACCTGAAACAAACCTTTTTTTAATACTTCACATAATTCTCTACTACAATCTTCGCTTTCAAATCAAACATCAGATTGTACAAACCAAAGAAAGTTCTGTTCATGTAGATAAAATGTTTAGATCCTCGATTCCCATTCATTTTTTTAAGATTGGTATCGTTGGTAAATCGCTCCCCTAATTTGGCAATATTTTCAAAGAAAGTCTCATCGGCAAAATCAAAAGTCTCGTCCTGAAAAGGTTTGGTAAAAAGGGACAACAGGTCATGAAACATTTCTGTAAAATATTCAACCTCTGACGCCGAATCATCGGGACGAAGGATTTCCAATTCGAATAATTTTTGATTGAAAAGCTTTTCGTCTGTGATTACATTTTTATTAATTAGTTCAAAGTATGGCACATAAAAATCATCCGGAATTTGCTTCATACAACCAAAATCGAGCGCAATTAGCTGGTTATTGTCATCCACCAGAAAATTTCCGGGATGCGGATCGGCATGCACTTTTCTTAAAACATGAATTTGATACATATAAAAATCCCAAAGCGCCTGACCTATTTTGTCTCCCACTTTCTGATCTGTATTTTTAGCAGTGAACTCTGAAAGATGTATTCCGCTCATCCAATCCATCGTGATGATTTTCTCCGAAGAGAACTCAGGATAATAATCAGGAAATAGTATGTTTTCGATTTTACTACAAGCTTCTACCACTTCTTTACTTTGTTGGAGTTCCAGCAAATAATTGGTTTCTTCAATCAGCTTGTCTTCAACTTCTTTAAAATATTTATCAGAATCTTTTCCTTGTAAATTAAACATTCTAATCGCGATAGGCTTTACCAAAGCCAAATCAGAGGAAATGCTATTGGCAACACCCGGATACTGAATTTTAACTGCGAGTTTTTTACCATCTTTAACCGCCAAATGCACCTGACCAATACTGGCAGCATTGACAGAATTAGCATTGAACTCATCAAAAATCTCGTAGGGTGTTTTTCCAAAATTGGTTTTAAAAGTTTTCAAAACCAAAGGGGCTGATAACGGCGGAACAGAAAATTGAGATAACGAAAATTTCTCTACATAGGCCTGGGGCAAAAAATTCTTGTCCATGCTCAGCATTTGAGCGACTTTAAGTGCGCTTCCTTTCAGGCTTTTGAGGCCGTCATAAATATCTTCTGCATTATTTTCATTCAATTTATCACGGGTCAAATCTGAGTTCACCATTTTCTCAGCATAATGCTTGATATAATTTACTCCAATCTTTGCCCCGGTTTGCACTAATTTACTGGCTCTTTCTATTTTTGAGGTCGGTATATAATCGATCGTTTTCATTGCTTGCTGTATATTTTCTCTTTAAACAGAAATTTTCCAAAATCTATTAAATGGTTCATTGGAGCAACATTCATCAGTTCAAAAGAGGCATTAACTGATTTCTCAATAAAAATATCAGTTTTCTCAAATGCCGCAGACGAATCCTCTATCCAAAATTTTATGGTCATCATCAATTGCAACCAAGCCGATTCCTGAAGGGCTTTTTCCTGAAATTTTTGAAATTTTTCCTGTTCAAGTCGGTAATCATCGGTCAATATTTCCGATACATATTCTTTGAACGCCTCACGAAGCGAAGTCAATTGTACTAAATTTTTAAGTGGATTCCTGTCAATTTTCAGAACTTGCAGTACATAGCTTCTATTGGCCGTTAAAATCTCAAAAAAAGTAAAGTAAAAACTCAGCATTTTATTTTTCATGTCATACTCCTGATAGTCCGCGTTTTTATGCAACAAATCAATCGTATTCGCAAAAAACAATCTGAATATCTCTTTTTCTAAACCTTCTAATGTTCCAAAAAAAGCATAAAACTCAGCTTCCGTAAAATCATTTTCTTTTGCAAAATGATACACCGATTTTGGTTTTTGCCCCTTTTCTAAAACTTCATCCATATATTTTGAAACGATATCTTCTCTTGTGATAGTCTTATTTTTAGTCGCCATTTCATTAAAATTTAGAATTTGCCTTAAAGGTAAGGAATGTTTAAGTACCTTTACTTTGCCTTAAACAAAATGCACTGTTAAATATATTATAAACTATCATGGCAAAGAATGTTTTACTAACCGGAGGCACTGGATTTGTTGGAAAACAACTAACCGATCTACTCATTGACAGTGGTTTTACGGTATCGATTTTGAGTCGTACTGCCCGAGAAAACACCTCATTAATCACCTATTATAAATGGAATTTAAAAAGTGATTATATCAACGAAGAAGCTATTCTTCAGGCTGATTACATCATTCATTTAGCAGGTGAAGGAATCGTTGAAAAAAGATGGACCAAAAGACGTAAAAAAGTCATTTTAGAGAGTCGTGTACAACCCATCGATCTGATTTTTTCAATCTTAAAGAAAAACAATAAAGTGCTGGATGCTTTTATCTCGGCTTCGGCCGTTGGAATTTACGGAGCCGTTACCAGTTCTACTATTTGTACAGAGGATAGCCCTCCCGCAAATGATTTCTTAGGCCTAACCTGTGTTAAATGGGAACAGGCAGTAGATAAAATTAATGCTTTAGGTATCCGAACTGCTAAACTAAGAACCGGAATTGTTTTGGGAAGAAATGAAGGCTTTCTAAAAAAACTTGGGCCTAATTTCAAAAATGGTTTTGGTGTAGTGCTGGGTACCGGAAAACAATACCTTCCCTGGATTCATATTGAAGACTTATGTCAGATTTATTTAAAAGCGCTTACAGACGAAAATATAAAAGGTCCGTATAATGCCTGCATCACAGACAATACTACGAACCTTAGTTTTTCAAAATCACTTGCCAATTTATACGGTTATAAAATCTGGCTCCCAAAAGTACCTGCCTTTATTCTTAAAATTATTTTAGGCGAAATGAGCGAAGCTGTCCTGAAAGGACAACGGGTTTCATCTGAAAAAATACAAAAAACGGGATTCGAATTTCAGTTTACCGATTTAGAAAGCGCGCTGGTTAGCTGCCTGAATTAGGCTTTACTTTAAAGTTAAATACATTGGATCTCCACCTCTGACCACTCCGATTAATTCGGTATTCACTGTTTTAGAAATCTTAGCTGCTATTCTGCTCGGAATTTCTATATTAAAATCAGAGATTAAAATAGGGAAATCTGAAACAATCTGGATTCCGTCTCCCACTTTTTTAATCAATGCGTTTACCATAATCTCTTTCGATTTTCCCCGTAGTACCAGCTTGCCTTTGATTTGATATTCTTTTTCGATTTCGTCTATATCTTTTAGATCAAATTTTTCAATTTTCCCTTTAAAAACAGCTTTTGGGTAACGATGACTCTCCATATAGTTTTCGTTAAAATGTTCCTGCATCAGGTCTAATTTAAATCGAAAATCTTTAACAACAACGGTACAAATAAATGTACTTGTTCGAGGCTCCACAACAATTGTGACCTGTCTGTTTACCGCTTTTACATCTTCAAAAAAGGGCACCGAAGCTTCAAAATTTATGCTTGCGGTACTGGTAAAAAGTTTATCCTGGGCAATAACGGAATAAGCAATAAACAGTAAAACTAATAATGTAATTTTTTTCATAATCGTTAAGAATTAAACAATTATGTCATTCGATTTTTTCTTATTTTAAGAAGAGAAATAACTGGACTTAATATGAGCTTAAAAAAAATAGAATGGCAGTACTCCGTGAAAAAACAGTAACCCAATCATTTATACTTAAAGTTACGATTTTTTCGGCAGTACGGTTGCCGATTTTTACTAAATATTTGTGAATGTTTCACTTACCCAAAAAAACTCCTCAAGGGCTACCCTGTGGACGCAACTATAAAAAATTACGCCAATTACACCAATTGCTACTAATCTGTTTGTGAAATTAACTTCACAAACAAGGTTAACCGATTAAATTTGTGCAAATTCGTGGAATTTGTGTTCTGACTTTAGCCCTAAAGAGACCATACAAACTGCCATTAATAGAACTGAAGCTTTATAACGCTCTTATTGAACAGGAGTACAGATTTCGATTAAAAACCCGTCCAAATCACGCACATAAGCGACGATTTGTCCCCATGGTTTCTGAGTAGGTTCCTTTACTAATAGCGCTCCTGAAGAAGTTGCTTTCGCTACCAAATCCTCTACATTATCGGTTACAAAACCCAATTCGATAGCAAAAGGTTTCTCCTCTGGTTTGCTTTCGATAAAACCATCTTTTAGATTTTGCGCAGCTAATTTTTTTGAAGCAAACGAAATTGTGGTTTCGCCTGTACTCAATTCGCCATAATCTCCCTCAGGAGTTACAAATTTTCTTGAAAATCCAAATGCTTTTTCATAAAACGACACGGACTTTTCTACTTCTTCGACATATAAAATTGTATATCCAAACTTTACCATTTGTATTTGATTTAATTTGATTGTAAAATATATTAATTGGGCCTGACGCACATAAAAAATCTTCTAACACATAGAAACATAGATTTTCTAACCGAAAAAGGCGTTTCACTTGTAATAAAATGCAGAGCGTTATACCAAAGGAATGTGTTTCTTTTGTAAATATTTTTCACATCTCACATCCTAAACCCTTATCCTAGTGAATCTCTAAATGCACATTATACTGGTCTAAACTTGCGAGGTCTTCGATAGAATTAACATCTGTCATTCGTGCGTGTTCTTCGACTTCTTTCTTAGATTCAATTTGTTTGATGCATTTTCTAAAGCGTCTCACCTCTTCTAAATTGGATAATATAAGTCCCGGAACAGGTACACTCTTTCCTTCGTTGTCTTTAGCCACCATTGTAAAATAGGAAGAATTGCAATGTTTGATGGCTCCGGTCTGAATGTTTTCGGCTTCCACACGAATCCCTACAATCATAGAACTTCTTCCAACGTAATTTACCGATGCTTTCATGGTCACCAATTCTCCAACCTCAATCGGTTTTAAGAAATTTACAGTATCAACAGAAGCGGTCACACAATAATTACCGCTAAACTTTGAGGCCGATGCAAAAGCAATCTGATCTAATAGCTGCAAAATATATCCTCCATGGATTTTTCCGCTAAAATTGGTATGCGATGGCAGCATTAATTCTGAAATACTTATTTTTGATGAAGAAACGGGTTTAAAATCTGCAGTCATATATTTTTATTTGTAATTAAACGGAGAAAATTTTTATAGACAGTCCTGATGAAACCATATCCAGTGTCAAGACTTTTATATTTCTATTTTAGTTTAAAGATTGATTTTCATCTGAATTTGAAGCTCTTGCAATAATATTTTCAGGAAGTGACTTTTTGGCCTTCGCTCCCATTTTCTTTAATTTTTCGACACTTGAAATTAAATTTCCTCTTCCGTCTACGAGCTTGCTCATGGCATTTTCGTACTCCGTTTTGGTGTCTTTTATTTTATTACCTATTCGCACCAGATCTGTTACAAAGCCTTCAAATTTATCGTACAGCGCTCCTGCCTGTCTGGCAATTTCAAAGGCGTTTTCCTGTTGCTTTTGGTTTGTCCACATACTGTCAATCGTTCGTAAAGTCGCCAATAAGGTTGTAGGAGTAACAATAACAATGTTTCGGTCAAATGCTTTATTGTACAAAGTCGAATCTTCGTTTAATGCAATCGCAAACGCAGGTTCAATCGGAATGAACAGCAACACAAAATCCGGACTCTCAATTTGATACAAATCATGGTAATTTTTACTCCCCAATTGCTCCACATGTCTTTTAATTGAATTTACATGTTCTTTGAGAAAATCTATTTTAAGAAGCTCTGATTCTTCATTGATCCATTTTTCGTAGGCTACCAGAGAAACTTTAGAATCAACGATCATCTTTTTACCATCGGGTAAATTAATTACAACATCGGGTAAAACCCTGTTCCCTTCCGCATTGGTAAAGCTTTGCTGCACTTCGTATTCTCTTCCTTTTTCTAAACCTGATTTTTCTAAAACACGTTCCAGAACCAATTCCCCCCAGTTTCCCTGCATTTTACTGTCGCCTTTCAAAGCTTTGGTTAAATTTAAGGTCTCTTTACTCATTTGGGCGTTCATTTCACTCAGTCCCAAAATCTGCTGGCGCAAAGCCGCATGGTAATCAATACTCTCTTTGTGTGTTTGTTCTACCTTTTGTTCAAAACCCTGAATTTTATCCTGTAACGGCAATAGGATACTTTTCATATTTTCACTGTTTTGTTCGGTAAATTTTGCTGATTTTTCTTCCAGAATTTTATTGGCTAAATTTTCAAACTCCTTGGTAAACTTCTCCTGTAGTTCGCTTACTTCGTTCTTTTGTTCTTTGTGACGTTCCCACAAGTTTTCAAAATCTACTTCCTTTTTAGAAAGCTGAATAGCCAAACTGTCTTTTTCGGTTCGTATATTTTCTTTCTCTGAACTGTTGGAATGAAGCTGTTTCTCAAAACTTCTTCTTTCGTTTTCAAACTGCTCTTTCTGTACCTGTAATTGATTGACAATTGCCTTCAGCCTCTCCTCCAGACTTACTTTTTCGGTTTGAAATCGTGCGGCAAACAACAATTTGCCTAAGTATATCCCTAAGCATAACGCTACTACAAAAGCCAACAAGTACGGAAGAAGTTCAGACATAATTTTGTTTTTATACGAAGTAAAAGTACGCAATTCTACATAGTCCCTAATTCTAAATTAGAAATTTCACGATCTCCTTTAAAATAAAAAAAAATATTTTTCACGCAACCATTTCAAAAAAAAGGCATCTACTAATTATAAACTATTAAAATTTTATCATGAAAAAATTAATGTTAAGCTTGTTTATAGCTTTTGGATTCAGTGCCTGCTCCCTAAATAATGAAGATATGAATGTAGCTTGTGGAGAAAGTGAAGACTTAGCTTTTACAGGAATTCCACTTTTATGCAACTATAGTGTTAAATCTTTACCTACCAATCCTGTCGCATTTTTAGCCGGTTCTGAAGAAAGACTAAATGCTTACTTCACCAAAAAAGAAAATACTTGTCCAAATGCCACGATTACACCTATCGATTTTACCAAGGATATGGTTGTTGGTATTTTCGCAGGAATTAAACCTACAAGCGGTTATCAGATTAAAATAACCTCTCTTGTACAAAACAAATGCGAAGTTTTAATCAACTACTACGAAAAAGCACCTGAAGTGGGCGAAGTTATTGCTCCGGGAGCGACATATCCATCAGATTTCATTTTGATTCCAAAAACAACCAAAACTATTTTGTTTAATAAAGTCGCAGAAAACCGTGATGGTATCATAATTGGTAGCTTTAGCGGCCAATGTACTGGTGCAGATTGCCAAAAATTTTATCAGATCAATGATTTTAATATTCAAAAATTCCTAAACGTTAAAGCCGGTGCTTATGATTTTAATCAATACCGATACACCGCAACAACTAAAAAAGGAGATTATACATTATTCTTAAAAACGGTACCTGCAGAAATTTTAGCCTTAAAAGGGCAAACAAAAACATATGGTTCTCCTGATTCTGCAGATCAGGGAGGTATTTACTTTGAACTTCGTCAGGGAATAAGCGTTACTAAAATTTTCATTGACAACAACGACACTACTGATCAAAGTGCCGAAGTAAAAGCTTTCAAAAAGGCGATTAAAGACAAAATAACAAGTTTAAAATAATTAGATTTATGAAAAAATATTTCTTACTTATTATTGTATGCTGTCTCTTTTCGTCGGCATATTCACTGGAAGCTACAAGTATCAATTCCGGTTCAATTGTGAACACGTGGATTTGGGAAAAATCAATTGGAGGAAGCGATAATCCTTATACGGCAACTCCAAAGACTATCGGGTTTAACAAAAAAATTGTTTTTACGCCTAACGGAAGAGTGATCACGTACAAAAATAATGTTGAAATAAGAAATAGCACTTATAAAATCGAAAAAGGAATTGGTTACTTTGATCAGGCTGAACATGACTTAATTACCTTTGAAGGGAAGACATACCTCATAGAAAACCTTGACAATCAAAACCTAACAATTGTTAGTAATAACACTGATGCATCTCGTACTATTTACAAAAGATAGTTTTATAAGCTTATAAAAACTATTTTTGCAAAACCAAATAAACCACTTTTTTGAAAGACGATTTAGAAAAATACATACGGCTGTGCATCAAAAATGACAGAGAGGGACAACTGAAAATCTATCAGTTGTTCTCTCCTGTTTTATATGGTATTTGCCTAAAGTATATGAAAAATGAAGACGATGCCAAAGATGTATTTCAGGAAGCTTTTGTCATAGTATTTCAAAAAATCGGCCAATATAAATTTGAAGGAAGTTTTGAAGGCTGGCTAAAACGTATTTTCATTAATAAGCTGATTGAAACCCTGAACAAGAAGAAAAAAGAAAGTTTCTTTTTGGATGTTTTTGATCCGGATACCGATTTTGTTGAAGAAGAGGAATTAGATATTGCTCCGGTCGAACAGGAAAAACTGCTGGAATACATTCGGGATTTACCCGATCAGTACCGTACCGTTTTCAACCTGTATGTTTTTGAAAAACTAAAGCATAAAGAAATAGCCGAACTTTTAAAAATCTCTGAAGGAACATCAAAATCAAATTTAAATCGGGCAAAGCACATTTTGCAAAAAAAAATAATGAGCATAAAAAATTTTAAAATAGCATGAAAAAGCAAAATATAGAAGATATTTTTTCATCGATGGAAAACTTTTCAAGTGTTCCACCTCCTGAATTATGGAGTCAGATTGAAGAAAAATTAGACCAGCCAAAAAAGAAAAAGAAAGCGATTCTTTGGTGGTCAGCTGCTGCATGCTTATTACTAGGCTTGATGCTTCCTTCTGTTTTACATTTTAATTCTACTTCAGAAATCAAAACAATAAAAAATGGTTCTGTCGAAAACAATGGTATTGTTCTCGATGAGAAAAAAAACAATACAAATTCAAATCCTGCAATTCAAAATAAAGACAATGGAGCTGCCGTAAGTACTACGCAGCAAAAATCAAACGGTACTGTTGACAATCCTTCGCTAAAAAACAATACCGATCCAGCCGGTCTTTCTATAAAAAATCAAAATCAAAAAACGGCAGTTGCTCAGGCTGACGCATCAAACAAAACTAATTCAGAAAATACTGTTCCAAATTCAACCGTTACAAAAAGAAAAGAAAATCAGACTACAGCCGAAAAAGCAATTGTTTCAGCAAAAACAAATACCTACCAATCCAATCAGTCGAATGCGTTTAATTCCGTTTCAAAAAATCAATTTTTAAACACGGAAAGAAAAGCTACTCATCAAAATTTAGGGGAGAAGACTTATGTTTACGGCAAAACCAACGGGTTCAATCCAAATTCAAAAAATCAGCTTCTAAGTGCTGATAAAAAAGCGGCTAATCAAATTTTAGCCGAAAAAACTTTTAACGCCGGAAAAACAAATCCATTCAATTCAAATGTAAAAAATCAGGTGTCCGGTTCTGTTTTTGAAGAACAGCCGGGTTCTAAAAATAACTTTGGCATTGCTTTAAATACCCCAGGCTCATTGTCAAATAATAATCCCAAAACTTCAAATGAAAATGCAATCACTGGCAGAGAACTAACGGGCAATTCGAAAAACAATTCAAAATTTACCGCTGTTTTAAGCAAGCAGGATTCCGTTCAGCTCGCAGAACTTCATAATTTAGAAAAAGGCATTATTAGTCCGGAAAACAAAAAAGAAAAAGAAGAAAAAACGACTATTCCGAAAGGAGAAAAATGGGCTGTGGAAGTCTTTGCCGGAGTAGCCAGTTCAGAAAATTACAAAAACGACAAAACGCTGGGCAATGTAAACGATTCTAAACAAGGCAACACCTACGGAGTTAAAACGAAATATAAAATTAATAAAAAATGGGCTGTAGGTTCAGGTTTTAAAATTAACGAATTAGGACAAAGCGTTGCCGATGTATCCTATATCAGCAATGGGCCTCCTAATACTTTTATGACTTCTAATGACTATTTCAATCAAAATGCAACAGTAGTTGCGGCATCGCCTCAAATCAGCACCAATACAGGCTACATATTTGTTTCTAAGACAACTACAAATGCATTGAAGCAAAATAATATCGAAAGCAATACGATTGAAAGCGGAAACTTAGACCAAAGTTTACGATACATCGAAATGCCTTTGGAAGTTTCCTACTCTGTTTTTAGTAAAAATAAGACCACTATCAATCTGAATACAGGTGGTTTTGTAGGCAAGCTGATTTCAAATAATATGGCCTTAAATGGTAATTCAATCGGAAAAAACGTCAACGCCAACGATTATATCTACGGTTCTACTTTAAGCAGTACCCTACAATATCGTGTTTACAAAAAAACAAGCGTTTTTGTCGAACCTGCGATGAATTATTACATTAATCCGTTAAACAGTCAATCTTTTAATCAGTTTCAATGGGGATTGAATTTTGGATTAAATGTTTCTTTTTAAAGTTCTTTTTGTGGTAATTTCACCAAAAATTATTTAGAAAAAAACGATAAAATGACAATCAAAAACAATTGGACTGATCTAAAATTACTACCCGGAGATCTTATTATCGCCAAAGAAACACTTTATGACTCTTGTAATTTTGATGTAACGCAACCTCAACCAGAAGCCGAAAGCCAAGAGTATGATGCTTATCGTTTTCAGTTAAATCAAAAACAAATCTGTTACAGAACAGCCAAAATTACGCCTACGAAAACGGGACAATTTGTAACGTTATGGAAACGCAATACAACAGGTATTATTGAACCTTTTGATTTCTCAGACGCTATTGACTTTGTGATTGTAAGTGTTAGAAAGGATGATTTATTTGGACAATTTGTTTTTCCGAAAGCTGTTTTATTAGAAAAAGGGATTTTTACGACTCTAACAAAAGAAGGCAAAAGAGCCACCAGAGTATATCCGCCCTGGGATGAAACCACAAGCAAACAGGCCCAGAAAACACAGCAATGGCAACTGAATTATTTTCACGCCATCACCCCCAATACAAACCTGACAGCATTCAAAACATTGTTTTAAATAAAAAAAGCAGCCCAAATTTTATTTTGGACTGCTTTTTCTTTTTTACTGAAAGCTATTGGTAAACTGTTTCAAAGAAAGTACAAATCACTTTCCTTTTCACATTTCACATTTCACATTTTACTTCTTAATGATCTTGCCTTTGTAAACTATTTTATTGTTTTCGGTTAGTGTGTAAAAGTAGATCCCCGATTGCAGGTAACTTACCGGAACGGCTGTTGTGTTTAAATCCTGAGTCGCATTTATTTCAACAGGATTTCCAATTAAATGACCTGATACATCGTAGAATTTCAATTTCAATTTTTTATCTGTATTGGTTTTTACGATCACATTCACCACATCGGTAGTTGGATTCGGATAAGCTTGAACCGCATAACCATTTTTAGTTTCAAAATCGATTGTTGACAGATTTGAAGAGTTCAATTGAAAACGGGCAATTACCGGACCGTGGTCTGAAGTTGTGGTGGTGTAACTTGCAATATCATTTCGAGGATCATATACTGCAGTAGAACCTGAAATATATTGATCCGTTAACTCATTAGAAATCATAATATGATCTAAAAATCCGCCTGAACTTAAAAAACTAAATGCCCCAGCCTGACTGATTTCTAAAGTCAATGCTTTATAATTGGCTGTATCTGTAACAAAACTTTCGTAAGAAGATGGATTTGGTGTAATAACTGATTTACTTACATCGTCATTATAATCTCCTAAAATCATTATATTAGAATTTGGGTATTGAACATCTAAACTATCTTTCAACACCTGCGCATCATATTTACGCATGTTATAACGAGAAATGTCCGAACCACTATTAGCACGTGCATGAAGATCTACCAGGTTAATTTCTTTTTTAATTCCATTTAAGTTTGTTTCAATTGTAACCATATATGGCAGACGACCAGATGAGAAAAAACTGCTGCTGGATCCTCCGGGATAATTATTCAAAGTTTTGGTACCCGCGCGTAATTCATCATAAAATTTCTTAAACATAACACGTGTCTTCTTAACTGAGGTAGTTTGTGTATTATAAATTACGACTAATTTTTGCGGAGGAAAACTTGGATCTGAATTCGGATCCCATGAATATGACCATGACGTAGAAATACTTTTATCGAATGTTTTTCCATTCACACTTATTTTCTGAATTAAAGCATCGATCTGAGCATCGCTCGAAACTTCCTGAACTACATATACATCTGCATCAAGTTTATTCATAACTTTTGCTACATTTTCCAATTGCAACGTTTTATTAGTTGGTCCGTAAGCCGAAGTTGGAGCACCAAAAAACTCCAAATTATAAGTCACTACATCGTAAGTTTCTGCTTTTGGAAGAGAAGATCCTGTTAAAGAGCCAATTTGTTTGTTTAACAAAGTTCCTGTTACTGTTAATGTGCCGGCAATTTTAAATTCTTTTGTAGTAGGTATGAATCTCGCATAAAGTGTTTTTCCTGCCAAAGCATCTGTCTCTGACAATGTAAAACTATTTTGGAATAAAGTATTATCCAAAGATATTTGATAACCAACCGGTGCCTTAATTGTAACGTCTCCATATCCTTTAGCTTTAAAAGCAAAAGATTGTGATGTCGAAACCGTATTTTGATCTACAGTCCCAAAATCTAAAACCGGATTTGAAGCTACATAACCCGTTTCATTTGCGATTGCATAATCATCAAATGACCACTCTGAAGCATTGTTAGATCCTCCCGCTGTCGTTTCGTAAACCCACGCCAGATAAGTACTATTTGTTTTATAAGCTGTTAATTCTATATATTGAGAAGCCGTGTAAGTTCCTGTGGTAGTTGGAAAACTTCCATCAATTTCTGTCCAAGTCGCTGTTTCCGGACTGCTAACACCGTCGTAATTTGTAGAAACCATTAATTTTAAGCCAGGTCCCGCATAAAACTTACGAGAATAAAAAGACAATAATGGTAACTTGTCAAATGTATCTAAACGCAATTTTGGAGAAATCAACCAATCTTTACTTGCTCCACTATCCGAAAATCCATTCATAAGAACTGCTCCCGTTCCAGAATTTATATTTCTGGCAGCATTAGTATAAGTCCATTTATTGGCAGCTCCTTCCAAATTGTATTGCGTCCATCCGCTGTTAGATAAAACATTAGGATCATCAAAATTTTGAATATACGGGTTAATTCCTCTTCCTGCCAGTGATATATGTTTCGCAACAGCATCGGTAGATTCATGTGTAATTTGACCAGTATATGCACTTAATAAACTTGGATTAAACCTTACATAAACCGTCTTCGACGCATTTGATGCAAAGTCAGCTGTGGTATATGTTAGTGTTGAACCAAATGTTATATTATCTTTTGAAATTGAAAAATTTGGGGTAACACTTAACACTAAATTGCCTTTCAGATCACTTGCCTGAATTTGATAACTTTTAGAACCTGATTCAAAGTTTGTCTCAGAAGTACCTAAATCAAGTGCACTAACCGTTGTTGTAATCTCTGGTAATGCAACTGCCGTTGTTGTTACATCTACTTTAGTTACTGTACTTTGAATATTTTCGTAAGCATCTTCAGAAACCGAGAATACGGAATATGCCGTCGCAGCTGATAAACCTGTAAAGTTTTTAGTATAAGCCAGGGTTTTATCAACAATATTTAAAGATCCTGACTGCAGAGCTGCAATACCACTAGCATCAAGTCCCAATTTTACCTGAGCTGCAGTTGGAGCAGTACTTCCGCCAGGAAGCAATACATAATAAGTTTTTCCTATTTCATCTAACTTATCTGAGAAATCAAAATTAGTTGCTGAAATATTTGTTGCCTTCGGAAATCCATCTGCGTTTACCGGTGCAATGTGATCCGCATTAATATCGATATTATCTATTGCAAAAGATTGACGTGAACCTACAGATCCGGAAATCAGCCGGGCAATCCATCGTATTTGAACTATTTGCTGATTATCACAATTCGCAGGTAATGTTACTTTAATACGTGTTGTTCTTAAGTCTAATGGAGTTATAACTGCTGCTGTAGTCTGCAAGGTTGTACTGTTGTTTGAATATGCAGGTGATAAAGTTGTAAAAGCACCGGTAGTTCCGACACGATACTGTAATGCCATTTCTTGCAAACGATTGTTACTTCCTCCATCATATAAATTACGAATAATCATCGCATCGTAATATACGTTAACTGTTTGGCTCCCCAAACTTGAAAATGCAAAACCAATTGCAAAATCTCCGGATGTTGAATTCAAAAACCCGATTTTATCGTCATAATTATGAATACCTCCCGAATTGACATTAGAATTACTATTTTTTACAAATGCCCTATCTCCAGTTAGTCCTGTACTCCAGACAGCAGTATTTTGATTTGCACCATTAGCTGTCCAACCCTGAAAACCAGGAATATCAACATAAGTGTCGGCAGCTGCCGGTAACCCATCAAAATTTTGTTTATACGGAATGGACTGCACTGGAGGCATAGTTTGAGCTAAAACGGCTCCAGAAAAGCAACCCGAAAAACATAAAAAAGCCAGAAGCTGGCGAGAAAAGTAAAGTTTTTTCATAAGTAATTTAAAAATAGAGTTTTTAGAAATCAAATTTATATTCTTTAAAGTTAACAGAATATTGTGAAAACTTAAACTTATCGTATCACGCTTTTGTGAAAATTTTCAAGCAAAAATCAAATTTCACGTCAGTTCTTTCCATTATTCTTAGATTTGGCGCGACTTTACAAGATATTTATTTTTTGTACGAATTAACACGGTTTTGCTTTTTATTCAAGTATTTCTTACTTAAAATTCCGCATCGAAAAAAGGAAAAATGCCAGCTCCGAATAATTACAGCCGAAGTTTATGTCCTTTATGAAACAACGTTATCTTTGCAGTCAAAAAATACAGCATGCACCAACATTTCCTTCTTTTTAAACCTTATGGCTATCTGAGTCAATTTATATACGAATTAAAAAGAAAAAAAAAGCTATTGGGCGAGTTATACAATTTTCCCGAAGGCACTATGGCAATCGGCAGACTTGACGAAGACTCTGAAGGGTTACTTTTACTGACAACAGACGGAAAAGTAAGCGAACTGGTGAGAAGCAAAAAAGTAGATAAAGAATATTACGTTCAGGTCGATGGAGTGATCACTCCTGAAGCTATTGAGGAATTACAAAGAGGCGTTGAAATTGGTTTTGATGGTGGCAAGTACAAAACCAAACCCTGCTCAGCTTTTATCGTTGCCGAAATTCCTGATTTTGGCCCAAGAGCAAAAAAAATAAGAGACGAGCGTCATGGTCCAACTTCCTGGGCTTCGATTACCATAAATGAAGGCAAATTTCGTCAGGTTAGAAAAATGACGGCAGCTGTTGGATTTCCAACTTTAAGATTGGTTCGTGTTCGCATAGGAAATGTATATTTGCAAAACTTAAAGGCAGGAGATGTCCTCGAAGTAACTGATTTTAATTTAGATAATGTGACTATTTGTAAATGAGAAAATTATTATATTATTTTAGTTCTAAAACACACATACCCATTTCACATCTCGAATTTCACACCTCATAATTCATAACCCATAACTCAAAAAAAATGCTAAACATAGTCCTCGTAGAACCTGAAATCCCTAATAATACCGGAAACATTGGACGTTTGTGCGTTGGTACAGAAAGTAAATTACATTTAATTCACCCTTTCGGATTTGTGATTAACGATAAAAACCTAAAACGTTCTGGATTGGATTACTGGGTACATCTTGAGGTTACAGAATACCAAAATATTGAGGAGTGGATTAAGCAGATTCCCGATCAGTCAAGAGTTTTTCTGATGAGTTCTCATGCCGAAAAATCATATTTGGAAACTGACTTTCAGGATGGAGACTGGTTGGTATTTGGTAAAGAGAGTGTTGGCTTGAGCAAAGAGGTCTTAGTACGTTTTGAGAATCACCTGACTATCCCAATGTCAAAATTAATCCGAAGTTTTAACATTGCCAATTCTGTGGCTTTTGTGGTTGGCGAAGCAAAAAGACAAATTGGATTAAAGAATATTTAATCGTTTACTCTTTCGACATTTTATCTTTTTTTGAGATTGGTAAAGAACTCCATCAAATTTTCTAAGTAATCACAAACTTTCCTTTTTCGGCATCAAAAACAATATGTTCATCCTTAAATAAGGTTGCAAAACTTCCTTTCGAAATTAAGTTGCAAGGCTCGTCCTGTACCACTAATTCAGAAGTCATAATGATCATTTCATCGCTTAACTGAATCGCCAAATCGATATCATGGGTCGAAAACAGGATGCATTTTTGAGTTTCCTCGGTTAGTTTTTTGAGCAATTTAAACAACGAAACTTTGTGCAGTAAATCGAGATGTGTCGTAGGTTCATCCAGAATAATCAGTGGCGTATCCTGTGCAAGTGCTCTTGCGATTAAAACCTTCTGCAATTGTCCGTCGCTAATTTCGAAATGTTTTTTCTGAGCCAGATGTTCTATTTGAGTTAACTCCAAAGCTTCCTGAACTTTCTCGATATCGGTTTGACTTAAAGTACCAATCCAATTGGTGTACGGCTGACGCCCCAAAGCCACTAATTCGAAAACAGACAGATTACTGGGTGGTAGTTTCTCCGTTAAAACTAAACTTAAATTTTGTGCTAATGCTAAAGGTTTATAGGTGTTTATATTTTTATCATTTAAAAAAACATGTCCTGTCAACGGTTGCTGAATTCCGGTAATCGTACGAAGCAAAGTCGATTTCCCAATTCCGTTTGCTCCAATTAGCGAAATAAGTTTCCCCGAACTTAAACTCAGATTTAAATTTTCAGCAATGGTCACAACTCCTTTCTTGGACTTGTAGCCGATGCCTAGGTTTGTGGCCTTCAAGATAATACTCATTATTGTATATTTTTTAAACACATAGAAACATAGTTTTTTCTTTCCTCTCAAAGATTGTTTTAAAATTTACATGTAAATTATAACATAGCTAGTATATCAAACCTTTGGCAACAATTTGAAATACTCATTTACAAGTGTTTTTTGTCCTTCTTTAAAAATATTAAAACAATTAAAGTTAATTATAATACCTTTTGGCGCTTGCAGGAGTTTCATATAAGTTAAAAGCTGAGCTTGATGTATTGAATTAATTTCAGTTACTGTTTTCAATTCTACAACCAAGCAATTTTCAACAAACAAATCACATCTAAAATCCGTAATCAATTCTTTTCCTTTATATAATATTGGTACTTTCATCTCTGTGAAAAAATTTAATTTTCTTTGTGAAAGTTCTTCTTTCAGACATTGATGATAGACATTTTCAAGTAACCCTTTCCCTACTGTTTTATGAACTTCTATCGAAGCTCCAACAACTTCATAAGTCAATTCGTCTAAATACTTTTGCGTAATCATTAATTTTTTAATTGAAATAAAAACTATGTTTCTATGTGTTAAAAAACTAATATACGATTTAATTGTAAGTTTTTACTTTAAATTTATTTCTCGCAGTTTTTAATTTTTAAAATTAATCTGTAAAAATCCGTTGAATCCGTTGAATCTGTGGCTAATTTATTTACTGAAAATTACTTTTTCGCATGAGTAACCAGACGACAATTGGCGCACCAATTATAGACGTAATTGCATTAATTGGCAAGGTGGTATCTAATCCCGGTAATTGTGAGGCCATATCGCAAAACAACATGATTATTCCTCCGTAAAAAAAAGTACTCCAATATAAAACAGCATGATTACTAGTCTGAAAAGTCAGCTTTGCAATGTGTGGCACCGCCAGACCTATAAAAGCAATCGGCCCCGCAAAAGCCGTAACGCTTCCAGCCAGGATACTTGTCGCAAAAATAATCACCAGTCGTGCCCTTTTGTAATTTAGTCCCATACTTTTTGCGTAATTTTCACCTAAAAGCAATGCATTTAGCGGTTTGATACTTCCTGCACTCAAAAACAGTCCGAAAGCAACACAAACTGCCAAAATCGAAATCGAGGTCCAGGAAAGATTCCCAAGACTTCCCAAGGACCAAAAAGTAAATTTTTGCAATTGTTCGGCCGAACTAAAATAGGTCAAAACTCCAACAATAGCGCTGGTAAAACTCCCAAACATTAATCCGACAATCAAAATTGCCATCGTATTCCGTAAACGCTGCGCTACTAGCAAAACCAGCATTAAAACTAAAATACTCCCTGTGGTAGAAGCCAGTACGATTCCGTATGGTGATAATAAAATCGAATTTAAAAATGAGGGTAGAAAACCTGCACCCAGAATTACAATCGCGACCGCCAGAATTGCTCCCGAACTTAGTCCAAGAACATCGGGTCCTGCCAACGGATTTCGAAACAGCGTCTGCATCAGCAAACCGCTTACAGACAATCCCACTCCAACCAAAACAGCTGTAATTGCTTTAGGCAGGCGATAGTTAACAATAATGTATTCCCAGGTCGATTTACTGGCGTGGTTTCCGGTCAGACTATTATACACTTCCTTAAAAGGAATGGTGACTGACCCCAGACTAATGTCTAAGAAAAACATAAACAACAGCACCAGACCGAGTACTGAAAACAGTATTATATTTCGTTTTTTATGAATCAATGAACTTAGTTTAATTTAGAAGCAAAAGTAAATTCATAACTTGGTAGCAACTCCGGATGAAAAATCTTGATATAATCTTTTAGCACTAAATCAGGACGGCTTGGAGCCAGCTCATAATAAACCGTTCCTCCCGTCGCTCCGGATTTACCTTCAAACGTATAAACATTTTTAGATTTAAAAGAATCAAACTCCGTGTAATGCGGATTAATTTTTCCGAATTCGTCCAGACTCTTAAAGGAGCCCGAAGCAATCCAGAAATTAGCTGCTTTTGCTTTCACTAATACTTTCTCGAACGACAAACCTTCACTTCCCGTACCTTTTAAATCGGCCCATAAATAATTGGCCTGCGCATCTTTCATAAACTGTGCTACCCAGCTGTTTCCTTTGGCTACATACCAAACATCTTGGTACATAGTACCGTATAAAACACTTGAAGTCGCCGTTTTACCTGCTACTAATTTTTTAGCCTGCTCATAACTCAGCACAATCTTATCAAACAATTCCTTTGCCTGTTCTTCTTTACCAAATAAGGCCCCGTAAAGCTTAATCCATTCTGCTTTTCCAAGAGGAGATTGCTCCATCCAGTCGGCCTGAATCAAAACATTTAAACCGCTCTTTTTCAAATTATCAAGCATCGAATTGTTATTGTCTACTCCAAAAGTTACTATTAAGTCTGGAGATAATTCTATTAATTGTTCGACATTCAGTTTCTCGTTCTGACCAACATTTTTAACCGCACCCTTATCTATTAAAGCTCTTGTTTTTTCAGAAGAAACGTAATCGGTATGCGGGAAACCTACCAATTTATTTTCAACTTCCAGCATTTCCAAAAACGGAATATTAGTGGTTGAAGTTACTACGATGGACTCTAAAGGAACTTTGATTGTCGTATACTTTTGTAAACTGTCTGGTACTTTTGCTTCTTTTTCTTTCAAAACATAAGTAAACTTTGCATGTGCATCCGGCCACGGATCTGAAACGGTTACTACTGAATATCCTTCGTGCTTTACGATCGAAAGTCCGGAGGCATACTCGATACTATTTTTTGCAATTTCAGTTTTTACAATTTCAGGAGTTTCATTTTTTTTACATCCGACAAAAAGAAAAAAAGGTAAAATAAAAATCAATTTAGGTAGTAAATGTCTCATATATAGGTTCTATTATTTTTTCAAGGAAATCCGGCTTCATTCTTCTACTTTTATGGCATGTAATTTGAATCGTATTCCTTTTAAATTTTACAATTTCATTACTGACAAAGGTAACGCAATTTCTAAATTTTTTGTTTACTTTTATTCTTACAAAACCAAATAAACCTCATTTTCCCTCCATGAATCCCATAAAAACAAAAGTCTGCTCAAGCTGTGAATCTTCTTTCAGCTGTGGAGATACTTCAAATGAAATCAAGTGTTGGTGTAATGATTTCCCCCCTATTTTTAATCTTTCGTCTGGTGGAGACTGTCTTTGTCCCGTTTGCTTTAAAGAAGCCTGTGAAGATAAAATTGATGCCTATGTAGAAACTCTTACCCCTCAAAAAGCACTTAAAAATAAAGCAATATCTTTACCCAAACAAGAGAAACTAATTGAGGGCATTGACTATTATATCGAAAACGGAAATTATGTTTATAAATCGTGGTTTCACTTAAAAAGAGGAAGCTGCTGTGGAAACGATTGCCGACATTGCCCTTATTAATTGTGAATTGTTGATTATAAATTGTGAATTATGAAAGAGAATATAATCAAAGATAAAAGTTTTGATTTTGCGATTCGAATAGTTAAATTATATCAGTACCTATCTGTAGAGAAAAAAGAATTTGTCCTTTCTAAACAGCTTCTGCGATCTGGAACAAGTATAGGTGCTATAATAAGGGAAGCGGAACATGCCGAAAGCAAAAATGATTTTATTCATAAATTTGCAATTGCCCAAAAAGAAGCCAATGAAGCTGTTTATTGGTTAGAATTACTAAAAGCAACCAATTACTTAAATGAAAAAGAATTTGCGACTATTAATAATGACGCCATTTCAATATTAAAATTAATAACGAGTATTATCAAAACGACCAAAAGTCAAATTCCTCCTAAACAGCCTCTTCTTTAAATTAACAATTAACAATTAACAATCAACAATTAAAATGATCTACCTAATTACCGGCGGCGAACGATCAGGAAAAAGCAGTTACGCCCAAAATCTGGCCTTACAACTTTCAAACGCACCTATATATGTAGCGACAGCCAGAAAATGGGACGACGATTTTCAAAACAGAATCGACAGGCACCAACAGGAACGTGACGAACGCTGGACCAATATTGAAAAAGAGAAATACTTAAGTGAAATTGACTTTTCTGAAAAAGTGGCTTTAATAGATTGTGTAACCCTTTGGCTGACGAACTTTTTTATCGACCACAAAAATGATGTATCCCTAAGTTTAGAGGAAGCAAAAAAAGAATTTCTGTCGATAGCCCAGCAGGAAAATGCTACATTAATTATTGTAACCAACGAAATTGGAATGGGTGTTCATGCCGAGACTCACATTGGGAGAAAATTTACCGAATTACAAGGCTGGATGAATCAGTTTATTGCCTCAAATGCAGATGAAGTAGTCCTAATGGTTTCCGGAATTCCTGTTAAGATAAAAGGATAGGGATGAAAATAAATTCCAAATTTTTAAATTCCAAATTCCAACACTATACTTTATCTTTACTTAAACTTTAAAATTCTTATTTGAATTGATTTTTACAATCGATTTAGAAATTGGAATTTAAAAAATTGGAATTTAAAAATTATGAGCCATTTAGACGATATATTAAAATCACGTCGTGATACCCGCCACTTTACAAATGATGAGGTCCCTGACGAAGTGATTCAAAAAGCATTACAAGCCGGGCACTGGGCTCCATCTGTTGGATTAACTGATGCAACCCGATATTATCTTATCAAATCGGTCGAAGTCAAAAGCGCCATCAAAGAACTTTTTTTAGAGTACAACAAAAAAGCTGAAGAGCTTACCGACAACCCTGAACAAAAAGAACATTATAAGTCCTTAAAACTAGAAGCAATTGAAGAAGCACCTATCGGACTCATCATCGCCTACGACAGATCGGTCTTAAACCATTTTACAATTGGAACAGTGGGCAGCAACGAAGCAGTAAAATTTAGTTCAGTTTGTGCGGCACAAAACATTTGGCTCTCCCTAACAGAACAAGGTTACGGAATGGGCTGGGTGTCTATTTTGAATTATTATCAGTTTAAGAAAATTCTCGATTTACCTGAAAATATAGAGCCACTGGGTTATTTCTGTATCGGAAAACCTGCTACAAATTATGATAATCAACCCATGTTACAGCAATTACACTGGAAACAAAAATCAGAGGCTCCTGATTGTAAAGAGATTAAAAACATCATTCAAAATCAGGTATCGGATTTTCCTTTAAAATCTAAAGAAGAAAACAGTACAATTAGTAATTTCAGTACGCTGCTACAGGAGAAAATAGATTCTAAAACCAAACCCATTGGTGCTTTAGGAACTCTTGAGACTCTTGCTTTTCAGATGGCGACTGTTTTTGAAACTTTAAACCCTAAAATTACAAATCCTTCCATTGTTGTTTTTGCTGCCGATCACGGCATTGCCAATCATGGTGTCAGCGCCTATCCGCAAGATGTTACAAGACAGATGGTCAATAATTTTCTGGAAGGAGGGGCTGCCATTAATGTTTTCTGCAAGCAAAATGATATTCAGTTATCAATCGTCGATGCCGGTGTGAATTATGATTTTCCAACAAATGCCAATCTAATCAATGCCAAAATAGCCAAAGGAACCCAATCCTTTTTACACATTCCGGCAATGAGTGAAGCAGAATTACAATTGTGTTTCGAAAAAGGAAAATCGATTGTGGAAGACCTTGCGAGAAAAGGCTCCAATTGTATTGGCTTTGGAGAAATGGGAATCGGAAACACCTCTACTGCCTCGGTATTAATGAGCCTTCTAACCGGATTCTCTATCGAAGAATGTGTAGGAAAAGGAACGGGTGTTGAAGATGAAAAATTACTTCAAAAGCAAAACTTACTGCGAAAAGCCATTGAAAATTATACAGGCCCTGCAGAATTAAACCAACAACTGGCTTATTTTGGCGGTTTTGAAATCATGCAAATTGCCAGTGGAATGTTAACCGCTTTTGAGAACAATATGCTCATTCTGGTCGATGGCTTTATTTGTAGTACAGCCTTTTTGGTTGCTTCAAAAATAAATCCCAACATTCATAAAAATGCTGTTTTCTGTCATTGCTCCGCCGAAAAAGCACATCAGAAATTATTGAATTATTTAGACGCGAAACCAATTTTAAATCTGGATTTGCGTTTAGGCGAAGGTACAGGCTGCGCGATTGCTTTTCCTATTATCAAATCGGCTGAAGTTTTTCTGAATGAAATGGCCAGTTTTGAAAGCGCAGGAGTTAGCAGGAAATAGTTTTCAGTCTCGGTCTCAGTCTCAGTTTACAGCTTACAGTTTTATCCTTTAATTTTGTCCTAATCAATTATCTTAAATGAAAAAAGAACTTCATATTTTCTTTACCTGCTTAATGTTTTATACCAGAATCCCATGTCCTAAAAACATCAATCACGATCCGGATTATTTAAACAAGGCTACACGCTACTTTCCTTTTATTGGCTGGATTGTTGGAAGCATTTCTTTCCTGACCTTTTACCTTTCTTCACTTTTTCTATCTACAGAAACCGCTGTTCTTTTAGCTATAATCGCATCGATACTAACAACCGGAGCTTTCCATGAAGATGGTTTTGCCGATGTTTGTGATGGTTTTGGAGGCGGATGGACCAAAGAAAAAATCCTGCTCATTATGAAAGACAGCGCGATAGGCGCCTACGGAGCAATTGGTTTGGTGCTGCTTTTTTTACTGAAATTCAAATTACTTGCTGAATCCGTTTCCCTTTTCACTAATAACATTTTTCTAATTTTTCTTTTGTTTATTTCTGCTCATTCTTTAAGCCGTTTGGCAGCAATATCTATCATTTTTACCCATGAATATTCTCGTGATGATGCTAGCAGTAAAAGTAAGCCAATAGCCAAAAAACACAGTTGGAAAGAAATTACAGGTTCCTTTTTCTTCGGGTTGATTCCTTTACTGGTGTTTTCTTATTTTGAGTATAAATTCCTTTTAGCTATAATTCCGGTATTTATTATGCGTTACTTCTTAGCCCGTTATTTCCAAAAATGGATTGATGGTTATACCGGTGACTGTCTGGGAGCAACGCAACAGGTTTGTGAAGTAATCTACTATTTAAGTATTCTTTTGATATGGAGGTTTATCTAGTTCGTCATACCGAAACCACTTGCGAAAAAGGAATCTGCTACGGTCAGTCTGATGTAGATTTGGCAGTTCCGTTTGAAACTGTTTTTGATGAAATTGTTTCGCAATTACCCTCAGAAGCCCTACTCTTTTCAAGTCCATTAAAACGCTGTGTCACGCTGACAGAATACATTCAGCATAAAACAAACCCCATTTCCATGGTTACAGACGGCCGTTTGATGGAAATGAATTTTGGCGACTGGGAACTGAAAAACTGGGAGGCTATTCCTTCAGAGCAGCTTAATCCCTGGATGGAAGATTTTGTCACCACGCAGGTACCCAACGGCGAATCGTTTACAGCACTTCATGAAAGGGTGGGTGCCTTTTTAAACGAGCACATTTTAAACCCTAAAAACACTCCTGTAGTAATTGTCTCTCATGCGGGTGTAATCAGAAGTATTTTATGCCATCAGTCTGCATTGCCTCTGAAAGATGCCTTTAACAACAAAGTAGCCTTCGGACAGGTTATTAAAATAGAGTATTAAATTGCGATTTGTTTAGAATTCCTTCTAAAAACTAAAACAAATTTGAAAATTCAATAATTTTAACTTTATCTTTGCACAAAATTAAGGTTGTGTTCATTCATACACATTAAAAGGGAATCAAGTAATAAATCTTGAGCTGTACCCGCAACTGTAAGCTTTGTTCTGAAAAGAATGTTTGTTGTTAACTACAAAACCACTGCTCGCTCTGGCGAATGGGAAGGTAAACAACAAGACGCAAGCCAGGAGACCTGCCTTTGTAACCAATATCGAGCTCTCGGGAAAAAGAGTGTAGAAATTATGGCTTTAAAAAAACTTTTTGTCTTTTACTTATTGTGCTTGTGTCAGATTATCTCGGCGCAAAGTGATTCTATTACCAAACTTAAAAATGTTGTCGTTTCCGACGCCAATCTTAAAAAATACTCCAGTTCGCAATCGGTTTTAAAACTAAACGATTCTGTTATTGGCAAGAATGAGGCTTTACTGACTGATTTGTTAAACTTTAATTCGACTATTTATTTTAAAGAATACGGTCGTGGAATGCTTTCTACCGTAGCATTCAGAGGTACGACCTCATCGCAAACAGCAGTAATCTGGAACGGAATCAACATTAACTCTCAAATGAATGGAAGTACCGATTTTAATACCATTCCCGGCTCCGATTATAATTCGATCAGCGTAAAAGCAGGAGGAGGAAGTGTTATTTACGGCAGTGGAGCGGTTGGAGGAACGGTGCATCTAAATAACGATCTGGCCTTTTATAATCGATTTGAGAATACTTTAAAACTGGATTACGGAAGTTTTAATACGATTGGAATTAATTACAAAACCAATATTTCAAACGAAAAATGGAGCGCTCAGATTGGTTTCTCTAAAAACAGTTCGACAAACGATTACAAATATCTCAATCAATACAACTGGAAAGGCGAACAGCGCTGGAATCAAAACGGTGAATACGATGTTATATCGCTAAATGCAAATGCAGGTTATAAAATTGATGCTAAAAACAGTTTAAAATTATATACCCAAACTTCTAACACAGACCGAAATACTTCACTGGTTTCCGAATCTGAAACGAAAAGCAAATATGTCAATGGTTTTAATCGAAACTTATTAGAATACGACGGCGATTTTGGCAGATTCAAAACCAATTTTAAAACGGCCTACATTTTCGAAAACTATAAATATTATGCCGATAATTCGAGCAATATTTATACCTACGGAAAAACCGAAAGTTTAACTACAAAAGCTGATTTGGGCTATCAATTATTAAAATCCATACAACTAAATGGTATTCTGGACTACAACCGAACCAAAGGATACGGAAGTGGTTTTGGAGATAATGTGAGAGAAATAAGTTCGGCAGCTTTACTTATAAAACAAGATGCTTCCCCTAATTGGAAAAACGAATTTGGGGTTCGCAAAGAGTTTACAGACAATTATAAATCTCCTGTATTATTCTCAGCGGGTTTTTCTTATCAGTTTGGGAAACTGTATAATTTGAAATTGAATGTATCCCGAAATTTCAGAATTCCAACTTTTAATGATTTGTATTGGGAAGAAGGCGGAAATCGTGATTTAAAACCGGAGAGTTCTTATCAGGCGGAAATTGGAAATATTTTTACCGTTCAGAACTTTTCTTTGACTCAGACTTTTTATTACATCAAAATAAAAGATCTGTTGCAATGGGTTCCCGGAAATAATGGTATCTGGAGGCCGCAAAACACAGACAAAGTGAACAGTTATGGGGCCGAAACCTTATTGAGCTGGAAAAAGAGTTTTGGCAAAAACAACCTGACTGCTAATGCGACTTATGCTTATACAGTTTCAGAAAATGTCGAAACCAAAAAACAATTGTTTTTTGTCCCTTTTCATAAAGTTACTGCTGCCGTTGCCTACTCCAGAAACAATATTTCAGCCCATTATCAATTTCTCTATAATGGCTTTGTATACACACAGGCAGACAACGATCCCGAAAAAATCGTATCGGCTTATACAGTTTCAAACGTTGGCCTAGATTACGATTTTAAATTTTTATCATCTTTCAGGGTAGGTATTCAGGTGCTGAATGTATGGAATGCATTTTATCAAAGTCTGGAACACCGACCAATGCCGGGAAGAAATTACAACCTGTACTTAAACCTTAAATTTTAATATAATGAAACTGACTAGATTATTTTTATTAGCATTAAGCGTATCGCTTTTTGTTTCTTGTTCTAATGACGACGACTCCGACAATCCTAAAGGAGTTTATGATAATGGAATTTTCATCTTAAATGAAGGAAATTCTACTGATGGTGGTTCTGTTTCTTTCATCTCTGACGATTTAAACACTTTCAATAAAGATGTTTACAAAACGGTAAACACTACTGATTTTGTTGGAAAATTTCTTCAAAACATCTTTTTTGACGGAGACAAGGCCTATATTATTGCCGGTGGTTCAAATGTTATTAATGTAGTAGACCGTTATAGCTTTAAACTATTAGCTAAAGTTGAAACTGGTTTAAACGCACCAAGATACGGTGTTGTAAAAGACGGTAAGGCTTATGTAACGAATGCTAATACGTATTGGTCTAAAACAAACCCGGCTGGTAACACCGATGATTTTATCGCTGTAATTAACTTAGCTACCAACAAAGTAGAAACAACAATACCGTTAAATACAACTGCAAACCATATCGAGCTTCACAACAACAAGCTTTATGTAACAGAACCTTACAATAGTGACAAATTACTTGTGGTTAATCCGGCTACAAACAAATTGGAAACTTCATTAACTATTGGTTTTGGAGCAGATACTATGGAAGAGAAAGATGGTATTTTATATGCAATCAGAAGTTCTTATGGAGAAAGAAGCGAAATTGTAAAAGTAAAATTATCAGATAACTCTATCACTAAAATCACTTTCCCGGAGTCACTTGACGGCGTTAAAAACTTAGACATTTACAACAACAAAATATACTACACCTTAAATACGGCAGTTTATGCAATAGATTATACTGCAACTACGGCTTCAACTACTCCAATTTTCCAATATACTTCAACTTCTGATTACGGAAAAATGTATGGTTTTACTGTAAAAGATGACAGAATTTTTATTGCTGACGGAGGTGATTTTAAATCAAACAGTAAAGCTTACATCTACAACTTAAGTGGAACATTACAAAAAGAATTAACAGTTGGTGTTGGACCAAACGGTTTCTACTTCAACGATTAATTTTTAGAATTAGTTTTGGTTTTTGACCAAAAAAAAAGGCTTTCATTTCTGAAAGCCTTTTTTTTATTTCAATGCTCGTAAAAGTCCTTCGGGAGCTTTTTCAAGATACATTTGATTTTTAATTCCGTCCATTGCTTTAGCATCTGTAAAGCCTTTCAAAGTTACCCCACTGTCCTCGCCTGTTTTTTTCGCACTTACTCCTGTTATTTGTGATACTGCTACACTCAACAATGGCTCTGTAGGATCTCCTAAAACTCCTAAATTAGTAATACGCTCCAGTTTTTCATACGTTGGTTTTAAACCGTCTGTGTACTCTCCAAAATCAGCAGCATTCACAATTTTCAACACCAAAGGCTGCATCGCATACTTGTGATTTGGGTTTCGGTTTGTTTTTCCAAAAGTTGGAGAATCGTATAAGGTCACCGATCCTACGTTTTTCCCAACAGTAGTCTCTCCTACCTGAATTACTGAAATATAAGGCACTAACCCATTGATCACCAATTCACTTGCAGAAGCCGTACCACTTGTTGTGATAATATAAACTTTGGTCAGGTTCAAACTATTAATCGCAGTTCCATCAATTTTATCTACAAATTTATTAAGCAATGACTCAGGGTCTTCGCTTTCATAAAACTCATTAATTTTAGCATTCCATCTTTCTTTCGAAAAAACCTTATTGGTAAACTGTCCCGTAATCATACTTGCCAAACGTGTTGCCGTTTGTATCGAGCCTCCTCCGTTGTATCTTAAATCTAAAACAAGATCTGTAATACCTTGTGCTTTTAGTTCTCCAAAAGCTGCATTAAGCTGTGCATCATAATTGGCATAAAAACCATTGTACATTAAATAACCTATTTTTCGGCTTCCGGATGTAATCACTTTATTTATAAAAACAGGGTTTTCATCTAAAGTTGTTTTTACTAATGCAACTGTTTTTCCATTGCTATCAAAACCGGTACCGTTAAAAGTAGCCATATTCAATGTATAACTATCAGCTGCCAAGAGCGACTGATAATTTGAAACCGTCAAAGACGTTCCATTAATTCCCGTAAAGAGATCACCTCTTTTTATATCTTTTTTAGAAGCGTCAGAATTTGGGATGATATAACGTACATAACCCACTAAATCAGTAGTACTTCCGGGTTTGTAACTAAGTCTGAAATCCACACCGGCATTTTTTGAAGTTCCCTGAAGTTCCTGTTCTAAAACAGTATAATCGTCTACAATCCAGCTAAAACGATCAATTGCCTGACCTTTTGGGAATTTGCTTATTGGTTTATTCAATAAATCCTGAAATAAATCCTGCGGTTTAGAATATCCTCTCAAAAATGCATTTAATGCTTCCTGATTACTAAAACGGTCATCTGCCAAATTAGGAACATCAGCTTGCCATAAGTAAAACTGATTCAGGCCTTTCCAAACAAAATCATTTACCTGCAACGAGGCTGGAGCCGCCACATCATCCTGATCTTCACAAGATTGTAAAGAAAAAGCAAGCAAAAATAATAACAGTACGCTTCTTAATATTGTTTTCATATAGTGGTATCTATGTACTAGTAACGTAAAAATACTATCTTTAGTTTTAACTCTAAGAATTTTATTGTTTTTTATTGTAAAAAAAATTGAATACACCGTGTAACAAAAATAATAGTGTCTCGTCTTCACTATATAAGCTAACGAATAACCAACAAATTTTATGAATCAGAATGTGTTTATAGAATTAATAAATCCTTTTAAAGACAAAGTTTTTCGTCTGGCAAAAAGATTATTAACCAGTACCGAAGAAGCTGAAGATGCAACTCAGGAAGTAATGGTAAAGTTATGGAACAAAAAAGATACTCTGGATACTTACAATAGCGTTGAAGCTATTGCAATGACAATGACCAAAAATTATTGTCTGGATCAGTTAAAATCAAAAAGAGCCGGAAATCTTAAAATTGTCCACAATAACTATACCGACCGGGAACCACAATTGGATAAGAAACTGGAAGATTCGAATAGTTTAGAATGGGTTGAAAAAATTATAAGTCAATTACCCGAGCAATTACAAATATTAATTCAGTTACGGGATGTTGAACAATATGAATTTGACGAAATTGCGAAAATTGTCAATATGAACGAAACAGCTATCAGAGTAGCCCTTTCAAGAGCGAGAAAAAAAATAAGAGAATCAATGGTTAATACACACAGTTATGGGATACAATAAAATAGAAGATGTATTAGAAAAATACTTTGAGGGAGAAACAACTATTGCCGAAGAAAATCAATTAAAAGAATATTTTTCTTCACCGGATGTTGCGCAGCATTTGGAACAATACAAACCTATGTTTGGTTATTTCTCTCAGGTAAAAGAACAGAAATCGACGCAGACAATACCACTAGAAACTAAAAAACGAAAAGTAGCGTGGTTATCGATTGCAGCTTCAGCTGTTGTTTTACTAGGAGTTGGAACCTATTTTTATGTGAGCGAAAAAGATGTAACTCCAGTTACAGCGCAAACAGAATTAGGAACCTACGATAATCCGGAAGAAGCACTTGCCGCAACGCAAAAAGCTTTGGCTTTATTATCAAACAATGTTAATGTAGGTATTGAAAGTGTACAGTACATTAAAGAATACGAACAATCAAAAAACAAAATTTTTAAACAGTAATTAAATCTCAATCAAAATGAAAAATTTCATCATAACACTAGTTTTAGCATTCGTTAGCCACACTTTTTATGCTCAGGGAGCATTTGACAAATTTGATGGTCAGGACGACGTAACCTCAGTAATCGTAAACAAAAAAATGTTCGATTTAATGAGCAAGGTAAAAGTTGACGCTTCAGATAAAGAAACCCAACAATACATTAACTTAATTAAAAAGCTAGATTACTTAAAGGTGTTTACAACCAAAAATCCAAAAATCGAAGCCGATATGAAAGCTTCTGCTGATAAATACATCAAAACAGCCGGATTAGAAGAACTTATGAAAGTAAACGACAGCGGAAAAAATGTACGTATAATGGTAAAATCTGGTGCAAGCGATACACAAATTAAAGAATTACTGATGTTTGTTGACGGCGCAAAAAGCAATGAAAGCGTTTTACTTTCCCTGACAGGTAATTTTGACTTAAACGAAATCTCAGTACTTACAGACAAGATGCAGCTTCCAGGTGGCTCTGACTTAAAAAAAGCTTCTAAAAGCAAAAAATAAGATGAAAGCAAACGTTATTACCTCAGCCCTTTTAGTTTTATTAACTTTAGTAAGTTGTAATTCTACTCCTTCATTGCAGAAGTATTTTGTTGAAAACACAGACAATAAAGATTTTATCGCACTTGATATTTCGTCAACAATCTTAAATGTGGAAAAAACAAAATTATCTGCAGAACAAAATGAAGCTCTAAAATCATTCGACAAAATGAACATCCTGGCTTTTAAAGAGACACCTAAAAATCAGGCACAATTTGAAACAGAACGCAGCAAACTAAAAGAGATCCTGAAAAATCCAAAATACCAGGAATTAATGAAAGTTGGTTCAGGTAAAGACGGAGCCTCCATAAGCTATGTGGGACCTGACGACAATATCGAAGAGTTTGTAGTTTTTGCTAACAAAAAAGAAAGTGGTTTTGTAGTGGTGCGCGTACTAGGCAAAAACATGAATCCTAACAATATCATGACCCTGATGTCGGTTTTGAAAGAATCAAAAATTGACATGGAACAATTAAAGCCTTTACAACAATTGATGAAACCATAACATCTTACTTATTGAGTCGTCCTAAAATAGGTTGACAAGTTTTACAATATTAATTAAAACCAGTAAAGTTCTCTTTGCTGGTTTTTTGATATACAAAATTAGGTGTTTTCATTTTCAAGCTTAAATGTGGTCTTTTTTGATTATAACATTCTACAGATTCTTTAATTAAT
>NZ_CADCST010000112.1 GCF_902804485.1 Flavobacterium collinsii | reverse complement strand
TTCAAATATTATTTTAATCTCTACTAATTCTATAGACAAAGTTAAATTTAATATAATAAAAACCAAAAGTTTGGTTATTTTTTTTTGAAAAAGATAGAATTTTGGAATGTTTTTTAGCTATAAAAATGGTTTAACTTGTTGTTTTTTAGTGTGTTGTGTTTCTGTGTGAGATGTTAAAAAAAAGTATAAGCTTCTGTTTCTTTAATTAAAAAATGTAGTACTTTATACTTAATTTTCTAATTTTTAAGATCTTATCTCATTTTAAAATAAGGTAAAAACGTCAGCTAAAAGTCGTTGGCGTCTTCAAAAGAAGATTTTTTTAAAAACGTAACTTTTATAGGTACGACTTCATCATAAGAGTAGTGGTCGGAAAATGCATTTTAGGTTGAGGTGGGATAATAAAGTAGAGAAGTTGATTAAAGTGTTGTGAATTAGTTGTTTGTATGTTAAGTTGTGCGTAATTTTATAGGTTGAAGGATCGTCCGAAAGGAAATTTCCGGAATAAAGAAACCAAAACCTCAGATCCTAAAAAGCTATTTGATTTTTTCGGGGAGTAATCCAAAGAATTAAGCTAAATTTATATTCTTAAAAAAGTGATAAGAGAGACTTTAGAGAAGTAAAAAGTTATGTTTTTACAAAAAGTGTTTTTTGCTTAAAAAACAACCGTTATGATTAAAGTTGAAGAAGCATTACAAAGAGTTGAAGCGAACTGTATCAAGATGCCCACGAAGCAAATAGCGATACGCAAAGCATTGGGTTATGTTTTGACCAATAAGGTGATTTCGCCAATTGATATGCCGCCGTTTCGTCAATCGGCGATGGATGGTTATGCTTTTATTCACAGTATAAAACATCAATACGATATCGTAAGTACTTCTCAGGCGGGCGATCACTTAAATTTGAAATTAAAGGCCAATGAAGCAGTCCGAATCTTTACCGGCGCTTTTGTACCCGATAATGCAGATACGGTAGTAATGCAGGAACATGTCATCGCCAATAAAGATTCTATTTTGATTGCAGTCATGCCTTCAAAAGGAACAAATGTTCGCTTAAAAGGAGAACAAATTGCAAAAGATAATGTCGTTTTTGAAGCTGGGACTTTAATAACTCCTGCGGCAATTGGTTTTTTAGCCAGCTTAGGAATCACAGAAATTGAAGTGTACAAAAAACCGAAAGTGGCCATTTTAGTAACAGGAAATGAATTAGTAAAACCTGGTGAAAAACTAAAAAAAGGAAAAATTTACGAAAGTAATTCCGTTATGCTTCAGGCAGCTCTTGAAACGGCAGGAATAAACAAAACAAAAGTCTATCGCGTAAAAGACGATCTGAAAGCTACAAAAAAGTCATTAAAAGAGATTTTAAAAAAGTATGACATTGTTTTGGTTTCAGGCGGAATTTCGGTCGGAGATTACGATTTTGTCAAAGAAGCTTTATTACACAATGATGTCAATGAACATTTTTATAAAATCAACCAAAAACCAGGGAAACCTATGTTTTTTGGGTCAAAAAATGGAACCTTAGTTTTTGCTTTACCCGGAAATCCGGCTTCATCACTGACCAATTTTTATATCTATGTTTATCCGGCAATCAGAAACAGAATTGGGCATTCTGAAATTCACAGGACAAAAATCGTCCGAACGCTAAATTCGGATGTTAAAAACGATACAGGCAAAACATTATTCTTAAAAGCAAGATACGACGAAACAAATGTTACAGTATTAGAGGGACAAAGCTCCTCAATGCTCAATACTTTTGCCGTTGCCAACGGTTTGCTAATCGTTCCCGAGGATGTTGAAGTCTATGAAAAAGGGACTTTAGTGACTGTATTGCCGATAGATTAAAAGGATTTTAGATTGCAGATTTTAGATTGTAGAGCAAAGATGCTAGAACCAAGAGAAGTGGTATATAAATATGGGGCTATAGAGGAGTAAACCTGAAACCTGAAACAAATAAACAATTACACGGTTAAACAACCAAACGATTAAACAATAAAAAAATGACCCTGCTAAGTTCCGAAAACCTATTACTATTTAGTTTTGCATTAATTGTTATTGCATTTTTATATTCTAGTGTGGGACATGGAGGAGCATCGGGATATTTGGCTTTGATGACTATTTTTGCTTTTCCGGTGGCGGTGATGAAACCTTCGGCTTTGTTGTTGAACTTGTTTGTATCAAGTATTTCGTTTTTCTTTTATTATCGAAAGAATTATTTCAAGCCAAAATTGTTTTATCCATTTGCAATAGCGTCAATTCCGGCAGCATTTATAGGCGGATTTGTCACATTAGATAATACGATTTATAAAGCAGTTTTAGGAGTAGTCTTGGTTTTTGCAGCGTTAAGGCTGTTTGGGGTTTTTAATTTTAAAGAGAAAGAGGCTGTTAAAATCAATCTGATGTTTGCATTAACAATTGGTTTTGCAATCGGTTTATTATCCGGAATGTTAGGAATAGGCGGAGGTATAATTTTAAGTCCTATTTTATTGTTTTTGGGATGGGCATCTGTAAAAGAGTCAGCGGCGATTTCGAGTCTGTTCATATTTGTGAATTCCTTTGCAGGAATGTTAGGCTTTTTTATGGGAGGAAAAATAATCCCAGTGGAAAGTTTTTATTTAGTTCCGATTGCAGTTGTGGGAGGAATATTGGGAGGATTTTACGGAAGTGGTTATTTCTCAAACAAAACCCTGAAAATAGTTTTAGGAACCGTAATTTTAATGGCAAGCGTCAAATTGATTTTTCCTTAATAATTGAAAAATAAAAAGATAGAATGTATCTCTATCTTTTAAAGTTAAACTTTCTCTCATTTCAACCTGAAACAAAGAAAACCTGAAACAAAAACTAAAAAACAATGGAAACACTAACAGCATTTATTCTTTGTGGAGGAAAAAGTTCTCGAATGCAGTCAGAGAAAGGATTAGTTTTGTTTCGGGGAAAGCCATTTATAGAGCACATCATCAGCGCAATTTTGCCTATTACAGCAGAAATAAGATTGGTTACTGCCTCAAAAGAATATGATTATCTTTCTTATCAAAAAATACCCGATGTTATTGCAGATAAAGGGCCGTTAGGAGGAGTTTATACTGCTTTATTACATTCTGAAACCGAATTTAACCTAATTCTGAGCTGTGATATTCCGCTAATTTCAACAGAATTATTACAGGAGTTACTCTCAAAACATACGGAAGAAGCCGGAATTACCGTTTTTGCTTCGCAAAGCCGAATGCACCCACTGATAGGAATTTATTCCAAAAAGATGATCCCTTTTATTAAAAAGGCTATTGATACGAATGCACTAAAAATGATGGATTTGCTGGCAGGAATACCACATCAGATTATTAATCTGGATGAAAGTGAGATCATTCCTTTAACCAATATTAATTCGGCTGACGAATTAAATGATTTGAATGCCAATTTAAGTTAAAAGATTATGCAAAGCTTAAAAATACCAAAACTAACCATTGTAGGTGCAGGACCGGGTGATGCTGAACTGATAACGATGAAAGCTATAAAAGCTTTAGAGCAGGCCGATGTGGTTTTGTATGACGCTTTGGTTAATGAAGAATTGTTGGATTATGCATCAAATGCTGAAATTGTTTTTGTTGGAAAACGATTGGGCTGCCATGCATACACGCAGGATCAAATTAACGAACTGATTGTGTCAATGGCACAGCGATACGGACATGTGGTTCGCTTAAAAGGAGGCGATCCGTTTGTTTTTGGAAGAGGAAGTGAAGAGATTGAATTTGCAGAACAATTTGGAATCGAAACGGCAATTGTTCCCGGAATTTCATCTGCTTTGGGAGTTCCCACCTCGGTTGGAATAAGCGTTACACAGCGCAAAGTAGCCGAAAGCTTTTGGGTCATTACAGGAACAACCTCAGATCATAAGCTGTCGAAAGATATCCATTTGGCTTCTAAATCGGATGCGACGGTAATTATTTTGATGGGAATGCATAAATTAGAGGAGATCATTGCTATTTATCAGCAGAACAGAACCGACAATCTTCCCATTGCCATTATTCAAAACGGAACGAAAAAAACAGAGCAAAAAGTGATTGGAACTATAAGTTCAATTGCTAAATTGGTTGCTGAAAAAAATATAACATCGCCAGCTATTATTGTCATTGGCGAGGTAGTGAAAAATACGTCAAGCTGGATTTCTTATTTTCAGGAACATTTTGAAGATGAGTTTATTTTTCAGAATTTAAATTTATAAAAATGATTGAGATTAAATATTTTGGAGCGGTTGCCGAAAGGACCCAATGTGAACTTGAAAAAGTACCTTTTTCGGAAGTGTCACTGCAGGAATTATTGCGTGATTTAGATCAGAAATATCAATTTGATTCGCTTGTTTTCAGCGTAGCAGTAAATCAAAAAATAGTTTCAAAAACAGTAAATTGTACTTTGCAGACCAATGATGTGGTTGCTTTATTGCCGCCATTTGCAGGAGGATAATCAAAAAGCAGAGCGTCTGTAAAGAAGTGAAAAAACATAGAGGTTTATTGGCTATGAATTCGCAAGTTTTTTTGAATTAGAAAAATTCGTGAATTCGCGGCCAAAGAAAAATCTTTTTAATCTGTGGCAAAAAAATAGAAGTAATGAGTAAAAATGTATTTGTAGAAGGGCCAATTAGTCCTGAATTTATAGCCGAGTCGATCGCAAAGCACCAATCCAAACACACGATTGGTGCGCATAATATTTTTTTAGGACAAGTTCGTGCCGATGTGATTCACGACAATACTGTTGTAGCTATCGATTATTCGGCCTACACTGATATGGCCAATGAAGCTTTGTATGCCATTCGCGAAAGAGCGTTTGCTAAATTTGATTTGACCTGTATGCACATTTACCACAGTTTGGGTATTGTAAAAGCAGGCGAAATTTGTTTGTTTGTCTTTGTTTCGGCAACGCGACGCAAACAAGTTTATGAAGCAACAGAAGCCATTGTAAACTGGATTAAAACCGATGTGCCCATCTTTGGTAAAGAAATGTTTGAAAACGATACCTTCACCTGGAAACAGAATTCCTAATAAAATACAATGGTAGATATTACGCATAAAATAAGCACCTTAAGAAAAGCAACCGCCACCGCAATTGTAAAAGTTAGTAAACAAGAAACAATTGACGCGGTGGAAAATAATTTAGTGCCAAAAGGAAACGTACTCGAAATGGCAAAAACAGCGGGATTGTTTGCGGTTAAAAATACCCATTTATCGATTCCCGATTGTCATCCTATTCCTATTGAATTTACTTCAGTTGAATATAAGATCGAAGGTCTGGAGATTCAGATCATCTTTACGGTAAAAACCGTTTATAAAACGGGTGTTGAGGTAGAGGCGATGCATGGAGCATCAATTGTAGCCCTTACCATGTACGATATGTTGAAACCGATTGATAAAGAAATTGAAATTTCGACCATAAAATTAATTGAGAAAGAAGGTGGAAAATCGTCTTTTAAAAATAAATTTTCGAATGCAATAAAAGCAGCAGTTTTTGTTTGTTCCGATTCTATTTTTGCGGGGGACAAAGAAGATCGTTCGGGAAAAGTTATAGTCGAAAAATTAAATTCGTATGGCGTTGAGACACTGCATTATGAAATTATTCCTGATGAACTTGAGATTATTCAGGAAAGAACAAAAAGGTTTGCCAAAGAACATCAATTGGTGATTTTTACAGGCGGTACAGGTTTGTCTCCACGTGATGTTACGCCGGAAGCTTTATTGCCAATTTTAGAAAGCAGAATTCCGGGAATTGAGGAAGCGATTCGGGACTATGGACAGCAGAGAATGCCTTATGCGATGTTGTCCAGGAGCGTAGCCGGAACCGTGGGCAAGAGTTTAGTTTTGGCTTTGCCGGGTTCGACAAATGGAGCAAGAGAGTCTATGGATGCGGTTTTCCCACATGTGATGCATGTTTTTCATGTTTTAAAAGGTAAAAATCATGACAGCCTTTAACACTAGTTTGACGGATGGTTTTGGGCGCAGACACAATTATCTACGCATTTCACTGCTGGAAAAATGCAATCTGCGTTGTACCTATTGTATGCCTGCTGATGGCATTGCACTTTCTCCAAAAGCCAGTTTAATGACTGCGGACGAGATTTTTGGTATCGCTCAGACTTTCGTGCAAAATGGTGTTGATAAAATAAGATTAACTGGCGGTGAACCACTTTTACGAAAAGATTTTCCGGAAATAATTTCAAAACTGTCCGCTCTTGATATTTCAGTTTCGATTACTACAAACGGAATTTTGATCGATCGTCATATTGATGTTTTAAAGCAGTTTAAAATTAAGAAAATCAACTTAAGTCTGGATACGCTGGTTGCATCAAAATTTCATTCGATAACGCTTAGAAATCAGTTTGATAAAGTGGTTGATAATTTACATTTGCTATTGAATCATGATTTTCAGGTAAAAGTAAATGTTGTTTTGATGAAAGGTTTTAATGATAACGAAATTGTTGATTTTGTAAAACTAACTCGGTTTTTACCTATTTCGGTTCGATTTATTGAGTTTATGCCTTTTGCGGGGAACGAGTGGGACAGGAGTAAGATGGTTTCGCAAAAGGAGATTCTTTCTTGGGTAGGAAATGGTTTTTCAAAACAGGAAATTATCAAGCTCAAAGACGAAGAAAACTTCACGGCGAGAACCTATAAAATAAAAGACTTTCAGGGAGATTTCGGAATTATAAGTTCAATTACAAATCCGTTTTGTGACAGCTGTAACCGAATTCGCTTAACCGCCGATGGAAAAATAAAAAACTGTCTTTTCTCTAATTCAGAAACCGATCTTTTAACCCCTTTTAGAAAAGCTCAGCCGATAACGGATCTCATTTCAGCCGCTGTTCAAAGTAAAAAGAAAGTTCGTGCCGGAATGGTAACGATTGATGAAATGAATGATCCTGCAAAACATTTTGATAACCGCAGCATGATTGCAATTGGTGGTTAGGAGGTTGAAAAATTCAACACGCAGGGTTGTTAATTTTTCCTTTCTTCAAAGTGATAATAGAAATGTATAGGTATATAAGATAAAAGAAGGTTTGACTTTATAAAAGTCAAACCTTTCTTATGTATTATTTTTTCTTCTTTTTGGCTTTAGCTTTTTTCTGAGCTTTTGCTTTCTTTTTTGCAATTTTTTTAGCTTTAGCTTTGTCTTTCGCTTTTTTGGCTTTTTCTTTTTTCTTAGCTGCAGCTTTTAGTTTTGCTTTTTTAGCTTTTTCTTTCTTTTTATCATTTTTAGCTTTCTCTTTTTTCTTAGCCAGTTTCTTTTTGGCTTTGTCTTTCTCTTTGTCTTTCAATTTTTTGGCTTTTTTAGCAGCTTTATCTTTTTTATTTTCTTCGATTTCAACTGCCTGGTTAGTATTTTCTTCTTTTGATTTAGCAACAGGTGTTTGAGTAACGGCTTTTTCTACTGGTTTAGCAGCGGGTGTTACTGTTTTTTTTATCGGTGCTTTTGCTACTGCTGGTTTTGTTGTAGTTGAAGTCGCTGCTGCGGTTTTTACAACCGCCTTAGCAGGTGTTTTTGTTGTAGTACTTGCAGCTTTGGTAACAGAAGCTGCAGGAGCTTTAGGAGTTACCGGTTTGGCTGCTGTTGGTTTTGCCGATGCCGTTGTTGGTTTAGCAGGCGCCGCTTTACGAACGGGTGCTTTTTTAACAGGAGTGCTGGCAGGTTTTGCAGTTTCTGTAGCCGGTTGAACAGCTTCAGGTTTTACAGAATCGATTTTTTCCGGGGTGCTTTCTTCGGGTTTGTTTTCCATATTTTATGTGCTTTTAGGTAAGGTTATCGTCAGCAATGTAACTAAATTGTTAACTCATAGTTAAGTAAAGATAATTATAAAACATGGTATTCAATGTTAAGTTTTCTTATAAAATTTAATGTTAAGTATTTGAAAGTGAATTGTTTGGTTTTTTAGCCGAAATGGGAAACCAAAATTTCTTAACAATTCTACATGGAAAAAGGGAGGAGTTGATTGTTAATTGTGAATTGTTAATTGTTAATTGTGAAATGTGAGATGTAAACTGTAAACTGAGAACTGAAAACTGTACCCTGAGCTCATTAGCCCAGATGGGAGTGGCATCCTTTTGTGCCGGGGTTCGGGACAAAAGATACAACGGACAGCTGGAAACAGCTCCTTATATTAAATATTATTTTAGAGATTGCTCCATTGTAATGAAAGAGAGCAGGATGCAATTGTGTGAGGGTAGGGAGATGCGGTGTAGAGACGCATTAGAGCGCCTCTACAAATGTTTGTAAAAGGAATTACTTTTTCTTTCCGATAAATCGGATAACAGAACCTTTTCCGTTATGGAAAAGACCTTCATTGAGCTCGATTTCTTTTTCTTCCAGTGTGATGATTTCATAATCGGGAAAGTCAGATTGGATTTCTTCGATTGAAAACAAAGAAGCAATATCTTTAGGTCCGCCCACTTTATCGTTGATGGCCAGATATTCGAGGTGTTTTTTGCTGAACGCTTCAAAAAGAATGTAGCCGCCTTTGCGCAAATACTGATCCAGTGTTTTGTGTATTGCCGATTTAATTTCTGCCGGAAAGTGTGCATAAATTAAAGCAATGGTATCAAATTGTCCCGGCTGATAGTTTAAAGTTTCTAATTCTCCAACCTGATAGTCGATGATAACATTTTGAGACTGGGCAAGTTTAAGAGCTTTGCTTTGGCCTTCTGAACTAATATCGAATGCTGAAACATTCCAGCCCAGTTTAGCAGCATAAACGGCATTTCGGCCTTCACCTTCAGCGGGAAAAAGAATAGTTCCGATGTCTAGTTTTTCTAATGTTTCTTTTAAATAATTGTTGGGCGCGGTGCCATAGGCAAATTCTTCGGTGCTGTAACGGTCGTTCCACCGTTCGGTCCAGGAGTTGGTCATCATTTATATATTGAAGTTAATTATTAAAGGTTTATGGTCGCTAAGCATTGTCCAGTCTTGATAAGTACCAACTTCTACACTTTCTAAAACTTCCATAAAATCTTGCGAGGCAAAGCAGTAATCCAAATGATAGGGTTTGTTTTCATGGCGGTAAAGATATAAAGTAGGGTGCTCTTCTTTGCCTTGTTCTTGTTTGAAATATTTATGATACGTACTGAAAATTTTTTTTTCGCCCAGTTTGTTTACAACGGTTGTGTGATTTCCTTCTCTTCGAGGTTTATCCCAAATAGTGTTGCTGTTGAAATCTCCAATTAAAATGGTCTTGTGTTCCTTTATCAGATCTTCATAATAATTAATTGCTTTCCATACCTGAGTTACATATTGTCCGTCTTTATCCTGCGGATTATTGGCCCAGATGGCAAACAACGTAAAATCGATGTCTCCGCCAGTAACCGCTATTGGCAAAATGTTTTTGAATAAAGGATTGTGAGAGTCTAATAATTGAAACTTATAATTGCTGTAGGAGAAAACGGCAAGTCCTTTGTGTGGGTTGGTTCCGTACCAAAGCAGGTCGTTTGGCAGTTTTGCATCGGTTTGGAATTTTAAATTTTCAGGATTTTCACATTCGGAGATTACGGCAATATCGGCATTATAAGCGTCAAGGAATGTTGCTTTTTTTCGAAATGCCATATTACAATTCCATGCTATAATTTTCATAAGCTGATTTTCTTGTCTCAGAAAAGATCCTCCCAAATATACCAAATTAATGAGTTTTATCAAGGAATTTGCATAACAAAAAATGCCCTTTTCAGAAATCGAAAAAGGCAGATCGAATATTGTAATTCCGAGCAAATTAGTTACGTAATTGTACGTAATTTTTATAGCAAAGAATACTCGGTTGCTTTGTTTGAAAGCTCCATCAGGTTTTTTACTTTTAGTTTTTTCATTAAGTTAAAACGATGCACTTCGGCAGTACGCTTACTGATTTTAAGAGTTTCGCCAATTTCCTTATTTCCTTTTCCGGATAATAAAAGAGACAGAATTTCTTTTTCTCTCTTGGTAATCGTGATTTCTTCGGCTAAAGCTTGTTTGCGCCCTAATGAAACAGTACAATGCACAAAGTGATGAATCAAAATTCCTGAAACATCACCGCTGTAATATTTTCCTCCGTTTAAAACCGTATGTAATGCTTTTAAAAATTCTTCTTTGCTGGAATCTTTTAGCAAATACCCTTCGGCACCTGCTTTCAATGCACCTAATACGTATTCTTCAGATTCATGAGTGGTGAGTATAATAATTTTAACCTTATTATTTTCACTTCTAAGTTTTTCTACCACTTCAATACCGGTTAAATGCGGCATACGTATGTCTAGTATAAGTAAGTCTGGCTCACTTGTAGCAACAGCTTCGAGGGTATCTATTCCATCTGTAGCTTCGCCTACAACTTCTATGTTTACTTCGTTTTCCAACAAAGATTTTATCCCATCCCTTACAAAAACATGATTATCCGCGAGGACTACCCGAATCGTTTTACTCATTATTTATTTAATTGTTACTTCAAGACCCTACGTATATTGGTCTAAATTGACTACGCAAATATACGTAATATGAATGAAGAATTATGCAGAAGAAACTGAAAGGAATTTTTCTTAATTTAAAATTAAGCTAAAGACCTAAAGAGGCTTTTATCAGATTTAAGTTTTCTTCAGTATAAGTAATCTTCAAGGCTTCCTGATGTCCTTTGTTCGACATTTTATCCCAGGTTTTCTTGATGATATTTTTGAGTTTCTCTTCATCGTGTTTGTGCACAAACGGATCAAGGTAATATTCTAAAAAAACCAAACAAATTACATCTTCAAGCAGTTGCGTTTCGGCGTCTTTTTTAAGCAGCTTTTTTTCAATCAAAAATGAAACACGGTCTATAAATTCCGGGGCATATCCTACTTTCGTTAAAATTCCTGCAGTGGTTTTTGCGTGGAATTTTTTAAGCTCTTCCCTCCATTTTAAATAACCTACACGATCCATTGGGTACGATTCGCGTGCCACTTTCCATCGACAAATGTGCTGCGCTTTCGAAGCAATCTGAATTTCTTCTGAAGCTTTAGGTTCAAATTGCATCAATCGTTTATACATCCTGTCAGAATACAGTAATTCTTTCGGATACTCTATATTTTGATCGATTTCGATATTCGAATCCTGAGCGTTCTCAGCATCAATCAATTGGCTGGCTTTTTGAAAAGGTGTGTTCATTTTTTTAGTAAAAGAATAGAATTCAAAGATACTGAAATTAGTTATTACGTGAATTTTTTCGATTATCAGAAGTATAGATTTGTTTTACTGCATTCTTTCTAAGCAGTTAGAGTTGGTAGTATTTTTTAGTTTTTAGATTTTTTTTGTAATTGTGTTATTTTTCTTAAATTTAACAATAGGTTCTACTTAAAAAAATCATAAAAAACAGGCAGTAATGATTCTTGGCTCGGTTTTTTCTAGTGTGGAGTCATAATAAAAATTTAATTATATGAAAAAAGTACTTTTACTATGCGCCCTAATGTCTGTGATCTTAAGTTGTAAGTCGGTTGCAGTTAAAAAAACAAACACAAAAGAAACAACTTCTAAAACAACTTCAGAAGAAGAGGACTTAAGTGTTTATTTTGAAGCTACTGGAAATGAACCATTTTGGGGATTAAAATTTGGAAAAGATAAAATTGTTTTTACATCGTTGATCGAAGGAATGGAATCCATTAGTTTTAAATCTGTTGAACCTATCAGAGCAATGGATGCCAATGTAAAGATGTATAAAGTAAACAATGGAAAAACTTCAGCTACCGTTACCGTTCAGCAATTTGAATGTACGGATTCAATGTCGGGAACTGTTTCACCTTATACCGTTAAGGTAGAGATAAATGGTAAGACTTTAAACGGCTGCGGCAAATACATTACGGATTATCGTTTGCATGATATCTGGGTTTTAGAGGAGTTAAATGGGAAAAAAGTGACTATTGCCGATTTTCAAAAAGAAATGCCTAGAATTGAAATTAACGCAGCGGAGAATAAATTCATGGGATTTGGAGGCTGTAATTCTATTGGGGGAACTATTTTCTTTGAAAAAGGATTGTTGAGATTCTCTGATGTAGCTTCAACTATGATGGCTTGCTTGCCGAGTAATAAAGAAGGCGAGTTTGTAAAGGCATTACAAAGTACGACTACCTATTCAATTGGAGATCTAAGATTGATATTGTCTAATCCTAATGGAAAACTATTGGTGTTTAGAAAGGTAGATTAAATTCCGTCTTATAAAAAACTATAAAATTTGCCATTCCGATTGTGATGGATCTCTCGAGTTTAATGTTGTAAAAAAGCAACATTACTTAGAAGAATTCGTTGATTGGAATGGCAAATTGTATTTAAATAAAAATTGAAAGGGTAAAAAAGATACAGCTTGTGTAATTATTCCAGCTCCTTTGTTTTTTGTTCTTCATCGTCTTCGACAAAATCAAGTTCTAAAGCTCTTACTGTCTGAACGGCATTTCCGGCAATACCGCGAATCGAACCGTACATTCCCAAAGTATTGTGAACTACTTTTTCAATCTGCTTTTCACGTTGTTTCCAAATACGCTGCATGGCTCTTTTTTCTGAATCCAGATCACTTTGCATCTGTGTGAAACCTTCAACAATTCCTTCTACTTGTAAGCGGAATTCATTGCTGGTTAAAAAATCATACAACATCGACATCTTATCGCCTTTGTTTTCTTGTGCCTGAACAGCCTGGCTAACCTGTATTAAAGATTGTCGTAAAACAGCACTTAAACCTTTAAATTCTTCATAAGTACAAATCCAGATTCCGTCACGCATTCCCATGCGGTCCATTCCGGCAGGCATAACCTCGGTCACTAAAACACCAATATTCGCTCTTTTGGTTCTAATATCGTTTTTGAATTTTTCAATCCACGCGGGCTGAAAAGCTTTGGTACGCTTACTTTCGTAATAAATAGAACCACAATTTTGTACTTCTCGCGTATTTACCACCTGAAGGCAATCAGCTCCATTGGCACCTTTTTTTATTTCGTCGATCGTGTCTAATGGGAAATTACTGGCCAGCCATTCTTCAATCGCGAGTTCCATCACTTCACCTTGCAACTGCATAGAACCTTGTTCCTGCTTGCGCTTCATTTCCTCGATCAGCTTTTTTTGATCGTCAGATTGTTTTTGGTATTCTTTTATTTTTAGTTCGTTTTTTTCCTCTTCTTGTTTTCGGATTTTATCACGTTCTAAAACTAAAGTCGCGTTAAGCTGTTTTTGAGCTTCAGCCTCGATTGCTTCTTTCATTTCCAGTTTTTCGCGCTGAAGCTTGGCAATTTCGCCTTCCATTTTATTAAGTTCACGAAGTTTTTCCGATTTCTCTGAAAGTTCTTTTTCCATTAGAAGTAAACGATCTTTATTTTCTTCTTCTAGTTTGGTTTTTAGTTTTTGAGTAATCTCTTTTTCGGCAACCTTTCTTTCACGGTCCAGTCGTTCAGCAAAAAGTTCATTCTCCTGCTTTTTCTTGGCTTCAAATTCAGCTTTTGCTTTTTCGAACTGCTCATTTTTAAGTTCCATTTCTTTGGACTGAGCGGTAGCTTTTTGTTGAAATTCTTTACGGATACTATCTTCCAATTGATGCTTCAAAACATCATTTACATCGATTGGTGTGCCACAATTTGGACACTGGATTGAAGATTGCTCAGCCATTTTTGTTGGTTTTATTTTGTAGAATTATAATTTGCTAAGGTATTTAAAAGTTCTCTTTTTATTATTGGGATTCTTGTTATAAATTGTAATGTTTTTTTAGCCACGAATTCACGTTTTTTTATTTTTAAAATTTATACGCAAACTAAAAAAGAAATTCGTGAATTCGTGGCGAAAAAAAAGTTTATAAAGTATCAAACATAAAAGCCATGCAAACTAGTTAAAATCCGTCTGATTGGTGAGCAATAAAAAACAAAAAAACTATGAATAAATCAACCATTGAAGAGATCAGAGAACGTTTTGATAAGGATGTCGAGCGATTTTCAAATTTAGAAACCGGACAGGTAGCTACTATCGATGCAACCATTTCCCTGGAGTTAATTACCGAAGCTGCCAAAAGGATTGTTCCAACTGGCGTTAATGTTTTGGATATAGGCTGTGGTGCCGGAAATTATACTTTAAAAATGCTTTCGAAAGTCCCGAATTTAAATTGCACCTTGGTCGATTTGAGTCTACCGATGCTGGACAGGGCTTTTGAAAGAGTTTCGAAAGAAACCAACGGAACAGTAGAGGCAAAACAAGGTGATATCAGAGAAGTAGCTTTAGCAGAAAACCATTTTGATATTATCTTGGCAGGAGCAGTTTTGCATCATTTGAGGGACGATCAAGATTGGGAAACTACTTTTGCTAAAATTTTTAAGTTATTAAAACCCGGTGGTTGCTTTTTTATTTCAGATTTAATCACTCAGGATACCGAAGTTTTAAACAGCTATACCTGGCAACGTTATAGTGATTATCTGGAAGGAGTTGGAGGAGCCGAATACCGACAAAAAGTATTGGAGTATGTGGAGAAAGAAGATACGCCAAGATCTATGAATTACCAATTGGATTTGATGAAAAAGGTTGGTTTTACAAAAGTGGAGATTTTGCACAAAAACATGTGTTTTGGAGCTTTTGGAGGAATAAAGTAAGTAAGATAGGAGGAATTGAAAATATTTTTTAAGAAAAGCTGCCTGAAAGGGGCAGTTTTTTGTTTTTCAGACCATATCGCAAATATAAAAACCAGATAAGATACAATTGTTTTACAATAAGATAATATCTTTTTTATAGGTGTTAATTGGATATTTTTATCAAAAAAACCATCGAATATAGAATGTTTAAGAATAATTTGTTTTTAAAGTTTAATTTTTTAACAATTTTTCTGACAATTTAGTATTCGGAATAACAACTAACAAAAAACTATTATTTTGAAAAAAAATTACCTTATTGTTGCAGTTTTTCTGCTTCAATGTTGCATTTCCTTTGGGCAAAGCCAAAACCCAATTGGTTGTGGAACCCAATTGTCCCAAAAGGAAGAAACTGCATTTCAAAAATCGCTTTCAAAAATCAAAACCTGGAAGAAAGGTAATACAAAGAAAGCAGCTACAGTTCCTTATATTATTCCAGTCGTGTTTCACATTTTGGCCGATGGAACAAATATCAATAATGCTTTTACCAAAGAGCAGATGAAATGTAGAATTGATGATGCATTGCTAACGGTTAACAAAGATTTTAATGGTTTGTTTCCCGGATATATCACAACTGATCCTCGTTTTGACGCTGTTAAAAGTAAAATGAACATTCAGTTTGTTTTAGCCACGGTTGATCCTGAGGGCAAACCTTTAGAAATTCCGGGTTTAGACTGGCATCCCGAAGCACACGTTGCAGACGGTTATGATGCTAGAATTTATGACTACATCTGGTACGGTAAAAACAACAGGTATTATCTTGATGTTTTGGTGGTTGATGAACCCAATACAGGACAGGGACCTACTGGTTCAGGACATGCTTTTTTACCCATTCAGGATGCAATACCGCGTGTGGCTTTCAACCACAGATATATAGGCAGTACTTGCGGATCACATGCGAGTGCTACTTTTGCAAAAGTAATGACACATGAGTTTGGTCATTATTTTGGATTAAAACACACTTTTCAGGACGATTGTGATCCGGTTAATGATGGAATGGCCGATACTCCTCCAACCAAAGTTGCGGAAGGCTGCACCAGAAATGTACTAAATAGCTGTGGAGTTTATGCCAACGCCGAAAATCACATGGATTACAATACCGAGTGCCAGAATATGTATACCAGAGATCAGACCAATGCGATGACATACTGGTTGGAAGATAAGACAGTTGCCAAATACCCAAGAGGCTTATTATGGGATCCTGCTAATCTCGGAGCAGTTGGTGTTATTGAAACCGCTCCTGTGGCTAATTTTAATAGTAGTACAACAGCAGTTTGTTCCGGAAAAGCAATAACGTTTAAAGACGTTTCTTTGGGATTGCCCAATTCGAGAGTGTGGACTTTCGAAGGAGGAGCTCCGGCAACTTCAACAGACAAAAATCCGGTAGTTACCTATAATTCATCCGGAAATTACAAAGTAACCTTAGAGGTAACCAACTCGCTGGGAACAAATACAAAAGAAGTGCAGAATTACATTGAAGTAGATCAGAAATCAAATGCAAATTTAACGGAGAGCTTTGCAGGAACTTTTCCTCCGAGAGGATGGGAAGTTACAAATCCGGACAAAGGTCTTGGATGGGAAAAACGTAAAGGTGTGGGCCACAATGACAGTTCGTGCATGATTATGAACAATGCCGATAATTCGGTAGTAGGTGCTTTGGATTATATCAGATTGCCTTATTTTGATTTGACAGCAGGACAGAACAGTCAAATGTATTTTGATGTTGCTTATACCAAGTTTGATGATATAAGCCCTGATGTTTTAAAAGTACAGGTTTCGATAGATTGTGGACTTACCTGGAATGATGTTTATTCTAAAACGCATACGGCTTTACAAACCACAGCTGTTCCTACAGCTCAGGCCAATAATTGGATACCTGTCACGGATGCCAATTGGCGAAAAGAAGTAGTCGATCTTGGCGCTTACATAGGGAGTAATAATGTTTCTATTCGTTTTGTAAACGTGTCGGGTTATGGAACACGAGTTTGGATTGATAATGTAAACGTTGCTGTTACACAGGCCACTACTCCGGTCTCTGATTTTGCATCCAATATGAGAGATACACGCTGTACAAGTCTTACAGCTCCATTTGTAGATGTTTCAACAGGAAATCCAACGTCATGGAACTGGTCGTTTCCAGGAGGAACACCGTCAAGTTCTACAGATCAGAATCCAACAGTAATCTATGATGTACCGGGATCTTATGCCGTAACATTGGCTACTAAAAATGCCAATGGTAGCGGAACAATAATTACTAAAAATAATTTTATAACCATTGTGGATCCTTACAAAACTTCTTTCACCGAAGGCTTTGAAGGTTCTTTTCCTCCTCCAGACTGGGAAATTATTAATCCGGACAACAAATTGGCCTGGGAACAACGCATCGGAGTAGGGCATAACTCCTCTTCTTGTATGGTTATGAATAATGCCGACAATGATAAGGTGGGTGAGGTAGATGAAATTATTCTGAGACCAGCTAATTTGTCAGTGGGAGTAACCGATTTTTCATTCGATGTAGCCTATGCCAAATTTGATGCTGTGAGTCCGGACGCTCTGGAAATTCTCGTTTCAAAAGATTGCGGACTTACCTGGGAAAGTATTTATAAAAAGACTCATATGGAGTTGGAAACATTTGAAAGCGCCGATGCCAACAATTGGATTCCAACTTCAGATTCACATTGGAGAACTGAAAGAGTGATCCTGACCAGGTTCAAAGGGGAATCGAACGTTTTGTTTAAATTCAAAAATACTTCTGGATATGGTGCAAGAATATGGATTGATAATTTGAAATTCAATTTTGATAGTAAAGAAACTCCGTTTTCTGAGTTTACAGTGGAGAACGAAAGATTGTGCAGTGATCTTCCAATTGCTTTTAATGATAACTCAACCGGAGAACCTACGGCATGGGCATGGTCATTTCCGGGAGGTACACCATCATCTTCGACAAGCAAAGTACCTACTGTGGTTTATAATAACCCGGGAACTTACGATGTGACTTTAACGGCTTCTAATCCTTATGGAGCGGGAACTGCTATAACAAAAACCGGAGTAGTGGTTGTGAAAAGCAAAAATACTCTTCCATTTACGGAAAATTTTGAAGGAAGTTTTCCTGTTCAGGATTGGGAAATAATTAATCCTGACAAAGATGTCATTACATGGGAAAAACGTTCGGATGTTGGCAAAGGAGACTTATCCTGTTTGGTGATTAATAATGCCGACAATCCAACAGCTAAAATCGATGAGCTTATTTTAAAAGCAGTAGATTTTTCTTCTGCATCGACACCCTATTTGTATTTTGATCTGGCTTATACACAGTATTTAAGTGTGTATGATTCGGCACCCGCTCCTGATAAGATTGATATCTTGGTGTCTTCAGATTGCGGTGTGACATGGACAAATGTATATTCTAAAAATCAAATACAGTTGCAAACGGTCTCCCCTCCAATTCAGGACGACCCGGCAACAACCGGAGCGAATGAAACTAATGATTGGACTCCAACCAAAGATTCCGACTGGAGAGCCGAAAAGATTGATTTAAGCATTGTAAAACAACAGAAAAATGTTTTGATAAAATTCAAAAACACTTCAGGTTTTGGAACCAGAATTTGGTTTGATAATTTTAAAATCGATAACGGACCTAATTTAACAGTAACAAAACCAAGAGAAGTAGACAATCTGAAAGGAGTTCAGGTATATCCAAATCCGTCCAGTAATGTTTTTCATGTGGTAACACCATCTAATGCGGACAATTATACGGTTACCGTTCATAGCGCAGAAGGAAAAATGATTTATACTGAAACTTTTGCCGGAGGAAATAACACCGAAAAAACGATTAATTTATCGGGAAAAACAAGAGGAGTATATTTCCTAAACGTAACTTCTTCAGCTAAAAAGACTTTCACTCAGAAAATCATAAAGCAGTAGTTTAGTTTAATATGAAAAGACAGAGACTGTGTCCTTTTGGGATACAGTCTCTTTTTTATTTAATGATTTTACTAGGAAATATTTTTGAATTGTGGTGCCGGAAACTTGTTTCGAAGATCAAACACTAATTCCGAAACTCCATTTTGCTGTAAATAATCTAATTTTTCTACCGCTTCTTCAAGAGTTGGAACGTGACCTTTAGGAATCCACCACATTGCTGTATGTGCCTTACCATATTTAAAAAACCATTCTTTTCGGCGTTTTAAAAAATCGCTGTGAAAAGTCTTGTACATATAATGCTCTAATGTTTCAACATTCTCCCAAACGGAGATATTAATAAGAACCTGCTCATCATTATACGGATTAGGATTTGTCGTATTATAACTCTCATCTTTCAACCTCCACACAAAGCCATCACTGTTTTCGGCCAAAGTATTCACAAGATCTATATTTTCTTTAAACTCTTTCATGATAGGATCGTTTATGTCAATACCTTTCATTTTGGCAATATTAATTTCTGCTAAGTGGTACTCGCTCATAAAATTGTAAAGTTTTGAATAAGAGGCAAGTTAACTTTTTTATCGAAATTAATTTTGTAAGTAAATTAATATCACAAAAAAGAGTGAAATTTTGAAATTAAACGATATCCACTACAATTTTTCCGATAGCCGAACCATCACTAACCGCTTTATGAGCCTCTATCGCATTATCTAATGTGAATTTTCGGGGATCAATAATAGGTTTTAGTTTTCCTTCTTCGATAAATTTTGCAGCTTCTTTCAGGATGTCTCCATGATGTTTTCTGCCTTCACCGCTAATCATCGGATGCAAAACAAAAACACCGTGTAAACTGGCAGATCGAAGAGATCCTGTAGCTAAATTGTGTGTTCCAAAAGCATAACAACTGGCAATCTGACCATAATGGCGAATGGCTTTAAAAGAATCGTCTAAGGATGTCCCGCCTACGGTATCGTAAATAATATCAAAACCTTTTCCCGCTGTAAATTGCTCGACATAATCTTCAACAGTTGTAGTTCTGTAATCAATTGGAGTTGCTCCAAAGGCTTTTGCAATAGGAGCTTTTTCAGGCGAAACGGTTGCATAAACATCGGCACCAAAAATGCGGGCCAACTGTACGACCATATGTCCAACACCTCCGGCTCCGGCATGAACCAAAACCTGATCACCTTTTTTTACTTTTGCCCTGTCAATTAGGCCTTCCCAAGCTGTTAACAATACAAGCGGAACAGCTGCGGCCTCTTTCATGCTTAAGTTCGTAGGTTTTAAAGCCAGTAAGGAAGCATCAACAGCAGTATATTCGGCTAAAGTTCCCTGAAGTCCCAGTACACCTCCGGCGAGTCCGTACACTTCATCACCAACTTTAAAATCAGTAACATCTTTTCCGATGGCTTCCACAACACCGGCAAGATCAGTTCCTAAAATCGCAGGTAAAACCGGTGATGCGTAAGGCGAGACTCCAATGCGAATTTTGTTGTCGATCGGGTTAACACCGCTCGCATGAATTTTAATCAAAACTTCTCCGCTTTTTGGAGTTGGTATTTCTATTTCAGTACTGACAAAATCAGATTCGTAAGTATTTGTAAAAAGTGCTTTCATCGTTTCTTTGCATTATAAGATTTGTGCTGTTTTGTAAACCTGTATAGGAGAGGAGATGAAAGTTTCGCTTTCTTTAATGAAATCCAGTAAATACGATTGATTGTTATGGATGTCAAGTCCTGGCTGGTCTTTCCATTCTTCCCAAATAATAAAAACATTTTCACTGTGATGAAGATCATAACGTATGCAAGCCTCTTCTTTTCTGGTTTCTGTAACCAAATGATTTAGCATGTTTTTTATTTGTGCGGTATTTTCCGGTTTACTTTTTAAAATAGCGGTAATTGAGATCATAATTATAAAGTTTTAAAGATTTGTTCTAAATGGTTGGTATAGTTTACCTTAAAGATACCAATATTTTCGGCTGTAGCACCTTTTTCGACATCATGAAAATGGAAACCGTCTAATTTCTCCATTCCTACAAATTTATTCATTTTATGGAAACCAAACATAACACCTTCGTCTACAGTTGTTTCTTCAAAAAATTCTCCCGGAAGGGTAAAAGCTGTTGCAGGGGCATTCCAACTTGTGGTAAGCATGTATTTTCGCCCATGCAAAAGCCCGCCTGTACCGTAATTGATATCCGGATTTGTTCTCGTTCTGCCGTCGTTTTTGTAAATTCCTTTTTGATGTCCGGCAGTAAAAACATCATCAATATATTTTTTAAAAAGATTCGGTAATTGAAACCACCAAACAGGTGTGTGATAAACGACTACATCTGCCCAAACGAATTTTTCGACTTCTTCGTCTAAATCGACTTCTTGTTTAATGTCGGTTGTTTTCACTTCAAATTGTTTGCTGTTTGTTAAGTATTCTATTGTCCAGTCAGTAACGGTTTGATTGAATTTTCCACCTGAATGAGCAAAATTTTGCCCGCCGTTGATAATAAATATTTTTTTCATACTATGGATTGCTCTTATGTGTTTGTGAAAGAGATAAGAGTGGTATCTCTTTGATATAATTTAATTTTTTATGCTTTTTTAAAAGAAGGTAAAACTGCTCGGGTAACTATTTTAATTTTGAAATAGCCTGATCGATGAAATCTAATTCAGAAACAGATAAATCAAAATCCATTGTTTTAGCGTTTGAAATGGCTTGTTCTGCATTTCGGGCTCCGGCCAGAACAATTGTAATTCCTTTTTGTAAAGTCGTCCAGCGTAAAACCAATTGTGAAATAGAAATGTGTTTGGCATTGGCTAAAGAGCTCAGTTCTTCTACCAAAGTTTTTACCTTCTGAAGATCAAACTGACCGAAATAACCATTTCGATGATCGTTGTCCTTTAATTTACCATCGGTGAAATATTTACCGGTCAATAAACCTCTTTCCATCGGACTGTAGGCAATAATTCCAATATTTTCAGCAAGCGTTAGTGGAACCAAATCAGTTTCAATACTACGATTTAACATACTAAACGGAACCTGATTGGAAGCTAATTGAATGGTTTTTTGTGCCTCCTGAACTTGCGATGCATTGTAATTACTTACTCCTGCTGCTCTGATTTTTCCTTGTTGAATTAGGCTTTCAAGCGCCTCCATTGTTTCGTGAATGGGAGTTGTAGTATCCGGCCAGTGAATTTGAAGCAAGTCGATATAATCGGTTTGAAGACGTTTTAGACTTTCTTCAACTTCTTTAATAATATTGTTTTTGGAAGCATATTTGTAAATAGGGACTTTTTTTCCATTGTCTTCAGCATCGAAAAAGAATTCGCCTTTTCCGTTAGTACTTCCGTCCCAAACCAGACCAAATTTTGTCAATAACTGTACTTTCGAACGATTTTGCGTTTTTAAAGCTTCACCAATCATGACCTCGCTTAAACCAAATCCGTAGAAAGGAGCAGTGTCAATTGTAGTCACACCATGATCGATTGAAGCATGAACAGAAGCAATTGAATCTGCTTTATCGTTTCCGCCCCACATATTCCCGCCGATCGCAAATGCGCCGTATGTAATCGTGGATAATTCAAGTTCAGTATTGCCTAATTTTCTATATTCCATAAGTGATATTTTTGATCGTTTAAAATTATTTGACAAATATATACCATTTTTAAGAGTGTTAAATGGTATATATTTGTGTTTTTTAGGTATATTTGCAGCCACGATATAATAATAACTATTATGAAAAAAGAAAATTTATACGAACCGTTTAGTGTTTCCTTTGAGACTTTAGATGAATACCCGGATGTAGGTGATCGTCATAATTTTTTTGAATTGGTTTATATTCTGAACGGAACCGGTTTGCAATGCATCAATAAAAATGTCTTTGAATATGATGCTGGACATATGTTTCTCTTGACTCCTGAGGATTGTCATAATTTTACCATTGAAACCAAAACAAAGTTTTTCTTTTTGAGGTTCAATGATATTTATTTAAAAAATTCAAGCCTGCAAAATGAAAATATTCAGCGTTTAGAGTATATTCTACAAAATGCGAATCATCAGCCGGGCTGTATTTTAAAAAATGTTGCCGATAAATGTTTGGTGAAAGTTATGGTGGAGGCAATTATTAGGGAGTATGAAGATAAAGATGTCTATAATAAAGAATTGATTCAGCAATTGGTGAACACTTTGATTATCGTGGTGGCAAGAAATATCGCGAAGTATTTGCCCGAGCAAGTAAATATTGGCTGTGAGGCAAAAGCAATGGATATTTTGCAGTACATTCAAAACAACATTTATTATCCTGAAAGAATCAAAGCAGAATCGATTAGCGATTATTTCGGAATTTCAAATACGTATTTAGGACGCTATTTTAAAAAGCATGCCAACGAAACCATGCAGCAGTATATCAGCAATTATAAAACAAAGCTGATTGAGCATCGCCTACAGTTTAGTGATAAACGAATCAATGAGATTGCTTACGAATTTGGTTTTACCGATGAAAGTCACTTTAATAAATTCTTCAAAAAGCAAAAAGGAAACAGCCCTTCGGAGTTTAGAAAAACAATCAGAATAAGTGCCTAAACACGAATTACACTAATTGTCACTAATTTTTTTGCCACAGATTAGATAGATTAGAAAGATTTTAATTCGAGTACATTCGTGAAATTAATGTTTAAACACGGATTGCACTAATTGGCACTAATTTTTTGCCACAGATTATAAAGATTAAGTGGATTTTTACTTCATGCTAATTCGTGAAATTAGTGTTTAAACACGGATTGCACTAATTGTTACTAATTTTTTTGCCGCAGATTAGATAGATTAGAAAGATTTTAATTCGTGTACATTCGTGAAATTAGGGTTTAAACACGGATTGCACTAATTGTCACTAATTTTTTTTGCCACAGATTAGATAGATTAGAAAGATTTTAATTTGTGTACATTCGTGAAATTAGTGTTTAAACACGGATTACACTAATTGTCACTAATTTTTTTGCCACAGATTATAAAGATTAAATAGATTTTTACTTCGTGCTAATTCGTGAAATTAGTGTTTGTTTTGAAATCTCGAATCAAAATTCATTCTGGTACTACTGATAACCTTGATCTTTTTACTGTCCGGATGGGTTGGATTTATTAAATAATTGAATTCCTGTGGTACTATGCAACTAGGAACTTTTAAGATTGCAGCTTCGTTGTAATCTATAAAATCATCGCCAATCGTTTGTGTTATTACTATTGGAGGTTTTGAATTCCAGTCTTCGGGTAAGTCTTCTATGTTAACTTCCTGAATGGTGATGTCATCCGGGATTTCGATTTCGACATAAAAACGGTCCAAAGGCAAATCTTCACTTAAATCTAAATGAACAGATACTTCAAGTGTTGCCAATGCTCTGCTTTCGGCAGTATAAACCATGCGGGTATTAAGGCTGTTCCATCGGAAACCCTCAGACATTGAAGCTCCAATTCCTGCTAAAGTTGTGCTTAAGTATTTTTCTCTTTCGATTCTAAAAACCTTCATTTAAGCTAAGTTTCCAAACTCTAATCGATTTAAACTAAATTTCACTTCGTTAATTCCTGTTACGGTGTCCAGCATGTTTTCAGGAGTGCTTCCGCCGATAGATAAATTAGGTTTTTTGAGCCATCTTTGAAATTTTTCTTCTTCATTATTGAAAACTTCAAGGCCATAATCGATCAGCTCATTGATTAAAATAACCAATTCGCTGTCTCTGCTGTCTAAAAGCAAATGTTCGCTTTTTTTCTTGTTATAAGTAGTTTGAGGAATCCCTACAATGGCCAGAACAGATTTTACAGGATTGTTTAATCGCCTGCTGATGACTTCGATTGAATCATAAGGAATACCGGATCGGATGACTCCAACACGTTCCAGCTTGTTGCTCCAGCTGTATTCTTTACCATCAGAACTTAAAGTAGATCTTTTAATGGAGATTACTTTTCCTGAGGCATTTCGAATACTTCTTTTAGTATCAAAAGGTTCTGTTTTCTGCGTTATTTTATCCATGATACAACAAATTTGCTATAAAGATATAATAATTTTGTTGTTTGCTTCAGGGTTTAGAGAAAAATTAACTTAGAGGGAGGATGAAAAATTTAGATTATCTTCTTGATCACACGTAACTTATGGGTGTGTTTGTTTGTTTCAGGATTGTAGATTCCTAAGTGGTCCAAACGATCAATACGAACTTTTCCACTGGCGTGAATGATGTAATTATTGTCCATAATGATACCAACATGTGTAATATTTCCTTCGTCATTATCAAAAAACGCCAGATCGCCGGGCTCACTTTCTTCGATGAAGCTCAAAGGTTCTCCGTCAAGGGCTTGTTGTGAGGCATCACGATGAATTTTGTAGCCGTTTAATTTGTAGACCATTTGGGTAAAACCGGAACAGTCAATTCCAAAAGGAGTTTTTCCTCCCCAAAGATAGGGAGCATTCAAATACATAAAAGCCGTGCTTATAATAGCGCTCTTAGGTTTTATACCGCTGGTTTTGGTGCCTTCAAAATCAAAATTTGAAATATTGATTTCGCTATTGTTTAAAAAAGATAAAGAAGCGCCAAGCGGAATTGGCAGTAACAAATTATTTGAAGAAGTGATGTAATCAATCAGGTCGGCATTTAGAATAATTGCTTCACTGCTTAATTGGTTGAAATTTGCTTCCGAGATAATCTGGTATTGTTTTGAATCTACCCAGCCTTCATAATCATCGAACTGAATTCTTATTCGGGCCCATTGATTTTGGCGTTCTAAAATCTCGATATGTTCACCAAACAAAAGTTGAGTAACGATTTCACTTCTGTCACTTGGCTCAGCTCGTACGGGTACTATGGCTAGATTGCAAATTCCGAACATTTAGGGTAATTTATGAGTTGAAAATCAGGAGTTATTTACTAATGTAGTAACTCCTGATAAAATAGTATTTAAGCTCTCTCGATAACAATTGCCGAAGCACCGCCACCACCGTTGCAAATTGCTGCAGCTCCGGTTTTAGCATTGTTTTGTTCTAAAACACTTAGTAAAGTTACGATGATTCTTGCTCCCGAACATCCTAGAGGATGTCCTAATGAAACAGCTCCACCATTTACGTTTACTTTGTCGTTATCAAGACTAAGGATTTTTGAATTGGCTAATCCAACTACCGCGAATGCTTCGTTGAATTCGAAATAATCAACATCACTTATTGAAATTCCTGCTTTGTCTAAGGCTTTTGGTAGTGCTTTTGCAGGGCTTGTTGTAAACCATTTTGGCTCCTGAGCAGCATCAGCATAACCTTTTATGTACGCTAAAGGTTTTAATCCTAGTGAGATTGCTTTTTCTTCAGACATTAAAACTAAAGCAGCAGCTCCATCATTGATAGTAGAAGCGTTTGCAGCAGTAACTGTTCCGTCTTTAGTAAAAACAGCACTTAACGAAGGGATCTTGTCTAATTTTACATTGGTATATTCTTCGTCTTTTGAAACGATGACAGGTTCACCACGTCTTTGCGGAACTTCTACAGGAACAATTTCGTTATCAAATTTTCCGGCATCCCAGGCTTTTGCACTTCTTTCATAAGACTGAATAGCAAAATTATCCTGTTCTTCACGGCTGATGTTGTATTCAGACGCACATAAATCAGCGCAAACTCCCATTGCGTTGTTATCGTAAGCATCTGTCAAACCATCTTTCTGCATTCCGTCAAGCAAAGAAGCCGGACCAAATTTTGTTCCGTTGCGCATTTGTACGTAATGCGGAATCAAACTCATGTTTTCCATTCCTCCGGCTACTACGATTTCAGCATCACCACAAGCGATAGCCTGTGCGGCAAACATAACAGCTTTCATTCCTGAAGCACAAACTTTGTTTACAGTTGTAGCGGCAACTTCTTCAGATAAACCTGCAAAAAGTGCAGCCTGACGCGCTGGTGCCTGGCCAACTCCGGCCTGTACCACATTACCCATAAAAACTTCATCAACTAATTTTGGGTCAAGGTTAATTTTTTGAAGTGCGCCTTTTATTGCGGCAGCACCTAATTTTGGTGCGGGTACGGTAGATAAACCTCCCATGAAACTTCCGATAGGTGTTCTAACGGCAGAAACGATAACAACTCTTTTGTTCATTTTCTGTTAATATTAGTTAATCAAGCAAATTTACTCTTTATTTGAATAAATTCAAATTTTGAGGCAATTCGATTGGATTTTAAATTTAATATCAAATTTTTGTTAATTCTATTTGTTTGATTGTGAAGAGGTTTAAAAAAAAGATTGAAAAAAGACAAAAAAAAGCGTCGAAATAGTTGTGAGATATGGAATGTTGTCTTACATTTGCAACCGCAAAACAGAACACGTTTCTTGAGCTTGGAGAGGTGCCAGAGCGGTAATGGAGCAGATTGCTAATCTGTCGACGGGTAACCGTCGCCAGGGTTCGAGTCCCTGTCTCTCCGCTTAATTTTTGCCTCGGGGTGTAGCGTAGCCCGGTTATCGCGCCTGCTTTGGGAGCAGGAGGCCGCAGGTTCGAATCCTGCCACCCCGACAAGAACTTTGTCGGAAGTTTTATAAAAAATGGACGCATAGCTCAGCTGGATAGAGCACCTGCCTTCTAAGCAGGCGGTCGAAGGTTCGAATCCTTCTGCGTTCACGAAAAGCCACTCAAATCGAGTGGCTTTTTTGTTTTGTGTGAGATTTTTTTTTCTTGACCCATATCGGATCAAGGGTCAATCTAAAAAATGATGAAACTTTTCACTATCAAAGGAGTATTCATGGTATGCGAATAAGAGGTTGAATTAGAGAAAATGAATGTATAGTCATTTCTGATAAAGTAATTAGTAATAACCTGCGGGGCAATGTGACACAACCATTAATTTTAATAATAAATGATGAATAAAAGACTAATTCGTGCTGTTATTTATGTGTGTTTTATACCCGGTTTGACTTTATTGGTGGGGGCATTTTGCCTTTTTCAACAGAAATTAAACTTTATTGAAAAGGCAAATATTGTTTATGGTACAGTTATCGAATCGATACCTCTTGCTGGCAATAAGAATGGATCGCTCTATTACCCCCATGTTTCATTTGTTACAAAATCAGGTAAACAAATAGATTTCACCTCTAATGTAGGAACTTCTCTTCCGAGTTACATTGAAGGAAGTTCGGTTAAGGTTTTGTATGATCCAACCAATCCGAATAAAGCGGAGATTGATGGGATTTACGGTTATATGGTAGACCCAGTACTTTTGGGCAGTCTTGGCGTATTTTTCCTTTTAATAGGTTTAGGTGCTATTTTAAACGAGTATCAAAAAAGCAGGAAAACGGATTGATATTGAGTGGTTAGGCCTTTAATTTTTTAAAGTTATATAATATTAAAAGGAGAGTATCAATCTAAGCAATGTCTAATAGAAGTTTAGCGAGTAATTTTGAGTAATGTTTTTGTTTGATAAATTATTCTATGAAGTAGAAATCCCTCCCAAATAAGATTGAATACATGGTTTTAAAGACATCAAATCAATGGTAAGATATAAGGGTGAGTAATTTTGTATTGGTTTTAGATGTGTGGTTAAGCTAGAGGAAGGATTGTCTAACTCTCTCCTTCTGGAATAGATAAGTATAACAAGCGCTATAATACTTCATGAACTTTAAAATTGATTACTTAATCAAGTGCGATGGCTTGAGTATTCAGTCCTTTTAGAATCCCGATCACTTGATAAGTATATTCAATGTTGCGACTAAAACGATCCTATTTTATAAAACGAATATTTTCTAGTGAGCGATTTTTCTTTTTCTTTATTCTTTTAATAAGCTTTGCCCATTCTGGTCGGTTGAGATCGTTGGAGGAAAAATTGTTTCTATAAACTTCTTTCATTTCTATTTTTTCAACGCAATTGCTCTGACGTAGAAATAAGCATTTTCGATAACAAAAAGTATGTAGAGATTTCTCGATTTGCTTTTACCAGGAAACACTCACAGATAGCTCAATTAGTTGCGTAAATTTATGAAATAGTATTCTTCCTCATAAATGGACTAATACATGTTTAGTAATATAAAAGATTAAATAAACAGGTATAAATACTTGGTGGTTGATTTTTGTGAATCGATATATTTGAGAGAACAATATGGTTTTCCGTAAAAAAGATTGATGTTAAATGATAATATTTGCATCTAGAACTATAAATTATTTGTAATAAATTGATTTATAGCGGAATGTTAATGGATACTTAAATTAGAGTTATCAGGCAGGTTATTTAATTTAATAAGAGACAAAAATTAATATGAGTAATATAGATCAGGAAATGTTGAAAATTTACACTTCAAAATCTCAAGCAGACAAAGCAATTGGTTCTCTAAAAGGATTGTTACTAGGCATTCAGGCTGATGAAGAAGTGAACGAAAAAGAAATAATTGAGCTTAGAAAATGGGTTTCGAAGCATAAACAATTGGTTAACCGAAACCCTTTTAATGAGTTCATGACCATTATTGAAGAAACGATTTCAAATAAAATACCTCCTAAAGAAACAATCGAAGATTTGTTTTGGCTGTGTCAAAAATACGAAAGTGATAGTTATTATTATAACGCAGTAACTACTGACCTTCAAATTTTACAAGGTATTTGTCACGGTATTTTAGCAGATGGGATTATTACAGATAAAGAAATTTATGATCTTCAAAAATGGCTGGATGAAAATGAACATTTAAACACCTATTATCCTTACGATGAAATAAGGAGTCTGGTACTTTCTGTTCTTTCAGATAACAAAATAAATGAAGAAGAAAAAGTTGTCTTAATGGCTTTTTTTAAGCAATTTGTACAAATTCAGGATGATGAAGTAAGCCAAAAGATACAGGATACTACCATAGATGTAAATATTTTTGGTCTTTGTACAAGTGAGCCGGAAGTAATTTTTGAAGGAAAGACTTTTTGTATAACGGGTGTTTTGCAAAGAGGAAACAGAGAGAATCTTCACAAAGATATTATTAAATTTGGCGGAATACCGACAGATAGCATTACAAAGAAGACTGATTACCTAATAGTTGGTGACAATGGGAACCCCGCTTGGGCTTTTTCATGTTATGGAAGAAAAGTTGAAAAAGCTATTAACTTAAGAAAAGAGGGACATACTATTATGCTAATACATGAATTCGATTTTTCGGATCTTATTGACGATTTATTATAGAAAAGTTTATATTGATAAATGTAATTTTATAGTAGTAAATTTTTCGATTGTTTAATAAAATCAAATTCGCGAAGTATGGATAATTCAATTATTGATATTACAGGAGAATCTTATAGCCTTTCAAATATTTCAAAAACTTCAAACGTACCTTTTTGGGGACATCAATATGTATATTCATATTCAGAAATAAATTCGGCGACAAGCCAGCAGCGTGTTTTCTATAAGACTTTTAAATTTAATTTTTTAAATGGTATTTGTACAGATCTTGATGGGAATGACAATTATGCGTTTGTTTTGCTTTTTGACCTTTTAAAAGAATTTGATACTCATAAAAATATTGCTCGTTTAGAGAAAGAATTAAACGAATTAAAAATAAACTACCCTAAAACAAAAACGTACTGTGTTTCTCATTTTATTAAAAAATTAGAGCAACATAATTTAAGGAAAGATTCAGAGAGAATTCGCCGACAGGAAAATTACTATGATGATTATTCGGGATATGATCAGTTAAAATTAGGATTTCAGTTTAGAATCAAATTAAATCTAAGTGATGAAGATGCAGTGCTTTTAAACAACATTTGGAATCCAGCTAATAATTTTTTTAATATTGATTTTTGCGCTGTCGAAATCATGAAATTTTATTTGTCTGTAATTAAAAGATTAGATGAAAGATGTAAAAAAGATTCATCTTCTTTGCAAGAAGAACTTACTACAGTAGCTGATATTATTGCACAAAAACATTATAACTATAAGCCAGGAAGTAATAACTATAAATACTCTATAGAAACTGTTATAAATGAACTTCATTCTAATATTTTCAAATACTGTGAAAATACTGTTCGTGAAATTTTTGGGCACAAAAGAAAACTTAATGTAGATCTAACCTATATATCGAATGTTGTAAAAGAAGAATATAACGAGCGAATTATAATACGCTTGAATAAAATATTACAGATTTATGCACCAACAATTAATGAACCAGATGAAAAAACGGATTATGAATTAAATATCCAAAATACAACTCGTTGGAAAATTAAATTTGATGAATTAATTATTAATTTCAATAAAGATTCAGACACATTTATAAATGAGATTATCAATCTAGGAAATTTAAATAAAGACAATCCATCAGTAGAAAATATTTTTTACGATGCTTCAAAATTTATCGCAGCTCATAGTAAAGGAGCAGCACTTGTGTTGTACGTTTATTACATTCATTATGATTTAAAATCGGTAAAATTTGACCAGAAACCATTAGGTGTGACAGTACAGAAAACTTTATTTAAAAATGGTGATCAGTTCGATGATTTTCAAGCAATAATCAATGAATTTATACAGGATAAAGATTTAGAAAAGGCTCTTAAAGCGGTAAAAAATGTTTATACAGCTAAACGAAAAAAAATTCAATTGGATAGAAATGCTATTCAGCAGGTTCATGAAAAACATTCCGGAACGGTTGAGCTTCTTAATGAATATCTTAGAGATGAAGATGAGCAGGAAGATTTAAAAACAGAATTGGTAATTAATCCAGAACTAGAGAATCAGACTGTTTCTGAATACAGCACGATCGATAAATCTCTTTATGACAGCTTACTCAATTTTACGAAAATACAGCAAGATGTTCTTGATTCTTTTTCAAAGGCAAATTTTTCTGTTCTTCAGGCTGATTTTGAAACTTTCGCAAAATCAAGAGGGGTGTTTAAAAACCAATTGATAGAGAGTATTAATGAAGTATGTTACGAGAAATTAGATGATATTTTAATTGAAGAAGAAGAAGATTTTTATATTATTAACGAAAATTATTATAACCGAATTTTAGCAAAATGACAGAAAACATAAAACCCAAAGAAGCCACAGCAATTATTAATTCATTAATTGGAGGTGTCGTTCCTAAAATTGGTGTCCAGCATATTACGGTGGGGCGCTCCGAGGAAATTGATGCAGTTGTAAGCGCATTAGAAGATGTAAAAAATGGACACAGTATGGTTAAATTTTGGATCGGTGATTTCGGGTCTGGAAAATCATTCATGTTACACTTACTAAATACGGTAGCACTAAAACAAAAGTTTGTGGTGGCAAATGCAGATTTTACACCAGATAACAGACTTTACTCCAATGATGGAAAAGGAGTAGCATTGTATGCTGCTATTATGGACAATGTCGCTATTCAGACTAAACCTGAAGGTGGAGCATTACCAACTTTGATGGAAAAATGGATAGAGCAAGTGGTGATGAAAACGGCAGAATCGAATAATATTCAATTAGAAAATATTAGAGAAGAACAATATTTGAGTCTTATTCAGAATAACATAATGAAAACCATCAATGAAATAACAGAAGTTGGAGGTTTTGATTTTGGAACAGTTGTAATGAAATATTACGAAGGTTATATTAAAGATGATGAGCAATTAAGGAGGAATGCCTTAAAATGGTTAAAAGGAGAATATAATACTAAAACGGAAGCCAAACAAGATTTAGGTGTTAGAGAAATCATTAACGACTTAAATTATTACGATATGCTTAAAAACTTTACCAAATTGTTTGTAAGCATGGGATATAGCGGTTTTATGATCAATCTTGATGAGGCAATAAACCTTTATAAGATATCTGTTTCTGCTACAAGAGAAAAAAATTATGAAAAGATTCTGGCAATATATAATGATTGTTTTCAAGGAAAAGTAAGTAATCTTTTTTTCAATTTTGCAGGAACTAAAGAAGTATTAGAAAATGAAAGAAGAGGTTTGTTTAGTTATCATGCTTTAAAATCACGATTAGAAACAAACAAGTTTGAAACTGCAGAAATTAGAGATTTTGCACAGCCTGTAATTAAATTATTACCGCTAGATCATAACGAAATTTTTGTGCTTTTAATAAAGCTTAAAGCAATATTTGATTATAATTATAAAATATCCACAAATGTTTCTGATGAAGATATACAAAACTTCATGGAGGAAATGTTTAATAAACCCGGAGCTTCTGAATTTTTAACGCCAAGAGAAGTTATTAGGGATTTTTTAAATATTCTAAATATACTAAGACAGAATCCTGATTTAGATAAAGCAAAACTATTTGGAGAAATTGAAATTTCTGATGAAAGACCAGATACTGTTTTAATGGATAGCATAGAAGAATTGTAATGTCATTTGAATTATTATCAGAACCAATCCGAAAATATATTCGTGATAAACGATGGGAACAATTACGTCCCATTCAAAATGCAGCAATTTCGAGAATTTTAACAACCGATAACCATTATATTTTGGTATCCAGAACTGCTTCGGGAAAAACTGAAGCGGCTTTTCTGCCCATTTTATCTCAGGTTAATTTTAACGAAAAAGGAGTTCAGGTTTTATATATTTCACCCCTTATTGCATTAATTAATGATCAGTTTTATCGTGTAGAAGAATTGTGTAAAAACTTAGAGGTTAATGTAGTTAAATGGCACGGAGAAGCAAATAGAACTTTAAAAGAAAAATTAATAAAAGATCCATCAGGAGTGGTTTTAATAACGCCCGAATCTCTGGAAGCTATGCTTTCAAATAAACCTTTTAACGTAAAGCATCTTTTTTCGAACCTTAAATTTGTTGTTATTGATGAAATTCATTCTTTTATTGGATCGGGAAGAGGCATACAATTGAAGTCTATTTTATCTAGATTACAGGATTTAAATGAAAATCAATTTAGGCTAATTGGACTTTCAGCAACGTTGGGAGATTATGATGAGGTCAAGAAATTTGCTGGTACCACCGTGCCCACAATAGTTTTGAGAGATAAAGCATCAAAAGAAATTGAAGCTAAATTTAAATATTTTAAAAGTACGGGATCTGATTTACCACTAGATTTATTGAAGGATTTATATCTTGAAACAAAAGATAATAAAGTTCTTGTTTTTCCCAATAGCCGTGGATTGGCAGAAGAAGTAGCTGTTAAATTAAAAAAACTTTCTGAAAAGCTAAACGGTCATGTAAATTATTTTTCGCATCATTCATCTGTTGATAAGGAGGTTAGAGAATATGTAGAATATTTTGCAAAAAGTAACAATAGACAAAATTTTTGCATTTCCTGTACTTCAACTTTAGAACTCGGAATTGATATTGGTTCTGTTGATCAAGTGGTACAAATAGATGCAACGCACAGTATTGCATCATTAATACAGCGTATAGGAAGAAGCGGTAGAAGAGATGGTGCAAAAAGTTTGCTTTATTTATATGCAACAGATAAATGGAGCTTATTGCAGTCATTGGCTTGCTGGGAATTGTATAAAGAAGGTTTTATTGAGCCAAAAGACACAATGACTTTAGCGTATGATCTTTTACTACATCAGGCGTTATCAATAACAAAAGGAAATTCAGGCACTAATTTTAATGAATTAGTTAAACGATTAAAGCAAAACTTCGCATTCAATGATATTGAAAGTATAGATATTGAAGAGATTTTAAACCATTTAATTGCTATTGATTTATTCGAAAAATTAAGAGATGAAGTTATTATAGGAATTGAAGGTGAAAAAATCGTGAATAACAGAGATTTTTACAGTGCCTTTACTATTGAAGATAATTTTAAGGTTGTTAATGCAGGAATAAAAATAGGTGAAATTCCATTAACGCCGCAAATTAGAGAAGATGAAAATATTTTATTAGCAGCTAAAATCTGGAAAATTATTTTTGTCGATTTCAAATCAAAAAAAATCGAAGTTAAACCTGCAAATGATGGTAAAAAAACTCTTTTTTTTGGTGGAAGCGGAATGGTGCATCCCAGTATTAGAAATAAGATGTTTGAAATTTTATACGATAATCAAGTTTTTACAGAGCTTTATGAAGAAGCTTCAGACGAGTTAGGTGTGATGCGAAGTGATTTTTCTGTTTTTGATATCAAGAATATAGAGTTGGAAAGACCATTGTTGACTTCAGAAAAAAAACTCGTATTCTACACTTTTACAGGTACTAAAATAAATAGAACATTACAATTTCTTTTTAAATTTTCTGAAATAAAGAACTCATTAGATGATAGCATAAGTTCATTCGATATTTATGAATCTAAAGATGATTTTTTGGATAAATTAAATTTCATAACTTCAAATGTGGATGTTATTGAGGAAATTATAACAGAAGAATTAGAAAAAAATCCAGATTCCTTAATTACATCAAAATGGGGTATTTACTTACCAGTGAGATATCAAATAGAATGGATGAAGCAAAATTATTTTGACATAAAACAGACTCAGGAATTTTTACTTAGTATTACTAAAATTGTAGATAATTTGTAATGATGTATTTTACAATAAGCAGGAAAATTTAAAGATTTATATTTATCATGAAGTGAAAAGGAATCTGATTATAAATTTGGGAGATTGAGAAACTATGAAAAAAAATGGTTAATCTATTGGGGAAAAGATTGCTTGATTCTTTGAAAGTAGATATTAATATTGATAAGCTTCAACATTTTGAAATTGATGGTTTCGAAATTGACATTCAGTAAATAGAGGGTTTAATCAATGTAAATAACTTGATCGATTTTGATGAAACACCATCAATATTGATGATGATTGTTCATGTCCTGTAAGGGCGAAAGCCTGCGTCCAAAAGCTTATCTTGTCTTAATATGATATTTTTCAGAGCAAGTGAGTTTTATTAAAGCCTTTCTATTAGTCGTAGGGCTACGTTTAAGCTATTTGGAAAAAGAGGTAATGAGTTGAGGTTTACAGATTCTGAAATTTTACCGGGTTACTCGTAGTAAAATGCTTTAGAATTTTTTTAGGTGCTCTGATGACCTCTTTGCGAATAGAATCAAACCATTCGACTTCTTTAAGGAGTTCTGCACAGCATTCGTTTTTAGAATTAAAAAAGTAACTTTTAATATTGATCTTGTCATTCATAAAACAATATTTCATCTCAACAAAAAAATGTTCTGTAAACATTAGGTTTTTATGACAGATCAGTACATATTTTCCTTCCTGCAGATCGAGCTGTAAAGAATTCAGTTTTTCTCTTGAAAATCCATTTTGAAATAAAAAACGGTATAGTAATCGTAGCGTGTAGGAATTGTACGCGGCCTTTTCCATAATCATAACATCGTTTACATCTTCACCGGTAACAACATAATTTTTGCAGATCATTTGAATTTTATTTGAGTTAGTAAAAAAAGAGGCCAGCTAAGTATGAAACTGACCTCTGGTCAATAGTCATGTTTAATAATCTTTCAAAGTAAAAAGTTATAGGGGTAGTAAATGTTGAATTGGGGAATTCTACTTACTAGTTAAGCCTGATCTGTTGAAATGGATTATTTAACTAATGAAAAATTGTAGGTAATTTTGATCTTGTCTGCAATTTTCTTTCTGACAAGACTTGGTATTTGGATGTCAAAATCTTCTGGTTTGACTTCAAATGACCCCACAGTACTAAGTCCATTGGCTGCTTTGGATATTTTAATGATTACTGTTATAGGTTTTGTTTTCCCATGAATGGTAAGATCGCCTTTTAGAGTGAAGTTTTTGGGAGTACCGGTAATTTTAGAAATGTCAAAATCTTCTAGTTTGCCTTTTAGAGTTGCTTTTGAAAACTTTTCGGACTCCATATAATTTTCGTTGAAATGTTCCTCCATTAAAGCAACTTTAAATCGAAAACCTTTTATAAGAGCCAGAGCTGCAAAATCCCCGGTGGATTGATCTAAAATTGCGGACACACTTTTGTTTTCGGCGGCAACTTCTTCATAGGATGGCACAGTAGCCTGAAATTTTATAGTGCCTGTTTTTGTGATTACTTTTTGTGCGTATCCATTGGTGTGAATCAAAATGAGTAAAAACACTATAGATAAATTAATAAACGATTTTTTCATAATTATTAGTTTTCTTTTAGTCCGTCTGTATTCCATTTAACAATCAAATCGATATTTGCCTGTGACATTCTTCCGGCCTGAGGCATAATGCCCTGTTGACCATTTTGTAATTGAATGCGGTTCAATAAACCCGCACCTTCAGTAGCGGTTTTTACTTCTGCATAAGTGGTCAAAGGTCTGAAGCCTGCTGATCTTCCGCTTTGATGACAGCCTACACAATTGGCATCAATAATTGCTTTTACATTTTTAGAATAGCTAATAGTAACTACTGGGTTTGTTCCTGGAGTTGGAGTGTCTGTAACCGGAGGAGTTTCTATATCTTGGTAGGTATCAGAATCGCTGCAGCTTATAAGTGTTAGTGCGGCTGCTAAAATTGTAATTGCTACTGTTTTTTTCATAATTTGCTTGTTTATAGTTGTTAAAATACTCTGTATAAGTTAAATCCGAAAAAGAAGTCTCCTTTTCCCCAGTTTCCGGCGGCATTGGTTAGGTATCCACTTTCGCTCATGGCTTGTGAATTGGTAAAGATTAATTGAAAAACATGTCCTCCGGTTTCAACATCGAGACCGACTGACAATGGATTTTCATAAAAATTGGGTTTGTTAAAATTGTGCATATATTCTAAATTGACAGATAATCTTTTTGTGATTTTATAACGTCCGCCACCTCCAAAAGAAAACTGGTTGTCTCTTTCTAAGTCTGGATTGTAAAGGTTTCTATGCACAAATGAGGGTACTAGTTCTAAGGATAGTTTTTCGCTAACTTTTCTCGATATCAGCAATTGTTGTACGTAGGTTGTACGATGCTTAAATTCTAAACCTGGATATTGATCTTTTTCCAGAAATGTATTGATATCCAAAACACTGTAACCAACAATGTCTACAGGAAAGCTATTGCTTTGTCTCATCATTCGGTATTTAACTCCTGTTTCATACAATTTATTCAATGTATGTCTGGAAAGACTCACAGACAGCCAATCTGTAACCCCATAAATACCACCAAGTTTTGTAGTGGCGTTATCAAGACCAAAAAAACTGTCAAAACCGTCTTTAACGCTGCCAAAACGATGAGAGACTACAAAATAGAACTCTTTTTTCGCCGGCATTTTTGTGGTTTGTAAGGTGACCAGTTGTAAGGCTTTAAAAGTTGCTGTAGAAAAGTTTTCCTGTACCTGAGTCGAATCAAGGCTGTTTAGTAAATCATCTTGCGAATAGGCTATGGTGGCCAGGAAAAAGCAGATTGGGACTAAAAATTTTTTCATAAATGGATAAATTGATTTATTTATTAATGGTGCACTGGTCTAGTTTGACTTCTTGAAATAGTTCATCAAAGCCAATGCATTTGCCTTTAACGGTTACTTTGTTGTTCAATAATTGGTCTTTTGTTTTTTTGGTAAAAAGGCAAAAAATGTTGTTTTCAAGTATCACAACAGAATCGGTTTCTTTGGTTACTTTTCCGGTTATTTCTATTGTTTTATTGAGATATAATGAATCTGCTTTTTCTGTATTTGAGTTATAATCATGAAGTAATTTCGTTGCTGTTATACTAAATTCAGGTATTTCAGATTCTATATTGCGTGCCTCCTTAAAGACAAAACCATAATAAAAATAGAGGCCCGCCGAAATCAATACCAACGAGGCTGTAATTATAAATGCGATTCTTTTTGGGTTCATTTTTTATTTTTTTTGATAGGGTTCAGTAGTAAAACAGCTTTGATGCAGATAACCGTACCTTACTTAAAAAAAGAGGTACGAGATTCTTTAAAATTCGAGCGTAAATACAGAGCATGAAATTCTAACATTCAAACCCTAAGGTTTTTGTAATGTCGAGGAAATGATAAAGATTCAAATTAGCTCAACAGTACATTGAACTAATTTGAACAACAATAGGTTAGGTGAACCTATAAGTGAATTTGATTGAAAAAGTATGCCCTTTAGATCGCAAGTGGCGAGTCTTTTACAGGTACCGGCCAAACGGCAGGGCTTGGAAAGCTAATTCCTTTATTGGAGCCTCTTACGCTGGCATCTTGCCCAAAATAATATAAAGGCCAGCCGTTGTAAGCCAATTGAGATTTACCAAATACAGTAATTACAGAAAATTTAGATTTATCAAGAATGGAAGGGACAACTATTTTATCTGTTTCGTATATAGGCCAAACCGCATTGTTTGAGAAATCTGCTTTTGTAAAATTATTTTTCTTGAAATTATCATTTTTAAAAGTATACAGTGTCAGTCCTTTTGCATCTGTAAAGTAGGTTGTCAGGCCATCGCCAACGGTGTAATCAGATTTGTAGTTTTTTCCGTCATGTCCTAGAAGCTGACTTCTGACTACCATAATTGAATAGTCCGGTTTTGCAATAAACCAAACACCGCCAACACCATCTCCTGTTGTTTGTCCGGCAGTTTCCGGTGTATTCGTTCCATTTATACTTGGTGCATAATAATACAATGGCCATCCTTTGTAAGTCAGTTGCTTTTTACCCGATGTGGTAGTTATGGATGCAAAATCAGAGAGTGTCAATCCTGTGCTTAATTTTTCAGCGGTTAAATTATCTACATAAAATGGAGGCCACACGGCTTCACATCCACCTGTGCACGAGGCTTGTCCCTTTGCATCTGTTGCGAAAAAGTATAATGATTTGCCATCTTTATCAGAAAGATAAGAGCCTAATGTAGTGCTTGTAGAAAGAGCAATTTCTTTTTTTGCTTCCGGAGTAACAGTATTGCTATCCTTATCATTGCTACAGCTTGTAAAAAATATTGTTGCTGCAATGGTAGCAAAAGCCAGTTTAAGTTGTTTTGATTTCATTATTTTTAATTTAGTTAATATGAAGTGGGGAATATGTGTTGCATATTCAGTAAAATGTTAATTGTGGTAGCAGCAATAAGTATTTGCTTCTAACAGGCACTTCGTGCAGTAAATTTGATGACTACGAACTGTCGTAGAAAAAATATGTCGGTTGGGATTGGATTAAGTCTTTTAATAGAGTCACTTTTACTTTTTTTGATAAGATTCAATAGTAAAACAGCTTTGATAAAGTTTACCCTACCAAAGAATTGTTATTTTATTAAAAAAAAAGAAAAGTAATTTTGTTAACCTTGTTGAATAAGGTTAAAAGGAAACTCTAAAGCTCATGTTTGGAGTTCTTTGCAGCGAGAAAGTTTCAACTTCTTCTATAGAATTTGTTAAAGAACTTACTCTGTAATACTCGCTGATTTCATTTTTTCTATTTAGGATATTCAAAATAGACAAACCTAATTTGTATTGAATTCCATTTGCGCTTTCCCACTTGTAAGTAGAGGAAATATTAACTTGAGAAAAAATATGCACATTGGTATTGTTGGGTTTGTTGTACACCAATACAGGATCTGACAGATTAATTTGAGAAAGATCAGGAGAAGTTTTTGGCCTGCCGGACGACCATTTTGTACCCAGGGCTATTTTGAAATTGTTCTTTTCGTAAATTCCCGCCCACGATACCGTATGCATTAACTCAAAATTGTTAGGGAAACTTGGAGGTTCAAAATTGGAGAAATAATAATTATTATGGTTATAGGTATAACTCAGCCAGGTTAGAAAGTGATTCATTTTTTTCTGAATCAACATTTCTGTTCCCAGAACCTCATAGTCGCCAGTCATTCGAACAAATTCCAATTGATTTTGAAAGCCTTGACTGGATGTTATAATTCCGGATACTTTTTTATAGAAATTTTCTATATCCAGTAACCAGTCGTTCTTTTTGTAAAATAAATTTAAAGATATTTGTTTGCTCCTTTGAATAGGAATGGTTGTGTTGTTGGAAACGATCCAGCGCCTTTTTTCGATCCCAAAATAATCTTTTTGCAAATCAATAATTTGCTGCGAATTTTGGCTTTTTAACTCAGCCAGTAATTCTAAATTTAAACTTTTGTTGATGCCGTAATTAAACTGAATGCGGGGCTCGATACTGTATTTTTTAAATTTTTCAATGTAATTAAGGCGCATTCCTGCCTTAAAATAGATTTTGGAAAGTGTGTCGTTGTATTTTCCTTCTAAAATTAAAGCATGGGTTTTTAGCACATTTTTTACTTTGCGATAAAAATCAGGATTAGTTACTTGTTCTAAATTAGTAATACCAATCTCATTGAACTGATAACCATCGCTAAAAGTAAATTTAGAGTTAATAATATGGTTGTTCTCCAGATTAAGTCCGTTATTATTGACGGTATTTTCCTGAATTACGATCTGATCTCCAAAAGTAGTTTTTTGGTTGGCTAAAAGTTCGTAAGCAGAATTGTAAATATTGATTTTAGTTGTATTATAATTGTTCCAGTTTCTTTTCCACGACAAATTTCCACCATAATTTTGTTGGCGTAAAACATTGTTTTCCGATTTGTTCATGTTGTATACTGTAGCACTCTGAAAAACTTCGAGGTTGTCTTTAATGGTAATTAAGTCAAGTATGATTTGATCTTTATTACCTATTTTGTGCACATATTTTAATGTAGCATCATAAAAATCAAATTTTTTATCACTGCGATAATCTATATTTTGTTTGTCTGAAAAGTCTGTAATCGTAGTATTTTGAAATACTTTGTTAAAGTATTCTTTGTAGGTAGGTGTTTCTACGAAATCGGTAATCGATTTACGTGCCGAAATTTCGATAGAACTCTTTTTTGAGAGGTTGTACTTTGCATAAATATCGGCATTTATCATATTTATTCCTGCGCTAAAAGTGTTTTTTTCGGTTGTTTCAGGAGTAGAGGAAATCGCTACTACGCTAGATACACTCTCGCCGTAAAAGGCAGAGCTCCCGTTTTTATAAATAGAAATGGTATGTGCCAAATTGGGATTAAAAACGGATATTAAACCAAAGAAATGTCCAGTTTGAAACATTCGTATTCCATTCCATAAAAATAAATTCTGATCGTGTGTACCACCACGTACATTGATACTGGATACACTTTCGTCAAGACTGTTTACACCTGGAATTTGCTGCATGGTTTGTAAAGCATCCGGCTCTATAAGTCCCGGTAGAATACCAAATTTTTTAGGTTTAATCTCAAAGGATCCATCTGTGCTTTTTGAAATCCCCGAAGCTAAAATAGCACTGGCTTTAATTTCTTGAAGTTCTGTGATCTCAGGCTCTAATGTGATTTGCAGGCAGTTTTTGGAAGGGGAATTATTGACTACAATTTTTTTGGTTATAAAACCAATATGACTGATTAGAAATGTATTTTTCAGGTCTTTTTTAAACTCAAAGTAACCATTAGAATCAGTTGTAGTTTGAGTTTTGTTAAGCAGATTAATATTGGCGTTTTCAATAGGTTTTTTATGATCAGTAGAAAAAACATAACCACAAATTATTTGCGATTCAGTATCATTTTTATAAATATTAATGAATTGGTTTTCGATATTTTCAAATGACAGATTGGTTTTTTCTGTAAGGTATTGTAGTTTCTGATCTAAAGTAAGAGTTTTTTTTGGGGGATTTAGTTGTAGGCCGGTAATATTGTCTTCCGTGTAATTAAAACTTACATGATGTTGTTTTTCTATAGCTGCAATAATTTTTTTAAAAGGCACAGGTTTTTCTTTGTCTTGAGCGAAGCCGTTCAGGACAAGAAAAAATATAAAAAACAAAAAATGAAATTGTTTGGGGAGAGACATTTATTTTTCGTCAAAAATTATTTTATTGTTGGAGACTTTTTTAGCCTCTAAATGATAGGTTGTACTGATAATTTGTATGGCTGTGTTTAAATCCTTCGCAGGTAATTTTCCGGTAAATAAAGAGACCGTGTCCTTTGTGTTCAATTCAATTGTAATGTTATATTGCCTTTCAACCTCGTCTAATATCGCTCTGATATTTTCCTGGTAAAAAGATATTTGATTGTCAATCCACTCTGGTTTCATTGATTTTACGTTCAATTTTATTTGTTTGCCGTTTTCAAAATTAACGCTTTGTCCGTGGGTTAGTAGAATTTGAGTGTTTGCATAATTCACTTTTACATGTCCTTCATAACAAGCGACATCAAACTTGTTTTTTCTAACCTTAACGTTAAATTGAGTTCCAAGAACTGATACTTTTCCCAGGTTGGTCTGTACTTCAAATCGTTGACCTTTGGCAACTTTAAAATAAGCTTCTCCTTTTAATTCAAGGTGCCTGTTATTGGCCCAGTTCCATTTTTTATAACTTATTTCAGAACCGGAGTTTAGAACAACTTCAGAGTTATCAGGCAATGAAAAGGTGGTTTTCTCTCCAAAACTTGCGGTTTGAGTCTGTGGGACAAAAAGTTTCATAACAAACGTAATTCCGAGAGCTAACACAAATACAGCGGCAGCTCTAAAGATCCATTTTTTGTATACAGGAATTACTTTTGGAGTCTCTTTTTTCTGATTGAGGATGTTAGATAACATCCTATTTTCATCTAAATCATCTACTTCCAAGTGATCAGTATAATTCTTTATTTTTTGGTATTTTTTAAAATCGGGACTTGCTTCAAATTCAGCTAATTCATCCTGAGATAAATCATTGTTAAGCCATTTTGCTAATAAGCGATTTTTTTTCATTACACTGGTATTATGTTGTTAAAACAATTGAATCTAAATTTACCCTACTTCTATAAATCAATTTCTTTGCGTAAGCTTAGCAAAGCAAGATGAATACGTTTTTCAACAGCCTTCACGCTAATATTAAGCTCTAAGGCAATTTCGCTGTACTTTTTCCCGTCAATTCGATGCATCAGAAAAGCGACGCGTTGTTTTTCGTTTAAATTTTCAATGGCTCTCAAGAGTTTAGTTTGAAATTGTTTCTCCTCCAGAATATATTCCGGATTTTCATTTGTTTTATCTAAGCCAGTGAAGTTTTTCTCGTACCTCAAAACAACTTTTTGATGCGCAATTGCGTTGAGACTGCTGTTATTCGCAATCGTATAGAGGTATGATTTTGCTTTTTCAAGAGGCACTGAAGCACAATTTTGCCAAAGTTTTACAAATGCTTCCTGTGCTAAATCTTCTGCCTGATCGATATTGCCAAATTTGTAAAAAAGAAAATTGCGAAGTGCTTTTACCTGACTTTTAAAAAAAGTCGAGAAGATTATTTCGTCGCAAGTATTTGATTGGTTTTTTTGTGACATTTGGTTTTTCAGTTGTTACCTTGCAAAAGTATTTGTTTTTGGTTTAAGTAGGGTAAAAGCAAAGCCGATTGTTTTATACAAACAGGAAGTGTTGTTTTTGGTTGATAATTAATGTTTTGTAGAATCAAACGAAAGACCTTGATGAGGATTTATTAAAAAACAGTTTCTTTAATTTTGTTACCTTTGTAAAAATATAAATATGTTCCCCTTGAAAAAATATTTATCAATAGTGGTTTTCTTGTTCTTGCTGTCTTGTCAAAGCGAAATAGATGAGAAAGATAATAATGCGCAGGGAACAGTTACAAATGTTTCGCCTCTTACTACTTATTTGCAAAGGGTTGCAATGGTTCAAACCGTGCAGGATAATGTAATCGACAGGTCTAGTTATTGCACAATTAAACTTCCTTATACTGTCACTGTTAATAATGCAAAAATTGCAATAAATACAACTGCCGATTATAAAAAAGTAATAGACAATATAAATGCAAGTACATACGATGATGATATTGTAAAAATAGATTTTCCTGTAATGATGGTGTATTATAATTATATTGAAAAAAACATTCCGGCCGAGTCTGACTTCAATGCTTTAATCGACTACTGGAATCTTCATCCTGATTTGTTATCCAAAATTAATGGACTAAACATTAACTACCCTATAACGATTAATAGTTATAACAGTGCTAATCAAATTGCAAGTTCTGTTTCGATTGTTAGCGATCAGGCCTTTTTTAATTTTATAAAAAATTTGAATAGCAGTCAGTATATTTCATTAAAATATCCAATTTCGATAGCGGATTACAATAATCAAACAAAATCGATTTCTAATAATTTAGAATTCGAAAATGCTATTAAATACGCGATTGACAATGCTCCTGAAAATAATATTGTAACACTTGATTTTTCACAAACGATAACAAAGGGGGCTTGGGGGATACCTTATTTTTTTGATGACTCAGAAAAGACATCTGCTTATATTGATTATTCATTTGTTTTTAAAAGTGATAAATCTGTAGTTGCTACAAAAGGAGCGGTATCACAAACAGGTCAATGGGAAAGTACATCGCAGAATGGGGTTAGAGAAGTTAAAATAGAATTTAATTCAGAACCGCTAAGTAAATTGAATCGTAACTGGAAGCTGTTTGAGTTTAATAATTCTCAAATTCGATTACGTGATGTGAGTACTACTACCGATTATCTTTATTTGCAAAAACAATGATACTAGCATGTAGTCGTATTACAAAAGAAGTTGTAGATAGTTTAAATTAAATACCTACTTATATATAGTACCAACCCGACAGGTTTTTTCAACCTGTCGGGTTGGTTGTTTCTGTTCCTAATATATAAGGAGTGATTATGTTCAGCTGAACGAAGTCGAAGCTTTGAGGTTTGGAATTTGAGATTTGGAATTTGGTATATTTAGGAGCTTTCTCCCGCTATTGGTTTCAATCTTTTGCTTTTTAAAGGAAAAAGCAAAAGGATTTCCACTTCTATCGGGGCTAGGGGATGGGTTTTCAGAGGAAAGATCGGTCATAAAATAAAAACTTGGCGTCTTAGTGTCTTTGCGAGACTAGTAAAATCGGGCAGTTTGAAAAGATGGAACTATGGGGAAAGAGATTTGATAGGGAAAAACCTTTCAAACCTGAAAACAGTTTAATTTGTAAAAGGGGTGTTATCAGAGTGTTAAGATAAAGTTTGAAAAAAGATCAAAAATAGTTCGGTAAAAAGCTTGTAGAACTCAATAAAGTGACTACTTTTGCACCCGCAACAGCGATAGACGTTCACTGAAATACTGACAAGCAAACGAATTAAGACGAAAAGAAATTTTCAAAAAAAAGATTCTAAAAAGCTTGCGAGTAAAGAAAGAAAATTTTAAGTTTGCACCCCGCAAAACACGGGAAGCTCATTGAAAGACTGGTAGGGAGAGAAGGAAAAAAGAAAAGAAATTTTCTTAAAAAAAACTTCAAAATCTCTTGCCATTTAGAAATAAGTTTTCTACTTTTGCACCCGCTTTGAGAAACAAGCGAAACAATAAAAAGAAACACGTTCGTAGACATATTGAATTGACAGCCGTTTTAACAGAGATGTTAAAACAAAAGAATAAGAGTAAATGAATCGAGAGATTCGAAAAGAACCGATAGATAAAGCATCGCAATATAATATAAAAAATATACGATGAAGAGTTTGATCCTGGCTCAGGATGAACGCTAGCGGCAGGCTTAACACATG
>NZ_CADCST010000111.1 GCF_902804485.1 Flavobacterium collinsii | reverse complement strand
CAGATATTGTTTTTGAGGATTTTCAATCTAAAGAACTTTGTAGTTCGTTGCTTGTTTCGGGTAATACAATTCTTTTCGATGGGGGTAATCACAAGTTATATACAATAAATAAAGAGGATTTGAAAACGGTCAGGGAAAGAGGCATTAGTCGGAAGTCTGCCAAAAGTAGGCCTATTAATTCTGAATATCTGATAAGAACTAATAAAAGCCACACTTTTATATTGACAAAAAAGCAACTTTTTGTATTCACGAAGAATAAACAGAAAGTACTGCAATTGGATTTGGAAACAGTATTTCCTACTGATCATTTTACGAATGATGCCTACGCAGCCATTTTAGAAACTCATCCCGGAACGGTTTGGTTTTACTACCAAAAATATTTAATTCATTATGATTTCAAAGATAGGAGGTGTTTACGAAAAGTAGATTTAACGTTTTGGAATCCTCACCAATTGGTAGTAGATAATAGAACGATTTGGCTGATTTCTAAAAACGATGGACAGCTCTATGCGTTGGATTTTGAACCTAACGACGAAATAGACATAAATATAAAACGTAAAAAAGCCATGCAGGACCGTCTGTGTTGTGAGCAACCTAATGAAGAAAAAATTAGAGCGATGAAGGAAGCACAGGAAAAATTTAAAAGAAAGAGTTAACAAAAAAATGAAATCATGAAAAAACTATTTATAATTTGCCTTTTAATGGCAATAACGATGGGTTACGCACAAGGACATCAATCAGGGGGTAAATGGTGCTGCTTACTTAAAAGCAAAGGCTGCGATTCAGAACGCTACTTATGTCCGGCTTGCGAAAAAAATGAGAACAAAAAGAGGGAAGATAAAGCTGCTGAAGATAAACGCAGGGCGGATATTGTTGCTGCCAAGATAGAAGCGGATAAAAAAACAAGGGAAATTGAGCGTAAGAAAGAATTGGCAGAACTAGCTGAAAAGAATAAAGTAACAGAGGTTTTTGTAACCATGCCGAAGAGTGCTTCTGTTGCTTCAGATTTGCAACCAAAAAAGACCAGCTCAATTAGCACTAGTACTCCATCATCTGATTCTGATACTTCATCGCCATCAAGTTCGTCTGATGTCTCGATTTATAATAATATTTATGCAGCAGAAAATGTAAGAAAGTATAATGAACAGAAAGCCCTGGTTGACGTAACAACGGGTATAATTGACTTATTTTCTGCATCGCCTGAAAAACAGCAGAGAGATAGAGATGCTGCTTTTGCTGAATTACAAAGATACAATCGAAGTCAACAAGAAATAGCGAATAGAAAAGAGGAAGAATTTAAATGGATCTATTCGGAACTGATAGACAAAGCCAAAGCAGGGGACGAAAATTACCGAATGCTTCTTTATTTTGCAGGTGCGGCACTGCTAAAAGATTCATACGAATACTTACCGGATAGAAGAGAATGGATTGATACGGCAATAGCGAATAATAATACAGATGCTTTAGTAGAATTTGCCTTAAATAGAGCTTTGAACGGAAGACCAGCCCCTATTTCTCAGTATAATTTTGAAAAATCTATCTTGTATTTTAAGAAAGCAGCCGATTTGGGAAGTAGAGATGCTATGATGCTGCTGGCGCATTGGTATGATTCAGCCAATTATTCGTCTGCCTATACCGTAAAAGGAGGTAATAATCCTGAATTGGCTTTAGAGTGGTTTCAAAAGGCAGCAAAGGCGGGTAGTCCTAACGCCATGTATTATTTAGGAATGATATACACATATGGCAGAACCATCAACTTTAAAAAGCTAAATATGTCTGGAAAGAGTAAAAGTTATTACAAGCAAAAATTTATAGAATATAATATTGACAAAGATGAAAATCTCGCCTTTGAATGGTTCTCCAAAAGTTTGCAGCCTGATTATCAAATGTCATTGTTCTCAAAAGCTCGTTATAATGAAGCTTTAGATAATCCGGATCATTATTCTTCCTATTTTGAAAAAGGAACTTATATAGAACTGGCTGAAATGTATAGTGATGGAAAAGTAGTGCCTAAGGATAAAGTTAAATCGGCAGAATTAGAGAATCTATATCGTAATTATATAAATACCCAAACATTTGAATACATATACAAATAAACTTTGAACATAATAATAGTACCACCAATCAATTTTAATACATTTGATTATAGCTATTCTGAATAAGACATCTTTTTAGTAAATAGACTTTGATTTGGGATTAACTTTTGTTGTTTCCGAATATTTTTAATGAAACAAGAAGGATGAAACTCAAAGGCGAAGAAAAAAGATTTTGGTGGCATTTTTGCCAGATCAAGGATTCCAAAGACATTCCTCAGAAAGTACCTGTTGTTGCCGGAGTAGATGACTTGGACTATAATGACAATTATTTCGCAATGCTTACGGATAAAGTAAAGATCATCCATTGCATTTATCTTAAAGAAACCGCAGTCACAGATGAAGGTGTGAAACAGATTTCCAAAGTGCAACAGTTAAAAAGTCTCACGTTGATGAAGCATCCCAATATTACAAAAGCCAGCTTGTTTTATCTCAATCAGCTTACAGATTTGGAATATTTAGACATTTGGCGAACGGAGATTATTTTGGAAGATTTAGCAGCACTGGATCAGCTGAAAAATCTAAAGAAGGTGTATGTTTCATCTTTAGCAGAAGTAAATGGTTTTTTTCCTGAGCTCGAAAATGAACAGATTTTAGAACATCTGATTGTACTGGAAGATCTGTTTCCAGATTGTACTTTCTATGTAGATCACAAAGAATATTGATCGGAATTATGATAGGATAAAATGACTATATACTTGAATCTGCTAACTAGAAAAAAGAATAGTTTTCAGAAAGCGATTATATTATACCTTGAAGGACACAATTCTTGATTAGTTCACTGGTATTTTTAGAATCAGATTTCGCTAAAATGTTCCTACGATGTTTTTTAACCGTTAAGGCACTAATAAAAAGTTTAGTTGCGATTTCATTATTGTTTAAACCATTACCAATTAGCTTAATAATATCCATTTCTCGTTTAGAAAATTCTTTTACTTCCATTTTACCCTCATTAAGACTTACATTCATAAAAGAAGGTTCTCCATTTAAACCAATAAATGAAATCTTATAAGTGTTTTGATTGCTTAGATGATCAATTACAGTGTGTATGTTTAATGATTTTCCATAACCTCCATTGTCATCCATGCTAAGCATTAAGGATTGATGATTGAACAGACTGTAGTCCCCATTCTTTAATCGGGCCCTAAAACTATAACTTATTTTATAACTCAAAAATTTTTTCCTATCCACTTTCTCCTGAAAGAATTTAGTTAGAAATGCTTCAGCTTTGATCACAAATTCGATGTCTTCCGGATGAATAACCCCAATTACATCATTAAGCGTGAAAGTTTCCTGGTCAAATCCGTGCATGTCGTAAATAGCAGGGCTTATATGTGAGAGTGACATATCGTAAAAATCTATAATATAGAAATAGAAGGGGCCGGTACTAATAATTGAATTTGTAAGATCATCAAAAAAAATTTGGTGTGATGGTGTAGTTTGAGCCGTTCTATTAGAAAGCCAAACATCATGAAGGGTTTGTATTTCAGCATTCATTGATACGGAGTTTTAGTAAGCAAATTAACAAAATAATGAGTTTAACTCAAATAAAAGTGGGTAAATATTGCAGAGAACTGTATGCTTGGTCAAATCAGTTACAAAAAACACAAAGTACTTAGTTATTTTTTTGCAGCGATGGATCTAATTATATTAACCATAATTTACCAAACTTGATATCAGTTTATTCTATTGATAATTAATTTTTTGTCTTTATCTTTAAAAAATAAATTTTAGTTCTACCATTAAGATTTTTACAACAATTTAAACGCATTAACATCAATACTATTAATGATTATTATATGGAAAAAAAATTAGTTATAGTATTCTTATTCTTTATAATAGGATGCCAAAACTATCATCATACAGTAGAGAGTCAAGGAAAAGAAAATCAAACGGTATCTATTGATAAAAGCGATATTATTTCATCTGATATTTTAACTGCTGAACAACAGGCAAAACTCACACCTGTTGAAGTATTGGAACGATTAAAAAGTGGCAATAAAGCTTTTGCTGAAGACAATTTAACGATTCGTAATACTACAGAAAGAGTGAGGAAGGCATCTTTAGGTCAATATCCAAAAGCGGTAGTACTATCGTGTCTTGACTCCCGTGTGCCCGTTGAAGATGTTTTTCATAGTGGCATTGGTAACTTATTCGTTGCCAGAGTAGCTGGGAATGTTGTAAATGATGATATTTTAGGAAGTTTAGAATATGCCTGTAAAGTTTCGGGCGCAAAATTAGTATTGGTGCTGGGACATGAATATTGCGGTGCTATTAAATCGGCTATAAGTGATGTCAAGTTAGGTAATATAACCTTGCTGTTGAATAAAATACAACCTGCAGTTAAAAAAGCTAGTATAGATTTTAAGGGTGAAAAGACACCTTCGAATGAAGCATTTGTAGAAGCAGTATGTGCTACAAACGTTGAACTTGCTATTGATCAAATTCGTCAGAGGAGCATTATTTTAAAAGAGATGGAACAAAACGGCCAAATACTAATAATTGGAGGTGTTTACAATATGAAAACTGGAGTGGTAGAGTTTTTCGATCCGTATCAAACAATCCACAATAAGTGAACTTATAAACAGGTGCCTATTTATTCAAAAATGGATAATAAAAATAAGTAAAAAAATACGTTTTTATAGTGCTCATTTTTGAGTTCTGAAAACAAAGAATCCCCGTTAAAATACTATATAATGGCGTTTTAACAGGGCATTCTTTGTTTTCTAATATTTTGTAAAACCTATTTACCGATACAGAAATTTGCAAAAATATTTCCTAACAATTCGTCGTTAGAAACCTGACCGGTAATAAGACCAAATTGGTACAAAGCTTCGCGAATATCAAGTGCAATAAGATCGCTGGAAAGATTAGTTTCAAGTCCGAATTTTACTTTCTGAATCTCTTCTAATGCTTTAAGTAGAGAATCGTAATGTCTTGTATTCGTTACAATAGTTTCATTGTTTCTGAGTGCTCCTGTATTGACAAAAGAAAGTAGCTCGTTTTTTAAATCATCAACACCAATTTTCTCTTTAGCTGAAATTAATAATAGCTTTGCATTTAAATTTTCAAGCTTATTGGTGATGTTTGCAACTTCATCAGTAGACAATATATCTTTTTTATTGACGACAATTAGCAGAGGTTTTAACGGGTACTTATTTTTGATTTGTTCAATTTCAGAAACAAACTCAGAACTTGAAACCTGAAACTTGAAACCGTCGAACAAGTAAATCACAACCTGTGCCTGGTCGATTTTTTCAAATGTTTTTTTGATTCCGATGCTTTCTACAACATCCTTGGTTTCGCGAATTCCTGCTGTATCAATAAATCTAAAACCAATTCCGCCAATCACTAATTCATCTTCGATTGTGTCGCGTGTTGTTCCTGCAATGTCAGAAACAATGGCACGTTCTTCATTTAACAGGGCATTTAGTAAAGTAGATTTACCCACATTTGGTTCTCCAACAATGGCTACCGGAATACCGTTTTTAATCACATTTCCAACGGCAAAAGAATCAATCAGACGTTTTAAAACAAATTCAATTCGATTTAATAACTCATGAAATTGGGTACGGTCTGCAAATTCTACATCTTCTTCGGCAAAATCCAGTTCCAGTTCGATTAGAGAAGCAAAATTTAAAAGCTCTTCACGGAGTTTGGCTATTTCGTTGCTAAAACCACCGCGCATTTGCTGCATAGCGATCTGGTGCGAAGCTTCGTTATCTGATGAAATCAAATCGGCAACGGCCTCTGCCTGCGATAAATCAAGTTTTCCGTTTAGGAAAGCTCTAAGTGTAAATTCTCCCGGATCAGCGATTCGACATCCTTTTCTTAAGAGCAGCTGAATAATTTGCTGTTGGATATAAGTTGAGCCGTGACACGAAATTTCAATTGTATTTTCGCCTGTGTAGGAGTTAGGTCCTTTAAAAACAGACACCAATACTTCATCCAATGTTTTTGAGTCATCAACAATATGACCCAAATGTAAAGTATGTGTTTTTTGTGTGGTTAAGTCCTTGTTTTTTATGGATTTAAAAACAGAGTTTCCGATCGTAATAGCGTCAGAACCTGAAATACGTATGATAGCAATAGCTCCAGCTCCTGATGGAGTAGCCAATGCAACTATAGAATCTTGATTTATCATGTTGCAAAGGTATAAAAAAAGGCACAAAGTTACGAACTCAAAGCTTGCTTGAAAATGAGGTTTATAGTTTTTCTAAACGCTAATTTTAATAAAATTTTAAATGTTAAAATACTGATAATTATCAGTTTGATTTGAACCTAGAATGATTAAATTTGAGAAACAAACCTTTAATCTCAAACAAAATGAAAAAGATATTATTTCCAACAGATTTTTCTGAAGCGGCAACAAATGCTTTTGTTCACGCTTTAGAATTTGCTAAGATTGTAAACGCCGAACTCGTTTTGTTGCACACTTTTGAAATTCCGGTTTACGATAGCCAATTTTTCCCCGAAAATTATGCATCAATCTATAGTTCTATTGAATTGGCAAAGTTTGAAATGTTTAAAGATGAGATCCCGAAGCTTAGAACCATTGCAGCGGAGCGAAAATTGGATAACATTGTCATCAAACATCGTTTAATGGATGGTGACTTAGTTTTCAATCTAAAAAAAGCAGTAGAAGAGGACCATATTGATTTTGTAATCATGGGAACTTCTGGGGTTTCAGACTGGACAAAATTTTTCCTTGGATCAAATACGAGCTCAGTAATTTCAGAGGTTAAGGTTCCTGTTTTGTGTATTCCTGCTGATGCAAAATTCAAAAAAATAAAAATAATTGGTTTTACAACGCGTTATCGTGAGAAAGACAAAGCCGAGCTTCGTAAAGTTCTGGAAATTGCCAGAAAAACAAATGCAAAAGTAAAAAGCCTCTATGTAAGAACTTCAAATACTGATGTCCCAGATACTACAATTAAAGAATGGGATAAAGAATTTGCGAATGAAAATGTAGAATTTTTGGTTCTGCCAAGTGATGAAGTAAAAGAAACTATTCTTGATTTTGTACTTTATAAAGATGTAGATGTTTTAACGGTTATCACGCACAAAAAATCTTTCTTTGAAAGTATTTTTGAATCCAGTTTCTCAAAAAAAATAACCAAAGAAGTTTCGATACCTGTTTTGGTCATGCATGAAACCTAAAATCTATTAGAGATTTAATACCGGAATGTAAGTGTAAAACCTATATTTGTGTTTCATTAAATTTAAGGAATGGAAGCATATCAGAATAAAGTTGAGCACTATACAATACTTTTTAATAAAATCAACAAAAAATACAATAGCATTAGTATTCTGCGTCTTTTAAGCGTATTTCTGTGTTTGTTCTTATTGTTTTACTACATAAAAACCAATGAAATACTTTACGTAGCTTTTGCTTTTTTGTCTTTTGTTGGTTTTCTTTTTTTAATGCGAATTCATTCTGCTCTGTCTTTTCAGAGGGAACTTACTAAAGCAATTTTGAAATTAAATGAGAATGAAATTGCTTATTTAAAAAGAGAAAAAATTCCTTTTGAGAACGGAATAGAATTTAATGACTTTAGCCATTCCTATGCTTATGATCTGGATGTTTTTGGAGATCATTCACTGTTTCAAAATCTAAACAGAACCGCTACTTATATTGGTAAAAAGACGTTGGCAAATCAATTGCTGAAGTTATCTTCCAATGAAACTATTCTTGAAAATCAGAAAGCAATCGACGAATTAAAAACTAAAATAGATTGGCGTCAGGATTTTATGGCTTTGGCAATGATAAGTTATGACACAAAAGAATCTTATAGCTCTTTAATTTATTGGAATTCATTTAAAAATAACATCTTACCTAAAGTTTTAATTGCAATATCTGTTATTTTTCCAACCTTATTTTTAGGCTTTTTAGCAGCATACTTTTTTACATCAAAAACAATTTTATTATCCTATCTGAGTTATATTTTTATTGCCAATATGATTGTTTTGGGAAGTTGCTTTAAGCGGATACAGTCGGAGATTGCCAAAGCCGATAATGTAGATAAAATCATCAAACAATACAGTTTATTAGTTCAGAAGATCGAAACTGAATCTTTTCAGTCAAAAAGATTAATTGATTTACAACAACAGCTTATTTTTAGAAATACAACCGCAAGCAAACATTTAAAAGACCTTTCGGAGTTGTTTTCTAGAATGGATACCATTAATAATTTTGTAACTGCAACTGTCTTTAACGGAATGTTTTTGTTTAATCTGCACGTTTTGAAGGCGCTTTTAAAATGGAAACAAAACTATTCGGCTGAACTTGAAAAATGGATAGATATTATTGGTGAATTTGAAGCATTGAATAGTTTAGCAAATTTGGCATACAATAACCCGGATTTTGTTTTCCCTGAAATCAATTCAGAATATAAAATTGGGTTTTCAAATCTGAGTCATCCGCTATTAAATCCGGCAACCAGAGTAGGGAATGATACTCATTTTTATCCTGAATCCTTCATGATTCTGACCGGTTCAAACATGTCGGGTAAAAGTACTTTTTTGAGAAGTTTGGGAATCAATATGGTTTTAGGAGGGATAGGTTCAGTTGTTTGTGCTTCAAAAGCTAACATTCACCCACTTCCAGTTTTAGTTTCAATGCGATTGTCTGATTCGTTAGCGGATAGTGAGTCTTACTTTTTTGCTGAAATTAAACGTTTAAAACAAATTATGGACGCGTTAGAAGAACGTCCTGCTTTTGTTTTGTTAGATGAAATTCTAAGAGGAACAAACTCCGATGATAAACGAAACGGAACAATTGAAGTGGTTAAAAAAGTAATTGCTAAAAATGCGATTGGTGCCATTGCTACGCACGATATTGAGGTATGTTTGACAACAAATGAATATCCTGATGTTTTAACGAATCAGTGCTTTGAAGTTGAAATTAAAAATAACGAACTTCATTTTGATTATAAACTTCGTAACGGAATTTGTAAAAATAAAAGCGCAACTTTCCTGATGCAGAAAATGGGAGTAATTTAGAAGGTTTGAGCGTAGATTTTAATTGAAACGCTTCTATTATAATTTGTAATTGAAGTCTAATTTTGTAGTTTTCTCTTATTAGAAATATTAAAAACAGGAGAAGAAAAAAAGTAAATTATTACTTTGCTTTTTGAAACACTACAATGAAGTATGTAAGAAAAAGCAAAGTAGTAATTAAAAATAGTATGGTGGTTTTTAGATGAACATACTAAACAAAAATCCTGAAGCTATAGTTACAGCTATAGTGACCAGACCAGGCAACATAAAACTATGATTGACTACATATTTTCCTATTCGGGTAGTACCTGTACGATCAAAGTCCATTGCAGCAACCAGCGTGGGATAGCCTGGTAAAATAAAATCAGCATTAACAGCAGGAAACATGGCAATAAGATGTGGTTGTCCAATTCCTAATGCCAATCCTATTGGCATCATGATTTTTGTCGTTGCGGCCTGACTGAATGTTAACGCTCCCATAATGATTAACGCAAAAGTAAAAGTAAAGGGATACTCTGATGTGATGTCTCTGAAAGTACTTTCGATTAATTTGTTGTTCGCTCCCATAAAAGTGGCACTCATCCACACGACTCCAAGAACTGATACAAGAGCTGTTGCCATAGAAGTAAACAGACTCATTTTGGATACTAACATAGGGGAGGTTTTTGTAACGATCATTATAAGTGCCGAAGCCGATAGTGTAATCATAATAATCAATCCGGTAAGATTAACAGCTCCATCTGCTCCTACAGCAAAACCTGCTTCTCCTTCTCCTACATAAGGAAGAAATTGTGGAAAAGCCCCGAAAATAATAATAAGCAATATAGCACTCGCGAATATGAAAACGGCTGTTTTAGCACCTGGTTTTAACGTTCTGTCTGATTCAGATGTTTTATCTATACTTTCGGCAAATACAGGGTCCTTCATTTTTTCGATAAACTCAGGGTCTTCATTGAGTTCTTTGCCTATTTTCCAAACTGAAAAAACACCTGCAGCAATTCCTATGAGACAAGCAGGGATACATATCTTCATGATATCGACAACAGCGGTAGAATAGGCAAGTATAGCTGCTAAGGAGGCTGTTGCAGCACTCATTGGGCTTCCGGTAAGTGCCATATGAGAGGCGATAACAGAAATACTTAATGGTCGTTCAGGTCGTATTCTTTTCTTAGCAGAAACTTCTGCTATAATTGGAAGCAGTGAATATACTATGTGCGCGGTACCGGCGAAGAGACATAAGAAATAAACGGTAAATGGCGCAATAAAAGTAATGTACTTGGGGTTGCGTCGTATAATTTTCTCAGCGATACTAACTAGATAATCTAAACCTCCGGCGGCCTGTAATGTAGCTGCAGTAGTTACAATGGCCAGAATGATCAAAAGTACCGCTACAGGTGGCTCCGCAGGGCGCATATGAAAAAACAGGACAAATATAAGTAGTCCGATCATTCCCATTACTCCCAGACCAATTCCTTTAAGTCTCGATCCAATAAGGATCATGGCAAGCAGTATGGCAAACTGTAGTAGTATCATATAGTGATGAATTTGAAGATTAACAAGATTGTTTGTGAATTGAATCTTATTCGAAAGTTACTGATAATGTTGTAAATGTGGTAAGTAAAGATTTTAAAAATGGAAAAAATAATCTTGTAACTCTTTTTTATTCTTTGATTTCGTTAGTCCAAGCATCAATAAAATTCTTGCTTTTTGCGGGCTAAGATTATCAGATACTATAGTCCCTAGTTCATTATCGTTGGTCTCACCATCTAATACGACTCTGCCTTCAATGCAACGACTTGCACGGCATACAGAGATATTTGCTTTGGTTGCTTTTTGAATAGCATCGGTAAAAGCTTTAGAGAAATTCCCGTTTCCAACACCGGCTATTACAATACCATCTACTTTTTGTTTTACCAAATAATCGATATAATCAGCTGAGGCATCTGCATACATATATACAATTTCAACTTTTGGCAGTTTTGTGTTTGTATTCACTTCAAAAGGTCTTCCTTTAGTGGTTTCTCTCACGGATGATTTATAGTATTCTACACGACCGTCATAAACTTCTCCAAGTGGTCCCGAATCTGGCGATTTAAAAGCATTTACTTTAGTTGTACTGGTTTTGGTCACTTCTCTGGAGTCATAAATTGATTCATTAAAAGAAACTAAAACGCCACGTTTTCTGCTTTTAGGGTCGGCAGCAACCGTAATAGCATCAAACAGGTTTTTAGGACCGTCAGCACTAATAGCTGTTGCCGGACGCATAGAGCCCGTAATTACAACAGGTAATTCATGTGGAAGGACCAAATTAAGAAAATAGGCTGTTTCTTCCTGCGTATCGGTACCATGTGTTATAACAACGCCATCGGCTTCATTTTTGCTAAATATTTCATTGATACGAGTGGCTAGTTTTTTCCATATGTCGAGACTCATGTCCTGACTGCCTACAGAAGATATTTGCTCTCCGCTGATGTCTGCAATCGAATTTACACTCGGAATGCTTCCTATAAGATCGGATATTGGAATTTTACCCGCAGTATAGCCGGCTCTATCCGAAGATTTTCCCTCACCTGCAATAGTTCCACCCGTAGCAAGAATTATGATTCGGGGTTTTTGTTGTCCAAAGGTTATAGATGTCGCGATGCACAACAAAAATACGAGTACTAATTTTTTCATTTTTTTTATTATTTATGTGGTTAATCCTGATATTAGAAATTGAATAACATTCCAAAATTGATTCGAACGGCGTTAGCCCCTTGAGTGTTTCCATCTGCATATTGTAATTGTTTGTAGCCTATTTGTGGTTCAAGTCCGACAGTAAGGAAATCAAAAAAGTCATAAGATGCATTAAGCGTAAACTGGTAATTGGTCATACGGTCCCAACCGGCCTGTGTGGCAGCTCCGTCATAAAAATGATTGTAAGAGGCCATAATCATGGAATGAAATTTTTTATTGAAGAAACGTTCGTACGAAATAAAACCTGCATGTACTGGTAAAAGGTCTAGTTTTCCCGAATAATCTGATCGGGCAAAACCATCTAGCCCCGAACCACCCACAGCCAGAAAATAATCACCGATTCCTTTACCTATTGTCCATTGCGCCTGAAGATTATTTATTAAGCCTGATTTTTTTCTAAAAAAGATACTTGTAATTGCTGTGACACCGCCACCATTTTGGGAAGCAAAATCAAATTGTGTTTCTCCGGATGCAACATTTTTAGAATCGTAAGCAACACTACGATAAAGTCCGGCCACTTTTATAAAGCCTTTGTTGTTAAAAGCATATCTTATGCCTGCAACAGCATCAGGTGCTCTGGAGGGCACGTAATCTACACCTTGAGTGGGGTTTAGCGTGTAATCGTACAAGCGACGTGGTTCCATATATTCTGCAGAAAGCTCAAAAGCAGTGTGTCCGTTTTCTTTAAAGCGAGCAGTGTAGCGTACCTGAATTCTGCGGGAAAGTACCATACCTGTAGGGCCATCCCAATCGAGTAATGGTGAAGGCCACAAGGAGGAGTCTCCAAAATTTGACCAGGTTTGACCTACCGTCCAATGATCGTATTGAACCCAGGCATGGCGTAGTCTGAATTGAGAAGTGTTATTTGCTCCTTCAAAATCGGCTTCAAGCATTGATTTTATTTCTTTTCCATTATTGAGTTGTATTGTACTTACAAAACGCAATTGCGATTGTCGCATGTCCATGCTAAAAGCAGGTATGTCTTTTCCTGAAACATCATTTTTATGAATAAGAAATGAGCTATTACCACTGAGGCTTCCTCTGACATCGTAAATTCCGTTTAATTTTAATCTGCCAAGAAGTTTTGCAGTCAATTTTGGCTTTCCATTTAAAGTATCTTTTGATTCAACTGCCATAAACTGGGCTTGTACAGAGCTGGATAATAGCAAAGCGAAACAACAGAGGATCAATGCTAAAAGTTTATTTTGTTTCATAATTAATAAAAAATTTGAGGTAAAATAAAGGTTGCTGGCTATGATTTTTTTATTGCTAAGCTCAAGTAATAGATTTGAATCAATTAAGCTATGCTAAATAGAAATGTCTCTTAATGCTAAAGATGGTATTAGATAGGTGTAGATTATGTAGAATAAGTATAGAGTTGAAATCGAAAATACCTTTGGAATATTTGTGTTACCAAATATGTGATAAAAAATAAAAATCTTAGGCGGTAGGATAACATCTTTTTCATAAAATCTCAGGATTAGATTTAATATATAAAAGTCGATTCATACAAATATAGGAAAAAACACTGCAAAATCTTACAAATAAAACAGTTAAAAGCTGAAAAATTTATAATTATGCAATTGAGTGTGTTAAATCAATTGAATTTAAAAGGGTTAGGCACAAAAAAATAATATTACAGGAGTATGTAAATAGTGCCGAAGAATTTAAGTCTAACTTTTTTTGATGCAAAAAGTGATATAAATGACTTACTCTGTTTTAAGGATAAATTATAATCTCAGATATTCATACAGTTAAAGAATGAATTTGTTTGAATATCTGAGATGTAGAGCTATTGAAGGTTATTTTTTTAGAATTGAGCTCCAGGTTAATGAAGCTGTTCTGAAATAGTTATTTCTGCATTTCTTTGATCGTATTCACAAAAGCCTCCACTGGCTGAGCTCCGGAAACGGCATATTTTCGGTCAAAAACAAAAAACGGAACTCCTTGTACACCAATCTGATTTGCTTCATGTATATCAGAATGAACATCATTTAAGAAAAGGCTTTCGTTTTCTACGACTTCTTGCACTTCTTTTGGGTCTAAACCAGCTTCAATACCCAATTTGATTAGGGTTTGGGAATCGTTTAAATCTTTTCCGTCTGTAAAATAAGCTTTAAAGAAAATTTCTTCCATTTGATCGCCAAGATTTTTGGTTTTGGCCAAATGAATGATACGGTGTGCCGTTAGTGAATTTGAAATTATTGCTTTATCAAAGTGATAGTCCAAACCTACGCTTTTTGCACGTTCTGTGACACCTTTATGCATTTCGATGGATTGCTCAACAGAAAAACCTTTTCGCTCTGCCAAAAAGGTATAAACATCTTTACCTGATTGCGGTGTGATGGTTGGATCAAGCTGAAAGCTTTTCCATTCAATTTCAAATTTATCATTTGGAAATTCAGCTAAAGCTGTTTCCAGTTGTCTTTTTCCGATATAACAAAACGGACACATGATGTCCGACCAAATTTCTATTTTCATATTACAAAAATAAGAAAAATTTGTTTTAGGTTTCAAATTCAAGTTTGTGTTGATTTCAACGTAAGGAGTTCTCAATGTTTTTAGACAAAGCTTTGCGAACTTTTACATTTATAACATACATGCAGAGTATAGAAAAACCTAGCGCACTTTGCGGTAAAAATCAGCTCAATCCCTGATCGCATTTCAACCTGAAACCTGAAACCTGAAACATCTACGCAGAAACAAAAAGAGAAAAATAAAAAACCGCAAATCTTAAAAAAAGAATTGCGGTTTCTAGGTATAAAAAATGGTTGGTTAATAGCGATGTTATTTTTTTTTACAATGATATGTCTTTAATTTGAAACTAAAAAAAATCTCTGTAACAAAAAGAAGTTTTGATGTTAACTATTTAACATTACAGGCATTACCAGCATTGTAACAGTTTCTCCTTCTTCTAAACCGTCTACCGGTGTAAGGATTCCTGCTCTGTTAGGTAATGACATCTCCAACATAATCATATCTGATTGCAGGTTAGTTAGCATTTCAGTTAAAAAACGGGAGTTGAAACCAATTTGAAGATCATCTCCTTGATAATCACAAGTTAATCTTTCTTCGGCTTTGTTAGAGTAATCGATATCTTCTGCGGAAACATTCAATTCGGCTCCGGCAATTTTTAAGCGAATTTGGTGTGTAGTTTTGTTTGAGAAAATTGCCACACGCTTAACTGAACTTAAAAATAAAGAACGGTCTATCATTAATTTGTTTGGATTTTCTTTTGGAATTACCGCTTCGTAGTTAGGGTATTTTCCATCAATCAAACGACATGTTAAAATATAATTGTCAAATGAGAAAGTCGCATTTGAATCGTTGTATTCAATTTTTACTTCTGCATCAGAAGTTCCTAAAATACTTTTTAAGATATTTAAAGGTTTCTTTGGCATAATAAAATCAGCTACCTGTGATGCTTTTACATCTGTACGGGCATATTTTACTAATTTATGAGCATCTGTTGCTACAAAAGTTAATCCTTCAGGAGAGAATTGGAAGAAAACTCCGGACATTACCGGACGTAAATCATCATTTCCGGCAGCAAAAATAGTTTTACTTACTGCAGTTGCCAAAACATCAGCAGGAACAAGTGTAACTGACGGTTCTTCAAGACTCACTGATTTTGGAAATTCTTCACCGGCAGCATATGCTAAAGCATATTTCCCAGAGTTAGAACTAATCTCAACAGTATTGTTCTCTTCAACCGTAAAAGTTAAAGGCTGTTCCGGAAACGTTTTTAAAATTTCAAGTAAAAGTTTAGCAGGCACGGCAACGCTTCCTTTACTTGTAGAATCGATTGATAATGTAGCAGACATTGTAGTCTCAAGATCCGAAGCCGAAACTGTCAGTTCGCTGTTGTCTAGTTCAAATAAAAAGTTGTCTAAAATAGGCAACGTATTGTTGCTGTTAATTACACTACCTAAAACCTGTAATTGTTTTAATAAGTACGAACTCGATACTATAAATTTCATCTCTATTGTTTTATTTTTTTGCTCTTTTCTTTAGTTTTTCCTCAACTAAGATAGGTTTTACAAATATATCGTAAACAATCTTAAGTTTAGTAATTTTTTTATTAACATCTACTTACTGTATTTTCTTTTTCGCATATAGGTAAATGCGAGTCCAAAAATCAATAAAATTAGAATTGGAAGTCCGATAGTTATGAATTGCGTGAGTGTGTAATTTTCATAAACTTTCTCTTTGTCTAATAATGGAAGATTAACATCTTTACTTCTAATGTTAATAAGTCCGGTATCATCCAACAAATAATTAATACAATTCATTATAAAATCTTTGTTGTCGTACAGGTTTCCGGTACGCTGATCATAGCCCAATTCGACTGGCATCATATTTTTGTCCAACTGATTTCTGGCCAGATCACCATCGGCTATGACAATCATTTTATTTGGTTTTCCTTTTGCTAAAAAGGAGTTTTCTTTAAAAGGTAAAACACGATTCTCAAAAGCGGAATGGAATGATCCTTCTAATAAAACAGAAAGCGGAATATTTCCTTTGTTTACATAATCCTGAGGAGAAGTTTTTTCAGTTACAATATTTAAGTTGATGGGAGCAGGAGTTCCAATTGCTTTCGAGTATTGAGAGGATTGCAGTAAAACCGTTTTTTTAATTCCGTTCTTTAAAGTATCAATCGGACTCGCAAAATCAAATCGGATTCCGCCCAAATTTTTCACAATCGGATGTTGGCTGGTCGGGTACACTTGTGGAGCATATTTCCATACAAAGTCCTGATATTGTGTAGCGCTACCTTGCTCGCCGGTAGCCAGTTTAATTGGGCTTCCCTGTTCGTCTTTGATCAGATCAGGATTGATTCTGAAGCCATATTTAAAAAACATATCGTTCAGATTCAGATCTCTTGGGTACGCCAGAGTTGCGCCTGCCTGGTTGTAAAGACTATCCATGTCGGCAGCTACCTGATCTATTAGCCATAATGTTTTGCCTCCGTTCATGATGAACTGATCTAAAACCTGTTTTTCTTCGTCAGAGAAAGTTTCTGTAGGTTTTGAAATAATGGCTAAGTCGTATTTTTTAAGAGCAGCTAAAGTTTCAGTCGGACTTTTGGCTACAGAGTCTAATGTGAATGGACCAATATAATAGCTTTCGCGAATTTGCTGTAACATTTTGGCAATGTGAATCTCGTTCAATTCTCCATTCCCTTTTATAATGGCAACCTTCTTTTGTCTGTCTTTACTAATTTTATTGATGGCATCAGCAATTGAATATTCTAAATGCTGAATTGATCCTGTTACTTTTTGTGTTGTAGAGGCTCCCATTATGTTTTTCAACAAAGGAATATTGACTTCTTTATTGTTGTAAACCGCAACAGCCCACGGGAAAACCATAGCCTGTGATTGTTTTCCTTTGTCGTCTACCGTAATATTTATGGGTGTAAGACCTTTTTGATAAAGCGATTTGATAACATCCATACTTTCGTCTTCGTTTTCTAAAGGATTAACGAATTCAAAAACAATATTGCTGTTATACGCCTGAAATTCCTCCAATAACTGACGGGTTTCTTGTTGGAGGCGTCTAAAATCTGCCGGAAGTTCACCCTGCATATAGATCTTGATCGATAATGGATTTTTAACCTGTTTTATGATCTGTAAAGAAGTTTCAGATAAGGTATATCGTTTGTCTTTGGTTAAATCGAATCGGTGAAAAAATAAACTTCCCAATACATTTAAAACGATTAATACAAAAACAGTAATTCCTAATGTTTTAATATTTTGTTGAGTAGATGACTTCATTACGCTTTAAAAGATTTTAATTGATACACAGTAAACGACAGAAACAATACGGTGATGCTTAAAAAATAAATTACATCACGGGTATCGATTACGCCCCGACTCATACTTTTAAAATGATCCTGCATGCCAAATGCCGTAACAATGGTGGAAGATCCCGGAATTAATGAAGCCAGTCCTTCAAAACCAAAATAAAGAAGAAAACAGAGAAAAACCGCAATAATAAAGGCTACAATCTGATTTTCAGACAGGGTAGAAGTAAAGATTCCAATTGCAGAATAAGCTGCAATCAGAAACAACAATCCGAAGTATGAACCTATAGTACTGCCCATATCAATATTCCCTTCAGGAGAACCTAAATTCGATATTACTTTTACGTAAATAAACGTTGGAATAATTGCTAAAACAATTAATAAGAGAGAGCCAATAAATTTTCCGTTTACGATTTCCCAAATCGATAAAGGTTTTGTTAACAACAACTCTAGTGTTCCTTGCTTTTTTTCATCAGAGAAACTTCTCATAGTAATTGCAGGAATCAGGAAAATTAGAATCCACGGAGCTAAAGTAAAGAAAGGAGTCAAATCCGCATAACCAGTATTTAATATGTTGTAGTCTCCTTCAAATACCCATAAGAATAATCCATTGCTAATTAAGAAAATTGCAATGACCAGATAGCCAATAGGAGAACCAAAAAAGGATTTTATTTCTCTTAAAATGATTGATTTCATGTATAAGGTTTATTCGTTTATTTGTTTAATCGTGTAATTTTTTTTGTTTAAGGTTTCAAGTTTCAGGTTGCTTTCCTTTGCGAAATTTGCGTTTTATCAAACCTTTTAAACATCATCTTTGCGTTCTTTGCGTTAAAAGATTCCAATTTTCAAATCCAGTATATAACATGAAACATGAAACCTGAAACCTGAAACTAATCTAAACTAACCAGTTTATCCACACTCCATGCTTCGGGTTTGGCATTGAAAAGTTTTTTTGTAAAGTCCCAAACAGAATTAAAAAGTTCAGATTGTCTGTAATTTTCCAAGTCTTCTACAGTTTCCCAATAGCTATAGGTGAAGAAAATGCATTTATCATTTTTATCCTGATACAGTTCTAAAAAACGATTTCCATCAGCATTTCGTATTTTGTCTTTCACACTTTCAAAATTCTCCAGAAAAGCAGGAATTTTTTCTTCGTGAAAACTCATTTTGACTATTCGAACAAACATATTTGTAATTTTAAATTTCTGTCTTTAGATTTTAGATTGAAAATCTGTTACAGGTGCGCAAAAATACCAAAATTGATTCTTCTTTTTGAGAAAATTTAAAATATTATAAAAGCACTTTTTCGGTAATTATATTCTCTGTTAAACAGAGTGAGGGTATGGAGGAATAAGTCTGTTTGCAAAATGTTAAATCTTTATAGGATTTTGTAGTGAAATTTACACGCTCTCTAAAGGATAAAAGGAATCGTTGCAAGTCTAAAATCTGCAAGTCTAAAATCTGCAATCTAAAATCTACAATCTAATTTTCAGGAGAACTTAATCGTAATCACATCTCTGTAATTCAATCCTAACAGACTGTTTGCAGAGCCCACCTTGGAAGGATTGCTTCTGAAAATTGCAATTTCAAGAAACCCGGCTTCGTTAAAAATAGCTAACTTTTCGCCTTCATAGGTTTTTATTGGATATTTTTCCGAACTCGCAATTGCTGAATAATTGGGTAAAATAGTCTTGATGCTTTTGGGTTTCATCACAATTTCATAAGATCGTCCTTTAGCTACTTCGTTAAATTGTCTTTTAGAGATATTGGTGACTACATTTCCAAAATGATCGATATAGATCACATACCCTTTTATAGAATTGTTATCACTGGCAATTACAGGCTGTAGCTCTGTGATTTGCTTTATTTCTTTAATTTCCTTACCAATAACATTAAGAAGTCCGCCTTTAGAAATGTGGCAGGCTACTTTTATAAAAATATCCAAATCACTAAACTCACTCGGGAATCGGTCGTGTATATTGACGGCAACAATTTTCTGTGGAACAATCTTTTGCGTAAGCATGCTCAAAATACCATTATCGGCACAAATAAAGTAGTGATCGTTCCATTGCATGGCGATATGCTGATTTTCTTTATTACGTTCGATATCTACTCCGATCAGGTGGACAGTTCCTTTTGGAAAGCTTAAATAGGATGCGCCGATAACGTAACTTGCTTCGGCTGTGTTAAATGGGTCAATGTCATGCGAAATGTCAACAAGTGTAACCTCTGGATACTCAGATAATATTTTACCCTTTAGCGAACCAACAAAGTGGTCTTTTAAGCCGTAATCGGTAGTGAGGGTAATTATTGACATAATTTTGTTTATAACTATTGGTAGTATTTAAATCTAATTTTCATTAAATTTGAGAAATGCAAAGCTAGTAATAGTAATTGCAAAAACGAAAAAATGAAATGATAAATTGCAATTATTGATCTGAGTTTTCAGTCTTAGTCACACTAACTGAAAACCACCATTGATACTGCGACTAAAAAAGACCCGACAACTACTGATTTATAAAAACTGATTTATTTTTAATTTAAAACTATCTCATTTGAACGAAAGAATTATCGAGCTCATAGACATCGCTCCAAAAGACTTTTGGGGCGCTCAAGACACTCATCTTGAAATCATTAAAAAGTACTACCCAAAGCTTAAAATAGTAGCGAGAGGTACCACTTTGAAAGCATTTGGCGAAAAAGAAGTTTTGGATGAATTCGAAAAAAGGTTTCAGAGGCTTATGCTTCATTTTACCCGATACAACAACATTGACGATAATGTAATCGAACGCGTAATCATGAGTGATGGTCAGGATGAAAAAAAAGCATACGATCATGACAAGATACTAGTTCATGGTGTTGGCGGTAAAATTATTAAAGCCATGACGCCTAACCAGCAGTTACTGGTAGATACCATCAAAAAAAATGACATGGTATTTGCGGTCGGACCTGCCGGAACCGGAAAGACTTACACAGGTGTTGCAATGGCGGTAAAAGCACTTAAAGACAAAGAAGTAAAAAGGATCATATTGACGCGACCAGCGGTAGAAGCAGGAGAAAACCTGGGTTTTTTACCTGGTGATATGAAGGAAAAACTGGATCCTTATATGCAGCCTCTTTACGATGCTTTACGAGATATGCTTCCCAATGAAAAGCTCGAAGATTACATTTTAAAAGGAATTATTCAGATTGCGCCTTTGGCTTTTATGCGCGGACGTACGCTTGATAATGCCTTCGTAATTCTGGATGAGGCACAAAACACCACGCATTCGCAAATGAAAATGTTTTTGACCCGTATGGGAAAAAACGCCAAATTTATGATAACAGGTGATCCCGGACAGGTCGATTTGCCACGCAGAACCATTTCAGGTCTGAAAGAAGCTATTCTGGTTTTAAAAGACGTAGACGGAATTGGAATTATTTATCTCGACGATAAAGATATTGTACGTCACAGATTAGTCAAAAAGGTAATTGACGCTTACAAACAAATAGAAAATCACGATTAATTTTTTTATAAAATGTCAAATGTAAATCGTGAAATGTGTTTTGACATTTATTAATATTCGTTTTATACCTATCTTTGAGTAGAGAGGTGTAAAACGAATATTTTTTTGTTATAAGTTTAAAAAGTATAATTAATGAAATTTAGAATTATCACTATTTTAGTTCTTGTTAGTTTGATTTCGTGCAAAAAATCAGAAAGTTTGCCAAATAAATTTGTCGGGACCTGGTATGATACTGAATATATAATTCCGAGCAGATCAACCTTAAAAATAAATAAAGACAGTACTTTCAAATATGAAAGCGCAGGTTGTGATTGGAGAGTAATTTCTAAAGGGAATTGGAAAATAGTTGGAGATTCGATAGAATTAAATAGTAAAAGTAGTGATACTTGTTATAAAATGTTTCCTTTTGTTGATTGTAAACCGTTTGAAACTAGAAGGAGAAAGGATGTATTAACAAGTCCCAATTGTAAACCGGAGAATAATGCGTTATTTTTAATCTTCGCCAAAGAAAAATTTTACATCAAAAATGATTCTCTAGTTTATAAGTTAAGACCAAGTTCTAGTTGTCCAGATACTTTGAAAATTATTTTTGCAAAAACCGAAAAAATCAGAAGATGAAACAACTGGATGATTTCTACTTAAAACAAGAAGAACCCATAAAAGGGATATTTCTTGCTGTAAAAGAAATTATTCTCAAACAAGATTCGGACATTACCAACGTTTTAAAATACGGAATGCCTTTTTTTTGTTATAAAGGAAAAATGTTTTGTTATTTGTGGATGCACAAAAAATACAAACAACCTTATATCGGAATTGTAGAAGGGAAACACTTTGAAGAATCATTTTTGCTTCAGGAAGCCCGATCCAGAATGAAAATTATGCTCCTCGACTTTGAGGAGGATTTGCCCATAGAAAGAATTGAGAAGATTCTGGAACAAGCTTTAAATTTATACAAAAACGGAATTATTAAGCTTTAAATGTTTAAAATGCAGTATTTAACGAAATAGTTAAATATATAATAAACTTGTCGTATTTGGGGCTTTCAGAGCCGGAAATCTTTGCTCTTCTGCATACAAAGCAGTATTTTTGCAACTGATAAATACCTGAATTTTAATATGACAAAGCTTAAAAATATAAAAGTTGTAGTAAGTGACTTAGACGGAACTTTACTCAACCCTCAACACCGAATATCAGATTATACCAAATCAATTTTTCAGGAACTGCACAATCAAAATTATCTTATCGTGGTAGCTACAGGCCGTCATCATCTCGATGCGATGGCTATTGTTGCAACGCTTGAAGTTCCGGTTTATCTTGTAAGTTCAAATGGAGCAAGGATTCATTCCCCTGAAAAAGAAGAACTTTTTGCGTTCGATTTAAAAAGCGACGTGGTAAAAGCAGCTTTAAATGTGGATATTGACCCGGAAATCACAGTAGTTTTATTCAAAGAAAATGTTTGGCAAACCAATAGGGTAAATGAAAAACTAAACGCTTTTCAAGCCGAATTAAAATACCGTCCGGAATTAGTGGATTATAAGACGCTGGAAGATTTTGGAGCGATTAAAATATTCTTTTCTCATGAGAATCATGAAAAACTAGTAGCCTTAAAAGATGCCGTTTTAGCAAATTCTTCAAGTGATTTACATCATGCTTTTAGTTTGCCAACTTGCTTGGAATTCATGGATAAATCAGTTGATAAAGCGGTTTCAATTCAGCGTGTTTTAGAAAAAGAAGGGTTTTCTTTAGAAGAAGCCGTTTCCTTTGGTGATGGGTTTAACGATGTACAAATGTTATCAGCAACCGGAAAAGGTTTAATTATGGGAAATGCTCCGGCCTTGTTAAAAGAAACGCTGCCGGAACTGGAAGTAATTAAAACCAATGCCGAAGACGGAGTTGCAAAATATATAGCCTCAAAGATTCTGAATAAAGAATTGGCTGTTAGTTAATTTTGAACATTTTCAGGACTTAGTGTTTTTTTGCAATAGCAGGAAGTTTATGCCTTTATGGTATCATAAAATTTACGAATCCCCGAAGTGATCTTTGGGGATTTTTTTTGATAATGATAAGTGATTGAATGCGTGAAGTTGTAAAAACATTTTTTTAATAATTTTCAAAGTGTATTTTTGTTTTATCAAAAAACTATACCATGACAAAAAACATTTTTATCCTTGCTTTTTTTACGCTTGCGATTTCAGGCAATAGCCAAACTTTGAAATTGGAAGAAATAATGAAAGGCGAATCTTTTATTGGAAATCAACCTACCTACGGACGCTGGTCTTTGGATGGGAAAAAAGTATATTTTGAATGGAATCCAACCAATGATTTAGGCGCAAGTACGTATTCCTGGCAAAAAGGAGCAGTAAAGCCTGTTTTGGTGGAACCCAAAGAAGCTGCTTTTTCGAAACTGGATTTTAAAAGAAAACCAACTTCAGATGTAGTGTATTATAGCGATAAAGGAGGTTTGTATTCGTATTCGATCAGTACCAAAACAGTTAAAAAAATTCTTCAGCAAAGTACTCCGGTTTCTAATGTAGAACTTGGTAGTGCAGAAGGGACGGTATTTTTCGAGCAAAACGACAACATTTTTAAATACAATGCAAAAGAGGGAACCGTTTTGCAAATAACAAACTTTACTAAAGGAGTAAAAAAGGAGAAAACTCCTGAAAAAGATTCCTTTTTAAAGACACAACAAAAAGAATTATTTCAGTTTATCAGGGATGCAGCAGCCAAAAAGCAGTGGAATCTTGCCAAAAGCAAAGCCGTTAAATCTGATTTTGCTAAAGAATATTATTATGGAAAAGATAACTTTTACAATTTAAAAGCCAATCCAAACGGAAATTTTACCACTTTTAGTTTAGCTGAAGAATCAGATAATAAAAAAGAAAAAATGGAGGTTTTTATAACGGATGATGGTTATAATCAAACACCTAATACAAAAGAGAAGGTTTCAACGGCAAATCTTGTCAAAACGAAATTCGGAATTTACTCTGTTGCTAAAGACAGTGTGTATTTTGTGAATTTCTCGACTTTAAGTCATATTCAGGATAATCCGAAGTATTATGAAGCTTACGATAATTTAAAAAATAAAGCAAAGGAAGACCGATTGATTACTGCTCAGGCTCCTGTGTATAACGAAAACGGTTCTTTGGCAATTGTTGAACTTAGAAGCCAGGACAACAAAGACAGATGGCTGGTGAGTTTGAATGCAGAGAACGGATCGTTTAAAGAAATTGAGCATCAGCATGATGATGCATGGATTGCTGGTCCCGGAATTCCATCTTATTCATTCGATTCGGGAGTTCTTGGCTTTTTAGGAGATAATGAAACTATTTATTTTCAGTCAGAAGTTACAGGGTACTCCCATTTGTATACCTATAATTTAAAAACAGGTAAGAAGGTACAATTAACCAGTGGAAATTGGGAAGTTCGTGATGTGACCCTGTCTAACGATAAAAAGACGTTTTATTTAACGACCAACACTACACATCCGGGAAACAGAAATTTTTATAAATTACCCGCTGCCGGTGGTACTTTGGAATCTATTTTAACCAAAGACGGTGCACATGAAGTAGTCATTTCTCCAGATGAAAAATCACTTTTGGTGCGTTACTCGTATAAAAATATTCCTTGGGATTTCTATGTTGCCGACAATAAAAAGAATACTACTTTAAAACAAATTTCATCTTCTGTTTCTGAAAGTTTCAAAGATTACAAATGGAGAGAACCAGAGGTAATTACTTTCAAAGCACAGGATGGAACTCCTGTAAATGCAAGATTGTATACACCAAAAACGGAAAATGCCAACAAAGCGGCAATCATTTTTGTTCACGGTGCGGGTTATCTGCAAAATGCACACAATTATTGGAGCAACTATTACAGAGAATATATGTTTCATAATTTACTGACTGATTTAGGATACACGGTTTTAGACATAGATTATAGAGGAAGTGATGGTTACGGACGCGATTTCAGAACCGGAATTTACCGTTTTATGGGAGGAAAAGATTTGTCAGATCATCTTGATGGCAAAAAATATTTAGTAGAAAAATACGGAATTGATGCCAGCAGAGTAGGTATTTATGGTGGATCATACGGTGGTTTTATTACTTTAATGGGAATGTTAACCACTCCTGGTGAATTTGCTTCGGGTGCAGCCTTACGTTCTGTTACAGATTGGGCGCATTACAATCACGGATATACCGGAAACATTTTAAACTTTCCTGAAACAGATCCGGAGGCCTACAAAAAAAGTTCTCCTATTTATTACGCTGATAATTTAAAAGGAAATCTGGTAATGTTACACGGAATGGTAGATGATAATGTAGAATATAAAGACATTGTTCGCCTGTCACAACGTTTTATCGAACTTCAGAAAAAGAACTGGAGTCTGGCTTCATTTCCTGTTGAAGCACACGGATTTAAAGAAACCTATTCCTGGATTGACGAATACAGCAGAATCCTGAATTTGTTTAATTCGACTTTACTGAAGAAGTAGTTTTTAGTTTTCAGTCGCAGTCGCAGTTTGAAAACTGTAAACTGTGACTGCGACTGCGACTGAGACTGTATACTGAGACTGTATACTGAGACTGTATACTGCGACCGTATACTGAGACTGTGACTATACTTAGAAAAACGAACAATTAGAAATTGACATTTAAAATTTTGGATAAGCTGATTTACAAAATAGATAATAGGGAGCATAAAGCATTAATGCGTGTTTGGGAATCTTCGGTAAAGGCTACACACGATTTTTTAAAGAATGAAGATTTTGAATTTTATAAGAAGTTGATTCCAGCCTTTTTTGAGCACGTAACATTGCATGGTGTAAAAAATGAGGCAGAGAAAATTATTGGATTTATAGGCACTAAAAATGAAAATTTAGAAATGTTGTTTGTCTCGGCAAATGAAATTGGAACAGGCATAGGAAAAGCTCTTTTGCTGTATGCAATTCAAAATTTAAAGGTGACAAAAGTTGATGTTAATAAAGATAATTTACAAGCTCTGGAGTTCTATAAACATTTTGGTTTTGAAGTAAAATCTGTTTCTGATTTAGACGGTTGCGGAAAACCATATCCGATTTTACATATGGAATTAACAAATGCATAAGGTAATAAGAATCAGAGTTTGCAAACTGTAAACTGCGACTGAGACCGCGACTAAAAAAAAAGAATCTGAATAGGTTCTTTTTTTCTTTTAATTAGTTTTAAATTTGCATTCATAAAAAACAACACAACACTAGAATAATGAGTAATACAATCACAACTACAAACTTCAGTTTTCCAAATCAGAAATCGGTTTATCGCGGAAAAGTAAGAGAGGTTTACAATATCAATGACAATCTTTTAGTAATGGTAGCAACCGACAGACTTTCGGCTTTTGATGTGGTTTTGCCAAAGGGAATTCCGTACAAAGGACAAATTCTGAATCAGATTGCAACGAAATTTATGGAGTTAACGCAGGATATTGTACCAAATTGGTTGATTGCAACTCCGGATCCTAATGTAGCTGTGGGACATTTATGTGAGCCTTTTAAAGTAGAAATGGTGATTCGTGGTTATGTTTCAGGACACGCTGCACGTGAATATGCTGCCGGAAGAAGACAAATCTGCGGCGTTACAATGGCAGAAGGTTTAAAAGAGAACGATAAATTTCCGGAACCTATTATTACACCAACTACAAAAGCTGATAATGGCTCTCACGATGAAGATATTTCGCGTGAAGACATTTTATCAAAAGGAATTGTTTCTGAAGAAGATTATCTTGTTTTAGAAAAATACACCCGTGCTTTGTTTCAAAGAGGAACTGAAATAGCAGCAAGCCGTGGCTTAATTTTGGTAGATACTAAATATGAGTTTGGAAAAACGAAAGATGGTGTTATTGTTTTAATTGATGAAATACATACACCGGATTCTTCCCGTTACTTTTATGCGGATGGATATCAGGAAAGACAGGAAAAAGGAGAGGAGCAAAAACAATTGTCAAAAGAGTTTGTGCGTCGCTGGTTGATCGAAAATGGGTTTCAGGGTCAGGAAGGACAACAAATTCCGGATATGACAGACGAATATATCCAGTCAGTTTCGGAGCGATACATCGAATTGTACGAGAATATTTTAGGAGAAAAGTTCGTAAAAGCAGATATTGATAATATTGATCAGCGTATCAATAAAAATGTATTAGAATATCTTTCAGTAAAATAATAATTTATCAAATCCGACAGGCTTTTAAAACTTGTCGGATTTGATTTATACTAATTAGGTCAATTTTTATTCTTCCATTTTGACTTTTAAATTTTCCAGACCTTTCTGTAGGTCATTGCCAATCATTTGGTCCATTTTCATCATCGGCAGCATAATATTCATTGGATAAGGAATAACACCGCTGATTCCCCATTTTACTTTAGTCTGATTTCCCGGTGCAGTCTCTGTCGACATAAAACCAATCGCTGTATCGTCCATTGGTTTTTTGAAACGTAAAGCAAAGTCAATGCGTTTTCCTTCCGTAATTTTTGTGATTTCCTGTTCTCCTTCACCAACTTCTTTTACTGTGCTTTCCCAGGCAGATACCGATCCAACATCTCCATCAGTTCCTGTATAAGTAGATTTCATTTTGGGATCAAGATTGGCCCAAACACTAAATTCATTTTGATTTTTAAGAGATCTCACATAATTAAAAACGCTGTCAACAGGTTTGTTGATGGTAATCTCTCTTTCTATAGCATAATTTTTAGGCATAAAATAAGCTGCAATCAGGACGATGGCTACAATAAGAATTAGAATGATTAGAATTCTTTTTAGGATTTTCATATTTTGTGGTTTTAGGTTATTTTTTTTTGTTCGGCTAGTTTAAAGTATAACTCCTTTATTTATAAGGCTTTTTGTTTTGTAAAGTTATTAAAGTTACGGTTCGTATTTGCAACGTGGAAAAAAAATAATAAGATTTTATATGTTTTTTTTCTGTAAACTGTAACATATTGGGTTTTCAAGCGTCTATTAAGAAAGCTGATAGTTAACATTCAAATTACTTTAAATCGCTTTTATTAATTGAATGTTAAGAATTAGTTAAAACATGGTACTTTGTTATACATAATACATAAAATAGAATTACATTTACATAGAATTTAAAAATCATCAATCAATCAACAATTAACAATCAATCATTATGAAAAATTCAATCATTTATCTAGGAGTTGCTTTAGTAGCATTTGCAAATGTAGCAATGGCATCAAATCAAACATCAATTGTGAAACCACAATTGGAAATTGTAAATAGTTTTTCAACACCATTAAATGTGGCTGTTGGTAAAGGAGATTTAGATTTTGTTAAAAAATTATTAGAATATGGAGCTGACGTAAACGAAATGTCAGAAGGTTTATCACCTTTAATGATCGCTGCCCGTTATAACAAAGTGGATATTATGAGAGTATTATTAGCAAAAGGAGCTGATGCTTCTGCTAGAAATGAAAAAGGTTTTACCGCTTTGAAATATGCACAATTATCAAACGCAACAGAAGCAATAGACATTTTGAAAGATTTAAAATAAAAGTTTAAATCGAGTTTTTGAATTAGTATATGAAACGACCTTCCTTGAGCAGAAGGTCGTTTTTCATTTTATATCCTGCTAATTGTTTCAATAGGCAAAAGACTGCACAGAGAACTACATAGTTTCTTTTCCTAAAGGGAAAATAATTTGAAAGAAAGTTGAAGGATTTTCTTTGATAAACATTGCTCACCCTGAATAGCGATACATAAAAAAAGCACCATTAAAAAAATAATGGTGCTTTTTCGTTGAAACGGAATCAAATTAATTTAACCAATTAATATTTCTTAAAACTCTTTATTCAATTGGAACGTGTTTTTTACGGTTGAATACCCAGAAAATGATTGGGAAAACCAAGAGGGTTAAAATCGTGGCAGTAATTAAACCTCCAATAATAACAATTGCCAATGGTTTTTGTGATTCAGAGCCAATTCCTGTCGAAATAGCCGCTGGCATTAAACCTATTGAAGCCATCAGGGCAGTCATAACTACAGCTCTTGTTCGGGCTTTTACTCCCCTAAAAATAGATTCTTCGAGTGAAAACTTTGCTTTTAGATTATGATGAAACTCGGAGATCAAAATCACACCGTTTTGAATACATATTCCAAGTAATGCAATGAAACCAACACCTGCCGAGATTCCAAAATTCATTCGGGTTAGATGCAGGGCAATAATTCCTCCAATAATGGCAAAAGGAACATTGGCTAAAACCAACAGAGAATCTTTAATATTTCCAAACAATATAAACAACAGTACAAAAATTCCAATTAAACTAATAGGTACAACCTGAGCCAATCGTGCACTGGCACGAACCTGATTTTCAAATTCTCCCGTCCAGCCAACAGTATAACCTGTTGGAAGTTTCATTTTTGCTACTTTTGCCTGTGCTTCTGCAATGGTACTTCCTAAGTCACGATCACGTACAGAGAATTTTACTCCAATAAAACGTTTGGTGTTATCCCTGTAGATAAAGGCAGGACCAGTTATAGTTTTTAAATCGGAAATCTCTTTTAACGGAATTTTTATTCCGCTGATAGTTGGAACTTTAAGTTCTGCAATATCATTTTCATCTTTACGATATTCTTTCGAAAAGCGGACTCTTACATCAAATTTTTTGTCGTCTTCATATTTTTGAGTGGCTGTTTTTCCTCCAAAAGCCAATTCCAAAACAGCTTGTGCATCACTTAATGTTACGCCGTAAGCAGCCATTTTATCTCGGTCAAGGACAACACTAATCTCAGGCTGACCAACATTTCGTAGTATTCCCGCATCTTTTATACCTGGAATATTTTTTATTTGAGCCAAAACTTCATTGGATAATTCGTCAAGTTTATCGAGGTCATCACCATAGATTTTTACTGCGTTTGAGGCTTTAAAACCAGCAACAGATTCAGCTACGTTATCAATTACTGGCTGAGAATAATTATAGGTAATTCCCTGATGAACTCTTAGTTTTTCATCCATTTCGTTAATTAATTCATCCATTGTAATTTTTCGTTTCCATTCGGATTTTGGTTTTAAATCCACCTGGAGTTGTATAAATCCAAAACCATTGGGATCTGTTCCGTCATTACTTCTTCCGGTTTGTGATAAAACATTTTTAACTTCAGGAAAACTTTCCAAATCTTTTCGGATGATAGCGGCAGTTTTGACACTTTCAGGCAATGAGGTACTCATTGGTAATTCGGCTGTTACCCATAAAGCCCCTTCATTTAACTGCGGTAAAAATTCTGTACCTAAAAATGTTGCCGAGAAGAAAACTGCTACTAACAGCGCTATGGAACCAATTAGCGCTTTTACTTTATGTTTAAAAGTCCATGCAAAACTTTTACCTACAATTCGATCCCAGAAATTGACAAACGGATTGTTTTTTTCCTTTACATTTTTGTTCAATAAAATATGCGATAGAACAGGTACCAGTGTCAGAGTGAAAAGTAAGGCTCCCATTAAAGCAAAACCAAGAGTGTAGGCCAAAGGCGAGAACATTTTTCCTTCTACTTTCTGAAAGGAGAATATTGGCAGTAGAGCGGTAATGATAATCAACTTAGAAAAGAATATGGCTTTACCCATTTCTGCTCCCGTTTTTTTGATCAGACTTCCTTTAGCAATTTTATTGTAGGCCGTCATTCCTAATTGATGCGCCCGATGATCTAACACTACAAATAATCCTTCAACCATTACAACAGCACCATCGATGATAATCCCGAAATCGACCGCGCCTAAACTTAGTAGGTTGGCACTCATTCCCATCATTTTTAGACATAAGAAAGCAAATAATAGCGATAACGGAATTACAATCGAGACCGTAAAAGTAGTTCTCCAGTCGGCCATGAAAAGAAATACAACGCAAGTAACCAGTATAATTCCTTCGAATAAATTATGCATAACCGTTTCAGTGGTGAAATTCATTAAATTATCACGGTCGTAAAAGGTTACCAGTTTGATGTCTTTTGGAAGAACATTGTCGTTCAGGTCTTTTATTTTGGCTTTTATTAAGGCTAATGTTTCTTGAGGATTTTCACCTTTTCGCATTACAATAATACCTTCTACAACATCATCATTTTTAGCCAGACCCGTTTGTCCGACTCTTGGCATCGCACTTTCGTAAACAGTTGCTAAATTTTTGACTAAGATTGGATTTCCGTTTGCATCGTCTACAATAATATTTTCGATATCCTGGATTGATTTCAGAAGCCCAACTCCACGTACGACAAAAGCCTGACCGTTTTTTTCAATGATATCCCCACCAACATTCAGATTACCTCCATTTACAGCATTGTAAACCTGAAGTGGTGTAATGTTGTATTTGGCTAGTTTTATAGGATCAACACCAACTTCATAGGTTTTGGTTTGTCCGCCAAAAACATTTAAATCAGCAACACCGGGAACAGAGCGTAACTGTTTGTCTATAACCCAGTTTTGATACGTTAGTAATTCCCTACTGTCTCTGCTGTCACTTTTTACAATATATCTGAAAATTTCGCCCGTTGGCCCATAAGGAGGCTGAACATCCGGTTCTACATCATCCGGAAGTGATACATTTTTTAGTAGATTATTGACCTGAAGACGCGCAAAAGTATCATCGACACCATCGTCAAAGATAATTTTGATGACTGACAGACCAAACATGGTGATACTGCGAACACTGGTTTTCTTTTGTACCGAGTTCATGGAGATCTCGATAGGCGACGTGACGAAACGTTCTACTTCTTCAGCACTTTTTCCATTCCACTGTGTAATGATAATAATTTGAGTATTGGTTACATCCGGAAAAGCGTCAATGGGCATGTTCTTGAAAGAAATGAATCCTGCAACGGCCAATATTCCCACCCAGAAAAAGGTAAATGCCTTGTTTTTCAGGGAAAAAGCTATAATGTTTCTTATGAATTTGTTCATTTTAAAAAGTATTTTTAATGATGAATTTTTGTTTCTGATGCTGCTGTGCGGAGCATTCTTTATAATCTGTATTTTCTAATTAGAATTCTGTATGAAAACGTAAGGCAAAAAACTGAACGGGGCCTCTGTCTTTATTATAGGCGGGATTCATGGCAAACTGGTAATCCGGTGAAAGTGTAATATGGGTATTGGGCACTAGGAAAGAATAGTAAACTTCTACAATCTGCTCTATTCCGTAATTTAGTGTACCGTCACCAATCATAAAACCATTTCCTCCGAGCTTTTGATATTGTTTATGTGGATTTGATAATCCGTTGGCGACTATGGCAATACCGGCAAAATCATTGGTTCTATTCCACATTTTTCCTTTAAGGTTTATTCCCAACTGTGCCGATCTGTCAATCTCTGTAAAAGCCCAGGTTTCATTTTTACCGTCATTATAGCTCATTCTGGCAAACAGTCCCCAATTATCTCCGTGTGTATAATCCATGTTTAAACCTATACCATATTTTGTACGTCCATCTTGTCTGGTACTTTTTATATCCGGAAATGTGATAAAGTTTGAATTAGCCTCACCGTAATTTCCCATTCCTGCTACATTTCGAAAGCCTAGTAACTTGATGTTGGCTATGTCCATATTTTTAAAGATTATCTGCTTTTCAATTTCTACGTTGATGGCGTTGGAATCTTTAAAACTAAATTCGACATTGGGTCCGTTAGCGTAGGTTGGTAAAGCAGACAATGAAGCTCTTATCTGCCAGGAATCAAATTGATAATTTACATATAATCCATCTGTATATCCTCGGGTGTTTGCGGCATAATCCCACGCTCCATGTGTCATTAGTGCCCAGTTTAGAAATTGTGTTCTGGGGTCGTGCGAGTACGGACTATTGTCAAAATAGTCTGATAGTCCAAATTTCCCAAAAACAAGCTGTAATGATCTATTGTTTTTAAACTGAAACTTTTGTTCCAAAAGCATTCTGGCAACATAAACTACTGGTTTGGTATCTCCAATTCTAAAAGTTTCTCCGTTAGGAAAACCACCCAATCCCCGGGCCTGAGATAAACCTTCACCTCCTGACATTTCGGGATTAAAAGTTATTGTGGCTCCTTTCCAAAGTGGAACATCGAGATATAAGGTTGATGTTAATGACAAAGCGCCTTCGGCTTCGGGTGACATACTGTTGGTCCCGGAATAATTAGCATGAAAAGCCGGATGGTATTGATAGATAGACGTCATTTGAAATCCCAGACTATATTTTCGTATCGAATCAGTTTCTTGCGAAAAGGATAGTGTGGAAATAAATAACGTGGCAAACCCCAATATTTTTGCAGACTTTTCCATTTCATTATTCGTTTAAGGCACGATAGATAAATAATTGATTATTGGTAATTACTTTTTCACTTTCTTTCAGACCTTTCGAAATATAGGTTACATCGCCTACTACTCTGTAAATGTCTACTTGTCTGGTCTCAATGTTATGACGATCTTTAAAAATCATAACAAAGTTTTTACTTTTATCAAAAACAATTGCTTTACTGGGTACGGCTATCATAGACTCACCTTCGCTATACGACAACTTAATATTCGCATTCATATCAGGTTTCAGCATATATCCGGGATTTTCCAATTTTATACGTGCTTGCATTGCCTTTGTTTCAGGGTCAATAACATTGAAAATTTTATCTACTTTTCCTTTAAAAACTTTATCAGGATAACTTAGTGTAGTGACGTCGGCATCTATACCCAGTTTTACTTTATTAATATCAATTTCATTAATATTTGCCAAAGCCCAGACTTCGCTGATTTCTGCAATATCAAAGATGTTTTCAGAACGGTCATTTCGCAAAAGCATATCCTGATTGATACTTTTTTGAATGATAAAACCACTAATTGGTGCAGTTACTTCATAAATAGAACCTGCTTTTATGTTGTAAATTTTATAGGTTTCCTGAACTTTACTCAATTGCGATTGTGCCTTATTGACCTCTGATTTTGCTTGAAGGACATCGCTTTCGGAATTTAATTTTCCGTCAAATAATTCCTGAGCTACTTTTAAATGATTTTTAGCGACCAGTAAATCATTTTTGGCATCGATAGACTGCTTTTCAAAATCGGCAATATCCGTACTTTTTATGGTCGCCAAAACTTGTCCTTTACGAACATAATCCCCAAGTTCGACATTTACTTTAATTACGTTTCCGCCAACAAGAGGGTAAACATCAATCATTTTGTTATTATCGGCAGTAATTTTTCCGTAAAAACTTAATACATTTTTTACCGGTTGTGTTTGTGCCTCCGCTGTTGTAGTCGTTTTTAACATAGAGTCACTTAAAGCAAAAGAGGTATTCGTATTCGGATTTTCAACTTCTTTTTTGCAGCTTGTGAGGGATAAACTCACGAGAGCAATTCCTATTAGTAGTTTATATTTCATTTTATTTAGTTTTAGAATAAGTCTTTGTTGATGGTACTATTTAATTCTTCGCCTGAAAGGATAACTTTTTTCTTCAGTTCATTTACCTGAATTGAAGCCTGATTGTAACTTTCCATAAAATCAGTAAATTCTAATAAACTGATATTTCTTTTCTGGAAGTTGGTCAGGATCCCATTATATACCGCCTCAAAGTCTGAATTAACAGTTGGTTTTATGACCACATAGTTTTTACGGGATTCTTCCCATTTGTTCCATGCCGATGTAATTTCTGTTTGCAATTGCAGGTCAAAATTTTGCTTCTCAATTTTTGATTGTTCTAAAATTGTTTTCGCATATTTAATATTTCCTTTGTTTTTATTCCAAAGAGGTAGTGGAATTCCAAGAGTCAGATTTGCTTCTCTGTTAAAAGCTCCGCTACGCTGATCGTAAGTGGCTCCCACAGTAATATCAGGGACAGAAAGTGCTTTTTGCCATTTTACATTTATTTCATTGGCTTCAATATCCTTTTGTTTGGCTAAATAATCCGGACGATTCGCAATCGCTTCGTCCTGAAAGGTCTTAAGATCAAAAGGAATTGTTTTGGTATACTTATTAAATTCTTCTTTAGAGACTTCCGGAATCACATTTTCGGCTGAATTTAAAAGCAATTTTAAATTGGCCTGTTCTTCAATGTTTTCATTGACTACTTCCATACGCTCATTTTTAAAATTCAAATACAGCGATTGCAAACGAACAAGATCTCTTAGAGGAATATTACCTTTTTGTACTTGTACTGTGTAAGAGCTTATCAGATCTTCAATATGTGCAAGCTGATTGTCAGTAGTTTCAAGACTTTTTTTGTTGTAGTACACTGTGAAGAAGCTCTTTCTTAATTGTAATTTTAAAGTTCTTAGTAAATCATTAAACTGTAATTCGGCCAATTGTTCGTTAGTTTGGGCCAGCTTGATTTCGTTGCGTTTTTTTCCACCTAAGTAGATTAACTGCTCAATACCGAATGCTTTTTGCCCTTGCTTTCCAATATCAAAATACTGATTTCTTTCGGGGTTGTAGGCATTTAATTCTGCCGTCAGAGAGGGATTATCCCAAATTCGGGCTTGAATGGTTAGCGCTTTAGAAGCATCGATATTATATTGTGATGCCAACAAAAAGAGGTTGTTTTTAAGAAATTGGCTTTCACAGTCCTGAAGGGTGACTGTTTTTTGAGCCAAAACTACCGGACCGAAAAGTACAAGTAGGAATGCACAGAGTTTTCTCATTGTATCATTTTTAATTTATACAAATATGCTATCACCAGACTTTAAGATACCTTAAAATCTACCTTAAAAATAACTTAAAATAAATTACAAATGAAAAAATAATTGAAATAAATTCGTGTTAATATCTGGAACGCTGTAGGTTATAGATGCGTTATGAAGTGTTAGGATACGTTGAACAATACGTAATCCAAGGCCAAAACCCGAAGTGCCTTTCGAATTTTTGCCACGCATAAAAGGTTGAAAAAGATTTTTTTGTTCTTCCTCATTTAAAGTCTCTCCTGTGTTTGAAATGGAGAGCACTAATTGATCATCCTGAGTACTTATGATTACTTTTGCTTGTTGATTATCAGAGTAAACACAGGCATTTTTAAGAATATTGGTTATAGCAATTTCCAGTAAATTTTTATTGCCATTAACTTCTAAAGTAGTATCCAGATTATTGTTTTCTTCTATTTCAAATAAAATTAAAAATTCAGGATAGCTTTTATTCAGATTTTCGATGGCCGAAAACAAAATTTCGTCCATACGATGAATTTCCTTGTTTTCGTTTTTCTTATTGTCAATTTTGGACAGAATTAATAGGGAGTTAATCAATTCAGTCAGTTGATTGATATCCGACAAAATGGTTTTTAAAAAATTTTTGCCTTTATCAGATGTTGCGGGATCGGCAATAGTGTTCTCAATTTGTGAAGTAATTCTCGATAGGGGAGTTCTTAACTCATGTGAGGCGTGGGCTGTAAATTCTTTTTGTTTTTGGTAGGAAACTTCAATTCGGTCCATCATGAAATTAAACTCATTGGCGATCAGATCAATTTCGTTTTTATTGTTTTTAGAAGCAACTCGAGTATCAAGATTATTCTCGTTTATATTTTTTATTTTTTGATGAAAGATACTCAGTGGGCTCATGGCTTTTTTGACCATAAAAGAGGTTAGAACCCAGCAAATACAAGTAAAAAAGATATATGAAACCACTAAGGTATAGCGTAGAAAAAGCAATTTTCGTTTACCATAATCGTCTGTGGCAGATATTAAAGCATAAAAATCCCTGTCTTTTGTATCATAAAAAACACCGTATACTTCGTAATCACCTTGTTGTTTAAAAAAAGTTTTATGCTTTTTGAGGTATTTTAAATCGTCAACTGACCAATTAATTTTGGCATCGTCAATACTGCTGTAAATTAGTTTAAAATTAGAATCAAAGACCAGTGTTTTCTCATCATATAATTGGTTAATAGAATTCTGATCGATCATTTTTAAAAGCTGATCGTCAACTTCTTTAACATTGACTAAAAGCTTGATATTTGAAAGTGCCTTAATTTCCAGTCGATCTCGAAATTCTTCTTTTCTAAAATTAGAATACAAAACAAATATCAATGTAGAAGCCAATCCAAAAAGGATTGTAAATAATAAGCTTACTAAAAGTGATATTCGATTTTTTAAAGTCATTCCTGATCGCTCAAATAATATCCGTACCCAACTTTGGTCCGAATCAGTTTAATGTCGTGGTCCTTGTCGATTTTTTTTCTTAAAAAATTAATGTAAACTTCAATGGTATTCTGATTGGTTTCGATGTGATAATCCCAAAGTTTTTCTGCAATGAATTGTTTCGACAGAACTTTGCCTTTTGCATGAGCCAGAATCAAAATAAGTTTGAATTCTTTAGGAGTCAGTTTGATTTCTTCATTTGAACGAAATATTTTCATATCACTTTCCAGAATCTCTAAATCGGCAATAACTATTTTTGTTTCTACCTGTTGTGGAATTTCTTTTCGACGTAAAAGTGAGGAACTTCGGGCATAGAGTTCTTCGAAATGAAATGGTTTAACCAGATAATCATCGGCACCGCTCTCAAAAGAAGCCAGTTTATCCTCAATTTCGCTAAAAGCAGTAAGCATAATAATGGGAGTCTTTTTATCGACTTCCCGAATACCTTTGCAAACTTCAATACCATTACTGCCTGGAACATTAATGTCCAGAATGATTAAATCATATTCATAAGGAAAATATTTCTTTAGCAATAATGCCCCATCGTAATAAGGAAAACACTCAAACTCCTTTGAAGTAAAGAATGCGGAGATTTCTTTAGATAAGGTAAAATCGTCTTCGAGTAGCAGTATTTTCATAATATTCTGGTTGAGTTTTTAGTCCTTAGTCCTTAGCTCTAAGCTTAGATCTCATAAACATATTTCATAATTTTTTAAGTAACTAGTCCCTGGCTACTAATCGTAATAACAAATCACCAGGAACCAGGGACTAAGTACTAAGAACTAATTAAAATAAGAAAAAGTTTCGTTGTTTTCAATTTTAAGTAGTGACTCGTAAATCAATTGAATTACATTTTCAACATCTTCTCTCTGAACCATTTCTACAGTAGTGTGCATATAACGCAAAGGCAGAGAAATCAATGCCGAAGCCACACCGCCATTACTGTAAGCAAAAGCATCGGTATCGGTTCCTGTAGCACGGGAAGTGGCATGACGCTGAAACGGGATTTTCTTTTCTTCTGCGGTATCTACGATCAGATCACGAAGTTTATTTTGTACGGCTGGTGCATAGGCAATAACCGGTCCTTTACCCATTTTTAAATCTCCTTCTACCTTTTTGTCGATCATTGGAGTAGTGGTATCATGGCACACATCCGTTACAATAGCCACATTTGGCTTTATCGTTTGTGCGATCATTTCGGCTCCGCGAAGCCCAATTTCTTCCTGAACAGAGTTTACAATATACAAACCAAAAGGAAGTGTTTTTTTATTTTCTTTTAATAAACGGGCTACTTCGGCAATCATGAAACCACCCATTCTGTTATCGATAGCACGACATACAAATTTATTTTCGTTCAAGATCATAAATTCGTCCGGATAAGTAATCACGCAGCCTACATGTACTCCCATTGCTTCAACCTGTTCTTTAGTTTCGCAGCCTAAATCGATAAAAATATTACTAATTTTTGGTGCTTCTTCCTTATCGCGCAAACGGGTATGAATAGCAGGCCACCCGAAAACACCCTTTACAATTCCTTTTTTAGTATGAATGTGTACTCTCTTTGAAGGCGCAATCTGATGATCAGAACCACCATTTCTAATTACGTACAATAAACCATCATCTGTGATATAGTTAACATACCATGAAATTTCATCGGCATGACCTTCAATTACAACTTTAAACGGTGCATCCGGATTAATAACTCCTACAGCTGTTCCATAAGTATCAGTAATAAAAGTATCTACATAAGGTTTTAAATAATTCATCCAAAGTTTTTGTCCTTCGCTTTCGTAGCCTGTAGGAGAGGCGTTATTGAGGTAGCTTTCGAGGAAAGCAATTGAGGTATCTTTTAAGATCGATTTTGTGTTCATAAAAATATTTTTTTGCTAATTTATAAATTTGGTATCAGAGTTGTATATAAATATATAATTTTACATTTAAATTATGACTCGATGAGATGTACTGCCCCTATTTTATTTTTTATATTGATTTCGTTAACTAGTCAGGCTCAGGTTAAACCTAAAGAGAATGAGCAAATGGGTTACATACTGACTGAGCAGGATTCGATTTTGAATGATACGATCGAACTGCCTGAAATTATTATTTCTAAGGAAAAACTGGATCCCGAAATGCAAAAGCAATTCATGATTCTTCAAAACCGTGTCTATAAGGTATATCCCTATGCAAGACTTGCAGCAGACCGGTTGACCGCATTGAATAGCGGAATGGCACGTCTGAAAACCAACCGAGAAAAGAAAAAATATTTTAAGATTGTGGAAGATTATCTTAATAATGAATTTGAAGCAAGACTTAAAAAACTTTCACGTAAGCAAGGACAGATACTCGTTAAACTCGTTCACAGACAAACCGGAATAACAACTTACGAGTTAATCAAAACTTTAAAAAGTGGTTTCAAAGCCTTTGTGTCAAATACTACAGCCAATTTATTTGACATTAGCTTGAAAACCGAATATAAGCCCTTTGAATCTAATGAGGATTATTTAATTGAAACCATTTTGGTCAGGGCATTTGATTCCGGAAAACTCGTGAATCAAAAAGCAGCTAATCCTGTAAATTATGATGATTTAATGAGTCACTGGGAGACAAAAGTAAAAGAGACAAAAGCAGACAAATAATCAAATTATATTCAAAAATTTTTCAAAAAAGACTTACAAATTATTTTGTAAGTCTTTTTTTATGGTTTTTGGTTTCGGATTACAAAGTAAGTTTTAATCAAAAGAATTTACTTACTTAATTTGTGATTTTTTGATTTTTCGCTGAAGCCCCGTAAAATAAGCGTTTTTGTTATAATTTTTGTAGTTAAAAGGGTTTTTGCTTTGTTTTTTAACAAATTAATTGCAAATATAATTTGTCAATTATAGTTTAATTTGTAGGTTTACTGATTAACAACCACTATGTTAACCAAAACCAATTTAATCTATGAGAATAAAACTACTTACACTATTTGTGTTATTAGTGACTATGTCCTTATGGTCACAAAAGACATCTGACAGTGATTTTGCCATTTCCGTCAACGGAAATAAAATCACGACCACTTCCAATTTTAAACAGCAGTTTAAAGACAAAAAAAGTACCAGTAAACAAAACCTTAAAACTGAGTACACACTGTTGCAGTTTACAAAAATCCCTTCTGTAGAAGAGCAACAAAAGTTAAAATCGCAAGGGATAACATTACTTAGTTATTTATCGAACAACGCTTATTATGCCGAAATTGCTCCTGAATTTTATAACAAGAGTAGTGTTTCTGACAATATAAGAGCTGTGATTGCCGTAGATCCAAAATTCAAACTGGATCAAATGATTGTAGACAATGCAATTCCGGATTATGCTGCAGCAGGTGGTAACGGAATTAAAGTTGTGGTGAGCTATTTTAAAGGCGTTGATCGTAAACGTGTCGAGCAGGATTTAGCAGGCTTGTTTTTAAAAAACAGTAACAATGACACGACTTTTAATGAAATTTATATTCAGGCCTCTAAAGAAAAATTAGAGGAGGTGGCAAAATTCAATTGGGTACAAAACATTGAATTGGTTGCACCACCAGTAGAAAGTGATAATAAGCCGGGTGTAACTTCACATAAAGCAAATCTTTTAGGGTCTACTATTCCTGGTCTTGGTTATGGATTAACTGGTAAAGGAGTGAAAATTGGTGTTTGGGATGGTAATCTTGAACCTCATAAAGATCATACTGGTAGAGTTATCAATAGAGAATACGAATCAAATTCTTCGCATGGAGATCACGTGGCAGGTACTATTGGCGGTGCCGGTTTATTGGATCCTAAGGCAAGAGGTATGGCTCCGGAAGTACAGATGTTCGGTTGGAACTTTAATACGCAGTCTAACGGTTTAAGCGTTCAGCAGGAAAGAGTGAAAGCGGCGAATGAAGATGGTATTGAATTAACATCAAATTCGTATGGAGTAAATTTAACTTCAGGTTATAATACCAGAAGATATGATACCGGAGATCGTGGTGATGATAATGTTACTGTAACATTTCCTTACCTTTTAAATATTTATTCAAATGGAAATGCACAAACAGCATACCCAGGCGGATTTAATACTTCGACAAAGAATTCAAAAAATGCACTGCATGTAGCGGCAAATAATCCTGATGATTTAATCAGTTCTTATAGTAGTTTTGGACCAACTATTGATGGGCGTTTGGTTCCTCAAATTGCAGCTGTAGGAACAAATGTGTATTCATTAGATTATAGCAATTCTTATCAGATCATGAGTGGTACGTCTATGGCTACTCCTGGGACTACAGGTACAGTTGCTTTACTTTACGAAAGATACAAGAATATTTATGGTGCAAAACCGTTAGCATCTTTAATGAAGGCCTTAGTAACGGGTACTTCTAAAGATGCAGGGAATCCTGGACCGGATTATAAATATGGTTTCGGAAATCTAAACGGTCTTAGAGCTGTTAGAGCTTTAGATAACAGAACTTTTTATTCCAGTACAGTATCTAATGGTCAAAGCTATGAGAAAGAAATTGTGGTACCGACAGGATTAGTGACTTTGAAAGTACTGCTTGCTTACACAGATTTACAAGGAACACCGGGAGCATCTTCTGTTTTGGTAAATGATCTTGATGTAAAAATTGTAAAAGATGGTGTAACCACTTTACCATGGGTTTTGAATGCTACAACGCCAAATGCTAATGCGGTTCGCGGTGTGGACAATTTGAATAATATTGAACAAATCACTTTGGATAATCCTGCAGCAGGAACATATAAAATTATTGTTAGTGGTTCAAGAGTGCCAATTGGTACACAAGAATTTTCAGTGGTGTATGATTTAGTAGCTCCTGAATTGATTTTGACTTATCCTATCGGAGGTGAAAAATTCGATACAGATAGTACAGAGTATATTCGTTGGGATTATGAAGGAGAAGCAAAACCTTTTACAATCGAATATTCTGTTGATGGAGGAATTAACTATCAGTTGATTGCGAAAGATGTTCCTTCTGCTGCGAGAAATTTTGCATGGAAAGTTCCTGCAGGAATTGTTGCTAACGCAAAAATAAGAGTAATTGCAGGTTCGAAAGTGGATACTTCAAAAGAGGTATTTAATATAATTACAGAGCCTAGAAATTTAGTGATAGCACCTGCAGCATGTGGTGTTTCGTCCTATAAGATGGATTGGGATCCAATTCCGGGAGCAAAGTATGAAGTATTAAAAATGAACGGGTACAAGTTTGATGTTGTAGCAACAGTAACTGACCCTACTTATACTTTCACAGTTTCAACAGGAGATGATAACTGGTTCTCAGTTAGAACTATTGATATTGTGTCAGGAATTGTTTCTGAAAGAGTAAGAGCAGTAAATGTAGAACCGGTTTCTCAAGCCGTTGTTAGTGCTGCAACTCTTCCTTTTGTGGAGAATTTTAATTCCAGAAAAGCGGCTAATTATGTGTTTTCTAAAGGAACAACAGGTTTAGTGAAGTATGAATACATTAATGCAGATTTTGTAGACGGAGCAAAAATGGCAGGATCCGGAGATGCGTCTTCTTCTCCTTGGATAGCCAGTACGTCTGCTAACGCATTTACTAATAATCCAAACTTCGTTAAGAAAGTCTCATTCTGTAATATCGATGCGACAAGTTTAACAGGTAAAACAATCGGACTTAAATTTAATTTAATTTGGAGTACAGTTGGTGCTTCACCATTACCAAACAAAAACTTTTTTAGACTTGTTGTAAATGGTACTCCGGTAAATAGCTATGAGAATGTTGGTGTTTACGGGGGAACGGCTACCTCTGGCAATACAGAATTATTATATGATTTATCGGCTTATGCAGGAACAGTATTTACTGTAGCTTTTGAGTCGGTTATGGATAACGATGTACAAGTTATCGCTAATGATAATGTATACAATTCTGTTTTTATTGATAATGTTTCGATTTTTGAGGCAACTGCAACAGATCTTGAATTAACATCATTAATTCCAAATGCAGGAATAACAGCCAGTGAAACTGTAAAAGTAAAAGTATTCAATCATTCTCCTGTTGCGGTAAGCAATGTACCTGTTTCATATAAAATTGATGGTGGAGCAGAAGTGATTGAAACTATCCCTGGACCAATTAACCCTTTTACGGAAGCATCTTTTGATTTTGTGCAAAAGGCTGATTTTTCAACTCCAAAACTTTACACAGTAGTTGGAAAAGTAAACTATACAGGTGATGCGGTTGCAGACAACAATACGATAGAGAAAAGTGTTCGTAATACAGGAACTGATGTTTTAATGGGCGGAGCTGCTCCGGCACCTACTTGCGCAGCGACATTTACAGATAGTGGTTCGCGTTATGCAAATTACGCAAACAATCTTTCGCAAACGATAACTTTTAAACCTGCAACAGCCGGAAATAGTATTAAGGTAACTTTTTCTGCCTTTAATGTTGAGCAGGATTACGACTACTTATATGTGTATAACGGAACTAGTACATCGGCTCCTTTATTAGGTACCTTCACAGGAAATACTTTGCCTCCTTCATTAACGTCAACAGCTGCAGGAGGAGAGCTAACATTTAGATTTACTTCAGATAGTGATGTAAATGAATTGGGATGGATAGCTGATATTGAATGTGTGGCAAAACCAGTGATAACAGATGTATCTGTTGTTTCGATTACAACTCCTGAAGTTTTAGGAAAAAAGACCAGTACGCATGATGTGACTATTAGAGTTAGTAATTTAGGAGGAAGTACTTTAACTAATCATCCGGTATTTTATCAAATAAACGGTGCAGCAAAAGTTACAGAAAATGTTCCGACGATAGCGGCCTATTCTACAGTAAGTTTCACTTTTACGACTAAAGCTGATTTATCAGTGGTTGATGCTACTTATACCATCAAAGCTGGAGCTGATTTGCCGGATAATAACCCGGCTAATGATGCAGTTGAAAAAGTGGTATATAATAAAAATGAATTACCGGTTCATACCAATACAAATGGATACGCAATATCGCGTTTCAAATGGAATGATGTGGTAAACAATTCGGGAACTACAGCGTATTCAGATTTTAAAAACATAAAAATTCCGGTTTATGCTGGCTTTACTTATCAGCCAGAGGTAACCATTACAAAGACAGAAACGCCAATTACAAGAGATTTGTCGGCAACTGCAACAGGGGTTTTCACAATGATTGTGATCGATTTGAACGGAGATGGTAATTTAACAGATGAATTTTATGCAGGAAACTTTTGGGTAAATACTACTCCAACTTCTGCGTCACCTGCTATACCATCGACCACAAGTACACATTATTTCAGAAATATGGCTACATTGGCAGGAGGGTTTACTATTCCGGCAAATACAACTTCTGGTGAGAAATTAATGCGCGTATTGCACATGTTCCGTTCACCATCAGAATATTTCAATGTAAATCTTGGACCAACTTTTGATGGATTAACAAGTTCTAGAAGTGATTTTGAAGTAGAGGAGTACACTATTAATGTACTGCCTTTTACAGCTGCTGATGCCAGCATTGATGCAATTTCAGCACCAATTAAACCAGGAAATGCTCCTGTGACAGTTTCGGCTGTAATTCGTAATTATTCAACTGCAGCAATTTCGAACTTCCCGGTTGCTTATAAGATCAACAATGGTGCTGAAGTAATTCAGAATCAAGTTGCTTCAATTGCAGCAGGAGGAACAGCTACCATTACATTTACTACTAAGGCAGATTTAGGTGCGCCTGGTGATTATACAATTCAAGTTTATACAAAATTGCCTGCAGATACAGATCCTTTAAACGATTCTAAATCAATAACACTTTCGCATGCTGCAAATTACGCTACGAATGTTACAGGGACTTTTGATGGTGTAAATGATTTTATTAAAACAGATGTTACACCAGCGCTCAATCTTACTAGTAATTATACGTATGAGCTTTGGGTCAATCAAAAGCAGCCATCAATTTTTGGTAGACTTTTAGATAAAGGTACGGCATTGGTATTTATACATAATAACAATAGCTTGTCACTTTATAAAGAGAATAGTTTAGTAATTTCGATTACAACAGCAACAGGTTCGTATGTTATTAATACAGGTGTAAATTCTATTAAACAAAATACCTGGCACCATATTGCTTATTCTGTAAGTTCTGCCTTTGTGTACACGGTTTATATTGATGGAGTTTCAGTTCCTTATACCAGTACAGGTACTGCAGGAGCATCAAGTTCAAATACTAATGTAGCTGCTTATATAGGTAATAATGCAGGATTGGCTCGTGGTTTAAATGGTAATATCGATGAAGTTCGTATATGGGCAGGAGTTCGCAATCAGGCAACAATTGCAGCAAATTCAACAACTAAATACGTTGGAAACGAACCTGGATTATTGGCGTATTATAGTTTTTCAGAAGGGGACAAACAGTTTGTATTTGATAGTACAATAAGTGATAACACTGCTGTTGTAACAAATGCCGATACAAATGGTCAGGGTGATGGAAAATTCTGGAATGTACCAGTTCTATTGCAAAAAATAGAGTTTGTAAATCAATTATCAACGAGTTATGATGCGCCTACAAAAACGTTTTCAGTATTACTAAATGACGGAGCGGATATAACCGCTGCGATCGCAAATTATTCCTTAGGAATGAAAAGTATTGCGAAAATAGGTGGTGTTACACAAGTTAACGGAGTAACACCAAATGATTATACCAATCCAATTACTTTAAAAGTTGAAGGAGTTGGCTTTAATACTGGAATAACTGAAACGTATACAGTGAAAGTAGTTACTGGTTTAAGTAATGAAAGTAAATTGCTTTCCTATGACTTTAAAACAGTTTCAAACCCTGGTTTAGTGCAAGAGATCAATACGGATATCTTAGGGAATAACGTAAGCAAAACAGTTCCATTTGGTTATAATGTATCGAATTTAGTAGCAGATTTCACTGTTTCTCCGGGAGCTGAGCTTTTTGTAGATGGGGTAAAACAACTTAACTCAAAAGTAATTGCTTCAGATTATAGCAATAGCTTCTTAGTAACTGTTGTCTCAGAGAATAAGCTTTCTCGAACAAATTATACGGTAGATATTAATGCGAAAAATTCTCAGGCAAGTATTATTAACTATTCAGTAGCTAATCAGGTTGGACTAACTCATATCGATCTGATTTTGAAAACGCTTAAGGTTGTGGTGAATAATAATGCTAATTTAAGTGCCTTGGTACCTGTTTTTCAGGTTTCGGATTTTGCAACATTGCGTATTGGAACCTATATTCAGAATAGTGGTGTAACTAGCCTAAATTATACCGGACCTGTAGTGTACAATGTGTTAGCGCAAAACAGATCTATTGAAAATTGGACTGTGGCAATAGAGATAGCTAAGCCTACAATTACACTTTTAGGCAATGCCGTAGTTTCAATAGATAAAGGATGTGTGTACACAGATGCAGGTTATACTGCTAAAGACAACTTAAATACAGATATAACTGCATCAGTAGTAGTATCAGGTAATGTCGATGTAAATACTCCGGGGCAATATGTAATTACCTACACTGTTAAAGATGCTTTGCAGAACCAATCTACAGTAACGCGTACAGTAAATGTATCAAGTACCGCATGTACTTTAGGGCTACCGGTTAATGTAATAGAAGGTTTTGTGTTGTATCCTAATCCGGTTACGGAAGGAAAAGTACATATAGAATCAGCTTCTACTAGTGCTAAAAACATTTTGATCTCTGATATGTCCGGAAAAAAAGTACATTCCGTTAAAACAGAGAAAACAGAATTAAACATTTCAGGCTTACCAAGTGGTGTATATATAATAAAAGTAGAGCAAGACGGAAACACTTCTGTGCAAAAGCTGATTATTAAATAAACATTCGTATGTGATAGAAAACGATTAATCGAAAAGATGTAGTCGTTTTTAAAATGGAAGTATTCTTCCATAAATTGTAATCCACAACCCGGCAGGTTTAAGATCTGTCGGGTTTGTTGTTTCTGTTCCTATATATAAGGAGTGATTTTATCAAGCAAAGTGAAGTCGAAGATGAGGTTTGGAATTTGGAATTTGGCATATTTAGTAGCTTTCTCCCGCTATTCGTTTCAATCTTTTGCTTTTTAAAGGAAAAAGCAAAAGGATTTCCACTTCTATCGGGGCTAGGGGGTGGGTTTTCAAAAGAAAATAAGGCAAAAAAGCAAAACTTGGCGTCTTAGTGTCTTTGCGAGACTAGTAAAATAGGGGTGTTTCAAAGGAAGGTGTAGTATTGAATCTAATTCACTAAAGAAAAACCTTTCAAACCTGAAAATAGTTT
>NZ_CADCST010000110.1 GCF_902804485.1 Flavobacterium collinsii | reverse complement strand
AAGAAGAGTTAACCCGGGAGAAGTTTATAGAAAATCCATTTAAAGAGGGCGATAGAATTTATAAGACGGGAGATTTAGCGCGTTGGCTCCCTGATGGTAATCTGGAGTTTATCGGCAGAAAAGATAATCAGGTTAAGATTCGTGGTTATCGAATAGAGCTTGGTGAAATCGAGAATGTATTGTCATCGGTACGTGGAATCAGCCAGTGCTGTGTATTGGCCAAAGAGGATTCAAAT
>NZ_CADCST010000109.1 GCF_902804485.1 Flavobacterium collinsii | reverse complement strand
TTATCTTTATCTCAGGTTATACAATATATTTCCAAAATTTTGTTTCAACTTAAAAACCCCAATGTATGAGTCAGGAAGAATTATTAGTTTTAATTTATAAAAAAGACGAAAGAGCTTTTACCCATTTATATGATATGTACTCGAAAAGTTTATTTTCGGTTATTAATGTTCTTATAAAAAACCGCGAAGAAGCCGAGGATGTTTTGCAGGAAGTTTTTGTCAAAATCTGGAAAAACATCGATTCATATAATGAAAGCAAAGGAAGATTTTACACCTGGATCCTTAATATTGCTAGGAATACTTCAATCGACAAGTTAAGATCCAAAAATTTTAATAACAGTCAAAAAAACCTTTCTTCAGATAATTTCGTAAATCTGTTAGACGACAGTAATAAACTCGTTAATAGAATTGATACTATTGGAATACAAGAATTTGTAAAAAAATTAAAACCAAAATGTATTGAGATTATAGATTTATTATTTTTTAAAGGATACACCCAACAAGAAGCTTCAGAAGAATTGGCAATGCCTTTGGGAACTATCAAAACGCAAAACAGAAACTGTATTAATGATTTAAGAAATTATCTAAAAATATAATGGAAGCAAAAGAGTATATCGAATCAGGAATTCTGGAACTTTATGTTTACGGTTTATTGACCGAAACTGAAAATCTGGAAATAGCAGAATTGGCTAAGAAAAATCCGGAAGTTGATCAGGAAATTATTTCGATCGAAAAAGCTATTGTAGCTTTATCATCAAGTTTCTCTCCTTTTCACTCGGTAGCCAATTTTGAAAAAATAAAATCTCGTTTAGAGTTGAAACACGGCAAAGTAGTCGACATGAAACCTGCTTCAAGCTGGTCTCAATATGTAGGCTGGGCTGCGGCGGTACTACTGCTCTTAGGTTTTGGATATCAAACTTTAGAATTGACAAAATCGAAAGAAGCTATTGCAACTGTTGGTACTGAGAAAAACAAAATAGAGAAAGATTACGCTTTCTTAGATCAGCAGAATAAGCAAACTGAAAAAAGTCTGACAATTGTAAGAGACATCAAAAACACAGGTGTAACCCTTGGCGGACAAGCAGTTTCTCCAGGTTCATTTGCAAAGGTGTATTGGAACAAAGAAACAAAAACAACTTATATTGATGCAGCCGGTTTACCAAAACCTCCAAAAGGGATGGTTTATCAGGTTTGGGCTTTAAAATTAAGCCCGGTACTAACCCCTACCAGTATTGGTTTACTGAGCGATTTTGAAGGAAATTCTCAAAAAATATTTGCTGTAAATCAAACGGACTCAGCAGAGGCTTTTGGAATCACTTTAGAACCTGCCGGAGGAAGTTTGACTCCGACTATGGAACAGCTGTATACTTTAGGAAAAGTTTAAAAGCAACATCTCTAAAAACTTAAAAAACGCATATTGAATTCATTATGCGTTTTTTTATTACTTTCAATTAAAATAACCTCTATAAAATAAACCAGTTAAATCATGAACGGAACTTTACTTCTAAGAATTGCAGTAGCCATTATTCTCCTCACCCATTCTGTTTTTGGAATGTTTAATAACGGAATCAATGATTTTGGAAATCTATATTTAAATCAAATTGGTTTCGCTCCTTTTGGCATTTTTCTGGCTTGGTCTATCAAATTATCCCATGTTGTAGCCGCCTTTCTTCTGCTTATTAACAAATATGTTAAACCGGCTGGATTTGTAACTATCTTCATATTGATAATGGGAATCATTCTGGTTCATTTTCAGGAAGGCTGGTTTGTAGTGGGCGGCGGAAGAAACGGTTCCGAATATAATTTTTTACTCATTGTCGTGCTGCTAGCAATTATGTATCCTAATGGCTTAAAAAAACAAAACTAAATACCTCCCGTTAAGACATAAAAAAAAGATTCAGTTTAACTGAATCTTTTTTTTATGAATTACTATTTTCTATTTTTTCTTGCTCTTATAGTACTTGCGGTATTTAGGGTATGTAATTACTCCGATTACTGAAATAGCTCCTAGTGAATACCAAATCCAGCTTAATGAATGTGCTTCTCCGGTAGCATAAGAATGTAAACCAACTAAGTGAAAATTTACTCCATAATACGTAAATAAGATCGATACAAAAGCGAACATACTCATTAAATTAAAGAACCATTTTCCTCTAAGGGCCGGTACAAAACGAGCGTGAATTACAAAAGCATACACCATAATCGAAATTAAAGCCCAGGTTTCTTTTGGATCCCATCCCCAGTAACGTCCCCAACTTTCGTTGGCCCATTGTCCGCCAAGGAAGTTACCAATCGTTAGCATGATTAGACCAATAGTTATTGCCATTTCATTAATGTACGTAATCTCTTTAAGGTTCAAATCCATCTTGGCTTTATTTTTCTCATTAGTAAAGAAAATCAGCACTAAGGCTACAAAACCTAAAATCATTCCCAATGCAAATGGACCATAACTTCCTACAATTACCGCCACGTGAATCATTAACCAATAAGAATTTAGTACCGGTTGTAAGTTTGCAATTTCAGGATCAATCCAATTCATATAAGCCGCCATTACGATCATTGCGGTTACAAAAGCAGATGAAGCTACCGTAAGTTTTGATTTTCTGTCAAAAGCTAATCCAAAAAACATTGTTGCCCAGGCCACGTAAATAATAGACTCGTAAGCATTACTCCATGGAGCGTGACCCGAGATGTACCAACGTGCAATAAGTCCTAAAGTATGCAGTGCAAACAATACTCCTACCAGAATATGAAAACCGTTGATCGTTATGCGAAGCCATTTTTTCTCAAAAAAGATATTTACAATAGTGAACATCAACATCAAGACTGAAACGGTAAGATACCAGTACGGTAATTTTTTGAAAATATCGTATTTGTTGTACGTTATTTCGGCATCAATTTTCTCCTCGCTTGGTCTTACTTTAGCACCAAATTTCTTTTGGAAACCATTAATACTCTCCACCAACTGATCGGCTGTTGTAAAGTTTTTAGAAATTGAGCCATTGTTTAATGCACTAAAATACATTGGCAGAATCTGCGTTACATAAGTCGAATCCATTCCTTTAAATCCTCCCTGTTGTCTTTCCAAATACGAAACCCATTTGTGATTTGGGTCATTCGGAATAGGAAATATTTTTAGAATACTGCCACTTAAAGCAGATTCCATCAGATTCACTCTTTTATCGGTATCTATAAAATCTTTCTCAAACTGATTTGGATTTGCTGCTTTATATGCCGCATCTAAATATGGTGAAAGCTTATAATTCCCGTTAGCATCAAAAAACTGCACAAACGGAGCACGTTTAGCCTCTTTATCTACTCCAATAATTTTACGAATACTGTCGTTTCCGGCTCTTAGATGAATCAAAGGAATTTGTATCCAAACCTGAGCATATTGTGTTATAGACAAAAATACCTGATCAGAATTCATTCCATTATAGGTATCACTCTGACTTACTTTTCTAAGCAATTCAGATGAAAAAGTATTAACCGGTTTCATTCTCCCTCCGGCATCCTGAATAATCAAACGACCAAATTTTGCTGCATGGGCTTCCGGTGCTTTGTAAATCGTCAATAACGAATCTAATTGTTTCTGACTTGGCGGAGCCGTTACATGATTGGCATGATCGTTTGGATCTGTGTTATGATCGTGATCGTGACCTGGTGTATGAACGTGCGGTGCCTGAGCAAAGCCACTCAAACCAATCATTAAAACCAATATCGTGATCAGTTTTTCTTTTTTCTTTTTTACGCCTTCTAATTTGCGTTTCAAATCGCCAAAACGTGAATGTTTGGTAAACATAATAGCCATTAATCCCAGATATAACATAAAATAACCAAAATAAGTGATATTAGTTCCCCAAAAATCATGGTTTACAGATAATATGGTTCCTTTTTCGTCCGGATTAAAGGAAGATTGAAAGAAACGGAATCCTTTGTAATCCAAAACGTGATTCATATAAATTCGGTAATCAAATGTTTCTGTAGAATCCTGAACGGTCACTTTACTTTCGTAAGAAGAGTAACTTTTTTCTGTTCCCGGATATTTTGTAGCAATAAAATCGTTTAATTTCACTTTAAAAGGCAAGATATACGCTTTACTTCCGTAGAATAAACTATATTCAATTTTTCCGATTTTAACGGTCTGAGGTTCCCCTACACTACCTTTAGACCCCAAAAGCCTTACTTCTTTTTCCTGTCCATCAGCTTTAACTTTTACAATCAAAGCATCATGATGTGATTTGGCTCTGTAATCATTATTTGATACATAATCCACTACTCCTTTAACTGCGGGGTTTGGAAATACAATTCTAATATCGCCAATACTGTACAAAGAACGCATCATCAAAGGCTGTACATTATCTTTGGTTACAGTACCTTTTAATTTATCGGCCATTCGCATAAACTCTCCTTCAAAAGGCGTTTGAATAGTATATTTTTCACCTGTAGTATTGATGTTGATTGCACCGGCAGTTGGTTTATTCAATGCAAATAATACATTATGGATGTTTTGTACTTCACCCTCTTTCAAAAAGTGTTCTTCACGTCCGCCAGATCCTGCTTCTACCATTTTAAGATATAAAGTTCCTTTTGGATCCGGTTTTATGGTTTCGGTAGCTCCCATGATATAATTCACGTACGTCACTTCAAAAGGTGTTTCGTCGAATTTTCCGGAAAGTGTAAAATCATTGTTGGTAACCGGCGAAAACAATAAGTTTTTTTCAAAAACTCTACGTTTCATTTCGCCTTTGTATTCCCCATCTGCAAAAACAGTTAAGAATGTTTTATCAGAATAAACTTGATTCTCTGCCGCTCCTTCACGAATAGGCATCATACCCTCATAACTAATATAACGAGTAATAAAAGCTCCTAAAAGAATAAAAATAAAAGCAAGGTGCAGTAACAAAGTTGCCCATTTTTCTTTTTTTAGTAGTTGATAACGTTTAATGTTTCCGAAGAAATTGATCAAAAAGAAGACCATTATCGCCTCAAACCACCAGGTGTTATAGATTAAAATTCGGGCTGTATCTGTGTTGTACTTACTTTCGATAAAAGTTCCAACACCCATTGCAATTGCGAATGTTAAAAAAAGAACGGCCATTAATCGTGTAGAAAACAAAAAAGAGAATATTTTTTTATCCATTTTTAAGGAATTACATTGTATAAAAGTGGCACAAAAATACTTAAAAATGTTGATTTGCAACGGCTGTAATTTGTTAATAAAAACCAAATATAAATTAGTAAATCAAATCATTCTTTTAAAAACTGTACGCTTAATTTTACAAATTCATAATTGAGTGTATGAATCTGTTTTTTTATGCCACAGATTACGGGATTAAAAAAGAATTTATTCGTTTAGCAAACTTCATTTAGAGCGGTACTTTTTACATAAATCAACAGAATCATTGCAATCAGTATAATCTGTAACTAAACTTCTTTCCTGCTTATTCTCTTTAAAAAAAATAATACTAATTTTGCGCTATGATTCGAATTACAATAATTGGTTCCGGAAATGTTGCCCAGCATTTGATCAAAGCTTTCTCTAAAAGTGAAGTGGTAGAAATTGTGCAGGTATTTTCGAGAAAAAAAGAAGCCCTTGCTTCTTTGGTAAGTTTTGAAAAAATTGTAAATAATTTTGACTCCTTTCTCGAGGCTGATCTCTATATTATTGCTGTTTCTGATAATGCAATTTCAGAAGTTTCAAAACAATTGCCTTTTCAAAACCGCGTTGTCGTTCACACCTCAGGTGCAGCTTCACTCGATGTTTTGGATGCTAAAAACAGAAAGGGTGTTTTTTATCCGCTTCAGACATTTTCAAAGAATAAGGAAATTGATTTCTCCACTATTCCAATGTGTCTGGAGGCCGAAAACACATTTGATTATCGTGTTTTAGAAAGTGTCGCCAAAAGCATTTCGCAAGCCGTTTATCCTATAAATTCAGACCAAAGAAAGGCGTTACACGTTGCAGCCGTTTTTGTTAATAATTTCACCAATCATCTGTATCAAATCGGACAGGAGATTTGCAAAGAACATCAGGTGCCCTTTGAAGTTTTAAAACCTTTAATTCAGGAAACTGCTCAAAAAATAAATACTTTAGCTCCGGCGGATGCACAAACGGGCCCTGCAAAACGCAAAGATTCGACCACAATTGAAGCGCATTTGGAGTATTTAACCCATGAAAATCAAAAGAATATATATAAAATACTAACACAATCTATACAGAATAATGGCAAAAAATTATAAAGAAATAATGAATGACATCACCACTTTCGTTTTTGATGTTGATGGCGTGCTTACAGACAGTTCGGTTTTTGTAACCAATGAAGGTGAGATCCTTCGTACGATGAATATTCGTGATGGTTATGCGATGAAAGCGGCAGTGGAAAGCGGTTACAATGTTTGCATTATTTCCGGCGGAAGCAATGAAGGTGTTCGTGTACGTTTGCGCAATTTAGGAATTAATGACATTCACCTAGGAACTCCCGACAAAGTAAAAACTTTTAAAGAATACACTGATACTTACAACATTAAACCTGAACAGGTTTTATATATGGGCGATGATATTCCGGACTTTCATGTAATGAAATTAGTTGGCCTGCCTACTTGTCCGCAAGATGCCAGCCCGGAAATCAAAAACATTTGCCGTTATATCTCTCATGTAAATGGAGGAAAAGGCGCCGCGCGTGATGTGATCGAGCAAGTAATGAAAGTACAAGGAAAATGGATGGAACATTTTAGTGGGAAACACGATTAAGGATTGCAGATTTTAGATTGTGGATTTTAGATTTTACATCTTACAAATAACATCTCACAAACAACATTTTACATCTCACAAAAAAAAAGTAGTCCCTCAGCCCCTCAGAACCTTAGCTCCTTAAAAAAATGAAATTCCTCAAACTCATTCGATACAAAAACCTACTGATGCTTGCTTTTATGCAAGTATTATTTCGTTATGCTTTTTTAAAACAACAAAACGTTCCTTTAGCTTTAGCGGACTGGCAATACGGATTATTGGTTTTAAGTACCGTTTTACTGGCCGCGGCGGGTTACGTAATCAATAATATTTACGATGTTGATACCGACAGCATCAACAAACCTAATGATGTTGTAATTGGTAAAGGAATTTCTGAAACTACCGCTTATAATATTTATATTGGACTAAATATTACTGGTGTTGCCATTGGGTTCCTTCTGTCTAATATCATTCTTAGACCCATGTTTGCTTCGTTCTTTATTTTGATCGCTTCACTTCTCTATTTTTATGCGACAACTTTAAAGCAAATTATGATACTGGGGAATTTTGTTGTAGCATTACTGCTTTCTGTAAGTGTATTGATTATTGGGGTTTTTGACCTTTTTCCTGCCACAACTTCCGAAAATCAGGCACAAATGGCGAGTCTGTTCTCTATCTTAACCGATTATGCTCTATTTGCCTTTATGATCAATTTTATTCGTGAAATAGTCAAAGATATTGAGGATGTTAATGGCGATTACAATCAGGGAATGAATACGTTGCCTATTGCAATCGGAAATAGCAGGGCAGCAAAAGTTGCTTTGGGATTTGCGATAATCCCTTTTATTTCCTGCCTGCTTTACATCAATACTTACTTTGTCAAAAACAACCTTTTTATTGCTACCTTTTATGCTTTTGCCTTTGTATTGGCACCACTGCTCTACTTTATTGTCAAAATATTTGGTGCAAAAAATCAAAAAGAATTTCATCATTTAAGTACCGTTTTAAAATTAATCTTATTCTTCGGAATTTTATCAATTCTCGTTCTCACTCTAAATATCAAGTACAATGCTTAAAGAAAAACTAAAAAAATATACTTTAATTCTAGCTTCCGGATCACCACGCAGGCAACAGTTTTTTAAGGACCTCGATCTTGACTTCGAAATTAGGTTAAAAGACATTGAGGAGGTTTATCCACCAGAATTAAAGGCGGTCGAAATAACCGATTATCTGGCAGAATTAAAGGCCAATGCATTTGAAGGTGAACTTAACGAAGATGAAATTTTAGTAACCAGCGACACTATCGTTTGGCATCAAAATAAAGCATTAGGCAAACCAAAAGATGCTGACGAAGCTTTTAAAATGATCCGATCGCTATCCAATACAACCCATGAAGTAATAACATCGGTTTGCTTTAAAACAAATCATTCTTCCACACTATTAAACGATATTACAAAGGTTACTTTCAATGATTTATCAGACGAGGCTATTTTGTATTATATCCAAAACTACAAACCTTATGACAAAGCCGGTGCTTATGGTATTCAGGAATGGTTTGGTTTTATGGCAGTTGCAAAAGTAGAAGGTTCTTATACTAATGTTATGGGATTACCAACAGCAAAAGTTTATGAATATTTGAGTACTTTAGTGTAAAATTTTATTTATGTTTTCTTTTAAAGAATATAGTCAGGAGATCTTAACCACCGTAATTCTAATTTGCGTTCTTGTTGCTTTACGTGTCATCGTTGCGAAATTAATTCGCCGATATGCCAGCACAAGTCAGTTATTAGAGCACCGGACCAATTTGGTAATCAAGTACATTCATTTACTGATGAACATACTGGTTCTGATTAGTTTAATTGTAATTTGGGGTGTTCAGACCAAAGATATTTTCATAACTGTTTCTTCGATCACTACAGTTATCGGAGTGGCTATGTTTGCTCAATGGTCTATTCTGAGCAATATAACTTCGGGAATGATTTTGTTTTTTTCCTTTCCTTTCCGAATTGGAGATACCATCAAAATTCATGATAAAGACTTTCCAATAGAGGCGGAAATCGAGGACATAAGTGCCTTTCATGTGAATTTGAAAACAAAAGACGGTGAGAAGATCATTTTTCCGAATAATTTATTGCTGCAAAAAGGAATCTCTATCATGCCGGTTCAATACGAAGAAAAAGAGTTCTTTGATTAAATAAGAATGGGAATTTTATAAACTTATACTAAAAAGGTAAAACACATTATTTATAATAAAATATAATATTTGTTTTACAAATTCTTAGCCTTTATTTAATTTCCATCAACAATGAACCACTCTGTAAAGTTGCCTTTTTATGCTAAACTTGCTTTTATTTTGGTGAGTTTTATAAGCTTTGCCTTTATTTTTTGTATCGGAAAAGATATTATTACTCCGGTATTACTGGCGTTTTTATTTGCGGTCTTATTGGTTCCTATTTTTACATTATTGCATTCCAGATTAAAATTTCCCAGACATCTTGCTGCCGCTTCTTGTATTTTGATTTTCGCTTTATCTATCGTCGGCATCTTGGTTTTTATTTCTTATCAGATTAGTGATATTGCCAACGATTTTGATGCGATAAAGAAAAATGCAAACACTTTCATCACTGACATTCATAAATTTGTAAAAGATAATTTTCACGTGAGCATCGGCGAACAAAAAAAGTATCTGGATAATGTGACTAAAGACTCTGTACAAAACGGAAAAAGCTCCATAGGTTCAGCCATAGTCTCCATAACAGATCTTCTGTTAGATTGTACTATCATACCAATTTATACTTTTTTGTTTCTGCTGTATAAAGATCATTTTATTCTTTTCCTTGCTAAATTAGTCCCTAAAGAAGATCATGTGATTTTAAAAGACATCCTTTCACAAATAAAAGTTTCGATTAACAATTATATTGTGAGTCTGATTTTTGAAATGATAGTAGTTTCTATTCTGACAAGTTTAGGGCTCTGGATTATTGGAGTAAAATACTTTATTTTATTAGGGTTAATAACCGGAATTTTAAACATGATCCCATATATTGGCATTCTGATCGCGGGTATAATCACCGTAGTAGCATCATTAACAGGAACACCAGACAACTCTCTAATTCTCGGAATTCTGATCGTAAACATTGTTGTACAGCTGATTGATAACAATATCCTTGTACCCTTAATTATTAATTCTAAAGTAGAAATTAATGCCTTCGTTTCGATTATGGGAATTATTATTGGTGGTGCCGCTGCGGGAATTTCAGGTATGTTTTTGGCCATCCCACTTTTAGCCATTCTAAAAATTATATTTGAAAGAATTGAATCCTTAGAGCCCTGGGGATATTTGATGGGCAATCACATGCCTAAAAAATTCAGCTGGAGAATCCGAAAACTAAAGGTCGAAAATTAAATAGTATCACGATTCAAAATATAATCGCAATAATTTCTTATATTCATCTCAAAATCGACCTTTAAGCCAGTCAAAAAAAATACAATGTCCGTAATCAGAAAAATAGCACTTTTTATTTTATTATGCTTCTGCTTACAAGGCACTCATGCTCAGGTTAATTTGCCTCAAAAAAGCGAAAACCGTAAAAAAGACAGTACTGAAGTCTATCAGAAAATCAGAAACTATTCGAAAAAGAATAAATTTACACAAACCCTGCATAAATTATTCTTCAGAGAAAACAGGCCTCAGAAAAAAGAAGTTCTGGTACAAAATGACACTACCGATTTTAGCGGAAAAATAATTCGAAAGATAACCATTATAACGCTTGATCCTTTTGGGCACTCTCTCACAGACACCACTCAGGTACCTAAAAACTGGGGAGAACGGACTGGAAACCGACTGCATTTGAAAACCAAGAAAATTGCAATCTATAATCTCCTGCTGTTTAAAAAGAATACTCCTTACGACACATATAAAGTACAGGAATCTGAGCGTTTGATACGATCTCAAAGATATGTGACAGCTGTACGGATCACTAATAAAGTGGCGGGGATGGCTTCAGATTCAGTTGATGTCACGATTAGAGTTCTGGACTCGTGGAGTACGATTCCTAAATTTGCGATCTCGGGCAATCAGGTTTCTTTTGGTATTAAAGAAAAAGACTTTTTTGGATCGGGACAGCAGCTGGAATACAAACATACCAGCAGATTTAATGATGGCCGGACTGCAAATGAAGCAACCTATACCATTCCTAACATCAAAAACACTTATATTGGAACCACTTTATTCTATAAGATCGATATTGACAATAATTACAGCAAAAGTATCAATGTTGAACGCCTCTTTTATTCGCCTTTGACTAAATGGGCAGGCGGTGTTTCTACAGGTCAAAACTACAGAAAAGACAGTTTGCAGGCGCCTGATAAGTCTTATGCTTTTCAACCTTTTAAGAATAACTTTCAGGATTTCTGGACAGGACATGCCAGTAAAGTATTTGAAGATGAAAATGGTATAACCAATTTGGTGGCAACCGCACGCTTTCTCAATGTCAATTATACCGATGCTCCCTCTGAGCTTTATGATCCTACCCATTTTTATTCAGATGAGAAATTGATTCTGAGCGGAATTGGTCTGAACCGACGCAAATTTATAAAAGACAACTATATTTTTAGAAATGGCCAGACAGAAGACGTTCCTATTGGAAGAATCTACGGAATCACTTTAGGCTATCAGTACAAAAACGCGCAGTGGCGGCCATATACAGGAGCTCAGTTTTCTTTTGGAAATTATTACCGTTGGGGATTTTTAAGTATGAGTTTTGAGGCAGGTACGTTTTTTCATGATTCTAAAACTTATCAAACAGCCTTTTCATTTCAATCTACTTACTTTACAAAACTATTCAGTATTGGAAACTGGAAACTGCGTCAATTTGTGAACCCAATTATGGTTATTGGTGCCAATCGGGAAAATATTATCGGAGATCAGCTTAATATTAATAATAAAAATGGTTTAGCTGGGTTCAATACCGCTTTATATGGTACAAATAAAATGGTATTGTCACTTCAAACCCAAACCTATTCTCCCTATGCGCTCTGGGGATTTCGCCTAAACCCGTTCTTTAATTACTCGGTTGCGGTACTGGGAAATCCAAATGATGCCATAGGAAGAAATAAAGGGTACCAGAAAGTGACTTTAGGCTTGCTGATTAGTAATGATTATCTGGTATTCAGTTCCTTTCAGCTTTCGCTCTCCTACTACCCTACCATTCCTTATCAGGGAGATAGTGTTTTTAAAACGAATACTTTTGAGACTAGTGATATTGGTTTGCAAAACTTTGAGCTGGCCAAACCAAGGGTTGTGGAATACAAATAATGAAAAAATATTTTATTTCACTTTTTTTTCAAAAAACAAAAAAACCAAAATCACTTCACTATCAAAAGATTAAGTAAATTTCTCGTTTTACAAAATCGTTAAAATGCACATTTTATCCGATGAAATACATAGTGCTTTTATTTTTGGCACAGTATATGAATATCCTAAAACAGGATTAATCATAACTTTAAAATTAGAAAAATGAAAACAATAAAATTAGCAATTGCAGGGTTATTTCTCCTGGTTGCAAATGCCACGCAAGCGCAGGTATCTATAAATGTTAACATCGGATCACCTCCCGCGTGGGGACCTGCAGGATATGCAGAAATGGAGTATTATTATTTACCCGACATCGAAGCTTATTATGATGTAAGAGCTTCCCAGTTTATCTATTTTGGAGGAGGAAGATGGGTTAGAACAACTTACTTGCCAAGACAATACAGAAATTATGATTTGTACGGAGGCTACAAAGTAGTTTTAAACGATTATCACGGCAGAACACCTTATACTTATTTTGATCGCCATAGGGTAAAGTATTACAAAGGCTATCATGGTGCACCTCAAAGATGTTACAAACCGAGACCGGCTTATGGATATAATGACGATCGTTATGAGCGCAGAAACCATAAACACTATGATAAAAAGCGTAACAAACACGACAGAGACGATGATGACGATGACGATCATGATGATCACGATGGTCACTACGGCCGCAGAAGAGGCTAATATTTGCTAAATCATTAATTTTCAACACAAAAGAGTATCAAAATCATGATACTCTTTTTTTATGCATGCATACTAAATTAATAAAAAGTTAATTTATTAAATATAATTCAAAAATAACAACTAAAACGATTGAAAAAGTTAAAGTATTCCTAACCGTTTTGAAAAATGTTTTGAAAAATCCTAATTTTGCAGGAAATTTAAACTAATAAAATAGGTTATGAAGAAGAGAGTTTATTTATTTTCATTGTTAGCGTTGTCCCTTTTTACGTTTTGTACAAATCACGACGACTCCGCTACGAATGATCAGGCTAAAAACAACAACATCGAAATCAATAGCGATGTTACCACTTTAAGCAAAAGACTTGATTATACCAATTCAGGAGTAATCTCCATCACTGGTTCATCCACATCAACAGGTAAATTTTCAAAAAGCAGTCCATCTTCTACGACTGATTTACCATTAGTACAAATTGCAGAAATCAATCCTCCAAAAGACAACAACGGAAGAACATTACAAGCCAATCATGTTGCAGTAAACGGAAACTATGCTTATGTTGCTTACACTATGAGTGGTGAAGCCTATTCTGGAGCTATTGATGTTATTGATGTTTCTGATCCATATAAACCGAAATTGATTACTTCTGCATTGATAGCAAATACTGACATTACATCATTAACCTATTCCAATGGAAGTTTAATTATTGGTGCTGCCGCAGATGTTGATAAAAATCCGACACTAGCAAGTCCTGCTGTTGTAATTAACATGACGTTAAATTCAGGTATGCTGACGGATAAATATACCATAACTAATCTTGAAGGTCAAGTAACTACCGACATTGCTTCAAATTCGGGCTCTTATTTTGCCGTAACAGGAGATCAGGGAAGTTTATTTAAAATCAATACGGCCTCCAAAGCAGTTTCTAGCAAAGTAGCGGTAGAAGATTTACGTTCTGTCGCGATTAGCGGGGACAAAGTTGTGACTTTGAGCGGTTCAAAAGGAGTAAATATTTACAATGAATCTACGCTTACTTTGCAAAAAAGCTTTACGACATCAACAGATGTAAAAGCTGCAAAAAGAACAATGGATTTTGATGGTACTAAATTATTAGTTTCAGAAGGATATAACGGTTTGGGAGTTTATGACATCAATAGCGGTTCTAAACTGCAAACAATCTCATTAGCTGCTGCCGGTGAAGAAAATGTAACTAATGCCGTATCTGTAAATGATGGATATGCATTTGTAGCCAATGGCGCTGTAGGTTTAAATGTATACAAAACTGGTTCACAACTAAGTTTATTGGGAACTGTTGACATCTTAGGTTCGTCTAACTATGTAAAATCCAGTGGTGATTTTATCTATGTAGCCAGTGGAAAAGGTGGTTTGAAAATTATCAAGATGGAAAAACCAAATACAACTTTTGTTGGCTGTACAGGATATGGAACTTATAATCAAGGGCAAAACCTGATTTTAAATTCGAATGAAGTTAAATCCTATTCCGGTGCCACCGCAATTAACTCTGTTATTGTTAATTCGGGAGCTGTATTGACACATTGTGGTTCGATTACAATTCAAAATGGTCTGACCTTAAATAGTGGAGGAACTTTCAATATGAGAGGAACACTGTCTCAAGGAAAATACCAACAAGCTAACCCAACGGAACTTATCATTAACAGCAATGCAGTATTACAAATTGAAGGTACCGTAGTAATCTGGGGAGATTTACGATTAAACAGTGGTGCGAAGATCAATTTCATAGGAAACAATTCTTCTATCACGATTTATGGAAAAGTAACTAAGAATAGTAATGTTACCATTACAGGAAACTATAAAGACACAGAAAACAAGTTGAAATAAATGCTGTAATCCCAAGAAATACTACATGATCTAAAGTGTTAGATCCATTTTCTATAAAGCTGTCAGATTTGATCTGACAGCTTTTTTTTTGAATCAATTTTCTTAAAAAAGGAAATCAATAACCAAACATTAACATTTCATTTAAATACTGTACAATAATTTAATTAGTATTTTTGAACTTCTATCAAAAAACACCTAACCAAACTATGCGAAAAATTCAGATACAAGTTCTTCTCCTTTTTTTATCGGGTATTACTCTTTCTTTTGCACAACAACCACAAAAACCAACTTCTGTCGAAATTTACAATCAAATTAAAAAATTAAACTTTTTGGGTTCCGTATTGTACATCGCAGCACATCCGGATGACGAAAATACCCGTTTAATTTCTTATATGGCCAACGAAGTAAATGCCCGAACAGGTTATTTATCTTTAACGCGTGGCGATGGAGGGCAAAACTTAATTGGACCGCAATTGCGTGAATTGTTAGGCGTTATCAGAACACAGGAGTTAATCGAAGCCCGAAAAATTGACGGTGGCGAACAGTTTTTCTCTCGCGCAAATGATTTTGGTTACTCAAAAAATCCTGATGAAACTTTAGAAATCTGGAATAAAGATAAAGTATTAGCGGATATGGTGTGGACGATCCGAAAATTTCAACCCGATGTAATCATCAACCGATTCGATCATCGCTCACCAGGTACCACACACGGACATCATACCTCCTCGGCGATGTTAAGTGTAGAAAGCTTTAAACTTACAAACGATCCAAAAATATATCCGGAACAATTAAAATATGTAAAACCGTGGCAGGTTAAACGTCAGTTTTTCAATACATCCTGGTGGTTTTACGGAAGTCAGGAAAAATTTAACGCGGCCAATAAATCGAACTTTGTTCAGTTAGAAACCGGAGTTTATTATCCGGGAATTGGTAAATCTAATCAGGAAATTGCTGCTTTAAGCCGCAGTCGTCATCAATCACAAGGTTTTGGAAGTACCGGAGCCCGTGGGGACGAAACTGAATTTTTAGAACTTATTAACGGTGACCGACCTAAAGAATCTAATTTATTTGATGGAATTGATACTTCATGGAATCGCGTTAAAAATGGTAAACCTGTTGGCGATTTAATCTCTTCAATTATCGCTAAATATGACTTTAGCAATCCGTCGGCCAGTATTTCCGATTTGGTCAAAGCTTATGTCCTGATTGAAGCACTGGAAGACGATCATTGGAAAACCGTAAAAACGGCTGCTATAAAAAACATTATCGCTTCCTGCACCGGATTGTATCTGGAAGCTGCTGCCATCGAACAGGAAGCAACACCGGGAAGCACCATAAAAGTAACTCTTGAAGCCATTAACCGATCTTCGGTTGAAATGCAGCTGAGCAGCGTGACTTCGCTACCGGATCAAAAAAACACAGCACAAAATATTCCCTTAAAAAACAATAAGGATCAAAAAATAAGCTTGTCAGTTCAGCTTCCAAATACGCTGGAATATACGCAGCCTTATTGGCTGAAAGAAAAAGCAACCGAGGGAATGTATACGGTTTCAAATCAGGAAAACATTGGAATTCCTGATATTATCAGACAGGCAAAAGTTGTTTTTAATGTTAAAATAGATGGTGTAGAAATTCCGTTCGAACGTACTGTAATTTACAAATATAACGATGGCGTAAAAGGTGAAATGTATAATTTTCTTGACATCGTTCCCGAAGTTACTACTTCAATTCTCGAAAAAGTTTTAATTTTTGGAAGCACACAGAGCAAACTGGTTCCGGTAAAAGTACGTGCGGGAAAAGACGGTATTAAAGGAAACTTACAATTGGAATTACCAAAAAGCTGGAGTGTTTCGCCTAAAGAAATTCCTTTTACTTTAGAGAAAAAAGGAAACGAGCAAATCTTTTATTTTGAAGTTACACCACCTGTAAATCCGGAAGAAACTGTTGTGAAAAGCATTGCTATTGTCGACAACAAACGTTTTGACAAGGATCAGACCATTATTGATTACAGTCATATTACTAAACAGATGGTACTAAAACCTGCGGAGTCAAAGTGTATTCGAATTGAATTAAAAACAAATGGTGACTCCATTGCTTACATTATGGGGGCTGGCGATGAAGTTCCTGAAAGTTTAGCGCAGATGGGATACAAAGTTACCATCATTAAACCGGAAGAAATCACCCCTGAAAAACTGGATTCCTTTAACGTAGTGATTACCGGAGTGCGTGCTTACAATACCGTAAATGCACTAGCACACAAACAAAACATACTTTTTAACTTTGTGAAAAGCGGTAAAAACATGATCGTACAATACAATACGTATGGCCAAACCGTTACCGATCAGATTGCACCATATCCATTAAAAATATCAAACGATCGTGTTACGGAAGAAAATGCTAAAATTACCTTTCTGGCACCCAATCATCCTATTTTAAACACGCCAAACAAAATCAGTCCTAAAGATTTCGAAGGCTGGAAACAAGAACAAGGCTTGTATTACCCTGATCAATATGATCCTGCCTTCACTCCTATTCTCTCTTCACACGATAAAGGCGAATCGGCTAAAAATGGTGCTTTATTGGTAGCGCCCTACGGAAAAGGATACTATATTTACACCGGTCTAAGCTTCTTTAGAGAACTACCCGAAGGTGTTGCCGGTGCTTACCGACTGCTATCGAATATGATTTCATTAAAACAGCCTATAGAAGCTCCTAAACAAGAATTAAAAAAATAAAAAATTCCCAATATGGAAGCTAAAAAAATAAAAAAATGGAAAAAGAGCTACACTTATGTTTTGGTAGCCAATGCCATTTACATTCTGATTTTTTTCTTAATCATGAAATTATACTCATAACCTATGCAACTATTTGATTGGATCGTACTAATTGTTACTCTTTTATTTATTGTTGGGTACGGCTCTTGGAAAACCAAAGGAAGTAAGAACGTCGAAGATTTTATTCTTGGAAACAACGAAACTCCCTGGTACACTGTTGGACTTTCGGTTATGGCTACTCAGGCCAGTGCCATCACTTTTTTGTCAACTCCCGGACAAGCTTATCATGACGGAATGGGTTTTATACAATTCTATTTCGGATTACCGATTGCAATGATTGTGATTTGTGTGACTTTCATACCCTTGTACCATAAAAACAAAGTCTTTACAGCCTATGAATTTCTGGAAAAGCGATTCGATTTAAAAACCCGCTCTTTGGCCGCTATTTTATTTTTGGTTCAGAGAGGTTTAGGAACCGGACTGACCATTTATGCTCCGGCGATTATTCTATCGGCCCTTTTGGGATGGAATTTAACGTTAATGAACATCGTGATCGGTGTTCTGGTAATTATATATACGTTCTCAGGAGGTACAAAAGCGGTCAACGTAACACAGAAACAACAAATGTTTGTAATCATGTCGGGAATGTTTATTACTTTTTTTCTGATTCTGCATTACCTTCCTAATGATATGACTTTTACAAGTGCCCTGCATATTGCGGGTGCCAACGATAAAATGAATATTGTAGATTTCTCTTTTAATCCCGAAGAAAAATATACTTTTTGGAGTGGAATCACTGGTGGTTTCTTCCTTGCACTTGCCTACTTCGGAACCGATCAATCACAGGTGGGACGTTATTTATCCGGAAAATCGGTTCGTGAAAGTCAAATGGGACTTATCATGAACGGACTTTTAAAAGTACCTATGCAATTCTTCATTCTGTTAACAGGAGTTATGGTTTTTGTCTTTTTTCAGTTCAATCCTGTTCCTTTAAATTTTAATCCCAACAATAAAATTGTGATTGAAAAATCGGCTTATAAAGAAGAGTATCATGCTTTAGAAAAAAAACTAAGCAATCTTTCAGAAGACAAAAAAGTGATTAATTTATTGTACATCGACCAGTTGAATCAGGATTTCGATAATCCGATTTTACGAAAAGAACTGGTTACTATATCAAATAAAGAAAAAGACCTTCGTGATCGTGCCAAAGAAATTATTTCGAAGGCAGACAGCAACAGTGAAACAAACGACAAAGATTATGTCTTTTTCCACTTTATACTGCATTATTTACCAAAGGGGCTTATTGGTTTATTGTTAGCCGTAATTCTTTCGGCCGCGATGTCTTCAACAGCTTCCGGATTAAATGCTTTGGCCTCTACAACCGCTATCGACATTTACAAACGAAATCTGAAGACCGAAAAATCCGAAAAGCATTACCTGAATGCCACTAAGTTTTTCACCTTATTCTGGGGAATTATTGCTATACTCTTTGCCTGCGTGGGGACCCTGTTCGAAAACTTAATTCAATTGGTAAATATTATTGGGTCTATTTTCTACGGAACCGTATTAGGAATCTTCCTTGTTGGTTTTTACCTGCGCCGTGTAAAGGCCAAAGCCATGTTTTTCAGTGCCATTATCAGTCAGATTACCATATTTATCATCTATTATTTCATGATTGCTATTTACCCAAGCGGTCAGGAAAAACTGGGGTATTTGTGGCTGAATTTTATCGGAGCCATTTTAACCATTGTCCTAGCGCTATTCATGCAGTTTGCCTTTTTTAGAAATGAGCCCGACGCTGAGGAGGTAGTTTTGGAATAGTTTAATTTAAAACCAGAAAAAATGAAACTGAATTTAGATACCATTGTCCTGTATGTTCAGGATGTGAACAACTTAAAATCTTTTTACACTACAATTTTTGGTTTTGAAATACTTGAAGAATACGAAGCCGAATGGGTGCTTTTGAATGCTGGTAACGCAAAAATCGGACTTCATAAAATTGGTGATCACTATTTGGCACAAATTAAATCCGGTTATAAATTTGACAATAACACCAAAATCGTTTTTGAAATTAATGAAGACATTCATGCATTGAGACAAGTACTTCTTGATCAAAATGTATTGATGCGGGAAGTAAGTACTTTTGATACTTACGAATACTGGCTCTGTGATGGAGAAGATCCCGAAGGAAATGTGTTTCAATTGAAGCAAAAGAAATAAGGATTGAAAAAATTATGTTTGGATAAACTAATCTTTATCCAAACATAATTTTTTTCTGGATCGGGATGATTTAGCCCTGATGGAAGCGGCATCCTTTTGTGCCGGGGTTCGGCACAAAAGATACAGCGGACAGCAGGAATAGCTACAAAAACAAACCATCACATTCAAATATACGATCTTACATTTGAGTTTTTAAAAGACTGAGAATTCTTTTCAAATTTCTATCTTTGAGAAAGTAACCGTTAAAATTCCAACTCTATGAAAGATTTGAAAAAGTACAGCAATAAAACTAAGGCTGCTTTTATTTTATTGATTGTAATGCTTCTTATTTTACTGGGGAATTTCAATACACTTCAAAATTCAAAAAATGTAAATGAAAACATTAACGCCATTTACAAGGACCGCTTAGTTGTGGCACATTACATTTTTCAATATTCTAAAGAACTTCATTTTATAAAAGCTGAAGCCGAAAAACTAGATTTAAGCGATACGATCAAAAAAGACGAGATCGTTCAGACGCTAAATCTTATTCACACCATTGACGATTTGTATGCCAAAACGGTTTTAACCAATACCGAAAAACAATATTTTGATGCTTTTTTAAGTTCCTGCAAAGAAATAAACAATCAGGTCGCGAACAAAAACTGGAATAAAATTGCGGTTTCGAGCGATCAGGCGCTAAAAACTCTAGAAGCCCTGTCGCAAATCCAGATTCAGGAGGGAAAAGCAAAACTGGCAAGTGCAAACACCATGTACAGTAAAAACAATAGCCTTGGGCAGCTTCAGATTGCCTTACTCATTATTTTGGGTGGCATCACTTTTTACTTACTGATTGTCAAAAAAATCAAAAAAAGTATCAAAATTCCGGAGCCTCCAAGTTTGAACTAATTTTAGTAGGTATTCTGATTAAGAATATTGCGAATATAGTACGCAGATTTTACGGATTCGTTTCACGAAAAGCGGATTTACGCAGATCTCTTTTCTTTAGAATTTTAACCGACATTCTCCTTTTATAAATTATGACACTCCTCCGGAGTTTTTTGTTGTGGACGGTAATTGCGCTATAAATATTTTGCTCCTCCGGAGCTCATTCCATTTTTCATGGAAGATCACAAATAAAAAAAATCCGTTTCAATCCGCGTTTTCGTGAAACGAATCCACGTAATCTGCGTGCAAAGCCAAAGTATATACCTCTGGATCAATATCAATATCAATGGCAATGGCAATGGCAATGGCAATATCAATGTCAATAGCAATATCAATGTCAATGGCAATGGCAATGTCAATGTCAATGGCAATGGCAATGGCAATATCAATGTCAATGTCAATGGCAATATCTATATCAATATCAAAACTAACACACTCTCTTACTTCAATTTCCTATCCTCCTCCTTAATAGGCAAATCATTTATACTTGCAAATCGCTTTTGCATCAATCCATTTGCATCAAATTCCCAGTTTTCATTTCCGTAGGCTCTGAACCAGTTTCCATCCGGATTCTGATATTCATACTCAAATCGCACTGCAATTCTGTTTTCCGTATGTGCCCAATACTCTTTTTTAAGCTTGTAATGCCTTTCTTTTTCCCATTTTCGGGTTAAAAACTGAATGATTGCTTCCCTGCCGTTTACAAACTGATCTCTGTTGCGCCATTCGCTGTCAACCGTATAGGCTTTTGAAACACGCTCAGGATCCTGACTGTTCCAGGCATCTTCAGCCAATTGGATTTTTTCTAAAGCCGTTTCGTAAGTGAAAGGCGGCAATGGTAACTTCTGTTCCATAACTATAAAATTAAAGTTTGAATTATTTTTTTGGATTGTTCAATAAGCTGATTGGATTTAAAAAGCTGACTTTCGATAATACAGCTTTCAAAAAGCAAATAAATATGTGCTGCAACAAGCTCATTGTCAATATCTCTCCCGAAATAATTTCGTAAATCTGATTTATGATTTTGAATTACAGCAAGCATTTTTACATTGTCTGCCGGTATTTCCGAAAGCAGGTTCAGAAAACTGCACCCCCTGAAATTTTCCTTCTGATTCATAAAGATCAAAAAATCAAAAGAAGCCAAAACCTTTAGCCTGGTATCTTTTTTATCCAAAGTGAAACTTTCCAGTTGGTTAAACCAATACTCATGTCGCTGGTTTAAAAAAGCAACCCCCAAGTCTTCTTTTGATTTAAAATGCTGATAAAAGCTTGCCTTTGCTACTTTCGCTTCTTCAATGATCTGATTTATCCCGGTAGAATTATATCCCTGGGTATGAAACAAAACAGAAGCTTTATCTAAAATTCTTTCTTTGGGTTGCATATCTAATGTACGTTTGGAAGTACAAATGTATATCTTTTTAATCGAATACAGACAAGTCTGTCTGTTTTTATTTGATCTGAGAGCGTCTATATTGGGTCAGGCTTACGCCCTTACAAGGCTTAGAGAAGTATCACCATTATTCATGGCACTCCGAGCCATGTTATTGCTAAGGCTCTTTCAGAGCAATAGGCTTCAAATGTACTTGTTTTATAAAAGCAATCCGTATATCATTTTTTTAACTTAGCCCCTAACTTTTGAACCTGATCCGCAATCAGGACTATAAAGAATCATTTTTAAGCAAAAAAAAATCCAAATTCCAATTGAACATTGGAATTTGGAATTTTAAAATTTAGATTTTAATAATTCAATGAATTATTATCTGCTCCACTCAGCAATACTATCTTTATTCAACTTTACATAATCTTGATTTTTAGCAACTTCAGCAGCAGCCAAAGAAGCTTTTGCTGTTTCTATAGCTCCTTTTTTATCTCCTTGTTTCGCCTGAATTTGCGATTTTAATCTTAGGATGTAGTAAGGTTTATCAGTGCTTAAATCTAATGACTTATCTACGTAAGTTCTGGCTGTTTCGATATTTCCGTTAGCTTGGAACAAATAAGTAGCAGCTGAGAAATAATCATTTGAACTTGGTCCGCCTAAAACTTTATCGATGCTTGCAGTCGCAATTTTTGCAGTTGGTACCTCAAATTTTAATGCTACATGAGAATTTTCCCAAGACATTTCTAAATAACCGTAATTTGGATCTAAACCATTAATTCCGATAGTAAAAGTCTCTACAGGAGTTGGCAATGCATCTTCTTTTACCGTAGTTCTCAAAGCTACGTAAGAGTCGCTCCAGTTTTCAGGCAATCCCCAGTTGTCAGTAGAAAGGTAAAATATAACTTCCCAGCTTTCGATTTTAGGAATGGTATAAATTGCATATTTTCCTTTTTTCAATGTTTTTCCGTCAATCACTACATCATCACTAAAGTTAATGATAGTGTTTTCGTTAGCTCCGGTTCTCCATAATTTACCAAACGGAACTAAATTTCCAAATACGGCTCTTCCTCTGGCGCCAGGTCTTGAATATGTAACTTCAACATCAGTCAGACCAACTGTTTGCTTGATGTATCCTTTAGGACTCGCCTGTGGAGTTTTTATTTGTGCTTCTGAAGCAAAAGGAGCCAAAACGATGGCCAATGCAATAAGTAGTTTTTTCATTTTCGTAGTTTATTTTGTTCCCTCAAATTTACAAATTCAATTAGCGAACAAATGTTAAATTTAACTTAATTCAACCTTTTAATTGCGATATTTTTTGCGCATTTAATTCGTGAAAGTGGTTGATAATCAAATCAGCATCTGATAAATCCTGAAGTTTTGAATGATGACTGTTATACCCCACACAAAAAACACCTGCTCCCTTGGCTGCTTTCACTCCGTTTGTACTGTCCTCGATGATGATACAGTTTTCTTTTGGAGCTTTGGATAGTGAAGCTGCGTGCACAAAAATAGCCGGATTTGGCTTCGATTGCGGAAAATCTTCACCACTTACGATGTCGGTAAAATATTGATGCAGATTAAATCTGGTAAACACACGCTCGATCGTTACTTTTGAAGCTGAGGAAGCCAAAATTAATTGTATCCCGTTTGCATATAAATCTTTTATCAAATCTTCAACGCCTTCTAACAGATACAGATCTTCTTTGGTATCAAAAGCATCATTAAAGATATTTCTTTTACGCTGAATTAAATCTTCTACTTCATGCTCAATGGCTGGAAAAAGTCCTTTTAACGTCTGAAACGTATTTCGTGTCGAAAATCCGGTAAACGAGGTATACATTTCTTCTGTTACGATTATGTTTAATTCCGAGAATTGTTTGTAGTAAGCATAACGATGTACGGGTTCAGTGTCTACAATCACACCGTCCATATCAAAAATTACTGTTTTTATCATTTCTTTTTAAGTTACTAAGGTTCTGAGGGGCTAAGGTTTTTTAGATGCTGAGGTACTAAGTGGCTAAGGTTCTGAGTTTAAAACTTAGTTCCTCAGAACCTTAGCATCTTAGCACCTTTCTTACTCCTTTTTAAGCAAATGACGGATCACCGTTTCAGCAACGTGCAGGCCAAATAATCCCGGCATGTAGCTGTTGGTTCCGTAGAATGACTTTTTGAAGTTTTTTCCGTCTGTTAGTTTCAGACTTTTTTCGTCCTGAATTTCAGAAGAAAAAACGACCTTGAGTTTGTTTATTTTTTCTGCTTTTAAACGCTTTCTGATCGTTTTTGAGAAGTAACAGTTTATCGTTTTAGAAATATCAGTGACTTTTACTTTCGATGCCAACATTTTTCCGCCCGCGCCCATACTGCTGATGATTTTTACTCTTTTACGTTTGGCTGCAATGATCAGGTTTAATTTTGGTGTGATACTGTCGATACAATCCAAAACATAATCAAACTCAGAAGAAACGATTTCGAAAGCTCTTTCGGGAGATAAAAACTCCTGTACTCTAGTGAGTTTCAATTCCGGATTGATATCCATCAATCGATCTCCAACAATGGTAATTTTTGGCTGACCAACCGTTGAGTGCAAAGCCGGTAATTGTCTGTTTATATTTGTAATATCTACGACATCCCCATCTACAATTGTCATGTTTCCTACTCCTGCCCTTGCCAAAAATTCAGCTGCAAATGATCCAACTCCTCCTAAACCTACGACCAACACATTGGAATTTTGTAGGTTTTGCAATCCTTCTTTAGTAAATAAAAGCTCGGCTCTTTCTGTCCACTCTGCCATATATAATGTTTTTCTTTTGTTTAATATTGTTTCTTTTGTTTCAAGTTTCAGGTTTAAAAAGTTTGCTTCTGAAAAACACCCTTGAAATTTGCTGAAATAGTATCCTGCAATTCTTTAATCGTCCAATTTTTATAGGTTGCCGCCAATTCGTAAACCTGCTCTATACTTTCCTCAATGGTATCGGTTTCCAGAAAAAAGCGATCATTTGGAATACTTTGAAAAACAGTTTTTAAATCGGGATTTCGCAGGAGATATTTTCCAAACGAAATATAAAATTCTTCTTTAACTAACTGTGCCGCAATCTGACCGTTTTTAGAAAAACTGTGAACGATCATAGGAACCGAAATTTTCATTTTCTTTTTAAGGAGAATCACTTCCTGAAAAGCAGCAACACAATGTATGACTACAGGTTTTTGGTATTTTTCAGCCAAAGCCAATTGCTTCTCAAAAACGATAATTTGTTGTTCTAACGGAATTTCGATTCGCTTGTCTAAGCCACATTCGCCAATAGCCAGACAATTTTTGGATTGTAATTTTTCTTCAATAATTTTCAATTCAGCATCAATTTGATTCTCTTTTATGTACCAGGGATGAATTCCAACAGAATAAAACGGAATCGAAGCATCAAACTCTTGCGGGTATTGATTAACCAACTCCAGTACATTGGATTGATTTTTAAACTGATGGGTATGAAAATTAAAGAATTCCATTAATGAAATGCTTTAACTCCCGCTTTGATGGCTACATTCAGATCGTTTTCTAAAGGAACTAACGGACAGGAATATTTATGATTATAAGCACAATACGGATTATACGCCTGATTAAAATCGACTGCAATTGTATTTCCTTTCGGGATTTTCAAGTCAATATATCTTCCTCCAATATAACTTTCCTTACCCGAAGTTAAATCTGAAAAAGGTAAAAACAGATGATCTTTATATTCCTTCGTTTTCGAAAGCTCTATGTTTCTGTAAACATTCAATTTAAGAGCAACTCCGTCAATTGTGAAATATAAAGTTCCGTATTTGATGTATTTTGGCGTTCTTGTTCCAGTTGTTTTCATTTCGAAAACTTTTTCGTTTTGTGCTTTCTCCAATTTTGCAGTCACAAAATACTTTGCGTTTATAGGATAAAAATCTAAACTTTTAAACGTTTTCAAATCTTCTTCCATTAACGGACTCGTCTTAGCATCAGCATATTCTGAATTTATTGTGTTTTGAAATTTTTCGCTTTCCTTTTGATCAAATTTACTTTGTCCCAAACAAAAATTAATCGCTAACAATACTAAAAAAACTATACTATTTTTCATCTTAGAAATTTTGAGCAAAAATAGTTCAAAAGTAACAAAGCAGCAACCGCTCATCCATACAAAGTTTACTAACTTTGTTGCAAATAACTTATTTATAATGCTTAAAACCGCTTTTAGCCGCTACATCAATAATTTTAAAGGTTTTTCACGAGAAATTTGGATTCTTGCTATTGTTACTTTTATCAATCGTGCCGGAACAATGGTGCTTCCATTTTTGTCCAAATATTTAAAAGAGGATTTACATTTTACTTATAATCAGGTAGGCTGGATTATGGTGGCTTTTGGTTTCGGATCAATGTTAGGTTCCTGGCTGGGTGGAAAATTAACAGACAAAATCGGGTTTTACAAAATCATGATTTTTAGTTTGTTTATTAGTGGAGTTTTCCTTTTCCTTATTCAATATGTTACACATTTCTGGACGCTTTGCATCGCGATATTTTCTCTAATGACCATTGCCGATATGTTTCGCCCGGCAATGTATGTTTCGCTTGGTGCCTATTCTGAACCCGAAAACCGAACGCGCGCCCTTAGTTTGGTACGTCTTGCCGTTAATTTAGGATTTGCAGCAGGACCTGCATTAGGAGGTTTGATTATTATGGGTATGGGATATTCAGGCTTATTTTGGGTAGACGGTGCATCGTGTATCATCGCCATTTCGATATTTGCCATACTGGTTAAAGAGAAGAAAAAAATACTACACGAAGATAAAATCGAAAGTACTGAAGTTAAAAAATCGGTTTTTCAGGACAAAATCTTTTGGGTTTTCTTGTTTGTGTGTTTTGCGACGGCTATCATATTCTTCCAGCTTTTTACCACCTTACCGCTGTATCATAATGAAAAATTTGGTTTAAGTGCGTTTCAGACCGGACTATTAATGACATTAAACGGGTTGCTTATTTTTACTTTAGAAATGCCAACTGTTGCTTTTATGGAGCGAAAAGGCTTTCCTAAAATAAAAATTATCACACTTGGATCTTCCATTATAGCCTTGAGTTTCTTTTTACTGTTAATTAATGTTTGGGCATGGATTCTGGTAATCAGCATGATTCTTTTCTCGATTGGAGAAATTCTCAACTTCCCCTTCTCTAATGCTTTTGCACTAAGCCGGGCACCGCGCGGACAGGAAGGCCGTTATATGGCACTTTACACCATGAGTTTTAGTCTTGCACATATTGTAAGTGCAAAATTAGGATTCGAAATCATCTCCCGATTCGGATACCAAATCAATTGGCTTTTCATGGCTTCTATTGGAGTTTTTGCAACGCTATGCTGCTTTTGGATTAAAAAGGCATTGGTCAGGGAGAAAATATCTTAAAAACTTACTCTCCTTATACCCCTTATCGTTTATTAGACCCGACAGGTTTTTGAAACCTGTCGGGTTTGTTTATATATGAAAACAATTTTTACAGGTCAAAGTCCAATAATTCTCTTGGATGTTTTCCTAATTATTTAATCCATAAAAGAAATTCGATCATAGGTTATAAGTTCTTATAACGTTTTAAAAAAAAATATTCGCGTTTTTTACTAAAATAATGATAGGTCATGCAAAAAGTAAAAGAAAAGCAAAATTGGCAAATCGCCTCAGAAATTGAATTAATTTACAAAACCAAAGTAAAAGCATCCCAGCGCCCACATATAGGTTCTTCTTGTTCAGTTTATAAATTGGCTCTGAAAATCTGGGACCCCGGAAAAATTGAGTTTCTCGAGCAGTTTAAAGTATTCCTGCTCGACAGATCAAATAAAGTATTGGGAATATTTGAAATTTCGTCAGGAGGAACAACAGGGGCTTGTGTTGACCTCAGATTATTGTTCGTGGCAGCGCTCAAAACAAATGCAACAGGCATTATTATAATTCACAATCATCCATCGGGTAAAATACTTCCTTCACTTGCTGACAAATTGATTACTAAAAAAATCAAAGAGGCAGGTACAATCCTGGACATTGTTTTAGTAGATCACTTAATAATTACTTCAGAATCCTATTTTTCTTTTGCAGATAATGCTATTCTCTAATATTTGGCCTTCCAAAATTTCAAAAAAGCTATACAACCCATAATCCATTTAACTTTTATTCAAATTCTGTCCAAGCTCTATTATACAAGTTTTCCTTGACTTCTTTTTTAAACTTTAAATCTACGAGTGCATTTTTAGACGCCCCTAGACCATGTTAAAAACCTATAAAACAACTTATTAAACTTAATTTTAAACTAACTTTAATGCCTCTAAAAGACATTCAAAACGTAATTTTTAGTTAAATAACTATTTTTATAGTTGTGTAACTAAAAAAATAGTTGTAGGTTTGAATTAAAATTAGAAAACATGCAAAAGTTAACGAACAAAGAAGAGGAAATCATGCATATTTTATGGAGGCTTAAAAAAGCTTTTGTAAAGGAAGTTCAGGCAGAAATAACAGAAGATCAACCCCACTACAATACCTTATCGACTATTGTGCGTAATCTGGAAGAGAAAGGATTTGTGGCTCACAATGCTTTTGGAAACACACATCAATATTATCCAATCATTACTTTAGAGGCCTACAGTAAAAAGTATATGAATACGGCAATTGACAACTATTTTAATAGTTCGTATAAAAATATGGTTTCATTCTTTGCTAAAGAGGAGAAAATTTCGGCGGCAGAATTACGTGAAATTTTAGACATGATCGAAAATCCAAAAGGAGAAAAATAATTGTTTATGGAAGCACTTTTCTTATTTATCGCAAAATCCGGTGGTTTATTAATATTGTTTTATTGTGCTTATTATTTTTTACTGCGCAAAGAAACTTTTTTTAACAGCAACAGATGGTTTTTATTGACCGGTTTGATTACTTCAGTAGTGCTGCCATTTTTGGTATATTCTAAAACTGTGTGGGTAAATCCTACTCCCGTGACCAATTTGAATTATACTACTGTTTACCAGCCGCCGCTTATCGAAAATGATGCTTCCGTAATCAACTGGAACCTGGTGCTGCTTTCAGTCTACGTTATAGTACTTCTAGTATTACTTTTAAAATTTGCTTTCGATTTTTATAGTCTGAATACAGTTTTAAAAGGAAAAAAAATCACACAGCAAGCCGATTTCAAATTCATCGATACCAACGAAAATATCGCCCCTTTCTCTTATTTTGATTATATCGTATACAACTCATCAATGTATACACCTTCGGAATTAGAAAGTATTATCGAACATGAAAAGGTGCATAGTGAGCAAAATCATACTGTAGATGTTTTACTGTCCAGAGTATTTTGTGTTCTCTTTTGGTTCAACCCGATCATGTGGCTGTATAAAAAAGCAATCCTTCAAAATCTGGAATTCATCGCCGATAGTGAAGCTGCACGAAAAATCTCCGACAAAAAAGCGTATCAGTACACACTTTTAAAAATTACAACACATGAAAATTGTGTTGCCATTACCAATCATTTTTATCAATCATTAATCAAAAAACGAATCATTATGTTAAACAAAAATCAATCGAAGAAAAGAAATTCCTGGAAATTTGGAGCAATAGTTCCGGCACTTGCGGCATTTGTATTATTATTTCAAATCGAAGTAATTGCCAAAGAAAAACAACAAACGGCAAAGGTAATTTCAGGAAAAACAGAATCTGTAGATGTTTACAAAATCAAAAAAAATACTACAGATGCTGAATTAAAGGACATCAGAGAAAAATTGAAATCAATTCATAACATTGAATTTAAGGCTTCTGAGATAAAAAGAAATGCTGATAACGAATTAATATCAATTAAAATTGATGTTAAAAATGGTAAACAGCAAGCACAATCTGTTCAGACTTCAGGAAATGAAGCTATTAAAGATTTTGGCCTAATTGTTACAACGGATACGAATGGCAGCAAAAATGTTGGTATTCAGACTGCTGATGAAAATAACAATTCTGAAAGTCACAAAGAATCCAAAAAAGTAAAAAGTAAAAAAGTAATCCTTAAACAAACTAAAGATGTTAACACTAATTCTGGTACTGACACAAAAATTACTGGCAATACTCATACAAATACTAGCACTACTACTGTAATTACAGATGATAACGGCACAACCAGTGTGTCTACTACAAATAATGATGGCAAAATTATTATTTCAACATCAGGTAAAGCTAATACAAAAGAGCCTAAACTTATCATCGTTGATGGAGTCGAAATGCCTGCTAATTATAACCTTGACGACCTTAAACCAAAACATATTAAAAAAATGAGTGTTTACAAAGGAAGTGAAGCAACTTCCAAATATGGAGAAAAAGGATCTAATGGTGTAATCGAGATCGAAACGCATCAATAAGAAAGCTTAAAATGCAAAAGCTAACCAACAAAGAAGAGGAGATCATGCACATTTTATGGAAGCTTAAAAAAGCTTTTGTAAAAGAAATTCAGGCAGAGATCACAGAAGATCAACCACATTACAACACTTTATCTACAATTGTTCGTAATCTGGAAGAAAAAGGTTATGTAAATCATAGTGCTTTTGGAAACACGCATCAATACTACCCGCAGGTAAGTATCGAGGAATATCGAAAAGGATTTATGAATACCGCTATTGACAATTATTTTAATAGCTCTTATAAAAGTATGGTTTCCTTTTTTGCTAAAGAAGAGAAAATTTCGGCAGCAGAATTACGTGAAATCTTAGTCATGGTCGAAACTCCTAAAGAAGTAATATAATTGTATATGGAAGCTATTTTCATTTTTATCGCAAAATCAAGCGGATTATTGGTGTTGTTTTATTGTGCTTATTATTTTTTATTGCGCAAGGAGACTTTTTTTAACAGCAGTCGATGGTTTCTATTGGCCGGATTAATTACCTCTGTCATTTTACCTTTTTTGGTTTACACAAAAACGGTATGGATTGAGCCCACTCCTACTGTTTATACTCCACTTGCGGTTTCTGCGAAAGCTACAGGGACAGCTTTAGATTACTCAAAAACGTATCTTTCACCAGCTGTAGATAAAGACATGTTTGAGATTGATTGGAATTATGTGGTACTTGCCATTTATGGACTTGGTTTTCTGGCTTTGGTCATAAAATTCATGATTGACTTCTACAGTCTGAATCTGGTGCTAAAAGGAAAAAAAGTACAGCAGCAGGCCGATTTCAAATTTGTCGATATCAACGAAAATATTGCTCCCTTCTCCTATTTTGATTATATCGTGTACAACTCATCAATGTATACACCTTCGGAATTAGAGAGTATTATCGAACACGAAAAAGTACATAGCGACCAAAACCACACCATGGATGTTTTGATCTCAAGAGTTTTTTGTGTCTTGTTTTGGTTCAATCCTTTTATGTGGCTGTACAAAAAAGCAATCCTTCAAAACCTTGAATTTATTGCCGACAGTGAAGCTTCTAAAAAAATAACCGACAAAAAAGCGTATCAGTATACGCTTTTAAAAATAACAACACATGAAAGTTGTGTTGCAATCACCAATCATTTTTATCAATCATTAATCAAAAAACGAATTGTCATGTTAAACAAAAATCAATCAAAGAAATGGAATTACTGGAAGTATTATGCCATCATTCCGGCACTTGCTGCTTTTATCTTTTTATTCCAAATTAAAACCATCGCACAAGAAAAAGAAGCTAAAGAAGTTAGAGAATCAAAAGGGATCATCGAAAAAAATGACTCAACCGATGTTATTAAAATCCAAAAAAACACTACAGATCAGGAACTTAAAAAAATCTCAGAAGATCTCAAACAAAAACACAATGTTGATGTTGTTATCTCGGATGTAAAAAGAAACAGTGAAAATGAGCTGACCGCAATTAAAGTGGATGTAAAAAGACAAAATGGCAAAACACAAACCATTCACATTGAAAGCGATAAACCTATTAAAGGCTGTGGAATTGTGGTATCAACTCAAAATAATGGTTCCAAGAGTGTAGCTTTAATAACGGATGATGCTCCAAATAGACCCCGAATTTTCAGAAATGAAGTTGCAGAAGTAGGAGAAATCAATGATACAGATGGGACCCCTCCTACGCCTCCAACCCCTCCGGCAGCTCCTGCATACCCAATGGAATCAATGCCGCAAATGCCATCATTAGATGTTCCCATGCCGCCAATGCCGCCAATGAATCCAGGCAGTAAAGTTGACATGGCCAAATTTAAAAAAGAAATGGCTGAATATGAAAAGAAAATAAAATCTATCGAACCAGCTATGGCAGCTTATGAAAAGCAAATAAACACTATTACAGCAAAAAGCGATGAGATTTATGAAAAAGAGATGCAAAAATACCAGCTTGCTATGGATAAATTCAGTGCTGAAATGGACAGATTTGCACAGGATATAGAGCAGAAGTACGGAAAAGATTCTAAAGTTTATGAAGTAAACATGAGGCAATATGAAAGCGACATGAGACACCATAAAATTGATATGAAGCATTATGAAAAAGAGATGAAACGACATGAGAAAGAAATGAAGCTTTATGAAAAAGAAATGAAAAAGCTTGAGAAAGAAAGCAGAAAATCGTAATCTCGGCTTTACTTAAAAATACTATAAATACTTAAAAATCAAACTAAAAGACTTTGCCTGACCGCAAAGTCTTTTTTTTATATCTTTGCAAAAAATTTAACCGTTATGTACAAAGTTTTAGCCCGAATCAACAAAATACTGTTGCCAAGTTTTACGAAACAAGGTCTTGACATTACGAAAGCAAAAAAATGGCAGATGGCGGTCATCGGTTATCGTGCTTTTGTTACCAAACGGGCATTGGAATAATTCCATAAAATATTTTCCTCAAAAAATACTAAACTTTTAGTATACACTATAAGCTACCGCTCTGATGGTTAGTTTTCCCATTACATTTCCATGCAAAATAAAAATTTTAATATTCCTCCTGTTTACGCTGTGCTTTTAGCAATTATAAGCGTTCAGTGCGGAGCAGCAATTGCAAAAAGTTTGTTCCCAACCATTGGTGCTGCAGGAACAGCTTCTTTACGAATTGGAATTTCGGCTATAATCTTACTATTAGCTTACAGGCCAAATTTAAAAGCAATCACTCCAAAACAATGGAAAATTGTTGTTCCTTATGGTTTGACTCTTGGCGCCATGAATTTGATTTTTTATATGGCCATAGAAAGAATCCCGATTGGCTTAGCAGTAACACTTGAATTTATAGGTCCGTTATTAGTTGCTATTATTGGTTCAAAGCGTTTACTTGATTATTGTTGGGTATTACTGGCAGCAGCAGGAATTGTTTTAATCGCACCCTGGTCAAATGACAGTATTGATCCTATAGGTGTTTTATTTGCGCTTTTGGCAGGTGCATTATGGGCTACTTATATTATTCTGGGAGGAAAAGTGTCTAAAATCATGCATGACGGACAGGCAGTTGCCACGGGAATGTTATTTGGAGCTGTTTTAATTTTACCGTTTGGTTTCTATGAAAACGGACTGGTAAATCTTACTCCTAGTTTTTTTGGAATGGGTGTTGCTTTGGCACTTTTATCCAGTGCAATTCCGTTTACACTCGAAATGAAAGCTTTGGGACAGCTCCCTCCTCGTACTTTTAGTATATTAATGAGTCTGGAGCCTGCGGCTGCTGCCCTCTGCGCTTATATTTTCTTACAGGAGCATTTAAATTTTTGTGAAATTGTCGCAATTATTTGTGTTGTAATTGCTTCAGTAGGATCTACATTAACTGCAAAGAGGTAAATAGCAAAAATTCAAATTCCAAATTACAAATCCCAATTTGAAAGTCGGAATTTAGAATTTGGAATTTAAGAATTGGGTCTAAGACCTGGTGTCTAAAAATTATATTAACTTTTTGGCAATAATACCGTATCAATTACATGAATTACACCATTTGACTGATTTACATCTGCAATAGTAACTTTAGCACTGTTTCCGCTTTCGTCAGTAAGGTATAAATCTTTTCCTTTCATCCAGGCTGTCAGTGTGCCACCGTTAACCGCTTTAATAGTTGCTTTTCCTTTACCTTCTTTAATTGCTTTTGCAATACCTGAAGCATTCCATTTTCCTGCTACTACATGGTAAGTCAGGATATTTTGAAGCATTTTTTTGTTTTCTGGTTTCAATAATGTTTCAACAGTTCCTTTTGGTAATTTATCAAATGCTGCATTTGTTGGGGCAAAAACAGTAAACGGTCCCTTTCCTTCAAGGGTTTCTACTAATCCGGCTGCTTTTACAGCTGCTACTAATGTCGTGTGGTCTTTTGAATTAACGGCATTTTCAATAATGTTTTTATTTGGATACATTGCAGCTCCACCAACCATTACAGTTTTTTGCGCAAATGATGTAAATCCAAATCCCAATGCTAAGATTGCTACGGCTAAAAATTTTCTAGTTCTCATAATTAATAATTTAAGTTATAAGCTCATTTACGCGGTAATAATCGTTTTGGTTTTATTAAATCATTAAAATAAATCAAAAAATGCCGAAATATTTTCAAAGAAGGCTATAGAACAAGTGTTTACAGCGAATTTAATTTTCAAATAAATTTAAATATTTTCTCCTTTACCAGGTAAAGGTTTAGCACTAGGAAAGCACAATTCATTAATATTATTTATTGAATGATAACCCAGTTTACGATAGCTTTCAAACTGAGCTTCATCAAAAAACTGATCTGCAGTAGACTGCTGTGGAAAATCTGGATTAGCCAGAGCGTACTCGCGTATATCAATAGGTTCATCACCCGTCAAAGCAGCTTTTATATAAATTAAAGTGCCAGCCTCTTTCACTCCGGGATATTTAATTTCTCCTTTGATAATGTGTTTTTCTGATTTTCCATCACGTTTTGCAATATCCTTGAAATCATCTAAAACAATTTCAACGCCGAAATCAATACGGCATCTTCTAATTGCATTGGCCAGACCTTCGCAGGCAACCTCCTGATCTTGTTCGCCATCTCCCAATATAATATGATGACAACGTCTTCTAATAAGTTCATACAATCCCATATTATCAAAATGCCCTCCATCCGAAAGACATACATACTCCATGTTGATATCAGATTTACCAATCAAATCATAAATAATATACAATAAGCCAAATCTCGGATTAGAATCCTTCCATCGCTTCAATCTTGTATTCCCAATCCATCGGCCCAACCGAACATTAAACATGGTTAACAAAAATGCCATAGGTGCTGATGAATGATATCCCCAATTCGGATTTACAGCAGCTCCCGAAATGGCCATTGCGGTCCCAATCGTTGGTCCACCATTAATATTCGAAAATCTATCCGTAGGACGGTAGCCATATTCATAAACATGGTCTACATAGTAGGTCGACGGGCGTGTCGGACTAAAATCGTAACCACAGTACAAAGGCGTAAATACGAATGATTCCCCCTTGCGGTCCTGACGATCCAATACTGAAACTACAGTTGCATTAAGTGTTGTATTCAAGATAGGATACGGACCAAAATAGCCATCTTCAACCTTCATAGAGGATAGTAATATATCATCATTTGTATCAAAACCGGTAAATGCATTTGCAGTTTTAATTCGATCTTCTCTGCTACGAGTAGCCCCCATAAACGCTCTTATAAGTCGGTTACGGTAAAAATGATGGAGAGAAAACTCATTGACCCCAACACGCCAGCTCATTAAAAGTGTAACAACGGCTAATACAACAGTTACTATAAAATTAATGCTTAAATTAATACCTAAATTGTTGAGAAAATTATTCATAAAATCCCAGTTTATTTTCCTTATTTTCTCTATAATGGCAGAACCTATAAGAAGTACGCCAATCATAAAAATAAACGGTACAATCTTGGCGACCATATTCATAATGCCCTTAAACTTCTTTGGGTCTTCATCACCTCTGGACGAAAATGCTATTTTTACCCCCCAGGCAACTACAGCAACCCAACCTCCTGCAATAGGAACTCCAATCAGAGCATCTTCAGATTTAAAACTATTCCATAGGTCAGGCATAATGAATGCCGCAAAACAAATAAGAATCCAAAAGAACATAAAACGATGCAAATACGCTCCTGTTCTTCCCCACCATTCCCTGCGATAATCGGGAAATACCTTCCCCATTATTGCCATTCTGGCTATTATAGAAAGCGAAAAGATTTCAAGAACAATGGGAACACCTATTAATAGTTTTATTTTAGACCTGAAAATTTTTTCTTCCTCTGTCTCTAATTTTAACCCTACCTTAAATATCTTTTTTAAACCATCCCGGATTTCCATTGATACAAAATCGATATTTTTCCAGAATAAATAAAACAATAAACTTACAACAACGGAAGCCACAGCGGAAGATAACACTATCACAATCCAATTTTTAATATCGGTCTCTCTCTTTTCTTTTTCCAATCTCCTTTTTTCTATTTCAGAAGTTTCTTTTTCTACTACATTTGCCTTGCCTAACGCTATCAAATCATATCTTTTGTCATAATTTCCCCTAAATGCAACAAAAATCAACGCAATAAATGACGGGCCAGATACAACAATCAACAACCAATCAAAAGGTTTTCCTTCAGGGTAGACATCATATATATTAACATTAATTAAAAATGCACTAATTAGTAAAGCACAAATCACACTCCAAATTATGAGTATATCCGGCAGGTTTCCTTTTATAAAGGTTACAACACGTCCATTCCATTTGTTTGAAGATCGCGCTACTTTTTTCTCCTGACTAGATTTATTGTTAAAATCCATAGCTCTTGCTGCAAGAAAAGCTACAAGAGACAACATTCCCAAATTGCAGAAAAAAAACGTCCATTTATTATCCTTATTGACTTTTTGCAGTATTTCTCCAAAACACTCCCAAATATGGTAAAGGTTTAAAATCATTGAAAGAACGGTGAGCAGCACAAGTAATAACACTGCCTGATTAACAAGAGTATTTCTTAGCCATGTTAATCCTGATGTCCAGGCATCCGGAGACATTATACCAACGTTTGGAGAAAGATAGTTACTAAACATTCTAAGCCAGCGTATAGGGCGCACTTCATCAGCAAACGGATCAGACGATTTCTCGGGACTTAACTGATCTGTAACTTTACTAAAAGATCCCGAGCGTTTTACCCACGAGGTATACCAGCTCCCTATATAGCCGCCTCCAGATACTGTCGATATATAATCAATCTTTTCTAAAACATCAAAACTTGCTAACTTTTGAAGTATACCAAGGTTAAATGTAGCAGAACGAATTCCTCCACCTGAAAAAGCAAGACCAACAAGCTTCATGTCAACAGCTTTTAACATTGGATCGTTTATATTTTTATTTTCAGCGGATTTCTCCGGCGGGTCTATAATTAAGTTTTCATCCGTAGTTTTTGAGGCTTGTAGTTCTTCCTTTCTCTTTTTACGGGCTTCACCAATTTCATTTAGTTCATCATTAAAAAAAGTTTCAAACGGCAAAGGAAATTCAATTTTTGTTTTATTTTCTGGGTTCTTATCCAACAATTGCTCAAGAAGTAACCTGTCGTCAGTAAGATATTTTATAGCATACTCTTGGTTTTTCTCCCACCATGCTTTATGATTACTCAAATCAATCTCGTTTAGAACATTAGAGTAGTCATATTCCTTTTCTGCCTCCGTATAAAATTGGTAAAGGCGTATCTCG
>NZ_CADCST010000108.1 GCF_902804485.1 Flavobacterium collinsii | reverse complement strand
TTTATACTATTATAATCATGAAAGACCACATCAGGGAATTGATGGAAAAAAGCCAATTGAAATGATAAATCCGTTACCGAAATAAGTAACTTTTACAATCCTGACGAAGGAAGGATCACACAAGTAACTCCGTACAGAATGTCGCCAATCTTTGTCGAATCTCGCGTGTGATCCTTCCTTCGTCAGGATGACAAGATTGCGCATAAAAGATTGTGAGTCACTATTGTGAGAAAAAATCCGCGTCAATCCGTGTCTTCACGATAGCGAATCCGTCTCATCCGCGTACCCTATAATCCGTAATATTTCCTTACTTTTGATATTGTCAAGCCTTCAAAAAATGGTTCCAGGCAATGAAGAATATTAATAAGAAATAAAATAAATCTCTTAATCAATACATTAAAACCCATGAAAAGAATCGCATGCCTTGCAATTTTAGCATTACTATTTACAAGCTGTAAAGAAAACAATTCAGAAAAAGAAGTAAAAGCGACAAAAGAAACGGTAAACACAAATTCTACTGTAAAAAAAGAAACAGAAGAGAAAAAAGAAGATTGTAAGGATATCGAAGTAGAAATGGGTGCCGGAAGAGAATGTATCCTAAAAGGTACGGATCTTGCTCAGGTCTATCAGAATATTATCAAAAATAAAGAGGTTGAAGAATCTGTTTATTTTTTAAATACAATCCCCAACGAAAGCAAATCTGTACCCGTAAATAAAAACGGATTAATCTCAATTGATTATGACATCTCTAAAGATAAAGTCCTTATTAGTATGAATTATGAAGGTGGTGTGACTGAAGTAACGCTCGAAAAAATAAAAGACACGATTAAAAAAAGTATTTATCACTACGCCGATTAAACTCTAAAATGTGAAGAACTTATTCCATCAAACCGCTAAATAACTTTTACGTTTTTTAGCGGTTTTTTTTCTCACAATGATTACGCACATTCTTGTCGTCCTGACGAAGGAAGGATCACACAAGTAACTCCGCTAATCTTTGTCGATTCATAATTGTGACTTGCTTCTCCTGTTTGCTATCGCTCGAGCCTCGTTCCTCAAAATGACAAAAATAAAAATAAAAAAATCCGCGTCAATCCGTGTCTTCGCGATAGCGAATCCGCGTCATCCGCGTACTATATAATCCGTAATATTTCCTTATTTTTGGTAGGTAAAACTTCAATCAAAATGTCAATCAATCAAAATAAGTACCTCAACGATTTAAAAATAAAATTCGAAAGCTACGCTCCGATTTCGGATACTTCCTGGAAATTAATCAAGGACATCGCCGAAATTCAATCCGTCAAAAAAGGAGAGATTTTATTACAGAGCGGGCAAATTGCAAAAGAGATACATTTTATAATCAAAGGCGCTTTACGGGCTTTTATCACAGATGCAGCCGGAAATCTCTATAACAAAAATATCTTTCTAGAAGGCCATTTTGCAGGTTCAAAGGCTTCTTTGTTGCAACAAACTCCATCTCATTTTACCATAGAAGCACTGGAGGATTCTACCTTGATTCGGCTTAACTACAAAAAATACAGAGCGCTCATCGACCAGCACAATGATCTGAAAAATTATTACATCGCGTACTTAGAAAAAAACTGGGTGATCGAAAAAGAACAACGGGAAATAGCACTAGTAATGGAAAATGCCACCGAACGATATCTGCACCTTTTATCCAGCCATCCTGATATTTCAGACCGGATTCCGTTGCTTCATATTGCCTCGCATTTAGGAATTACTCCTACTCAGCTAAGCCGTATCAGAAAAAATCTCGAAAAAGATTTGTAAATCAACATATGTAAAGGTTTCTCATAAAGACCGGAAGTACCTTTGTCTTAAATTCTTATAACTACCATTAAAATGAAAAATATAAACTTAATCGAAGACAACATAAATAATCTTACCGGAATGTGGAAAACGGTTAGTACTTCTTTCCTATCCTACCATACAACTCCTCTTTTTGAATATAGCAAAGTCGAAAATTCAGGCTGGCCTAATAAATTGTGGTTTCGAAAAGATATCTCTAAAAATGACATCGGCGAAATTACTAAAACCATGCAGACCAATTTAGAATTAGCTTTCGCTTATTGGGATATCTACGGAACAAAATCATATGAAATACTGGATGCCCATGGTTTCACATTAAAAAGCGAGCAGGTTGCGATGGCATTAAAATTAGATCAGCAATTTTCACTACAAAACCAGCTCAATTTTAAAAGAGTTTCTACCAAACAGGATGCTAAAATATGGGCAGATTTGTATCCCTATGCTTTTGGTTATGTAATTAGTAAAGAAATCCTGATTCACAATCATCACGATGTTCAGTTCTATCTGGTTTCTTTAGACCAAGAGCCCATCGAAACATTTATGCTATTCCAGACCGAAAATGTGGTTGGAATTCATGGCGTTGGTGTCATTCCGGAAATGCGCCGAAAAGGTTTTGCTGAAGAAATCATGAAATATGCGTTAAATCTATCCATCGCTTTAAATGCTGATTACGCACAGTTACAAGCTTCTGCCATGGGAAAAGATATTTACACGAGATTAGGTTTCGAAGACTTATTTGTCATTAAAAACTATGTTTTGGGAGCAAATTTCAAGTTTTAAGTTTCAGGTTTCAAGAGTAAAGAATATAGAGTAAAGAATATAGAGTAAAGAATATAGAGTAAAGAATATAGAGTAAAGAAGAAAGAGCCAAGATCCAAGAGTCAAGTTTCAAAATCTATTCTCTTGACTCTTGGCTCTAAAATCTAAAATCATAAATCTAAAATCATAAATCTAAACTCTAAAATCATAAATCCCCCTCTCTGTCCCAAATGCCCCTAAAATAGTCGTAAATGTGTATTCCTACTAAAAGATAAGAATCGTAAGTTTGTAATGAATTAATTAACAACCTTTTAAAAACAACCCCATGAAAAAAGCGAAAATTATTTTTTGGATTACCACTATTATTATCTTTTTATTCGAAGGCGTTATGCCGGCTTTAACTTCACAAACCGAATTGGCTAAAGAAGGAATCAAACATTTAGGATATCCTGAATATTTTGGAAATGCCTTAGTTGTTTTTAAAATTCTTGGCGTTTTGGTACTCGTGATACCATCGATTCCAAAGAATGTAAAAGAATGGGCTTATGCCGGTTTCGGTTTTGACTTTATATTTGCTTCCATAAGTCATGCTGCAGTAGACGGTATCAATTTCCAGGCCTTCTTTCCTTTGATCTTTTTAGTAATTCTGGCGATCTCTTACATCTATTATCATAAAATAGAACGTTACAAAAATATCGCTTTATAAACGTTCAGCGTGATGATAGAAGTTTATAAAACAAATGTTCAGGAAGTAGAACAGTCTCTTTTGATTGTGGGAAGACTTCTTGAACATTTTCCTGACAGTCGTATTAATTTTGATTTGGAAGACTGCGATAAAATTTTACGCATACATGGATCGTCTATTTCTAATCAAAGAATAATAGAACTTCTTGATTCCTATGGTTATCATTGTGAAGTTCTTTTATAAATTAAAAAAAACCCCACAAACAACTGATTTATAAAGTTTTGAAAATAAAATTTGTAAATTTGAAACACTATCAACCTTCAAATCTTACCAAATGAATCTACCGGCCGGACATCAGACCATCATGCCTTATTTAATTTTAAATGGCGCATCACAATTTATAGAATTTACCCAAAAAGTCTTTGATGCAACAACTTCTTCCGATCATGTACTACGCGAAGACGGAACGGTTATGCATGCCGAAATTATCATAACAGGAAGTACTATTATGGTTACAGACGTAGTTGAAGACTGGTCCAGACAAACCGCCAACCTATTTGTCTATGTCCCGAATGTCGATGAAACTTATAAAAAAGCATTAGAAAATGGTGCCACGAGCGTAATGGGAGTCAGTAATAAAGAGTATGGAAGAACCTGTGGTGTTACTGACCCGTTTGGCAATGTCTGGTGGATCACTTCTATAATAGCATAAAACAAAAAAATTATGAAAACAGAATTAAAACAAGACATCACCACTACTTTCGGGCAATTTTCCGACACTGTTTCTCTTTTTACACAAAGCGAAGTCAATCAAATACCCTTTGAAGGTAGCTGGACAGCCGGACAGGTTGCCCGCCATATTATAAAAGCAACATCTGGGCTGCATCAGGTTTGCGAGGCTAATACCCAAAAACTAGCTGCAAACTATGATGAAAAAATTCCTGCGCTTCAAGGGATATTTCTCGATTTCAGTACGAAGTACAACTCACCTGATTTTATATATCCGGAAAACCGCGAATATGATAAAACCGAGCTGATTTCAAGTCTTCAAAGAATTGAAAAAGAAATGCAGGATATTGCCGAAAATTATGATTTAACACTTACCTGTATGGGTTTTGAAATACCGGGTATTGGAAATTTAACGATCTACGAATTACTAATTTTTTGTAACGTGCATGCCAAAAGACATTTAAATCAATTGAAGAATATTTATAATGTTGTAAAAAACTAACCTATGAAATCCAAAACCAAAACCATTTTAACCGCCTGGCTCGTTGCCGGAACATTGGACGTGACGGCAGCAATTACAGTTTATGCTTTTATACTTCAAAAAACCACTGCAATAAAACTGCTGCAATCCATAGCAAGCGGCATTTTTAAAAAAGAAGCCTACAGTGGAGGCTCGATAATGGCCCTCTTCGGTCTTGGATTCCATTACTTAATTGCACTAAGCTTCGCCTGGTTTTATTTTATCATTTATCCATATCTGCCCTTTCTCAAAAAAAGCGCAGTTGTTTCCGGATTCCTCTATGGAATATTCGTCTGGATCATTATGAATTTAATTGTGCTGCCTATCGCCTTTCCGGTGCTTCCCGAAAAACACTTAGATTTCCCGTTATTCTTATCCATGTTGATCCTGATGTTCTGTATCGGACTTCCCATCGCATTTATAACCCGAAAATATTATAGTTTTCAGACACAGTCCTAATGATGAACCTGAAACTCAAAACGTCAAAAATCCCTTTTTACACAAAGGGATTTTTTTGTTTTATCCCCCTAACGTAACTTTTCTACTTTTATTTCCCTCATACAATGTTAATTATATAAACTTCCAAAAAAGTTGTGTAAGATTTATACTTCAGTAATCCGGTAACTTTAAACTTTGATACTAAAAAGGAAATCAGCCTTTTAAAAATTTGTATCACCTGATTTTTGATTTAATTCTTAAAACATAACATTTTGATTCTCACTTTAAAAAATACATTCACCGAAATAGGAAATGCAACTTTGTTTGCAAAGCAGTTTTTTAAGGAGGTTTTTGTTCCTCCTTATGAGGCCAGAGAGTTTATCAAGCAATGTTATGCCATTGGCTATAAATCATTGCCTTTGGTGGCCATAACCGGTTTTATTATGGGGCTGGTCCTCACGCTGCAATCACGTCCAACCCTGGTTAATTTTGGGGCCGAATCATGGTTACCCGGAATGGTAGCTCTTTCGCTAATAAGAGAAATTGCTCCTGTAATTACTGCTTTGATCTGCGCCGGAAAAATCTCCTCAGGAATTGGTGCCGAACTAGGCTCAATGAAAGTCACAGAGCAGATTGACGCGATGGAAGTTTCTGCCATTAATCCATACAACTATCTGGTTGTGACCCGAATTTTAGCCTGCACACTAATGGTTCCCATCTTAGTCATTTTCGCAGATGTGGTAGGGATACTTGGTGGTTTCGTTGGAATCAATATTCATGGTGATGTTAATTTTTATCGCTATCTGACTCAAATTTTACAGTCATTGGAATATTTAGACCTCATTCCCGCCACAATTAAAACGTTCTTCTTCGGATTTTTTATCGGAATGATTGGATGTTTTAAAGGATTTAATGCCTCTAACGGAACTGAGAGCGTGGGCAAAGCAGCAAATTCAGCAGTTGTAACGGCCTCTTTGACCATTTTTATTCTGGATATGGTTGCCGTTCAAATAACCGATTTATTCTTTTAAAGATGATTAAAGAAAAAGAAAATAAAGCCACTGCAACAAAAGTAAAAAGCAAAACTCCGATCATTGAGATCAAGGATTTACACAAGACTTTTGGCACAGATAATACCGTTTTGCAAGGTATAAATCTAACGGTGAATAAAGGAGAAGATTTAGTGATTCTTGGACGCTCCGGCTCCGGAAAATCAGTCACCATAAAATGCATAGTGGGGCTAATAACTCCAGATCAGGGCGAAATAAAAGTGTTTGACGAAAATGTGCTGAACCTCACAAAACCGGAACTAAATAAAATTAGAGTCCGAATTGGTTTTTTATTTCAAAGTGGAGCTTTATACGATTCTATGTCGGTACGTGAAAATCTGGCTTTCACTTTACAAAAACACAAAAGAGATTTAACACCCGAAGAAGTGGAGCATGAAGTCATAGAGGCTCTGGATAACGTAGGTCTGAGTGATGCCATCGATAAAATGCCATCTGAATTATCGGGTGGAATGCAAAAAAGAATCGGCTTGGCCAGAACCTTAATCTTAAAACCGGAAATCATTTTATACGACGAACCCACAACCGGATTAGATACCATTACCTCACGTGAAATAAGCGAATTAATTCTGGACATCAAACACAAACGCAAAACGACCTCGATCATTATTACCCACGATATGGCCTGTGCAAAACTTACCGCCGACCGGATTATGGTTTTGAAAGATGGCATCATACATGCCGAAGGAACTTATGAAGAACTGGAAAAAGACGAAGACGAATGGGTGCGCTCATTTTTTGAATAACACAAAATAAATAGTAGAAATCATGGATAAACAATCTGGATATACCTGGAAATTAGGAATGTTTGTAGCAATTGGATTGCTGCTTTTTATAATGGCCATTTACTTTATAGGGAAACAAAAAAATCTTTTTGGCTCCACCTTTCACATTAGCTCCCGATTTAAAACCGTGAGCGGCTTAGAAGTGGGCAACAATGTTCGCTTTTCGGGAATTAATATCGGTACTGTCGAAGAAATCAGACTGATTAACGACTCGTCTGTGGTGGTTTCGATGGTCATTAAAGACGATGTTCGGGAATTCATCAAAACAGATGCCCGCGCCAGTATTGGTTCGGACGGTTTAATGGGCGACAAAGTCCTGACTATTTCTCCCGGTGTAAAGTCACAAAAAGCTATTGAAAACAATGGTGCTATTGCTTCAATCGACGGAATTGAAATGCAGGACATCATGAAAAGTGTCAAAAAAAGCGTCGACAATGTAGGTGTTATATCCAACGAACTTGCCATTTTCAGTCATAGCATGAACAACGGAAACGGTGCTTTGGCAAGATTAGTCCGCGATGATAAAATGGCCAATAGTGTCTCAAATACCCTTTCTAATCTGGAAAGCGGTACGAAAGGTTTTAGCGATAACATGGAAGCCGCAAAAAGCAATTTCCTACTAAGAGGATACTTTAGAAAAAAAGAGAAAGAAAAGGAAAAACAGAAAGAGGAAGCCAAAGAGAAAAAAGAAGAACAACAGGAAAAAGCCAACAAAGAGAAAGAAGAAAAAGCTAAAGGGGAGAAACAAAAGCAAGAAAAACAAAAAGAAGAAGACGCTAAAAAAGCAGATAAAACATAAATAAAACTCCAATGAAAACGAAAAAGCAAAATAAAAGCAGTGCCTTTGAAAAATTTGCCAGCCATGTTTCCAAAGCGGCAGGAAGTACTCCCGCTTTTATCAGCGCCTTTTTGATTGTAGTAGTCTGGGCGATTTCAGGACCTTTTTTCGGTTACTCGGAAACCTGGCAATTGGTCATCAACACCGGAACTACGATTATTACTTTTCTGATGGTTTTTCTAATTCAGAAAGCGCAAAATAAAGATTCACTCGCCATTCAGCTAAAGCTAAACGAACTGGTTGCTTCCAACGAGTATTCAAGCAACAGTCTGGTAGATATCGAAAGTATGACGGAAGAAGAAATGATTATTGTGCAGAAATACTACCAACATCTTAGTGCGCTTGCTAAAAAAGACAAGAGCATCAGAAACTCACACTCGATTGCAGAAGCACATGAGCAACACCAACGCAAAGACAAGACCAAAACAAAACCCAGTACCCCAAATAGCACTAAAAAATGAAACTACGATCGACCGAAACTTTCTGGCTTCTCAGGAATGCCATGGAAAACAGCTATCCTTCTATTGATACCGACAAAAACAAAACAATTTTAATCATTGGCGGCGGAATAACCGGTGCTCTGATCGCTTACAAATTAATCACCGAAGGAAAAAAAATTATACTCGTCGACCGTCGTGATATTTGCAACGGAAGTACCGCTGCTAGTACGGCCTTACTGCAATATGAAATTGATGTTTCCTTACACGAACTCATCGAAATGAGAGGATTAAACTGTGCTCTTGACAGCTACAGAAACGGTAAAAAAGCAATTTTTGATCTCCGAACGATAATTGATGCCATAAAAAGCGACTGTCAGTTTGAATTCAAAAAAAGCATTTATTATTGCTCTTTAAAAAAAGATCTCCCCTTCCTAAAAGCTGAATTCAATACCCGAAAAGAACATGGATTTGACGTAAACTGGCTGGAAAAATGGGATCTCGAAAAACTGGGTTTAAATGCCCTCGCAGCGATCGAATCTAAAACTGCAGCAGTGATGGATCCTTTTAAACTCGCCAATGATTTGCTAATCTACTGTCAAAAAAAAGGTATGGAAATCCTGGACAGAACCAACATCATTTCTATAGAAAAACAAAACGGGAAACTGATCGCTAGTACCGAAAACAACTACAGCATTACCGCAGATCACATCATACATTGCAGCGGTTACGAAAGTACCGAAACCCTTAAAGAAAAAGTGGTAGACCTTAAAAGTACCTATGTCATTGCATCCGAAAGCCTACCTGTTCTCCCGTTAGCATTCAAGAATGCTATTTTTTGGGATACCTCCTCTCCTTATCTTTATTTTAGAGCCACATCAGACAATCGGATCATTATGGGTGGTGGTGATGAAGAGTTTAAAGACCCAGTAAAACGCGATAAATTATTACCCCAAAAAGAGCAGTTTTTATTGAAGAAGTTCCAGCGAAAATTTCCGGATATTGATTTTAAAATTGATTATTCCTGGGCCGGAACTTTTGGAGAAACAAAAGACGGTCTTCCCTATTTTGGGAAACCCGATCCCCATAAAAATGAACATTATGTGCTGGGGTTTGGTGGAAACGGAATTACTTTTAGCGTCATTGGTATGAACTCGATCCTGGACTCGATTAACAATACCAAAAATCAGGATTTAGATTATTATAGGTTTGGGAGATAACTTTTTTTTGAGGGGCAAAGTAGCAAAGGTTCAGAGTGGCAAAGTTTTTTTGTTGCATGCTGAAGGCTCACTATTCGAAGCTGAACACAAATAAAGCAAACGTTACTTTCCTCACAAAGTTTTAATGAAATGCTTTAAAATTAACGTTTAAAGTCTTTACTTTACTACAGCACAAACGCACTATTCATGAAAAGTTTTTCATTCTCTCCTTTATCCGACAAAGAGGCTACTATTTTGATTTTAGGGACAATGCCCGGAACAAAATCACTGGAACTGAACCAGTATTACGGACATAATCAGAACAATTTCTGGAAATTTATGTTTGCCATTTTGAAAGAGGATTTCTCGAACGATTATGAAATCAGAAAAGCGTTGCTGCAAAAAAATAATATTGCCGTATGGGATGTTTTACAGCATTGCGAAAGAGTGGGAAGTCTGGATAGCGCAATAAAAAATGAAACGGCAAATGATTTTGAAACGTTTTTACAACAGCATCCCAAGATCACCACTATTCTTTTTAACGGACAAAAAGCGGCGGCATTTTTCAAAAAATATGTTCCCCTGAAAAAAGCTTACCAACTCATCACATTACCATCTACAAGCCCAGCAAATGCAGGTAAAACCTATCAGTCTAAATTGGAAGAATGGAGATTTGCCCTTGGCTCACAACGCCATAATCCGGACAGGCTTCACACCTATTAAAGTACTTAATTAAAAGTATCGAAAACCTCTAAAACCTTCTCAGGTCTAAATTATAGCAGAAACATCTGTTGCTTAGTCATTTTTTTGAAAAAAGTTATGCTATTTTAGGGTAGCTTTGTTATATCATTCAAAACCAAAACGATATCATTATGAAAATTCAAACCTATTACAATCATATCCGGTTTTATACTCCACATCATTTTGTTTATTATCCGGTTTTAGTCTTATTTTTAGGAAGCAGTATTTATCTTGCTTTCACCACCGAAAATACACTTATTTGGTCTTTTATAAGTGCATGTTTCGTGTTTTTATTCTGTCTTGCTTATATGCTGCGCCAGCATTATGCTCTAACGCTTCAAAACCGAATTGTACGGTTGGAACTTCGCTATCGCTATTTTACACTGACCGGAAAAAGACTTGAAGAATTTGAATACAAGCTAACCGACGATCAGATCTTTGCGTTAAGATTTGCTCCCGATAACGAAATTCTGCCTCTGCTTCAGGATGCCCTTAAAAACAACCTCAGCGGAGACGCTATTAAAAAAGCCATCGTACACTGGAGAGCCGATTACAACAGGGTATAAAAAAGCAATTCATCAAAATTAACTGCTCTCATTCACCTGACTTAAGGCGCCAACACAACTCAGCTCTTTCTTTTCCCATTAAATAAAATGTAAACTAAAAAGAGAAAAAGCCAAACCGATACAATCACACCAAAAAAGATCGCTATAATTGACGGATGCAGATAATTGGGTTCATAAAACAGCCTTTCGAGGGTTAAAAATTTCTCCGTTAATGCTTTTCGGTCAAAATTGTTTCGAATCGCATTCAGCACCACATCTTTATGGTCTCTAAAATAAAAAGCATCTGCAGTAAGCTGCTTCGGAACAATATTACTTTCGATGTTATACTTTTTCAGAAGTGTATCTAATTTTTGAAAATTTATCTGTAACGAATCTTTCCCGTATTTGTACAACAGCTTATACCGTTTAACCGCAGCATCAAACTGTTGTTTTTCAGGTGTAACTCCTACTACAGGCTTAAAAAGCGACTTGTTTTTGAGAAAAATGCAAATGCTTTCATCGTACTGAGGGCGCACTTCTTGGCCTTTAAAGATAATTTCAATACTGTCGTTAATGGTGTTTTTGGCTATAATTCTCCCGTTAAGTTCTTTTTTATCAAAACCTAATTCATCCAGAACTCCATTGGTCACTGTCGAAGCTTTATCAAAATCTTTGGTCAGCACTTTTAAAGTGTCGATACTATAATACCTGCTTTGTGTATTGTAATACCCATTTGAGATCAAAACACTATCCACTTCCTCCATCACCGGATATGGTTTTGGATATAAAATATGAATCGGATTAAACAATTTCTCAGAACTGTACGAGGTATAATTATATAAAAACGGATTCAAAACATTCAATAGCGTTTTGTCTTTGTTGAATTTATGCTCTGACAATTCACTTCGTAATTTGGCATTCAATCCAAAACTGTAACTGATAAAAAAGGAAAAACTCAAAAAACAAATCAACAGCAATAGGAAACCAATTTTTAGCAAGTTGGCAAAAGCATAGTCCTTTCGCGAATGTTTTTTAACTAAAAAAATCAGGAAGAAAAATAAAAATAAACCACTGATAAAAAAATGGGAAATTGAAACGTCATCATAAAATTTGAATCTGTAAAATTCAAAGTAAGTATTGATAGCGGCAAGACCTTCAAACTTAAAAAAACCATATAAAAAATAACCTAAATGAATCAACAACAGCACTACAAGTGACTTTACGAAGAATTGCTTTAATTTCTTATCCATATTGTATTTGAGAATTTACTCTCAAATATAGCCAATCCGATTTAAAAATGAAATTTTTCCACGCTGTCGCGAAAAAAAGTTGCGGCTCTGCTCTCTCCATCCAACATACAAAAAAACAGACCCTTTAACCGTAGTTAGAGGCTCTGTTTTTATTTCAGAAAAAGAGTCCTTCCGTAAACTCCTCTGACGAAAACTTTATTATTCTGATCGTTCCAATTGAAGAACAACGTTTTGATAATGTGTGCTTAACGAGAATAACTGTTCTGCAAAAATCATAATGGCCAACGGAATAAAGAAAAAGGACAGTAAATTTTCCTGATATAAAAAGTAGGTTGTTACCATAAATATTCTCAGGTATTCCAGATAATAAATCCACCTTCTTTGTTCCAATAATGCACCACAATTCACCAAGGTGACCAGGATAATTGAAAGCACAAAAACTTTATCTGGTATGTACAACCAATCAAAATAATATGTAAAAACCGTTAAAAATAAAGTACAGATTCCAAGCTGAATATAGAGATAATTCTTGAACCTAAGTCTCTGATGCGGATTTGCTTTATCCTGCAGAAAACGTTTCTCCAAAGTTGGACGAATGTCCTGATCCATATGCGCGGGACTACCAAAGACCGCTTTCCATTTTGCTTTAAATCCTGTTGAGCGCTTCCACAATTCATAGATTTCAAAATAATAATGAAAATGCTGCCACAAAAAGCTATAGCTCTTGAGCGGATGTGTTAAACCGTACTTTGGCTTTTCTTCTTCTTCCTGAAAAGTCCCGAACAGGCGATCCCAAAAGGTAAACATATCACCATAATTTTTATCCAGATATTTCTCGTCAGAAGCATGATGAATACCATGAACAGAGGGCGTTACAAAAACATACTCCAACCATTTTATTCTACCTATAAGCTGTGTATGTGTAAAAAAAGAATAAGCTCCATGTACAATCAGCATTGTAATGACCATTGACGGATGAAAACCAAGCAATGGTAGTACACACCAAAATCCTGTTCTAATTACTGCCTGAAAAGTTGTAATTCTGGCTGCTGCCGTAAAATTAAACTCTTCGCTATGATGATGCACAATATGTGCTGCCCAGAAAAAATTGACTTCATGTCCCAATCTGTGGTACCAATACCAGACAAAATCGGTCGCAAGAATTAAGGCAATCCACACAAAAACATTGCTTGGAATGTCAAAAATTCGATAGTTATCATAAATCAAATAATACAATTGGTAAAAACTTGCCGCTATAAATAAATTGATCAAACGCTCTGCAATACCGATGCTAATATTTGAAACTGAACTTTCATAATTAAAAATTTCCGGTCTCTTTCGACGTTGTGCAATCTTGTACTCTAAAAAGAGAAAGAGAAAAAAAGCAGGCATTGCGAAAGCTAGAAAATTAATATGTTCCATTTTAAAAAATTACTTTATTAATTCATAAAAAAACTTAAATCCGTCGAACAAGATTATTAAACAAATTACGACGACTCTAAAACAAAGATATTTTCATCAATTAATACCTTCTCTTTTGAAAATAATATTAATCAATGAAAACAATCTTTGTATGCTAAAATCTAATTTTTAATTCTGCTTAAATTTTGGAGTATCCAGTGCCACTTCTTTTACAGATTGCGTATCGGCCACCTTTTTCAGCGCAATAATATAGGCGGCAATACGTGGTGTAACATTGTGTTTGGAAGCGATTCTAAAAACAGTCTCAAATCCTTTTTCCAGTATATCTTCTAAACGGGTATTGATCTGGTGAATTCTCCAGGACTCTAAAAGCGAATTCTGAAGCCATTCAAAATACGAAACCGTAACGCCACCTGCATTGGCCAGAATGTCCGGAACCACCAAAACATTATTATCGTGCAGTATTTTATCGGCATCCGAAGAAACCGGTCCATTGGCGCCCTCCACAATAATTTTTGCACGAATATCGTGAGCATTCTTTTGTGTGATTACATCCTCTTTGGCGGCAGGAATCAATACGTCAACATCCAACAACAATAAATCTTCGTGCTTAATGGCAACCGAGTTCGGATATCCTTTAATACTCTTGTTATTCAGGTTGTAATACAAAATCAGTTCAGGAATATTAAGTCCCTCAGGATTGTAAAATGCTTCAGAAACATCACTAACCGCAACAACTTTTAGTCCTTTTTCAAACAAGAACAAAGCCGAATGCAATCCCACATTTCCAAAACCCTGAATGGCTACGCTAGATCTCGCAGGTCTTAATTTTAATTTTTCAAGTGCCAGTAAAGTTATAATACTAACTCCTCTCCCGGTTGCTTCTACTCTGCCCAATGAACCTCCGGAATGCAAATGTTTACCGGTTACCACAGCATGAATTGTTTTACCATGAACGATAGAAAACTCATCCATTAACCATCCCATTTCGTCAGGGCCAGTTCCCATGTCCGGTGCCGGAACATCTTTATCCGGTCCAAAAACATCAGACAAAGCTTTGGTATAAGCCCTAGTAATTTTCTCTAATTCACTTTTAGAAAGTGTTCTCGGATCACAAATAATTCCGCCCTTTGCACCTCCAAACGGAATACCTGTCACAGCCGATTTCCAGGTCATCCAGGCAGCCAATGCCTTTACCTCATCGAGATTTACTGCGGTATCGTATCTAATTCCGCCCTTTGAAGGCCCTAAAGCTGTATTGTGAATAACACGATAACCTTCAAAGTTTTTTTCGGAGCCATTGTCTAATGTAATCGAAAAATTAACAACAATTTGTTTCTCCGGACGCTGAAGTTTTTGCCTGATCGATTCGTCTAATCTAAGAATGTCAGCTGCAATGTTAAAACGATCAATCATCGATTGAAAGGGATTCTGTTTTATTAATTCTGTACTCATAACTATATGTCTTTTAATTGGGGGTTATTTTATTTTAAACTTTAAATCTTTTAAAAAGCGTTTTACTGTTTATTGAAGCTTTTTTTAACATGGGATTTTCATAAGACAGCATCGCATCCTAATGTTGGTGTTTCTATTGGATCTCATTTTACTAATTTTTTTGACCGTTCTAAAAAAAGCCTTTCATGGTGCATGAAAGGCTAAAAAAAAAAATAACAAGTACTTTCTATATTAACGCCATTTCATCACATAATCCTGCATGCTGCACATCATGAAGCTGCATAAAAAAGTGATGGTATATTGACTATAGTTTCTCATTGTTATTGCAAATCTATAAAAATATTTTATAAATTCTATAGAATTAGTAGAGTTTATTTTCAAATAATAACAAAAAACCACAAAAACAACTGTAAACCAGCATTTTGTAGTCAATAAAAATTATTTGAATTGAGAAAAAACAATAAAAACGATCGCTATTAGAGCCAGAAAGATTCCGATAAAATTAATTTTAGACAGTTTTTCTTTAAAAAAAACCAAGCCGACAAGACTTCCTAAAATGATAACTCCCATGTTCATTCCTGCAAAAACTGTTGATGGATTTTCGGCGAAAGCCTTATGCGCTTTTAAATAGAACAGTATATTTCCAAAATTAAAGATACCAACCAAGGTACCAAAAAGAATACTTTTTGGTTCTAACTCCCCTTTTTTAACACCAATTTCATAAATCGAAATTAAAAGCGCGACCATCAAAGCGATACAAAAAACAACAAATAAAGAAGTTGGATACGGTAAAGTGGTATAAAGTGCAATTTGCTTGAAGAGAATATCAATAACTCCGAAACCTACTAAAACAACAGCAGGAAAAATCCATTTGTTTTCCAAGTTTTCCGATTGCTTTCTCAAAATTAGCAAAAGGGCCAAAAAACCAACGATCAGTCCAATCACTTTATAAAAATTAAACTCTTCTCTAAAGATCAGCCAGGCTGCCAAAATTGGAATAAATAGTGATAATCGTTGGGCTGCGTCAGTTTTTACAATTCCCATATTTTTGATGGATGCCACCAGGAATAAGAAAACAACCGGTAACAAAACTCCAATAGCGATGTAAATGCTCCAGGGCGCTGTTGCGTCAACTTCATTCAGATTTGGACTAAATGTAAAATAACACAGTGCTAAGGCAACAACATAATTGAACGCAATAATTTGAGTAGGATGTGCATGGTATTTTCGGGTTATTTTAAAAATCACACCAACAATTACGCTACACAATATACTGAGGACAAGAAACAACATAAGATTATATTTTGAATGCAAAAATAACGCTTAAACTCCTTTTGTTCTATTTTTAATCTCTTTTATTCCGGCCTTTCTGATTTCTAATTGTATAATTTTTCCTTTATGATTTTTAATAAATTCTAATGTCGTATCGTTATTGTCTGAGCGAAAGAATTTTGTTGGTGATTCCGGCAGCAGTTCAATGGTATAACCTGCATAATAAAGTTTGTTCTCTTTTTTTACAATTTTAATATTTTCATACTCCCCTATATATTGATCGTAAGCCTTTGCGTCTCCAGCTACCTGAATGTGTTTATACGGAAGCTCGGCCTCTTTCCCAAAACATATTCCCGCAAGCCCATAAGCAATATAATACGATTTTGACTGGTTATTGGATAAAACAGTAATAAAAACTTTATCCTCAGTAAATTTGTTAAAGGATGTCATTGCCCCAAAGAAACCGCCATCATGCGCAATTAATTGATGTCCCTGATTGTAAACAGGATTAATCATTACACCAAAACCAAAATTCTGTTCATTATATGATGTAAACATCTTTTTCTTAGATTCTTCTGAAAGCAAAATCTGACCATCGAAAAGCGCTTTATTCCACAAATATAAATCGTTAACAGTTGAATATATACCGTCATGACCAAGATTAAAACTCCAATTGATGTATGGATTTTTAGTTAATTTGTTATCCTTAAAATAATACCGCTGAGTCATTTTATCGACAACGGCATCATTCGCTGAAACTCCGGAATTGTACATTTTAGCTTTATCGAATAGATTTTGCCTTAAATACTCTTCATAAGATTGTCCCGATACTTTTTCAACAATGCGCGCCAATAAATAATATCCAATGTTACTGTAGGCTGTGCTGGTTCCCGGCTCAAACAGCAAAGGTTTTTTTGCCAGATAACTACAAACAGAATCTTTATTGAGATCTGTTCTGATCAAGTACAATTCGTCAAAATCCATTTGAAAACCCGAGTTGTGGGACAACATCATCTTCAAAGTAATGGTATCACCTTTAGGGAAATCGGCAAAGTATTTACTCAATTGATCGTCTAATGACAGTTTTTTATGCTCTGCTAATTGCAAAATAGCGACAGCAGTAAATTGCTTCGAAACCGAAGCTAAACTAAATTTTGAATCTGTTTCATTTTTTACTTTCCATTCATAATTTGCAAAACCATATGCTTTTTTCAACAGTATAGAATCGCTTTTAGAAACCAATACCGTACCGCTAAAATTATTAACAGCAAATTGTGCATCCATGTATTGTTCTAACGCTTTACTAAGTTCTTTTTGTGAATATCCGAAAGTAAATACCAACAATACGATTAGTGTTAATCCTGATTTCATGCTACTTATTTTTACAATTAATGATGATTTTATGGAGTGTTTTATCCAGTAATACTATTTCTTCTAAAGACAGGCCCTCAAGTGCCGTTTGCCGGTTGAGCTCAATAACCGGTTCTATTTCCTGAAGTGTTTTTATACCTTTTTTAGTGATCTCCAGATTAAATTTCCTTCTATCCTCAAGATGAATTGTGCGGGTGATGTATTCTTTTTTCACCATTAATTCGATCATTCTGGTAATTGAAGCACTGTCTTTAAATATAAGATTTGCCAATTCGTTTTGGGAAATGTCCGGATTATCGTTTAGTATAATTAAAACCAGACATTGATCTACAGTAATATCTTTTACAACCTCTGTAATGTTTTTTTGTGCCAGTCTTCGATATTCTTTTATTGCTTTCTCTAAGGAGTACAGTACTGTTCCGGTTGGGTTTTTGAGTTTCATGCTTTTTTTTATTTGATACAAATATAATTGATATATCAATATAATTTCAAAAAAACTTTAAACCCGATAAGTTTTTTTTAACCTGTCGGGTTTAATGATTAAAATTTTAGTCGCTTTTTAACCAGCCTGTGATACTCATTCTCGTGTTTTGGGTCACCAGAACTTCATGTACCAATTCATTACTTTTAAAGAAAACAGTTTTTCCCTGAGTAGGTGCAATTTTTTGATTGTTATTTTCCTGATGGATCATTAATTCTCCACCATCACTTTCCTGCCAATTGCTGTTCAGATAGCTGATCATCGAGTATTTTCGACTGGGATTGTTTTTAAACTGATCCAAATGCTTCAGATAAAAATCTCCGCTTTCATATAAAGAATAATGAAATTCGTAGCCCGTAATTCCTGTATAACAACTTCTATTCAAATACAATATAAAAGCATCTATTTTATCAAAAAACTCATTTTCAAAAACATTGTTGTGTTTTTTATCCAGCCAGTAAATAGAATCACTGCGTACAGCACCATCGTAAGACAACTTTTCTGAGTTTCCGATTCCTGCAGCAAGCAATAAACTTTTACGATTTAAATCTATTAGATTTTGTTTTAAATAATTGGCCAGCTCAGGGCTTAAAAAATGCTCCGATATTCCAACTTTATTTTCTATATAACTCGCAATCAAATCTTCGAAACTATCTTCCATTTTTATTTTGGGAAACTGCAAATACAGCCAACGGAGCAAGGTAGATGAAATAAAACTGGTAATGGGCTTTTTACAAAATAATAAACCCTACAAGTTTCTTTATACCTGTAGGGCTTGTAAAAAAAATAGAGTATAAACTACAATTTACTAATATAACTTCCGTACATATCTTTAAATTGATGTCCTTTTGCAAAACGATCTTTACTCAGTTTTCTATATTCGACCAATCCCCACAGAATAAACTCTTTCATAAAATACTGATCTTTTTTGTCCAACTGAGGTTGATATTTCTTCAGCAAAACATCTAACGGTGTCACTTCATCTAAAATATTCTGATACTCCACGTCTGAAGCATCATCTAACAATTCGAAACCGCTTTCGGCAAAAAACCATTCGATTATATCTGAATATGGTGTTTTTTCTCCGGGTTTTTCCAGCTTTTCTATTTTCGGCAAAAGGGTCGGAAATAAAGTTCGGATTGCTAGGCCTATTAAATTCTGAGCCACTACAGCAGCTCCCTCCTGCTCTCCTTCATAAACCAATTCTACTTTTCCGGTTATTGCTGGAATGATCCCCACAAAGTCGGACAAACGCAAAGTTGTTTTTTCTACCCCCGCTTTTAAGGCACGACGTTCTGCCGTACTCATTAAATTCTCAAAGGCCGTGATACTCATTCTTGCACTTACACCACTTTTGTTGTCGATATATTCGCTCTCCCTTGCTTCAAAACTAATTTGTTCTAAAATATCTTTGGCAAGACCCGGTACATACACCAATCTATGTTGTGTTTCATCGAGTTTTGCTTCCTGCTCTGTAATGGCTCTTGCAATGGCAATACTTTCGGGATAATGCGTGAGGATCTGAGAACCAATCCTGTCTTTTAAAGGGGTAACAATGCTCCCTCTATTGGTATAATCTTCCGGATTTGCCGTAAAGATAAACTGCATGTCCAGTGGCATTCTCAATTTAAAACCTCTAATCTGAATATCACCTTCCTGCAAAATATTAAAGAGTGCCACCTGAATTCTGGCTTGTAAATCAGGTAATTCGTTAATCACAAAAATGCAGCGGTTTGCTCTTGGGATCATCCCGAAATGAATCACGCGATCGTCTGCATAGGACAGCTTTAAATTGGCCGCTTTTATGGGATCAACATCACCAATTAAATCGGCCACAGTAACATCAGGCGTGGCTAATTTTTCAAAAAAACGCTCGTTTCTGTGCAGCCATGAAATTGGAGTATCGTCACCTTTTTCAGCAATTAAATCTTTTGCAAAACGCGAAATTGGATTTAACGGATCATCGTTAATTTCAGATCCTGAAACAAACGGAATATACTCGTCGAGCAATTCCACCAGCTTACGTGCCAAACGTGTTTTGGCCTGACCTCGAAGTCCTAATAAATTGATGTTGTGACGCGATAAAATAGCGCGTTCCAATTCCGGAATCACTGTGTTTTCAAAACCGTGAACGCCTTCAAAAACTGGTTTCCCTGATTTGATTTTCTCCCGAAGGTTATTTCTCAATTCATCTTTGATACTAATGCTCTTATATCCAGTGGCTTTTAACTGACCTAATGTATTTGTATTTTTTATTTCCATCTTGTTAATTTAAAAATTGAAAGATTTAATGATTTAAAAATTCAATCTATTTTTTGTTATCTCTTTTTAGGCTAAACCCAAACAATATATTTTCACAGTAAACAGATGCACTGCTGTTCACCTCTACGACAAAAACTTTGTCCCTCTGAACCTTTGCTACTTTGAACCTCATTTAACGAACTCTCTTCTTCCTATTCGTTTCGTAATCTTCAAAAATCATTTCTCCTAACCCTTTTAATCCGGTGTAAAATGCTTTTCCCTGATTGGCTTCGGTAAAATGGTTGACAAAACGTTGCAAATAAGGATCGTTTGCAATCATAAATGTGGTAATCGGAATGTGCAGTTTTCGAGCTTGTTGTGCCTGTGTATAACACTTATCAACGATATATTCGTCGAGTCCGTTACTATTCATATAATAAGAACCATCACGCTCCCGCACGCAGCTTGGCTTTCCGTCGGTAATCATAAAAATCTGCTTGTTGGTGTTTCGTTTTCTGCGCAAAATATCCATAGCTAGTTGAAGTCCGGCAACGGTATTGGTATGATAAGGTCCAACTTGCAAATAGGGCAAATCTTTAATCGGAATGGTCCAGGCATCATTTCCAAAGACCAAAATATCAAGTGTGTCTTTTGGATAACGTGTTGTGATTAGTTCGGCCAAAGCCATGGCAACTTTTTTTGCCGGTGTAATTCGATCTTCCCCGTACAGAATCATACTGTGGCTGATGTCGATCATCAAAACGGTACTCATCTGGGCTTTGCATTGTGTTTCTTCCACAACCAAATCATTCTCGGTTAGCATGAAACTCTCAACACCATTATTAATCTGGGCATTTCGCAGGCTTTCTGTTAACGAAATTCGCTCTAAACCATCTCCAAAACTAAACTCCCTAAATTCTCCTGTATGTTCGTCACCATTTCCGGCATGTTTTGTTTTGTGGTTACCACTTCCGGAACGTTTTAGATTGCCAAAAATCTGATCCAAAGCTTGTTGCCTGATAGCACGTTCTGTTTTGGCAGTAATCCCAAAACCTCCACTTCCATCAGGTTTAACTTCGTCTTTTATATAACCTTTCTTTTTTAAATCTTCGATAAAATCATCGATCGTGTAGTTTTCGTCTGTTAGCTTGTATTCTTTGTCTAACTCCCGAAGCCAGTTTATAGCTTCGTCGAAATCACCCGAAGTGTGGGTGATTAGCTCTTTGAAAATACCAAAAAGCTTTTCAAAAGGAGACTGAAACGGGGCTTCATACGTCTTAAAGTAAAAACCCTTTTTAATTTCATTTTTCATAATTCTAAAATTACGCTATTTTAGAATTATGAAAAAAGAAACAGTTATTAATTTTTAGTTAAAAAATTTGAATAAAATCACCTAAATTTAGCGAGAAGCTTAGTGATTATTCAAACTTTCCATCCAGATAATACCAGACATTATTTTCGAATTTAAACGTCGAAAATTCATAATGTATCTGAGGTTTATGATCTGAATCCAGAAAATAGGCTTTAAACTCCACTGTGTTTTGGGAATGACTTAAAATTTCCAGTTTTTGCCAGGTGTTACTGGTAGCCCATTTTAAAATCTCTGCTTTTGAATAATACTTTCTTTCCGAAACGGCGGTGGTTTCCAAAAGATAATCCACATTATGGGTAGCATAAGCAGAGTAACGCGAACGCATTAATTCTAAAGCTGTTGGGACTTTCTGATTGCTTTCCAGATACAAACCGCAGCAGTCTTTAAATTCTAATCCGGTATCACAAAAGCACTTTTTACTCTCCATCAACCTGCTCTTCTCCATTAATTTTCACATGCAGCTGATTCAGCAAAACCTGATAACGGCTAATTTCTCTCAAGTCTTCATCTTCTTCGGCATGATCCAGCATCTCATCTAATACTTCATTTACTTCCAACAATTTATTATTGGCTTCTCTGTTGTTTTTTGCAGCAATTAAATCTATGATTTCCTGTACACTTATTTTTAAATCTTCGAATTTACTCATGTCTGTTGTTCTATTTTTTTGTTTCAGGTTTCAGGTTTCAAGTTTCAGGTTTCAGGTTCCTATAAAAACTTGAAACCTGAAACCTGAAACTTTTTTTACTCCTCTTTACTCTCGTTAAACTTTTTAATAATTTCTTTTAGCTTTTCTTTACGTGCAATTTCAGCCTGTTTTACTTTGTTTTGGGCTTTGTGCAATTTGTCATTGTGCTTTTTGATATTCCTTTCGTTGTTGCGTCCCATTATATTTCCCTTTTAATTTCTTCTAAAGTTTTCTCGGTATAAATCAATTCGTTGATAATTTTCTTCCTCAACTCCTCTATGTCGTCATAATCAAAATGTTTTGCCCATGAAGTCAGTTGTTGCAGATTCCGAACCTGCTTGATGCGTTTGGTTGTTTCAAAACTGGTTCTTAAAACAGGTTTCCCATCGTATTTTGGGTTTTTTCTGTGCTGATAGGTTACCTTATTATTATCAAAATCGGCTTCAATATAATAGAGTTTTTCTTCGGCATTATCAGGATGAAATTCGTTCCAGGCGGCAAAACCTATTTTAGTTTTCGAAGGTGTTTCCGGCTCCATAGCCACCAAACGCCATTTACTGTTAGCGAGTCTTCCCCAGTGATTCGACACTCTGTACATTCCCGCTTCTGTATAATAATAGGTACTACCGGCTTTGCTTTCAAACTGTTTTTTTAAACCTTCAATTTCATTTGAAAGCACTTCATGAAAAACACAAAAGGTATTTTTAAACGAATTAGGATGTGGCTTGAAGTTTTTTTGCATGTGCAAATATACTGAGATTGTCACGAACTCCCTAAAACAAAGATAAATTGATTAACTTTGTACCTTCAATTTTAAAATAAGAAAGTCATGTCTAAAGATTCACACGAAAAAATGTTGCAAAAAGGAGTTTATACCGGCATCATAGAAAAAGATGAAAACAACAACTATTTTTGCGGTGAGTACCTTTTAGATTATAAAATCGCGCATTCGAACTTCAACATCGGCGATTGGATTACAATTAAATCTATTATCGAAAATCCAAGCGATATTAGCTATGATAAATACCCTAAGAAGTCTAAGAACTTTGATAAAGCCAATAACAAGCCCGAAAATAAATAAAGGAAATTTATTCCGATAGGTGTAAAAAATCCCACACCTAAACATTATATATGTAATACAACGCAAAGTTTGCAAAGTTTTCTCCTTTGCAAACTTTGCGTTTTTTATTCCTTCACCTGGATAAAAAAAACGGCATTTGGGGTAAAATGAAACTATTTCAGGCGTCAGATATCATTTAACGCCTAATACTTAACTGCTAAACCTTTATTTTTTTGATTATTTTTTCGATCAAATCTAAAAAGTTAAAAAAAAGTGTACCTTTGCAAAAAATTTGTCGTTTTGAAGTAAAAAACACTCATTTCAAACTAATAGACAAGAAGTTACCTTTTATTTATGAAAAAAATAGTTGAATACCGCAAGTTACTAAACGTAGACAAAACTGCTGAATTAAAAGATTTAAAAACAATCTATCGTAATGCGATGAAAGAATCTCATCCTGATAAATTTCAAGGTGATGATGCTGGTTTAAAAGCGGCAGAAGAAAAAAGTAAAGCTATTATTGAGGCTTATCACTTCTTGGTAAGTATTAATCCTGAAACGATTAAACTTAATTTACCAGAATACACTGAAACGATTTCGACTTGTTCAATTACTGATTATAAATTTGTTGAAGGTCGTTTAATTATAGATTTCTCTAATGGAAGCGTTTACGAATACATCAGTGTTCCTAAAGCAACTTATGTTAAAATGGTAAATGCAGATTCTCCTGGAAGATTTGCAAAAAGACATATTTTGAACTCTTTCACATGGAGAAAGAAAACAAATCAAGAATAGATTTATACCAAAATATTTCCAAAAGCACTCTCTCACAAGAGTGCTTTTTTTATGCATAAAAATTAAAAAAAACGTTATTTATTTTCATAATAACAATATAATTAAGAGTTTTAAATCAAATAAAACCAGTAAACACACTGATTACATGAGAATTAAATCAAAAAAAACTATAACAAAATTTTAGGTTCCAAAATTCTTTAAGTTTTATAATTTTAGATACTTTTGTTGCACAAATCAATTAACTAATTAATTTTTTATAATGAAAAAAATACTTTTTTTACTAACTGCTTCTGTAGCGATTATTTCATGCAGCAAAGTTAAAGACGGAGAATACCTAATTACAGGAACTGCAACAGGTATCGAAAACGGAAAAACTATCATTCTTCAAGGTCAGGATCCAACAACAAAAATGGCTGTATCTCTTGATACGGTAAAAGTTGAAAACGGAAAATTTGAAATAAAAGGAAAAGTAAAGGAACCAGCTTTCCATACTTTAATTGTACAGGGGGCTAACGGTCCAATTCCTTTTATCTTAGAAACTGGAGAAATCACTGTTACAGTTGACAAAGACAGTATCCACAAATCTAAAATTTCTGGAACTTACAACAATGACGAGTATGTAAAATTCAATGAGGACATGACTAAAACTCAAAAAAGTTTAGTTGATTTCCAAAAGAAAAACACTCAAAAAATGCAACAAGCTCAACAAGCACAAGATACAGCAACTATCAACGGCTTGATGAAACAATACATGACACTTCAAACAGAAGTTCAGGAAAATTCTAAAAAGAAATATTTAGCTTACGCTGAAACTCACCCAAAAGCGTTTATCTCTGCTTTAATCATTCAAAGTATGATTAACGACCCAAGCACTGATATCAAAAAAGCTGAAGGTTTATACAACTCTTTAGACGAGTCTTTAAAAAACTCTTCTCCAGGTAAAGAAATCAAAACAAAATTAGGACAAATGAAGAATCCTGCAGTTGGTGCATCAGCAGCTCCTGTTGGAAGCCCTAAATGAAGAGCAGATTTTTCAGCTCCTAATCCGGAAGGAAAAGTAGTTTCGCTTAAAGAAAGCTTAGGTAAAGTAACTATCGTTGATTTCTGGGCATCATGGTGCGGACCATGTAGAAAAGAAAACCCTAACGTTGTAGCTATTTACAAAGAACTACACGCTAAAGGTTTAAATATTATTGGAGTCTCATTAGACAAAGAAGCTGCTGCCTGGAAAGAAGCTATCGCAAAAGATGGATTAGTCTGGACACAAGTTTCAAATTTAAAATTTTGGGATGAACCAATTGCAAAACAATACGGAGTAGAGTCTATTCCGGCAACTTTTATACTTGATGCGTCAGGAAAAGTAGTTGCGCAGGACTTAAGAGGTCCTGAATTAAAAGCAAAAATAGTAGAGCTTTTAGCCAAATAATAGCAATACACAGAATAAACAAAAAAATCTCCCTAGTGGAGATTTTTTTGTTTTTACGCTACACCAAAGGATTGAACCTTCATTCACAAAGGAAAATATTAAAGGAAAATATTAAAGGGAAGAGATTAAGAAGGAATGCATAAAGAAAAATTACAGGTATCTGCTGCACAAATTCCTTTTTTTGACACCACAACCAGAATTTATATTTTTCAACGCTTAGATCCGGAAAAAGTAATACTGATAAAGAAACTTAACCTGAAAACAGGAACAAGCTTATTTTTCTTAACAGATAGTAATTACTAAAGAATACCAAATAGATTTATTTCGTATTCTTTTCCCCGATACCTCAGGAAAAACGCCTGCTAAACACTTAATCGCTCTAAATGCAAGGCTAAAAGACCACAATAAAACCAAAGGAATAATCCTACTTTTAAAAATAAATCCAAAAAACATCAAAAAAAGGTATTTTTTATTTTATTCAATTCCAATGAATTAAAAAATAACTTTAAAATAACCTTAAATTAAGTGCATTTTTTGTTTGTAAACATGGAAAACGTTCCTATATTTGCAACCGCTTAGAATAACAAAGCGCAACAATACAAGCTTCGGGGAGATACTCAAGCGGCCAACGAGGGCAGACTGTAAATCTGCTGTGTGAACTTCGCAGGTTCGAATCCTGCTCTCCCCACAAAAAGGGTAAAAGAAGCCGAAACGAAAGTTTTTCAATCTTTTCAAAAACCCTCAAAAAACGTGGTAAAGCCTGCAAATCGTAAGATTCGCAGGCTTTTTTCTTTTATACTGCTTTTCAGATTTTTTAAAACCGAACAAAATCTCTGTGGCAAAATCGTGGCACTTTTAAGTTCCGCGAAAATGTGCCACAGAATTTGAACAAATCCCTTATAAACAAAGGGGTTAACGAGGTTAACGACTTGTTTTTTTGATGCTATAATTCTACATTTATTAATCTAAAAAGCTGAATTATGTTAGAAAACAGTTTTGGGTTGGTTTTCTTTTTGAAAATACCCCGCAATGAGAGTAAAATTAGAACGGTTTATTTCAGAATAACCGTAGACAGCATTCCCAAGGAAGCATCCACAAAAAGAAAATGGGACATTACCAGGTGGGATCAAAAAGCCGAACGGGCAGTCGGGTTAAAAGAAGATGCAAAGTCTTTAAATTTCTTTCTGGATTCACTGACATTAAAAATCAATGAAATCAAAACAGAAATGATGTACAGCGGAAAGTCCATAACCGCTGAAAAAATTATGGATCACATCCTCGGAAGAATTGCACCAAGAATTAAGGTACTTGAAGAATTTCAAAAACACAACGATGAAATGAAGGCACTCCTTGGAAAAGGATACGCAAAAGGAACTCTTGACCGATTTACCATTACTAAAAATCACTTAACAGCCTTTATTAAATTTAAGTTTAAAAGAGATGAAATTGAATTTATAGATCTGAATCTCGAATTCATAAAAGACTTTGAATTTTACCTTAGGACAGTTAGAGATTGTAGCAACAATACAACCCTTAAATACATTGCTAATTTCAAAAAAATAGTCATTCGCGCTATCGATAAGGAAATTATCAATAAAGATCCTTTCAAAAACTTTAAGGGACGAAAAACAAAAATGGTAAAAAAGCCGCTTACTACCCAAGAATTATATGAATTAGAGAGACATTATTTTACCACGGACAGGCTTAATGTAGTCAGAGATGTCTTTGTATTCCAATGTTACACTGGACTGGCTTACATCGATGCTTATCAATTGAAGAAAACCGATATTAAAGAAGGCATTGACGGAAACCTTTGGATTATGTCTGAAAGACAAAAAACTAATTCTACCACAAATGTCCCACTCCTGCCGCAGGCGCTTAAAATAATTGACAAATACAAAGAACATGCACTGTGTATTCAACGTGGTACTGTGCTGCCTGTTTCTTCAAATCAGAAAATGAATGAGTATCTTAAAGAGATTGCAATTTTATGCGGATTTCCATTTACATTAAATACACATATAGCACGGCGAACCTTTGGAAGTACGGTCACACTAAACAACAACGTTCCTATAAATGTAGTTAAAGAACTGCTTGGGCACGCCTCGGTAAAGCAGACTGAAGCATATGCCATAACTGAGCAGGCAACGATTGGACGTGAAATGTCCATTCTGAATAAAAAGCTGAACAAAACTGCACCAAAGATGACAAAACCCGATTTAGCGATCCTTGGAAGACTTGAAAAAGAAATTCAGGCAATCAAAAAGAAATATAACATTACTTCTTGATATTTGATTTCAGATAATAATGAAACTCAAAGAGGTTATCTCAAAAATTTTGAGATAACCTCTTTTTAGATAGTTTAACTTCACTTTTATAACCTGGATGATAAGACGGAATGTATTTTATATACCCTAAATCCTGAAGCTGTTTAAAATACTTGTGATATGTTGGCAGAGTGTTCACATGTGACAATTCCATAATCTTACTGCGGCTGACCTGAATCCTGCTTCCCTGCCTCTGTCTATACGCCAATCCTAATATTGCTGTTAGAATGGATAGATGCCAGACATTTAGCTGTGGATCTTGAGTATATAATGAAAGATACTTCATGATATTGCTTTCTTTTAATCTCTTAGTTTTTTTCATCACTAAAAAGTTTTTGAATATCTTCTCTACTGTAATAATAAGAGCCCAAAACTTTTCTAAATCTTATTTTTTGGGTCGTTCTAAGATTTTGCACTGAGCCCGCAGAAATATCAAGTAGTTTTCTTACCGCCTTACTTTTAAGCCACTCCGGTTCCAAAGCCCCTTTTTGCACATAATTCATTTCATTGAATATAGTTTGCATTTTATCTGTTAAAAGAAGACCAAATTGTCTTAAATCTTCTTTTGTAATATTTTCATCCATAACAATCATCATTTAAATAAAATACATATGCAACAATCTGGCACAACAAGAAAATATCTTTTCTTACTTTTTTTGATTCATAATCAAATAACTCCACTTATTAATTATCCTTTCAAAGGTAAGACTGATATTTGGAATTTTCATGGACATAATATGTCCATAATATAGACCATTTTATAATTTGAGGAGTTAGTTTACTTCTTCAAAACTAACAATATCTGTAAATCAATAACTTAAAAGCAAATGGTACAAAAATAAATCTATTTATTTCAAGACAACAGGTATTGACGAGAAAAAACAAAACTATTAAATGAAAGATTTTTCCGCTCATCTGACATATATTAGGACAAAACTCTATTATTTTTACAAGGTTATTTTAAAATACTCCTTAAAACAATTTAAATGTCATTAGAAAAACATATAGATTTTAATCAATTAACTCCTGATCAGTTCGAAGAGTTATCCTTCGAGCTTTTGATTAAGCATGGCTTTACATCGATAACCTGGAGACAAGGTGGAGCCGATAATGGAAGAGACATAGAGGCAGATTTCTCCTTTTCGAATGGGGTGCTTGGTACATTCAATGAAAAGTTCTTTTTTGAATGTAAGAGATATGAAAAAGGGGTTCCACCCTCAGAACTAAATTCAAAAATAGCATGGGCCGATGCGGAAAAACCGCAACATATAGTATTCTTTATTTCTTCGTACCTTACTAACAATGCCAGAGAATGGCTTGAAAAAGTTAAGAGAGACAGATTTTACAAAATTCATGTTATCGAAAGAAAGACATTAAGCAGATTACTTGCCCAGCACGATGACCTGATTTCAAAATATTTTATAAGAAACAAGTTTATTAATCTTTTAGATGAAACAATAAGTAAGTGGACTCTACATAACCTTACACCAAATTTTTGGACTTACTATTATCTTTTAGATAACCTCGACAAAGAGTCGCTGACTACCAACCAACTTGTATATCTTTATGTTCTATATTTCACTAATTATTCTAAATTAGAGGAACTGGAAAATGAAATTTATCATGGAATAGACATTTCGGATCACATAAATGAGCTAAGTGAAATACTAAAGAAAAAACATTCATGCGACCATTCAGTTTTGATTGACGAATTTGATTTTGATACACTAAGTGATGAAGGCTATCTAAAAGCGGATGAGGAAAGCAACTTAAAATTCAAATATGATTTTATTGCTTGTGAGGCTTCAACAAAAAAACCAGATGGAAAAAGCTACAAATTATGTTATTATCTATTTAGACGTTTATCAGAAAATGAAAGTATTGAAATAATACTTCATCATACTTCGTCATTAGATTTTAAAATCCGCTACTCCAACACATATAAATTACAACAATTCAGGGAAGCTCTAAACCTTGTCAACTTACGTCAGCCATTTCAGGATGAAGTTTTAGTACTTAGTAGCAAAATGCAATAGAATTAACTTCAGATCATAAATTACTTCGTTAAATTTTACTGTAAACCAATTAAATACAGAAGATAAGGCAGGAATATATGTTTTTTATATTTACGCAACACATTTTCACCAATCAAAATCAATAAATGCTATACGATTACGAAAAAAAGACTTTTGAAAGAATACAAACTTTACCTCAAGGATTTTATCTTTCTTATGATAACGACGGAAATGTAGTTCTTTCGATTAAAGCAGTTGCAGGTGTAGTTACTTCTATTGTAAAGGGTTGCCAAATCACTTTATATTTAATTAAAGATGAAAAATTGACTACTTTGTATATTATGGATAATCCACAAATGCCATTATATTTTAAAGGAGTGAATTTTAGTGGTCTAGATAATGAATTTCCAGATTTCGAGAAAGTCGTAATGGACCTTATCAAAGCAGAAAGATTTACATTAGTCTTAATGAACGAGGCAAATTATCAAATTGCAAATTCAAAAATCAACAAAGTGAATTCAATTAACATTTTCAAAAAATGGTTGGAAGAAAATGAGCAAGTTTTTGAAATTACATTGTCAAACATCAGCTTGAGCACTGAAAACATGCCTATGTACATTGATTCATTTCAAAATAAAATATGGGATAACAAATTAATTGACAACAAAGCATATTTCAAGTTTGATGAGTACACTAGGGATGGAAAACATGGATATCATCAAGAGTTTTCATTTAGAAATATACTTTCACTTTACTATCAACCTAATAAGGAATTATTTCATTCTATTAAAAAATCAAATGGAGAAGAATTTACAGATTTTGTTGTAATTTACGAAAAAGCTATAGTTCTAATTGAATCAAAATATACAATCAGCTCAAAACAAACTATGTTTAACAAAGCTATAAATAAAGCAGTTCGACAACTTACAAATGCTGAAAAAATAGCAATAGAGCAACCCAATTCTATTGCGGACTCTAAAGTACGACAGGGTTTGTCAAATTTTGAAGTCCTTTTAAAAATATGCATTTTTTATGACGATGGTAGGGACTTATCTAATTCTTTTAAAAACATTTCTACAAATTATCCACCTCAAACTTTACCTCTTTTTATCTCTATAGATATTTTTTATCAATTTGCTTCCTACCTACAAATTCATAATGAGAATTATAAATATTATATAATTAAAAATCTGCTGAAAATTAGGGCAGATTACTAAAAAAGAAATCAAATCATTATAATTAATGGGTTTAATATTAACACCGGTGTAATCGAACTTGTTAGATAGAATTTACAGGCCTGCTACTGATATCAAATTTCTATCAATCTCCCAAATTCCGACTTTTGTAAGACATAACATATCTAAATAATTTTTTATATTTTCTTCAAAAACTACAAATCTTTTTGATATTGTTTTACTTATCTTCGACTTCATCAGATGAAATTTTATACTCTGTGCGATTAACATCGTATACTACGCTTTTAATTTTCACAGACTTAATGTGCGAAACTGTAATTGAATCCAAATCAATTGACAATGTCCCTTCTCTACAATCAGTATCGTTTTTTCCCCATTCTTGTCCGGGCAAATCCAAAGGAAAATGTTGGGAAGCTTTATTAGAATCTGGCTTTGATGGCATTCGTACCCAAACTCTATAATCATGCACTAATTCCTCACCATCCCAATCCATAAGGCTTACTTCAATAGAAGAACCATTGATAACTTCCGGAGTAATCACTTTGGAAGCAGAGTGAAATAAAGTAACATTAAGCCCTCCATCGGATTGAGCCGAAGGAAATATTATCCCATCAATTCTAAACTCTGATGCTAAAAATTCTGCAACAACTTGCGTCGCTAAATATTCAGCATTTTCGTCATCTGGCATTACCGGTTTAGTCAATCGCTGACTTAATTTTTTTAGAAACATTATGTTCGTGATTCGACGAGCATAGTTTTCATCAAAATAACTTCCCTCTATGTTTGTCAACTTGAGAGCGCTTAAATCGAGTACCTGTAATGTTCGCTTAATTTCAAAACGTGCTACCGCTACCTTGCAACCTACTGGAGGTCGAATTTCTGCCAACGCGGTTTTAGGATTGAACGATCCATAAAAAACTGAAATGCCTCTTGGGTTCATTCTTCCCGCGGTGGCATATTCTGAAGGTGGTGGACCAATTTCTTTATCGGGAAACTCCAACGCGAATTTAAGCTTTTTATCAGATTGAAATGCCCTTGCCCTAAAGAGATATTTCAATTGATTTTTAGGTCCAATTTTACGCACCACTGGTTTTCTTTTATGAGTATGTAAAGATTCAATGTCTTCAAAAATTGATTTTAGAAGCTTCTAATGATTTTTATTAAAAAAGCGCGTTCTAGTCTTAAGAGTATGCTCAAAATTTTCCCACTGCATCTGCCATTCAAAATCATCATGACCTTTAATTTCGTATGATGAACCGCTTTCAAACTCACTACTTTCACCCATTTCTGCTGCTGAATGATCATAATGTCGATCCGCCAATATTTCTTGAACATCTGCCGCTATTTCTTCTTCAATTTCTGCGGCATCCATAATTGCTTCAATTACCGGCATTCCATTATTTTCCCAACCAGAATTTTGGAATTGATAAAAAGACCAGTTTTCTGGAGGATTTTCCGGTGATTGTATGAAATGCTGTTCAAATGCAATCTCTATTTTATCAGCTAAATCAATTAGTGCAAAACCTTCAAGCCCATCATTTTCACAATAGGAACATCTGATTTCTGAACCAGTGTTTTTTATTATATTTTTTAAATGATTTTCACCTACACAATCATAACAAATATATTTTTCTGTACTAGTATCCGAATTCATAACTACTCACATTTTACAAATAAATTGATATTGCGGCTTTTTATATAAATAATGAGCTCTTGATAAAAGTACTCATTAAGATGCTGTAATTGCTTTAAAGAGCTGAATCCACTTTTCAATATATTCTTTTGGAATAGCATCTGTTTTTTTATTTTTTAATTGAGTCTTAGCAGCCATTGATACTCCCACTTTCCAACCTTTTTCCAAGGTAACTCCGTTAGCTATTGCAAATTCTTCAATTTGACTAACAATTGGTCTTGACGGCGTGTAACTATCTTCAAAATCTACTTCATCTAAAGAATTAAAAAGTTTGTCAATAGCTTTTTTCAACAACTGATACGGTATCAAATCTTCCACTTCAGTTTGCTCAGTTCCGGTATATGCTTTCACTTCCAGTATTCTAGTTTCGAATCCCTTATATAATCCATCCAACAGCCTTTTCTTTGCATCTTCTCCACTTTTATCAGAATCTAAGATTATATGTGGCAAGTCATTTGCTTTACTTGATATCATACTAACCACTCCTGGTACACCTTTTACTCCACCTGACGGTATAAATACAATTTCCTGTTCAGGAGTTAAAAGCGATTCTCGAATCAAAAACCCTTTAATAGCACTGAGATAAAATTGGTCAGATGGCCCCTCAACCACTACACCCTGACAACCTTGTAAAAGAACATCTGAAACACTTAATCCTAAAGCAGCATGAACTGCATAAATGGATTTTTCATTTAGAGCATCACTACCTTGTCTTAAATTACTTGATGCGACTGTATATCCATCTTTGTCCATATACACTACTCTACATCTGTCAATATTAGAAGTATCGACAATAAATGGAGAATGAGTTGTGTTAATAATTTGATTATCCTCAGATAAATTATTAAAGAAAAGAGCAAGATCCTTTTGTGCTAAAGGATGTAAAGTAAGTCCAGCTTCGTCAAGTAATAATATTGCATCTTTGTGGTTTTCTTGACTCTCTACGAGAAAAATCAGATAAAAACTAATAAACCATTGCAATCCTGTACTTCTAAGTTCTAATGCTACTTCATCTGTCCTGATACTATCTGAAACCCAAATTCGAAAATAATCGCCATCTGCTTCAAATCTAAATTTATATTCACCTTGTTTCCACCATTCTCTAAATTTCTTAGTTAAATCTCCAGACGCTGATTGTAAAAGGATACTACGTTCTTCTTTATCATTTTCTGCATCTTTAATTTCAGCGCTCGTGGGTTGTACATTTGCATGTCCTCCATTACGTTGAATTGCCATTTCTTTTGGATCTTTTCCTAATTCTAAGATTTCTTGTGGATCTAACTTAACAAAGTCAAAAAGTACTCTCAATGTTCTAACTTGGTCTTCATTTATTTCAATACCGCTTACACTTTGACCGTTAAGCCATTTAATTACATTTGGAAGATAGATTTTGGATGATAAATTGCCATAATTTGAATAATAAACGAAAGATGGTAATACATCTAGAATTGCCTGATGTAAATCTGCATCTTTATATGGAATAATAGTTAATTCTTCTTGTTTTAGTTCTTCTTCACCCTCTACTTCTGCAGCTTCTTCTCCTTCAACAATTTCGATGTTAGCTTTTTCCACTTTCGTTGATATTGGATTACCGCTCGGAAACTCGAATGTATAATGTCGATCATAATAACGTCTCACAATAACAGATTTATCTCCTTGTAAATTACATTCAATTTTGGATTCAATATAGGCTATGCTCTCATCATCAATTTCAAACTCAGCAGTTATAAATCCTATGTCTTGCGGAGTTTTTCGAAAGGTACTTAATTTAGAAACTGGCATATCGTGCAAGATATCAATACTTCCTTCTCTAGCAGGGTTTAATTTCCATAACGCTAAAAGTAAATTTGACTTTCCTGCTTCATTTATTCCTACCAATGTGGTTACATCATCGCAATCAATCCAACCACTATCAACAACTGACCGGAAGTTTTCTACTTTATATCTTTTTAATATCATAGTTAATAAATTTTTGAACAGGTTTGTTTCTTATTTTTAATCCAGAAGGATTGATCTTTTTAGAATTTATATCTTTTTTGTAAATGGTAAGAAAGGTAAAAGGGCTTTTTCTACGAAAGAAATCGAAACAAGAAAGCAAATTTTACAATCACACACAATACGTATTTATACTTGATTTATTCTAAAATAAAATTTTCACATCAATATCTTAAAGAGTTGCAAAAATTAATTAGGAAAAGAATCGAGACATCCATTTATTGTCAACTCAAAAAGAATGTCCAATTCTTAGTTAATTGTTTGTTTGACTTTACACTTCTTAATTTATGGACTGCGTAACAAGGTACTATTTATAGGTGCTTTTCGAACTTGGTCCGGTACGGTTTCCCGGTATCACCGCTGAAATCACGAAATCAGGATAACTGACGGCCAGATTTGTTGAGGGTTTCAGGTGATGGATTCTAAACCAGTCTTTAAAATTAGCAGGTGCTTCTTTGGCTTTATCACTGAGCTCAAGGAGAACAAAAATTCCCAGCTGGTCATATCCGGAGGTATAGGTCTGCGCCTGTGCAATATAATTCTGCTCCAAAGCGGCCTGATCGGGTCTGAAGAGTGATTTCTTTAATTCGATTGGGATGGTAATAATGTCTTTTTGATAAAGTATATCCACACGCCCTCCGTCAACAAATTTTGCTCTCTCGTGCCCAAGCCCGTCCGCAATCTGGGAATGCTCGAAAAAAGAAATCATGCTCTCCTGCAAATCCTGCTCGCTGGCATCCTGTCCTTTTCCGTTTGTTTCTAACTTACTGTAAAGGAATGGAAAACGGCTTTTATCATTGTCTACAAAAGTGAGTCTGGAATATCTGATAACCTCTTCCAGTATTTTCAGAAATGCCGTTTTTCTCTCCTGATCGTAATTTGTAAGAAGGGAATCTATCTCTAATGACAGGGCAAGATAAACCTGCTCTCCATAAATGCTTCCGGTCTTAAAAGGCAGCTTATTGCTGATGTCATTCTTGAGAAGCTCCGCAATGGCTTTCTCCCAAGGCAGGTTTTTATTTATTATCTTCTGGTAGGCGGCAATTCCGTCGTCTCCAAATTTCTGCTGCAGGGAAATCAGAAGCTCGTAATTTTCTGGATTGGGCTGCTCAGCATCGGGGAAAAACCCCGTTATTTTATCTATAAATTGTATAAGGTCTTCTTTAGCTGCGGATTTGAGCTTATTGAGCCTTTTCTTTTCTGCCTGAAGATGGACTTTATAAATATGGGCTTCTACTGTACTGAAGAAATTGTCATCAATACTTTTCATGAGCCCTTTGGCATTACCATTGAAACTCCGGTATAAGCCGATCTCTGCATTGAGATCCATCAGAACGCGAACATTTGTGCTGAAGTCCAGCCACTCTTCTGATGAGCGCAGCATATCATAACTGGATTTGATATTTCTGATCATTTTAAAAATCAGAAAATCAAGCTCCAGCCCGTCCCTTTCATAAAGGTTTCTGAGGAGCAGTGACTTTTCAAGAGCCGATAATTTTTCATCTGAATCTGTGGCATTATCAACTATGGCGGCCAGTATCCATTGTAGCAGCAGCAGATAATAAGCCGCATCGTCACGATTTTCGACTGAATCTGATGCTGCCTGAAAATACCGCTGTGCCTGCTGAAGGTTTTCGATCAGCTCTTTTATATCATCGCCGTCTATATTTTCCGAAATGTCAAACAACCCCAGACATATCAAACACTGGCTGGCTATATCAGCATTGGGGCTATCAGAAAGCTCTTTAAGGTTTTCCTTTGTCTGCGCCGTGAATACCTCTGGAAAATAGGGCAGATATTTCAGGCTTATAATCAGCAGTTCCTCCTGATCGCTGTTCAAAAAATCATCAACCAGCCCGGCAGTTTTAAATCTGTTGGCCAGCATTCCCGTTAAGGTCAGGTCACTGATAATTTTAAAGCAGGAGCGTCTTACATAGAGGTTTGGGGAGTTCTCCGCTCCCAAAAACAGAATATCGGACAGCTCCGATGCGCTTAACTGGCTGGCCTCATCACTGGTGTAAAAGTTATCTAAAAACAAAACCTGCTTAAAGATGCTTCCTGTTTTAAAAAGGTCTAAGTATTTCTGATAGTTATCCATTAAAAAACAAATTCATCCACTTTTTTTATAAACGTACGCTTTTTATCGGTAATCTTAGAAAACTCCCTTAATGCAGAACCTACAAATATCTGGAGTTCATTTTCAAATCTATCGTTGACATCTTTAAAAATGTCAGCCAGTCCATTAAGATGCTCCGGCACCATTTCTTCGCTTCCTGGCGAATCAAATATCAGAAACCGTGGATGTCTACCGAGACTGTGTTCAATATCCAATTGGATAAGACTGAGGTAAAAAGCTAGTTTTGCCCTAAGCTTTTCCCCTTCACTTAAATCATTAAATGCCATCTGTACACCATTCTGCATATAGATCAACTCATATTTCTCACTGATGGAAACATCCGTAATGCTCTTTAAACCAAATGCATTGACTTCTTTCAGTATCAATGTTTCGAGTTTTCCCAAGATATCCCTGTTCAAAAAATTTCTTTTTTTCTCCAGTGCAGACAATGCAAATTCTAACACAGATCTTTTTAAATTCAGTCCATCAAATTCTTCTGAATCGGCGCTGTTTTCGCTGCGATTAATTTCTTCGAGCTGGAATTCCAGCACAGCCTGCTCTTTTACGAGCTGTTCTTTTTTTTCAACCGCGTCTTTATGCTTCTCACGTTCTGCAACAATCACCGCAATTTCTTCTTCTATTTTGGTAAGCCTTATGTTGTCTGTTTCAACAGACGGAAGCAGAGAAATTTTTTCATTGAATTCATCAGCTTCCTTTTTAACCATTATGGCAAGCTCTTCTTTCTCCTCCAGACTTTTAATAATACTAACCAGGCGTTCTTCGTGGGTTTTGATTTCCTGCTGAATCTGGTCTGATTTCTCAGTAATTTCGGCCTGCTCAATCTTCTGTTCGGTCGGTTCCTCTCCACAGAGGCTGCAGATATGATTCTCTTTTTCTTTTTCCTTCTTTGTCTCGCTGACTTTGATTTCGCAGTGAGGACAAGACTTGATTTCCAGATTGGTAAAGAAACTCTGCGACTGACTGTAAAGCTCCATGTTCAATACCTGCTTTTTTAGCCTTACAATCTCTGCATCAACCTTTCTACGATCATTCTTGAAATTATTGACTTCCTCTTCAATCCGGTTAAGCCTTCCTTTTGCAGCCTGATAAGATTCCGTCAAGTCCCTCTGCTCTTTTCTTACTCTGCCGACTTTTTCCTGAACAGCCGCATACTCCTCTAGTAAAGGACGTTCCTGAAACCCGATTGCTGCATTTTGTCCGGCTGATTCCAATTCTGCTATTACTTCCTTCTGTCTTTTTATTAGTCTATCTTTTGAAGATTTAGCCCTATCAATTCTTGATCCGTCAACAAGTTTTAACTTTGCAATGCTTTCATTGACGCGATCCTGCTGGACTTTCAGCATATTTATGGGATAAGTCAGAGGCAATCCGAGAACCATTTCGAAAATCTTCTTGCCTTGGTGGCCTATTTTTTCCTGTTCGAAGAATAAATGTTCGTAATTACTGGATTCCAAATAAATTGATTTAAAATAAGTTGACCAGCTCAAACTTGAGGTATTTAAATCAACGGAATCTTTGGCACTGCTTTTCTGGGTATATTTGAGCACATAAAATGAAAACTGCTCAAAAAAGAAATCCTGCAGCTTCTCTTCAAGTTCTTTTCTGCTCTTAAAAGAAAACTCAATCTGCTTTTCGATTGTATCAAGTTTAAACTCCTTTTTGTAGCTATTATATTGCTCAATGTTGAACCGGTAGAGGCTTCCTGAGTCCCATCCTTTACGGTCAATACGACAGGTATAGGTTACACTGCCGATAGTGAATTCAAGCAGTATTTCCAAAATCCATGGCTTAATGTCTTTTTTGATTGTGTCGCTGCCCGTAAGGGCAAATTTGATAATCTTGAATATTGTTGATTTTCCCTTATGGTTATCTGCAATCCATATATTAATGCCTTTATGAAGAGTCTGATCAAAAATCAATTCCTCACCTGAACGCTTCTTTCCTGAGAAAACAAGCCTATTAAGGCACAAGGTCTTCTCCAAAGAAGCAGGACTGTCCTTATTGTAGCTTTCTTCCAGAAAAAGGATGTCTTCGACTTCATTAAAAGTTAATTTCTCTTCGAAATTTTTGTGAACATAAGTAACAAAATCCTTGTAATTAATATCCGTCTTGATCATAGTAACTGTTTATTAAATCTCTCGCTGTAGGCTGTCCTAACTTTTGCGTTTACATTCTGAATATGGCTCTTATAGGATATACTGCTGTATTCAGCATACTTATACTGCCGGGTTTTGAGCTGTGAGCCTGTAAATTGTCCGAAGTGTTTTTTAATCAGTTCGCAGCGCTCGAAATACCACTGCACAGTAGGAATTGTTCTTAGGTGATTTTCAATCCTTTCGGCACAGTAGTGCGTAACATAATAGTTTTTATCGAACGTTTTGCCATCAGCTCTTCTTCTGCTTTCGTGTTTTAGAAAACCTGTACTTACGTGAAAGGCAATAACCTCATCTATACTTTCATAGGCTCCGTGAAAGAATTTTTCCATTTCTTCAACCCTCAGCTGCGGTTCATTGTTTAAATAAATCTCATCAATAACCTCACTTATTTCCTGCTGCGAAATGCTGCTGTCGTTATCCATTAAGTCCATCAGTTCCATTGACAGAAAATCGGGATACCTAAGAAGAAAATCCAAAGCCTGAATTCTTATTTCACTGCGGAACAATCCGTAATATGGAGTACCGTTTTCCACGCTCCGCTCACAAAAAACATACAGAATTATTATAATCCGCAGTCTGTCCCTGTACTTTTTGAAAAAATCTTCCATATGATTTTTGAAATTGGTAAATACGAAGTATTCTTTTAAATAAACTAAGATTTTTCGCTAATATATAAATTATTGCCAATCTATTTGAATATTTAATTATGTAATTAAACAAGGCCTGGTTGTTCATTTCAAAAGAAATACCGCATTTCCGCGACTGCGTTCAAACACTTAGAAAAAGTCTGGATAAAAAATCAGACGAGCTTACTATTATATAAATATGAAGACGCTATAAAGCGCCTTCATCAACAAAGGAATAATAAGTTTCGGGAGTAATGATAAGATGATCCAGAAGTGTAATATTTAAAATACCGCCCGCTTCTCTGACTTTTCTGGTTATCTGTTTATCCGCCTCTGATGGTTTAACCTGTCCTGATGGATGGTTGTGGATCATAATCAGCGATACGGCATTTGCTTTAAGCGCCGCTGCAAAAATCAGTCTGAGGTCAACTGAAGTGCCTGCAATTCCTCCCGATGATACTTCGTACATGCCCAATACCTTATTGGACTGGTTCAAAAGCAGGATCTTAAACTCCTCAAAAAATTCGATTGTATCTGGATTCCAGAACTGGAGCGCCAGCTGATAAACTGTTTTGGAGGAACTGATATAAGGTCTGTCTGATGCTTTCACTTTTGTTTTGTAGATAAGCTGGATTTCTGCCACCTGATTCCAGTTCTGAAGTGTTTTTGAAGTTTCCATGATTTCTAAAGTTTTAAGATTAATAATGGAACCTGAACCGGGAATGAGAAAGCGAGCGAAAAAAGCAACGCAATAAAGCAGGTTCTTCCGCCTGCATTTATGGGGGAATTTTTTTCGGCGAACCGTCTTTCCTTCCCGAACTTTGTTTCGGAATTAAGCCTGAACCCTGAAACAATACTCCCTTCAAGTGCCTGCGCCGCGGAATTTTACCAAAAAAAAGCCGAAATCTAATTTTCGGCTCTCTCTTCTTTTTTGTTTTTAAGACGTTTCTTTATCTGATAGAGATTCTGATTAAGAAACTTCAATATCTGCTTATGATGCGGGGAAACCTTGTTTTTGTCTCCCCTGCACTGCAGGACTTCAAGTGAGGGAAGCGCCACCTCAATGGTCTCCGCAGGCTTGTTCTCAAATCTAGCCGACAGGATAAGGGAGTTTCTCTTTTTGTAGTATTCATTGGTAAATACGCAGTGGCGGAGCATATCGCCCTGTTCGAGAAAATCATTCACGCTTTCCATAACGCAGATAGAAAGATTCTCTTTTGTGAACTCAAGCCCGAAAAACTGCTTTTTCTGCTGTTCATACCCAATCTGCGCCTGCTGTATTTCTTGGCGAAGCTCTTTTATATGCTGACGCCTTTGTATTATGCGTTTTTTCTCCACAAACCTGTCGTGCACCTCTTCCAAATTCTCAGGACATACCATAACAGGATTATTCAAATCCTTTTTGAACCATCTGAGCAGGGAAATGTAATCTTCCCAAAGCCCAAAGTCTTTTACCTTGTAATTGTTCTTGGCGCAGGTTTTGACTGCCTGCCAGTTCTCCCTGATGTGCTGTGCGTGCGAGACCAGATAATGAGAAAGAAAATCGGTCTGCCCTGTCTTGAGGAGTGTCTCTGCATGGGAATCTTTCAAAAGAGCCGTAAAAAGCACCTGAGGGGCGATGCCGTGGAAACTGCCTTTGAAACCGTTTCTTTTCAGGATGGAAATATCACAAATTTTTTGTGATATACCTCACTTTATTTTGAAGGAGTATTAAGTCTGCTGAGTGTTTCCCTTGTAACACCTAAATACGAAGCAATAAGATGTTTTGGGACTTTTTGAAAAAGCAGTGGATATAGTTGCAATAATTGGTCGTATTTTTCTTTAGCGTTATTGCTCAATAAAGAAAGTATCCGTTGTTGTAAGGCAACATTACGCTTATTCGTTTTTTTTCTAAAAAAGTGTTCTATTTTATGAATTTCTGAACATAGTTTTTCCCTATTGTGAAAGGACAAACAAAGTAAATCACTGTCCTCAATACAGTCAATATTTATCGTTGCTTTTGTTTGATTGTAGTAGGCTTGATAGTCTGTAATCCACCAGTCTTGCATTCCAAACTGCAAGATGTGTTCCTTGCCATTTCTATCTGTAAAGTATGACTTTAGACACCCGCTCAAAATGAAATAATCGTTTGGTGTATTTTCTCCTACTTGCAGTGCAAATTGATGTTTTTTAATTTTTTTGCTCTCAAAATGAGATAAAATATAGTCAAACTCAGAATCAGTAAGTTCAGTAATTTTTTCTATTTGTTGTCGTAAAACATCACTCATTCACATTCTGTATTAGTTAAGCTGTCGTTTTTAAGGTGCTATTACTTGCTATCAATCTTCCACCAGCTTTATAATGGTTGTGTAAATTTATAACAAAAGATTACCAGCACAAGAAAAAAAGAAATTTGGAGAATTCGCAAAACAACTGCAAACTTAGTTTGTTGCTGTTTTTTATTAAACAAATCTTACAATTTATCTATCATTCCATCTTGCGGTCCGAATGTCATTAAATTTCTTTATACTGTCCATATATCTATTTTTCCGCCAGTATATTTAATTGCGAACTAATATAGTAAATATCCTTTTTAATCAAGCTGTTTGTTTATATTCTCAAATTTCCTTATAATTTCATCAAGCTTAACTTGTTGTTTTTTAATTAACCTTGGTTTCATATAAAATCTTCCCCAAATAATAAATGCTACTATTGCTAGATAGGTATAAACTGCTTTATTAACAGGCATTTTCAAAGCATTTTCATAAAAATATAAACAGATTCCAGATGAAAACAAAATAAAATATAAATTAGATATTTTTGTTTGTAAAAACTGTTGTTTTTCCTTTAAAGCCAATAAATGATTTAAGTAATCTTTGTTACTTTGAGCCGTGTTTATCTTATTTAAAAGTTGAATTATATTTTGGCTTGAGCTGAAAATATAAACTGCCATTGCTAAAACAATTAACACAATTCCAATTTTGGTTGATAATAATTGGGGGTGAAAATTAACCCAAATGAAAATCAAAAATGCTGCTACAAGTGTGAATATTATATCTTTAAAGATTAATTTTCTTAAATTACTATGTCGCACCAGATTGGCTTTAGATACCAAGTCTTTTAAATTAGGTGCGCTTGTAGCTTGTTCTGCCCACAATTCATTAAAATTGATATTATTATTGTCCATTTTCTTTAAATTTTTGTGTCAATCTTTCTTTTATTCTATGTATTTTAACCCTTATGTTCGCTTCTGAAAGTCCAACAATTTTGGCTATTTCGGCTTGTTTTATATTTTCCAATTCAAGTGAAATAATAATACGATCTATTTCAGGTAATTCGGAGATGCATTTATGCAGCAATTGAATTTTTGGCTCTATATCTATTCTGTTCTCGTTTACCAAGTATATTGGCAATTCCGCTTTTGGATACCGTTTTTCTTTTCTAATTTGTCGTAAACAATTGTTAGAAGCAATCCTAAAAATCCAAGTTCCAACAATCGATCCGTTTCTAAGCTTTGGGAGTTGTTCCCAAACAGTTATAAATGTCTCCTGTGCAAGGTCTTGTGCTTGATCATAATCATTGACGTATCCCATACACAATCGAAATATTTTTTGCCAATAAGTAGCATATATTTCCTCAAATTCCATTTTATTTTTTAGGTATAAAATTATTTAATTGACTTAAATACCATTCTGTATCATCATACATTATAAAATGGGAGCCTTTACCAGCATATTGCAAATTTACGTTCTTTAAATTTTTAAATTGCTCCTCCATAACTGGTTTTGATTTACTGTAATAAGAGTTCAATAAAATCAACGAAGGACAGGTAATGTTTTTTAATTTCTCTCTCAAATCAATATTAGCATAATCCCAAAACATTTCAGCAAGTGTTTTTCTATCAGATTTTAGTGCCCAGCTCAATACTAGTTCTTGTTTTGATTTATTGGTAACAAGTCCATAAATGCTGTTTTTTTGCATCGTTCGAAATTGTTCATCTGTTGCAGAAAGAATACTATTTATTTTCTCTGAATTATCCGGATTCTCCAGACTTTTAAAAGCAGGATTTCCAAATGCTCCCATGCAAGGTACTGCATCTACTACAATTATTTTCTTGATTAGTTTAGGATAATCTGAAGCAATAGCTAGAGTTAAACCACCACCCATACTGTGACCGATAAGAATTGGTTTTTTAATTTTGTTGTCCTTGATGAAATTTACAATTCCATCTTCCCAATTTTTAAAAGAAGCATTCGGTTGCGGTTTAACTTCTGCAAAACCTGCCATTGTCAAAGTATAGCAAGTAAAGTCTTTTTCATACACAGACTTTGTTTCATTCCAAACTTCCCCCGAACATGTAAAACCAGGTATGAAAATTATAGATTGTTTTCCTTGTCCGCTAATTTTCACTTCAAATGGGTACGATTTATTTTGCCCAAAAGTATTTACAGTACCAACTGTTAATAAAAATACAATAATAAAAGATCTAATTTTTTTCATTTTGTTTATTTTTAAATGGTTCGCCTTTTAGATCCCAAACTATTTAAAATGTTACAAAATTTAAAAAAAATTAATGCTATACAGCATTTTTACTATTACCAAATACTCTCATTGGTTTTATAAATAAACTTTACGATTTCAGATTCCATTTCATTGATCATCAAATATCTCTCCTTGCCTATACCACTTTTTCTATATCCGAATTGGTGGGAAACTGCCAATAAAACGACCTTCCACTGCTTATCTGCATATAAGTCTTTACTTACTTTAATGCTTCGGTTTAGATTGTCTTCCTCTGCTGAACAGACCTTACTTACGAAATAAAATAACAAAAGGAAAAAACTAAGATTAAAACTCAATTGCACAAAATCTAAAATAAAGGTCCTATAATATTGTTATCCGTTGGAATGTAATATGTAATGTTTTTTATAAGAGATTCACTTTTTATACCAGGCGAAAAATCACCAGCTAATTTATGAAAAGTGACCATTTCCAGATCCATTACTTTATAAGTAAATTCTCTGCCTGCGTAGTCAACTAACGTGCAAAACAATGAGTATGAATATTCAACGCTGACAGTAGACAAACCAAGTGGGCCGAAATCTAAATTACCATGCACTTTTGGTATATACTCTAAAATGGCATGTTCAATACTATTATTATCATATCCACTGTTCCATAAAATGAAGTCCTGTTGTGGACCATTGTAGAATTCTGTTTTTTTATTTCCTTCCAGAATGGGCTTATTTTGTTTATAATCGAGCGAATCATGCAATTTGACTATTTGCACTTTCTGCCATCTTTTTTTTGACTCAAATCTTAGAAGCACTTCCAAATATTCATCAGGACCAATCCATTTCATCAAGTCCATTTTCCGCTGACTTGGAACTGTACTCAGCAAATTTTCTACAACCGTATCCTCTAGCCCATCATAATCTTTGTAATATTTCATAAACAGATTATTTATACTATTTGTAAATAACACATTTACTGGAATTAACCGTGCTAATCCACCTATCATTTTTGTTTGATAATTTATAATCTCAAAACTTGACTTATCTGGATTAATTTTACAATTCTCATGCCTTACAGCAATATCATGTAAGTGATCTCTAATCGCTCCAATATTATTTTCATACCTATTAATACAGTCAGTTCTATTTTCTTCTCCTCCCAATAGAGTAAAAAAAGGATCAATTCTATTTTTAATTTTTTCATATAATTCTATATGATAGGATAACTCAACATACATATCCTTTAGCTTTTCCATATTTTTCATTCGATCATAATCCCATGGTATTTCAGCTACTTCTGTTATTCCAAATATTTTCATATCTGCAACAGCACATTCATAAGGAATTGCATTTTTTTCATTAAAAGCACTTAAATTATTTTTTATCAGCTCATTAATGTATTCGATAGCATTACTGTTATTTTTTAAATTCGGCAGTATAATATCTTTTAACCCTTCTATTCCTTCTCCTCCTACTGTAAAAGCACTTAGCTCAATCCTATCAGAATTGCTATCCCTTGTAATTTCTTCGTTTATAGTTTGTTTAGCCTTTATTGAAGCTCCTCCATAGCCTCCACTTGCAGAAAGTGTACTTGAAACCACTGATTTAAACTTCTTACTTACATTTCTTATTGTTATCAATATGGATATAGAATTCATCCTTTTTTCCTTAATAATAAATCGCGAACCATAAGCTTTAATAAACTCTTGCTGATTGCTCTTCTTCAATGCTTCTGCGGCTGGTACTAGTGTTGCTCCCTCCTTCATTTCAAACCATCCATAATCGGCATAGGCATGTATTAATATATTAATATTATTTTCAGTAAAAGACTCGCTTATTGATTTACTGCTCTCCGCACTTACCGATGCTTTCATATATGAAGCATCTATGCTTGTGTCGATCTTTGTAACCTTTGTAAAGGATTCATAATTCGAAATATATAATATAGCTGATTCTGCCTTAATTGGTGCCTTACCAGACCAGTGCTCTTCATATTTAATCGCTCTCATTTTATAACTCGAAAGATTTGCAGGATCAAAACCTGAACCTAATGTAATCCCTAAAAGTGGTCGGAAGAAATTCCGGCCACTTATGTTTTATATACTTTTTGCGGATCTCCTCCTGAAAGTATTATCATTACTGCAGTAATTAACTCTCTTAATTCTATAACAAACCTTCTTTTTGCAGTTTTGTAACCTAGATTATTTGCTTTCTTATAAATTAAGAGTAACATTGCTACAATTAGAGTCATATAAATCATGACT
>NZ_CADCST010000107.1 GCF_902804485.1 Flavobacterium collinsii | reverse complement strand
CTATTATAATCATGAAAGACCACATCAGGGAATTGATGGAAAAAAGCCAATTGAAATGATAAATCCGTTACCGAAATAAGTAACTTTTACAATTTCGACAGAGGAGACTCGAGCGATAACGACTGACGAAGTAGATCACTCTAGCTGATCGACAAAGATAGTCGTCACTATAGCACACGGATGACGCGGATTCGCTTTGCGAAAACACGGATTATGACGGATTTTTTTTCTCTCTTTCTTATAAAATCAATCTTGTTATTTTCAAAGACAAACTTTACACAACAAACGCGACAGGTTTTAAAAACCTGTCACGTTTAATTGATCTTATAAATTTTTAATGAAGCACACTATTCGCTCAACTTCGGTAAAACCCGTTTTTTGATGAAAATCAATGCTTGCTGAATTCCCCAAATCAGTGTCGGAAGCGATTTGTTTAAATCCTTTTTGTTTCGCCCATTCTTCGGCTGCTTTTGTTAACTTCCGGGCAATGCCTTGCTTTTGATACGCTGGCTTTACATAAATAGCTTCAATGTAGGCAACGGGTAAGTCTTCTGCACCTTCAACATAGTCATTTCGCGTACTTAAATGTATGAATGCAATGTAGTCTTCCTCATGTCTGACAACATAACAAATTTCATTTTCTAAATCTATAATCGCTTTATAACTTTCGAATTCTTCGTCAAACGAACAGTCGTTCCAAAGCTCTAAAACTAATTCGACAAGTTGTTTTAAATTTTGTGATGAGATTACTTCAATGTTCATTTTAAAATCCCTTCCATATCTTTTGTATTAATGTCATATCTAAAATTTCTCTATTTTTAATTTTACAGTTCAATCAAAATTATAAAAATTTCCCATTAAATATTTAGCTTGAGAGTACTTAACAAATAAATAATTTGCTGAAATAAACTCACGAAACATTCGAGGATTTGCTTAAAAATCAAGTCCCGTTTCTTAATTGAGGCGGGATTTTTTTTTTTTAGATTTTTAGACTTCTTAGATAGCAGACATTTTAGATTTTTCTAAACACTTTGTCAGGCTAAGCCAAGTCGAAGCCCACACAAAATTCATTTATATTACTATTTTTTCCTCCATTAATATTACGGGTGTCTCGTTCGTGAAAACAAGTTTTGTAAATCCACACAAAATAGACTAGCAAGAAAATTGTAATTCAAAAAATAAATCAGAAAAATAGTCCAAATTATTTTAACTATATATACAAAATAATATACTTTTATAAAAAATCAATCAAACATTCTATACATGAAAAAAATTACTTTTTATTTTTTATTAACCTTTTCCTTTTTTGAAATTAATGCACAGGTTAGTGCTTACACATTTTCTCAAAGTGCTAGTGAATACAAAAGTATTACAACAGGAATAACTTTAGGTGTCACTAGAAATGAAGATCAAAAATTTGTAAATCCGGCGAATCTTTCCGGTGGCGCAACAGAAACGGGACCAGGATTCCCAATAGGATTTAATTTTACCTATAATGGAATTGTTTTTGATCGAGTTGGCGTTAGTACTAATGGATGGATTTCTTTAGGACAAAGTTCCTTAACCCCTTCTGTGAGCATGCAGACAACTTCAGCTACCCATTTATACTCAGTTTTATCCTCAACTTATGTTTCAACTCCAGCATATTTAAGAAATAGAATTGCCGGATTTCATGCTGACTTAAGTGGTGTACTTCATCAAACGATTTCTTCTCTCTCTTCAAACTTAAGAATCGCTACAATCGGAACTGCACCTAATCGTTCTTTAGTTGTACAATGGAATAATTATAAATATTATTCACATACTAGCGATTCTAATTTTGATTTTCAAATTATATTAAATGAAACCTCAAATGTAGTTGATATAGTGTATGGTACAATGCGATTTACTTACAGCGGTTCGTCTGCTCAAGTTGGATTAGGCGGTACTGAAAGTAGTGATTTCAACATTAGAAGTACTTTTCTTGTTAACGATTGGAACTACACCGTAGCCGGAAAAGACAATAGTAGTTATTGCTCTACAAACCAACAAGTTAAAAAACCTACAAGTGGAACTAAATTTTCATGGACACCAAATAAAAACTTAAGTACACCTACTTTCGATTTATCAGATTTGAATGTTTATCCAAATCCTGTAAAGAATATTTTAAATTTAAATTATAAAGATAAAATTGATAACGTAAAAATATTTAATCTACTTGGGCAGGAAATAATAAATAAAAATTTAAATTCTAATAGTGACGAAATTGACATGTCACAAATGCTAGCTGGTGTTTATATCGCTAAAATTACAGTTGATGGCGATATAAAAACATTAAAAATTATAAAGGAATAATTTAATTTTATATTCTAAATTTAAAGTCTCTGTTTTCAGAGACTTTTTTTATGCACTAACTCTAAACTAATAATATCAATGATAAAACTTTAGAAAAACAAAATTTAAACATAAGAATATACATACATTTGTTACACGCAAAATCTAAACAAAAATAGTCTTTCAACAAAAAACATGTTTTTTACCAACAGTAATCTTTATAAAAGAATTTTAAATACCTTTGAAATATGAGCACAGCAACCAAACCAAAACACATTGGCAGAAACATCAGCCGAATAAGAGAGCTTAAAGGTATGAAGCAGGAAGCACTGGCGATTGCGATTGGCGTAAGTCAGCAATCTGTTTCTAATTTAGAAGCGAGCGAAACGATTGAAGCCGCAAAACTTGCAGAAATTGCAAAAGTACTTGGCGTTACCGTTGAAGCTATTGAAAATTTTTCGGAAGAGAATGTTATCAATTATTTCAATACTTTTCACGAATCTGTTACTGGTAGCTTTATAACTAATAATTCCTGTAATTTCAATCCTCTTGATAAAGTGGTGGAGCTTTACGAACGTTTGGTTCAGGCTGAAAAAGACAAAAACGAATATTTAGAAAAATTACTAAAAGGAAAATAATTCCTCACAAATATTAATTATACAAAAGCACAAATATCTTTTTATTTTGTGTTTTTTTTATAAACTAACCTATGAAAAAACTAACCATTCTTTTATTTCTGATTTTACTTTCCTTTACAAACAAAGTAAATGCACAAAATGCTCAGACAATTTTTCTAGACAACCTCGAATCATTTGAACGATTAGCAAACAATGAAAATGAATCTATGAGCCTGAACAAAGTTTACGAAGCCCGAAAGTTTCTAATAGACATCACCGGCATTACCTACAAAATGGAAGAGGTATTTGATATGCCTGTATTTCCGCCTGATAAAACTATAAAAAAGTGGAGATCTTGGTTTGAAAAAAATAAAGATCTTTTATATTATGACGAAAAAGAGAAAGAAGTAAAAGTAAGAAAAAAGTAAAAAAACTATTTTCGCTCAACAAACCTAACAGCATAAAACCATGAAAATTACGATTCCCCTGTCGGTATTATTTTTATTACTTACTACTACTTTATTCGGTCAGACAATTGCCGATCTAAAACTAAAACCAAAAGAAATCCCCAAAGGCTACACTTTAAACGATGGAAATATTTGTATTACTCCACAAGCTTGTACTTTTTATAATGATATTGAAACCTACGCCAGCATTGTTGGAACCTTAAAAAGTAAATCGATTCAAAATTTTAAAAGTAAAACGGATCGAGGATCTATAATGTATTTTGAATTTGAACACACTTTTAAGGGCGATCGATTTCTGCAAGGATTACTTTGGGGAAAAGACGGTCAGCCAACTGATGAGCGTCCGGAAGAATATCTTGCGAAAGGAAAATTTCTGATTATCTGGAACTTTCATCCTAACAGTGTCCTCAAAGAAAAATCAGTAACGAAGATCGAGGCGATTTTACAATAAGAAAGAACCAACAAATACAAAAATGAACAGACCAGGAGCCGTTGGAGCATTGCTTGACATTTACGAACAGACAATTTTAGATCTTACCAACGTTATCAAAAGTATTCCGGACGATGCTTTGACCATCATCATAGACGAAACAACAACAGACGAAGATTGTAAATCCATACAAAACATTCTGTCTCACGTAGTAAGTTCCGGTTATAGCTATGCTATCAGTATTCATAACCTTAAAGGGCACAATATGCAACGACCTGGCAAAATTTTTCATGTCACCATTGCCGAATATCTGAAAGATTTAACGAATGTTTTTCTTTTTACTGAAAGTGTTTTCAGAGAAATTAAAGACAATGAATTAGAACAATTTGACGACTCACTAAAAATAAAAACAGGTTGGGGACAATTGTACGACATTGAACAAATTACAGAACATGCCATTGTACATATCCTTCGACACAAGCGACAAATTGAAAAAATAAAATCCAGTCAATTGAACTAGAATTTTCTCTAACTTCGCTTACAATAAAAAATTACCACCCAACAAAATGAAAAATAAATCAAACCCCGTTGTTTATTTTGAAATTCCGGTAGCCAACATCGAAAGAGCCATACATTTTTATTCGGCAGTTTTTAGTTTTGAATTTGAGCGGGAACGTATTCATGATAATGAAATGGCTTTTTTTCCGCTTACCGAAGGTAATAACGGTATTTCGGGAGCTTTGGCACAGGGAGAAATATACAATCCAACCCTAAACGGAACTCTTGTGTATTTTAATACTGAAGATATTGAAGAAACGCTGAATCTGGCTGTAAAAAATGGTGCCGAGATTTTATTTCCCATAACCTCAAACGGCGAATTTGGCTGGGTAGCAGAATTTAAAGACTGTGAGGGAAACAGAATCGCACTTCACATGAGTAAAAAAGGATAATTTAAATGATAACTGGCTAATTTAATTCTTTAAAACTCCTTTTTATTCCCAAAAAACATCAAAAAACATCAAAATGAAAATTCAAACACGAACACTCTTTTATGCAATCCTTTTCTTTTTATATCTTACTTCAACTTCTCTTTTACTGCAGTTGGGTGAGAAATTAGGAACAGATCCCTACATTACTTTGGGTTGTGGCTTTGCGATTCTAAATATCATTTACTCCTTTTTGGGATTAAAATGGAAACCTGTGCTAAATGTAATCTGCTCTATTGTAATTGCAGCATTGTCACTATTCTTAGCTGTTCAGTTTGCCAACTTACATCTGCTTTCCAAATACGATCCTTACTTAGTTAAAACGGCTATATTCACCAATGCTATTTTATCAATCCTCTTTTGGGAAATTGTATATCAGGTGAAAATTAGGAAAACAAATTAAAAACATAAAATTAAATTATCTCTTCTTATCGATAAAAGGCAAAATGATAATCTTAACTATAACTTCAAAAAGATTTTTTGTTAAAAAAACACATTAAACAAGAAATAATCAATAAAAACAGCTTGCTTTTTAAGTATTATTCTTAAAATTTATCATATTTTAGCAACACCAAAAATTCAAAGACAAATAAACCAGAGCCATTATAAAAGAAATGATGGAATTAAAAAAACAGGTAAAATGAAAATAAAAGTTTTAGTTTTATTATTTCTTACGATTGCAAAAGTGAATGCTCAAATAGTTACTGAAGAAATTAATTTTAACAATTTTACTTCTACAACTGATAACGATTTATCAAACAAGTTTGCAAAACCACTTCCAGAGTATGACTATCAACAAAGTAGTGATGGAAGCAATGGCTATTTTCTAACAACCAGTTTAGATGGTGCAGCAACAAGACCTTTAAGATTATGTTCTAAGTTTAAAGGTGTAGACACCGAGACCATGACTCTTTCGATAGACTACAAAACTCAATTTTATCTTACTGCAATAACGGATTATTACAATTCTGTTGGCTTTTTTATAGCAAAAGAGAGCGGAGAAACTGTTTTATCAGCTAAACTTTCAAATTCTGACAATAGATACGGCAAGAACTTAGATATAACTGGATTATCTGACCCAAATCCAACTTACAACCCTTCTTTTACCCAAAGTGATATCGTAAATAATAATTGGTACAGACTAACATTTGAGATAACCAAAATTGGTACAAGTAAGTTTTCCATTACTGCCAAAATATTTGATCTTGGCTTAAATGGGACATCAAACCCTGTTTTGAAAGTGACAAATAAAAAAGAGGGGTATAACTACTACTTCAACTCGAATAACACTATGAACATTCATATTGTAGGTGCTCGTTGGGGAGATGTTAAGTATCTCGATAATTTCAAAATCTCCGGATTTAAAAATGGGAGTAATTGCGAAAAATTATCCAATGAAGATTTTTTAAGCGAAAAGGAGATTATTGCTTATCCAAATCCATTTTACGATCGAATTCTGACCAATAAAGAAGTTACAAAAGTTAATATTTATAATTTAAACGGTCAACTGATTTCATCCTCTTCTAATATAAATAAAGAAATAGCTGTTGAAAAATTAGCAACCGGAACCTATATATTTGAAATATTTTCGAATGATGGAGTTCAAAGAAAAAAATTAGTAAAAAAATAATAGTGATTACACCTATTATTTGTTCTCATTTTTTTTAATCTCTCAAACCATATATTTGTCGATAATACAAGTACATCTATTCCCTTTTGAGTAGCCAATTTATGCTTTAAAACTAGATTTCCAAAAATATGCTTCTTTTATCAAGAAGACTGACTTTAGCCTAATTGAAATTATTCCAATTGGGCTATTACTGTTTTCTGGAGCAATTTTAAAACGAAAATTGTATTCAGAAAACAGTCCTATCTGATTAAATCAGCTAATTCCATATAACATACTATTTCAACCTGTGGGAAACGTATAATATGTATCAGTATTAAATTTCACATTTGAGAATTTCTACAAATTATACTTTTTAAAACTTCTTAAACTCCGTTTCTATATCTTAGCTATTTCAAAAATCACATTTTAAAAATATGAAATTTAATATTTTTCTCCTCTCTGCCTTTATCTTTATCTCTTGCAAAAAAGACCCCAAAACCGAAGTTACAAAAGCGCCAACTGCGGTAAAAGATAATGTTCAAGTGTCTGACGAAAAAGAAAATCGCAACAAATCAGATACGATTGTAATTTCGGCCAAACATAAAACAAACAAAATTACATGTGATTTGGATGGAGACGGAAAAAATGAAACGGTTGAAATTGTAAGAGGCACAAAAAGTGGCAAAAGCGGTTTTCGAATTGTTTTCGGAAATGGAACCCAAACAGATTATTTAGGAATGGGAACCACTGTTCTTAATCAGGGTTTTGATGAAATCGACTGGGCCGGAATATTTGAAAAAGCTCCAAAAGGAGAAATCTACTGGAATAATGTAAATGATGACGGAGAGATTATGGGCGACGAAGAAATAAAAGAAGAAGATAAAATCAAACTCCCAAATGACGGAATCTTTATTCATGCCGAAGAGAGCTGCGGAGGCGGGATTATTTATCTGAAAGACGGAAAATACGAATGGATTCAACAGGAATAGATCGACAATGCTATTTAAAAACAATAACCAATTTTAAATCAAGATCACTATAAACAAAAACCTCCAAATCAAAATGAAGAAAACCCTAATTTTTCTATTATTTCTTTTTACAATGCCCATTATAGCGCAGAAAGTAAAATTTCCTGAGTATCCTATTTACGATGACGTATTAAGACGATTGACTAATGATTATATAATGCTTATTGAAGAACAAACTGAAAGTCTCAAAAACAAAGATAATGTCAACACAATTCTTCAAAATACATTACATTACTATTATAAAAAATTCAACAAGACAAATTCGTCTCATATGAAAATGTATTTTTCTAAAGGAAAAGTTAATAAATATGTAAGTTTCGCCGGCATAACAGAAGATTCTTTATACTCAGCAAAAACATTCATGAATGATACTCTTGTAGGTTCTATAGAATTTGAAAACAATCAGGATTTAGGACATGGTTTTCAACATCAAATTGAAAAAGGCAAGCTTTTAAAAATTATAACCAATTACTCAGAGAAAAATAGAAAAAATAATAATTACACAAAATATAACAATGGCATACAAGTCACAGACTTTGTTTTTCAAGATAATCGACTTCTTAAGATACAAAATCTGGAACAAGCTGCAGGTAAACCACGAGTAAATGTTGACTATTTATATAAAGACAAAAATATACTAGAAATAAAGTATAATAAAGGCATAAATAGCATTGAGATCTATTCTATTCAAAAAATTAATAATGAAGAAAAAAACATTTTTAATTATAGTTATGCTCGGGCAGAAAATCTGCTTGTAGAAAATTTAGATTATAATTTTCTATTAAATTATGTAGAAAAAAATGCCACCGAGAAAAGCACAAAAGAATATGATGCCGAAGGGAATCTTATTTACAGACGAGAGACTGATGATTATATTGAAAGAAAATTTTATAAAAATGATAAAATAGCAACAATTAAAGTCTACAATAAAGATATCCCAAAAAGATCTATTGTCTTTAAATATAATACTCGAAATCAAATTGAGGATGAAGCCGAAATCGATAATAATGGGGTCGCAGATAAAAGAGTACAAAGCACATACAATAATTTTGGTGATCTTATTTCGCAAAAAACTCAAATGTTTACTGATGGCAAACCTTTTCATACATCTATTTACACTTATGAATATAAATACGATAAGTACAACAACTGGATTGAAAGAAAGACATCATTAAATAGAGAGCTGAGCGATTTAAAAATAAGAACTATTGAGTATAATAACTAAAACGATAACATACAAACTACTTTGAATATGAAAAGTACAGCAGAAATTACCAATCGTTTTAGAGAAGTCATTTTAAACGGAACTTGGATTGCCAACACCAATTATAAAGGCCAGCTGCAAAATCTGGATTGGAAAATTGCTGTAACTCCTGTCAAAAACCTTAATACTATCTCACTTTTGGCACAGCATGTTCACTATTATATTAGTGGAATAAATAATGTTTTTAAAGGGGGATCACTGGATATAAAAGACAAATTCAGCTTTGACTTCGCCCCTATTCATTCGCAGGGAGAATGGCAGGCTTTTCTAACTAAATTCTGGAATTCTGCTGAGGAATTTGCCTCTTTTGTAGAAGAAATGCCCAACGAAAAACTGGATCAGGTCTTTGTCGACGAAAAATACGGAACCTACAAAAGAAATATCGAAGCCATGATTGAGCACAGTTACTATCATCTGGGACAAATTGTTTTGATCAAAAAACTGCTAACAGAATAATATTAAACATGGCTTCCTCCCTTATTTACCTGTTGAAATAATTTTAAAAAAGGCATAGTTGTTGAAAGTTAAAAAAGATATATTTACACCTTCAATTAAAAAATATCATGCAAAAAATTACGCTTCTATTTTCAATATTATTTTTAGCACTGTCATCCTGTGGTGTAAAAACTACTCAGTCCATGCTCAGCGATGGAAATTACGATGGAGCTATAGACCGTGCGGTCGAAGCTTTACGAACTAAAAAAGATTCTAAAGGAAAACAAGATTACGTGTATTTGCTGGAAGAGGCTTTCGCAAAAGCCAAAGACAGAGACTTGCGTAATTTGGAGCTAATAATAAAAGAAGCAAATCCGATAAATGCCGAACGCACTTACAATACCTACATGCAGTTGAACAATCGTCAGGAGAAAATTAGACCATTATTGCCTCTGCAACTGTTGAAACAAGGAAGAAGCGCCACATTCCAGTTTGATAACTATACGAATCAGATCATAAGCAGCAAAATTGCATTGTCGAGATATTTGTATGAAAATGCTTCTGCACTTTTGAAATCAAATAACAAACTGGATTTTAGAAAAGCCTACGATGATTTTTTCTATTTGGAAAGTATTAGTCCAAACTACAAAAACACCAAAAAACTGATGGACGATGCACAGTTTAAAGGAACCGATTTTGTAGATGTTTATGCTACAAATGAAACCAATATGGTCATTCCGAAACAGCTTCAGGATGATTTGCTGGATATTAAAACCTACGGACTAAATGATAAATGGACTGTTTATCATAGCCTAAGACAAAAAGGAGTCGTTTACGATTATAGTTTGATTGTAAACTTCGTGCAGATTAATATTTCGCCTGAGCAAATCAAAGAAAAAGAATTCATCAAAGAAAGACAAATCAAAGACGGTGTAAAAACGCTTCTGGACAGCCGAGGAAGACCTGTTAAAGACAGCCTGGGCAAAGAAATAAAAGTAGACAATTACAGAATGCTACGTGCAAATGTATACGAGTTCAGACAATTTAAATCTTGCCAGGTTACGGCAAAAGTCGATTATGTTGATTCAAGAACAAACCAGTTACTTCAGTCCTTTCCTATAAGCAGCGAATTTATTTTTGAGAATATTTACTCTACCTATAAAGGGGACAGAAATGCCTGTGAAGATAGTTACATCAGCTATTTCAACAAACGCGTGGTCCCATTCCCAAACAACGAACAAATGGTGTTTGATACAGGAGAAGATCTAAAAGCCAGATTGAAAGATATTATCGTTAGAAATAAATTCAGAAGATAAATTGGTAACAGTCAGAAATAAAGCTAAGTAAAAAAACAATGATAGAAAAATTCGATCGAACCACTCCTGAAGGCGCCGTAAAGTATTTTCGCAGCTGTATTTTGAATGGAGATCTACATGGAGCTTTAAGTTGCTTTGATAAAGAAGCTGTATATATTGACAGAGACGGATCTGAAATTAAAGGTTTAGAAAATATCGAAAAAGCCATGCTACACCTCTGCAACTGGAAACCTGAAATAAAAGGTAGCAAACACAAAGCAACAATTGTGGGCGATCAGGCAGTTTGGATTGATAAATGGTCGATGAAAGCCAAAACACCCGATGGAGATCCTATTGAAATGAGCGGTGCAACAAGTTGTTTGATGCAACGCAACGACAACGGAATTTGGTTATGGCTGGTCGACAATCCTTTTGCAGCAGAAATTCTTGAAATCTGATTTTTCCATTATTTAGGATGTGACACCCAAAAAATTGTCGATATAATATTGTTCGCCGCTAATAGTACTTTTACTAAACTATAAATTTGATATCAAATGAAAAAAGTAACAATTCTATTTTTAGTATCATTTTGTTTCACAGGCTGTGTTACTCAATCGCAGACAACCAAAACTTCTACCGTTATGACAAAGCAGCAATCTTATCCAAAAGCATTAGTTGATTACGACGATTTTAAAAATCTTGTTACCGAAGTCGAAAAGGCAAGAGCAAATCATTTGGTGAGTCTTGACCTTTTTCTTAAAATGAGTCAGGAAGACAATACCATTATTCTGGACACGCGTTCTGACTTTCGTTATAACCGAAAACATTTAAAAGGGGCTATTCACCTTGATTTTACCGACTTTACACAAGAAAATCTTCATCAATTAATTCCTGATCCTAACACCCGAATATTGATTTACTGCAACAACAATTTTAATGGTGACCCAATAGATTTTGCTTCAAAAATGGCTATTCCTAAAAGTGCCCCTGAGTCTCAGATTTTAGGCAATAGAAAACCTGTCATGTTAGCGCTGAACATTCCTACACATATTAACCTTTATGGCTACGGCTATAAAAACATCTACGAACTTGACGAATTGGTTCATGTAAACGACACTCGAATAAAATTTGAAGGAACCGAAGTAAAGTAACAGTTCTACTTCATACTCAAGCTCTTTTTTGAGACCATTAACTTTACCCTAAAAATTCCGCTTCACTTATCTTAACGCACAGATCCACAATCTGAAAGCAATCCTTATGCTATTTTTCAGCATCAATTAAGGAGCTTACGGTTTCACGTACTATAATGCCATTTTAATGCCTTATATTTAGCGTCAAAAAAAAATATCAAAACATTTTTTATCAAAATTTATTTAATAAATTCCTAATTATCATTAAAAAATAACTCTATTAAAATCAATTATACAACAACCAAACTTTAATGAAAAAACAAATCTTATTTCTTGTAACAGCCTTTATGGCAGCCCTAAACAGCTATTCTCAAGTCGCTTTTGAAAACGGTTACTTCATCAATGAGAACAATCAAAAGATAAATTGCTTAATTGAAAATCTGGATTGGAAAAACGCCCCAAACAGTTTCAGATACCAACTCCCTGAAAACAAAGACATTCTTACGGCAGACCTTAAAGCTGTAAAAGAATTTACAATCATAGGACAAAGCAAATACATCAAAACTTTAGTCAAAATAGACCGTTCTTCAAAACAAATTGAAAATATGAGTACGGATAAAGACCCCCTTTTTAAAGAACAAACTTTATTCTTAAAAGTTCTAATTGAAGGAAAGGCCTCTCTTTACTTGTATAGAGATGAGTCTTCAACATATTTCTTTTATAAGAAAGATGATTCGCAAATAAAACAGTTGATATTCAAAAATTACTTGGTTAACTCAAATTCATTTATTGCTAAAAATAATTACTTCAGAGAGCAGCTTTTTATTGACCTAAAATGCGATAACATACTTCAAAAAGAATACGAAAATCTGGGTTACACTCACAATCAACTCTTGAAGTTTTTCATTAAATACAACAAATGTAGCGATACTCATTTTGTCGAATTTGAAACAAAAGAAAAAAAGGATTTGTTCAATCTAACCGTCAGACCACGATTAAACAGCAGTTCTCTATCCATAAATAACCCGGCTGTCGATTATTATGATTTTAAATTTGATTCTAAAACAAATCTGAGTGTGGGTATCGAAGCAGAGTTTATTTTACCCTTTAATAGAAATAAATGGGCAATAATTGGAGAACCAACTTATCAATACTATAGTGGTGAAAAATCTAAACAAACCTCAAATTTGGTAGGTGGTGAAGTAAACGTAAAAGTCGATTACAGTTCAATTGAACTTCCAATAGGAATTAGGCATTACTTTTTTCTTAAAAATGATTTTAAAATTTTTGCGAATGCATCATTTGTATTCGATTTTGCTTTAAATTCAAAAATAGAATTCACCAGAAAAGACGGATCGAAAATTAGCACTTTGGATATTAAATCCGGTAACGGCGTCGTATTAGGAGTTGGGGGGAAACTTCTTGACAAGTACAGTGTAGAATTTAGATACCAGATCGGCAGATCTATTCTAAATGAATATCTTTCATGGAATTCTTCATTTACAACTGCTTCAGTGATAGTAGGATATTCCTTTTTCTAAAGCATTTTAATAAAATTAAACGCTTAATAAATCCCTTTCGTTGTTTGATGAAAGGGATTTAATTTATAGTTGCTTTTTAAGAATATTTTCCTCCCCTATTACGATTTTAGAATGCCATAAATTTGTATTTTCGTTCGATATAACTTTCCTTTATCACTCAATAACATTTGATCCCATTGCCACTAAATACTACAATAATGAACAAATTTTTTATCCTTGCCCTTTTATTCCTTTCTACAACTTGTATCTTTTGCCAAACCAATAAAACAAAACCAACAGAAACCGGAAAACCATTTGTATTAGGTGTTATCGATGAGATTCAATCGAAGGAATTAGGAGAAAAAAGAATCCTGAATATCTATCTTCCGGACGGTTACAAAGCTGAAGATGCGACAAAATATCCGGTGATTTATTTATTAGACGGGTCAGCTGATGAAGATTTTATTCATATCGCCGGCCTGGTACAGTTTAATAGTTTTGAATGGATCAATCAGGTTCCCAAATCAATTGTTGTGGGAATTGCGACTGTCGACAGAAGAAGAGACTTTACATTCCCGACAACTATCGAAAAAGATCAAAAAAGGTTTTCAACTTCAGGTCATTCTGATAAATTCATTGCTTTTATCGAAAAAGAATTACAGCCATTCATCGAAAAAAAATACAAGACCAATGCTTCTAAAACCCTTATGGGACAATCATTGGGAGGATTAATAGGAACTGAAATTCTACTAACAAAACCGACACTTTTTAATAAATATGTTATTGTAAGTCCAAGTATTTGGTGGAATAATGGTTCCATACTAAATCTCGATAGCGCCATTTTTCAGGAAAATTTCAGTCCGCAGACAGATATTTATATTGCGGTCGGAAAAGAAGGACTTACACCAACTGAAATTCCAAGAGTAATGGAAGTAGATGCCAATTTACTGGCTGAGAAAATTAAAGCTTCAAAAAGCAAAAACATAAAAGTCTATTTTGACTATCTACCACAGGAAAATCATGCTACTATTTTGCATCCGGCAGCTTCTAATTCGTTTCGTTTTTTCTATCCTATAAAAGAGAAAGAATAAAAACCAAATATAGCACGACCCAAAAAAATATTTTTTTTAAACTAATGGAAAATAAAGACCCAAATAAATTAGACAATCCGGTTTGGTATTCCTTATCCGAAAGTCATTCCGCATTTGCCCTTGATTATGATGGTACTAAATTTTACGATCCGGAGTATTGTCCGTTTGGAGGTTTTGTAAATCCTGAAAGCACTTTAAAAGCCGGAAAACAATATGCTGCTTTAACGGATTCTTTTTTTATAGTAGGTGAAAAACCTGAAATCCCAGATTCTTTAGAAATAACTAAAGAACTGGTTTGTCTGCAAATGGTTGTTCACGACAAAATGCAACTTACAGGCGATACTAAAATCGCCAAACTTACCGAAAATCATAATGCCGAATTACTACACTTGGTTAATTTAGTTCAGCCGGGATATTTTAAAACCAAAACTCCTTTATTAGGCAATTATTACGGAATTTTTAAGGGAAACCAATTGATCGCAGTCACAGGTGAACGCATGAAAATGAATGATTTTACAGAAGTCAGTGCCATTATCACACATCCCGATCACACAGGGAAAGGTTACGCTAAACAATTGATTACGCATGTTGTAAATCGAATTTTAGACGAAAACAAAATTCCTTTTTTACATGTTGTCGAAAGTAATATTGGCGCTATTGGCTTATATGAAAAACTAGGTTTTATGACAAGAAGAAAAATCAGCTTTTGGAATGTTTCCAAAAAACAGTAATTTTATATTGCTCTAAATACTAGTCTAAAAATCGTTTTTAACATCATAATCCTTAAGATATGACACCAAATAAACAAACTGTAACCGAATATATGGACGCTTTTAGAGTAAGTGACCACAAACGTATTTTAGATTGTCTTACTGATGATGTCATTTGGGAAATGCCCGGAATTTATCAGCATGTTGGTAAAGAGGCTTTTGATAAAGAAATTGAAAACGACAATTTTACAGGCAGTCCCACCATTCAAATTACAAAACTGATTGAAGAAAATGATATCGTTATTGCCGAAGGTGCCGTTCAGGGAAACATGAAAAACGGCAATAAACTGGATGCCGTTTTCTGTGATGTTTTTGAGATGGAAAAAGGGAAAATACGAAAACTTACTTCGTACCTTATGTCAAAAAATACAAGTTTAAAATTTGAATAAGTTAAACTGTAAAATTCAGAAATAGTTCCTCTTATTATTCCCTTCTTTTTGAGCATTTCCAATCTAAAATTCTATCCCAGCCAGCCATCACGATCCAAACTTCGGTACTGAATCGCTTCGGCAATATGCTGTGATATTACATGAGGTGCCACCTCTAAATCGGCTATAGTTCGGGCCACTTTCAAAATTCTATCGTAAGCCCGGGCAGACAGATTCAATCGTTCCATAGCCGTTTTAAGCAACTCTTTTGACTGATCATCGAGAGCACAAAACTCCCGAATGAGTTTACTGCTCATTTGCGCATTGTAATGCACATTTTCCATCGTTTCAAAACGTTTGGTTTGAATTTCTCGTGCGGCAGTGACCCGTTTACGGATCTCAACACTACTCTCGGCTTTTCGATCATCGGCCAGTTTTTCAAAAGGAACGGGGGTGACTTCAATATGAATATCAATTCTATCCAGTAATGGCCCTGATATCTTACTCAAATAACGGTGCATCTCATGTGGTGAAGAAGTATTAGGCATAGTGGGATCGTTAAAAAAACCACTTGGACTCGGATTCATACTCGCCACAAGCATAAACGAAGAAGGATAAGTTACCGTAAATTTAGCACGTGAAATCGTAACTTCCCGATCTTCAAGCGGCTGACGCATTACTTCCAAAACGTCGCGCTTAAACTCCGGTAATTCATCTAAAAATAAAACGCCATTATGAGCCATCGAAATTTCTCCGGGTTGCGGATAACTTCCTCCTCCAACAAGGGCAACATTCGAAATAGTGTGGTGCGGGCTTCGAAAAGGCCTTTGATTCATTAACCCTACTTCTTTTAACTTTCCTGCAACACTGTGAATTTTTGTTGTTTCGAGAGCTTCACGTAAAGTCATAGGAGGCAAAATACTGGGTACTCTCTTCGCCAGCATGGTTTTTCCGGCTCCAGGCGGACCAATTAAAATAATATTGTGACCACCGGCCGCAGCAATCTCCATACAACGTTTTATACTTTCCTGCCCACGAACATCCGAAAAATCAAATTCAGGAAAATCCAGAGTTTTATAAAATTCGGTACGAGTATCAATAATAGTAGGTTCAAGCGTTCCTCTTCCGTTAAAAAAATCGATAACATCTTGAAGTTTTTCAACACCGTAAACCTCCAGTCCTGTAACTATAGCAGCTTCTTTCACATTTTGAATGGGTAGAAAAAAACCTTTATACCCTTCTTCTTTTGCTTTTATTGCGATAGGCAATGCTCCCCGAATGGGTTGTAAACTTCCATCTAAAGAAAGTTCTCCCATAATAATGTATCTTTCAATCTCAGGCGCTTTTAGCTGATCTGAAGCCACCAAAATTCCCATTGCCAAAGTCAAATCGTAAGCAGAACCTTCTTTTCGCAGGTCGGCGGGAGCCATATTAATTGTTATTTTTTTACCCGGAAAATTCAATCCATTGTTCTTAAGCGCAGCGGCAATTCGATAACTGCTTTCCTTTATCGCATTATCTGGCAACCCAACTAAGTGATAACCAATCCCTTTATCCATATGTACCTCTACTGTAATTGTAGTTGCTTCTACTCCAAAAACGGCACTTCCATAAACTTTTACTAGCATAATTCCTATTCATTAAATGTTTCTAAATCTAATGAAAAACTTTCATATTTAATAGTTAAAATAGTACAAAATATTATTTTAATAATTTAGAAGTATCGTTTTTAAAAACTCCGAAAAAACAAAAAGGCTTCATCCGGTTAGAAGTAAACCAGTATTTATGCTTACCTTGCGAAAATATCATCGCATATCGGTCGATAATTTCGATTTCTAATTCACGGAATCTTACTGCAATTGATTTTGCATCTGTACAAGGGCTGAAAATTCACTATCAGCATAAATAATCTAAAATTTTAACAATGGAATTTAAAGTAATTAATTCGGTTTCCGGACACGACGACACCTGCACACCAACAATAATTGCCCATTTTTTACATACTCATTTAGAGCAATATGGAGACAAAATAGAAGATATTCTCAAAGCCATCGCCTACGTAATGAATCCGGACAAAGGAGGAAATATTATAATTGGTTTAGACAATGAAAAAATTATTGGCGCCGTGGTTTTAAACAATACCGGAATGAAAGATTATATCCCTGAAAACATATTGGTTTACATCGCCGTGGATCACTCTGAAAGAGGAAAAGGATACGGAAAAAAAATAATGGAAAAAGCAATTTCTATTGCAGAAGGAAACATTGCGCTTCATGTTGAGCCAGACAATCCGGCCAAAGCACTGTATGAAAAACTGGGATTTACAAACAAATATCTTGAAATGCGTCTAATCAAATAAACGCAAAATAATTAATTCAACAAAAACAAAGCCTAATGGCATTCCTAAAATTATATCGAAAGAAACTAAAAGAAAACTACGATTTCCTAAACTCAATTTTTGAATCAAAAAATATTCAATGGGGAGTTGTGTCCAAGCTTTTATGCGGAAACAAATTGTACCTGAAAGAAATTATTTCATTAGGAGTTAAACAAATACACGATTCGCGGGTCAGTAATTTAAAAAAAATAAAGGCACTTGACCCCACGATCCAGACGGTGTATATAAAACCGCCAGCAAAAAGAAGCATTCCAAATATTGTAAAGTACGCCGATGTAAGTTGTAATACCGAGATTTACACAATAAAGATGCTTTCTGAAGAAGCGAAAAAACAAAACACGATCCATAAAATCATCATTATGATTGAAATGGGAGATCTTAGAGAAGGTGTCATGGGCGAAGATCTTATCGAATTTTATGGTACAATTTTAAGTTTACCTAACATAGAAATTCTTGGAATTGGCACAAACTTAAATTGTCTTAGCGGAGTCATGCCTACTCAGGACAAACTCATACAATTAAGTTTGTACAAACAGCTAATTGAAGCCAAATTTAATATTGCCATTCCATGGGTCTCTGGCGGCACCTCTGTTGCCATTCCGCTGCTGCTTAAAAATGCCCGCCCAATGGAGGTTAATCATTTTAGAATTGGCGAGGCTCTCTTTTTTGGAAAAGATCTGTTTACCGGAGAAACAATAAAGGACATGCATAGTGATGTCTTTAAATTATTTGCTGAGATTATTGAAATAACGGAGAAACCAGACATTCCGACAGGTGAACTAGGCGAAAATGTAGCCGGTAATACTTTCTCCATGCAAGAAACCGAAGATTTAGGCGGAACCTCGTTAAGAGCTATTCTAGATATTGGATTACTGGATATGCAACCACAGTATCTGGAAGCAGTAGACAAAGAAATTACGATTGTAGATGCCAGTTCGGATATGTTAGTAATTGACATTTCGAGTTCAACACAAAAATATAAAGTCGGGGACTTGGTTTCATTCCATATCCAATATATGGGAGCTTTGTATTTGTTGAGTTCTAATTATATCGAAAAGAATATCGAATAAATAAGGATCACTTTGGTCTTTTAATTCCCGGCAATATAATTCAGGAAGTTAGATCTCTCTTCTAAATCATAATTTATATTATAGAAAACCCAATAAAACTAGACTTTATACTGAGTATTTACTTAAAAACACTTACTGCTAAAATATTTTTATCACAATTTATCATAAAACTCTAAATTAGCGTTATTATATAAAAATCCAAAAGCAACATGAAGTATCTCTTTAAACCTTTTCAATACAAGATTTTTATTTTTAGCAACAAACTATTTCTTTTTCTAATTCTGTCTTGCCTTATTGTATCAAGTGTAAATGGTCAGCAAAAGAAAATAAGCGAGAAATTTAAAAAAGAAACTATTTTAAAAATAGATTCGCTTATACAAAAAGAATACATCTTTCCTGAAAAGGCAAAACTGATGGGAGATCACTTAAAAAAGGCATATAAAGAGAATAAATTCAAAAAATATGATTTACTGGACTCTTTTGCTGTTGCCTTAACAAAAGAAATTCGGTTTATCAACAATGACAAGCATCTTAGAATTAAACCCAAATTTATTCCTGAAAAAGACAAAGCAAATTCGACTAAAGATTCGTACGAAGTTTATCTACATAATTTAACCGACAATCGAAAATTAGCCAATGGTTTTAAAGAAGTTAAGATAATTGACGGCAATATTGGATATCTTAAATTTAACTATTTCATAGAAGAGACCGAACAAACCATAGACTCTTATATGGAATTATTATCTAAAACAGACGCCATAGTTGTCGATTTAAGAACCAACGGAGGTGGAAGTCCAAAGACTGTTCAGTACTTGTGCAGTTATTTCTTTAAACAACCATTATTATTAAACACCTTATATTTTAGAAAAGGCAACTTTACTGAAGAATTTAAGGTTATAGAAGTGAGTGGTAAAAAAAGAACCGACGTTCCATTATTTATTATCACAGGTGCCAGAACTTTTTCGGGAGCAGAAGAATTCAGTTACAATATGCAAACTCAAAAAAGAGCAACCTTAGTTGGTGAAGTAACTGGTGGCGGTGCCAATCCAGGTGACATTCTTGAAGTGAACAGCCTCTTAGAAATATTTATTCCAACCGGAACAGCGATAAATCCAATCACCAAAACAAATTGGGAAGGAATTGGAGTAATCCCGGAATATAAAACAACTAAGGATTCTGCATACAACAAAACAATAGAATTAGCAGCAAAAGCCGCCGAAGGCTATCGAAACAAAATTTCAGCTGAATCAAAAAAATTGTACACGGAACTGCAATCTGTTATCGATCAGCAAACGAAACCTCTTAACGAAGCTGATTCGGCTAACATCGATCAACAAATCCTGGCGGTTGTCAAAAAACTTACCGAATCTGATTTATTTTCAGAAGATGACATTGCAACGCTATCGTATGATTACACTAAGACAAAACCTTTTATTACAGAATCCATTTTAAAAAGCAACACCGAATTACACCCAAAATCTCCGATAGCATTTTTAAAATATGGTGATCTTCTGGAACAAAACGGAAAAAAAGATCAAGCAATAGCAGTCTTAAAAAAAGCAGTAGAAATTGCAACAGAAATCAAAGCCCCTTATCTGGAAGGCTTAAAAAGCCGTTATGAGAAGATTTTAAAATAAAGAGCAGCACTAAAATAGCACTCAAAAACAATACAAAACATCAAAAGCAGGAAAATTACTAAATCGTTTTTGGAACTTAACGTGGTATATAAAAAATTAATTTTAATTAAAACTTGCTTAAATATTAATATTTCCTATTTTTAATGAAAATTTTATTAATTATCCATGAAAAGAAAACTACTACTACTGTTTTTGAGTGTTTTTTTAACAAAAACGTACGCTCAAGATTACTTTCCTGTAAATGAAAGTGTCCACAACAAGAACAACAATTACACTGTTTTTACCAATGCCACGATTTATGTGACTCCAACACAAAAAATCGAAAAAGGAACTTTACTAATTCAAGATGGAAAAGTGGTTGCTGTTGGAAACAACATCACCATTCCTAAAAATAGCATTGCGATTGATCTTGCAGGAAAAACAATTTATCCTTCGTTTATTGATATCTACACCAGTTTTGGGGTTGAAAAACCTAAAAGCCCTGCTGGACGCGGACGTGATCGCAGCCCTTTATACGATACAAAAAAAGTAGGATACTACTGGAACGAAAGCATTCTCCCTGAAGTAAATACTTATGAGACTTTTAAATACGATCAGCCTAAAGCTGAAGAATTACTAAAAGCAGGTTTTGGAGTAGTTGGAACACATATTGCCGACGGAGTTGCTCAGGGAACCGGAATTCTGGTAGCACTGAACAATACCGAAAATAGCAAACAAATTATTGCTAATAAGGTGACCAACCATTTTGCCTTTACAAGAAGCGCCTTAACCAATCAGGCTTATCCAAGTTCTTTGATGGGTATGACAGCCTTATTACGTCAGATGTATCTGGACTTAGACTGGTACAAAAAAGGAAATTCAGAAACTAAAGATTTATCATTGGAAGCATTAGCAGACAATGAAAAACTGGTTCAGATTTTTGCTACAGAAGACAAACTAAACAGCTTAAGAGCAGCCAAAATTGCTAAAGAATTTGGGCTGAACTATGTGCTGAAAGGCAGTGGTAATGAGTTTGAAAGAATTGAAGAAATAAAAGCTACTAATGCAAAATATATCATTCCAATCAGCTTCCCTGAAGCGTATGATGTTTCTAACCCATATTTGTCCAATCAAATCGAATTGGCTGACATGCGTTTCTGGAATCAGGCACCTACAAACCTAAAAGTGCTTTCGGACAACGGAGTTGTTTTTGCTTTAACCACAGACAAATTAAAAAAGACCGAAGACTTTAAAACTAATTTATTAAAAGCTATTAAATATGGTTTTGATAAAACAAAAGCTTTAGAAGCGCTAACCACAGTTCCTGCTGCTATACTAGGGAAAAGCAATGAAGTAGGAAGTTTAAAAACAGGTGCTTTTGCTAATTTCATCATTACTTCAGGTGAAATCTTTGACGAAAAAACCGTTTTATATGAAAACTGGGTACAGGGAACCAAATATGTCGTTAATGATGTTAACGCAAAAGATATTCGCGGTAACTACGACTTAACTGTTGGAAAAGATACCTATAAATGGAAAATTGAAGGAACAGTTGATGCTCCAAAATCTGAAATTACAACTGCAGATACCAAAAAAATAAGCAGCACTTTTGCCGTTTCTAAAAACTGGATCACCCTTTTAATTAAACCTGCAGATTCAATCAAATCTAACTTTACACGTTTAACCGGATTAATCGAAAAACCTGAAAACTTATCCGGAAAAGCAGTTTTAGCGAATGGTACTGAATTGTTTTGGACTGCTACAAAAACAAGCCCGTTTGTAGTAGTTAAAGATTCTACTAAAGTTGAAAAACTAAATCCGATTATCCCGACAACTTACCCAAATATTGCTTTTGGTGACTCAAAAAAATTAACTGCTCAAACTTTATTATTCAAAAATGCTACAGTTTGGACAAACGAAAAAGAAGGTATCCTAACAGAAACTGACGTTTTAATTAAAAACGGAAAAATTGCTGCTGTAGGTAAAAACCTTTCAGATGCTTCAGCTACAGTTATTGATGCAAAAGGAAAACACATCACCAGTGGAATTATCGACGAACATTCACACATCGCGATTTCAAAAGGTGTAAACGAAATGGGGCATAACTCTACTGCCGAAGTTACCATTCAGGATGTTGTAAACTCTGAAGACATTAATATCTACAGAGACTTAGCCGGAGGTGTAACCATTTCACAATTATTACACGGATCTGCAAACCCAATCGGTGGGCGTTCTGCAATTGTAAAATGGAAATGGGGATCTTCTCCAGACGAAATGTTATACAAAAACCAACCAAAGTTTATCAAATTTGCTTTAGGAGAAAATGTAAAACAAGCCAATTGGGGAATTGATAACCCTACTCGTTTCCCACAAACCAGAATGGGAGTTGAACAGGTTTTTACAGACTATTTTCAACGTGCAAAAGAATACGATGAAAGCTGGAAAAAATTCAACGCCGGTTCTAAAAAAGGAAAAGCACCAAGAGTTGATCTAGAAATGCAAACGATAGCTGAGATCCTTAACAAGGAACGTTTTATTACTTGCCACTCTTATGTAGAATCTGAGATCTTAATGTTGATGAATGTTACAGAGAAATTCAATTTCAAAGTAAACACTTTTACGCACATCCTTGAAGGTTACAAAGTTGCTGATAAAATGAAACAACACGGTGTTGGTGCTTCTACATTCTCTGACTGGTGGGCTTATAAATTTGAAGTAAACGATGCAATTCCGTTCAACGGACCAATTATGCACAATGAAGGATTGGTTGTTGCTTACAATTCAGATGATGCCGAAATGTCAAGAAGATTGAATCAGGAAGCTGCGAAAGCAGTGAAATACGGAAACATTTCTGAAGAAGAAGCCTGGAAATTTGTAACACTCAACCCAGCTAAATTACTACATATCGACGATAAAGTAGGAAGCGTAAAAGTTGGTAAAGATGCAGATGTTGTATTGTGGAGCGAAAACCCACTGTCTATCTATGCTAAAGTCGAAAAAACAATGATTGAGGGTGTAGTATATTTTGATATTGAAAAGGATGCCGAAAAACAATTGGCTATTTCAAAAGAAAGAAGTTTACTTATTGGACAAATGTTGCAGGAAAAAAACAAAGGTATGAGCACGCAACAGCCAACCAAAAAAGAGAAGAAAGAATATCACTGTGATACTTTAGAACAATAATAACGGCTTTATAAAATTCATAAAGATAAAAACAGATAACATGATCAATAAAAACATATATATCACTTTGCTGGCCTTTTGCGCCTCATTACAAATAAAAGCGCAGCAAATACCGGCACCCCAACAAACCAAATCGGTTTTGATATTAAATGCCACTGCCCATTTAGGTAATGGTAGTGTGATTCAAAATAGTGCCGTTGGATTTAAAGACGGAAAAATAACCCTGGTGGCCGATGCAACAACCGTAAGACTTGCCGCCGATGCATACGACACCACTATTGACGCCAGCGGAAAACACATTTACCCGGGATTTATAGTTGCTAATACAACATTAGGTTTGGTAGAAATTGACGCTGTAAAATCATCAGACGATCAGGAAGAAATTGGAACTTTTAATCCAAATGTAAGAAGTATCATTGCTTACAACTCTGAATCAAAAGTAGTAGAAACTGTTCGTCCAAACGGTATTCTAATCGCTCAGATAACACCTCGTGGAGGCCGAATTTCAGGAACATCTTCCGTTGTACAGTTAGATGCCTGGAGCTGGAAAGATGCTATTATAAAAGAGAATGACGGAATTCATCTTGACTTTCCTTCTAATTTTAGAAGATCAGGATCATGGTTTGAGCCTGGGATTATTGAAGCCAACAAAGATTATCCAAAACAGGTTGAAGAAATTGCTGCTTTTTGGGGCAATGCAAAAGCTTACAATCAGGCTGCTTCAAAAGAGAGAAACATCATTTTTGAAGCTACAAAAGGGCTTTTTGACGGAACTCAGACGCTTTACGTACACGCAGATGAAGAAAAACAAATCGTTGATGCAATTCAGTTAGCAGTTAACAATCAGATCAGGAAAATAGTTATCGTAGGTGGATTTGAAGCTTATAAAGCAGCCGATGTATTGCAAAAATACAATGTTGGTGTATTCTTAAGACGCGTTCACGACATGCCTTCTAGTGATGACGAAGACGTAAATCTTCCTTACAAAATGGCAAAAATACTTACCGATAAAGGTATTGTCGTAGGACTTGAAAACAGTGGTGATCACGAACGTATGAGTGTACGTAACCTGCCATTCTTAGCAGGAACTTGTGCTGCATTTGGTTTAGATAAAGAAAAAGCATTACAACTTATCACTTCAAATACTGCCAAGTTATTAGGTATTGATGACACTTGTGGTACATTGGAAACTGGTAAAGATGCAACTTTATTTATCTCTGAAGGTGATGCACTGGATATGAGAACCAATAAATTAACAACTGCCTTCATTCAGGGAAGAAAAATTAATTTAGAAACTTTCCAGACGAAGCTGAATGATAAATTCAAAGCAAAATTCAATCAGAAATAAGCAATAGTTTTTTAAAACAAAAGGCATCATTTGAAAATTCATCTGATGCCTTTTTTATTTATAATTCAAAACGTTTCAATGAATTACCATTTTTTTTAGATCAAAACATTCTTAAAACAGGAATTCTGCCCTTCTTTCTCCTCTCCACAGCCAGCCAAATATCTCACAATTGAAATTCCGCATTACCAAATTGTAAATTTTTGATTATTTTATACAGATACACATAAAATACATAGGTATAATTTTAAAAATTAATAAAAATAAAGCACTTGACCCTATTTTTTACAGGGGTCTTGATTGATTTTATATTTTTATAAAAAATTTAAAACTAAAAACTATGCGAAAAATTATTTTAAGTGTGATTCTTATCACGATTTTGGTACTAACCTTTTTGTCTAACTTCATCCTAACCGACAACCCAATTCCGGTAGAAACTGTAAAGTTTGATACAGGAGATACAGCCTGGATGATCGTAGCAACTGCTTTTGTTTTGCTTATGACACCGGGATTAGGGTTTTTCTACGGAGGAATGGTAGGTAAGAAAAACGTTATTAGTACTATGCTGCAAAGTTTTATGGCAATGGTAATTGTTACTATATTATGGGTTATTGTGGCTTTCGGATTAGCATTTGGACCTACCATTGGCGGAATCATTGGTGATCCAACTTCAAATCTATTCTTTCAGGGTGTAGGTACTTCCACTGCCTGGAGCCTTGCACCAACAATACCGTTTATGTTATTCGCATTATTTCAGGCAAAATTCGCCATTATTACACCTGCATTAATTACTGGTGCATTTGCAGAACGCGTACGTTTTTGGGCGTATTTATTATTCATGGTTTTATTCATTATCTTCATATACTCTCCTCTAGCACATATGACTTGGCATCCTGACGGAGTATTCTTTAAAATGGGAGTATTAGACTTCGCCGGAGGAACTGTAGTTCACATGAGCGCCGGATGGGCTGCCTTGGCTGGAGCCATATTCTTAGGAAAAAGAAAACTTCAAAAAGTAAATCCTGCCAGAATTACTTATGTTTTATTAGGAACAGGCTTACTATGGTTTGGGTGGTTTGGTTTCAATGCAGGTTCTGCATTAGGAGCTAACGGACTTGCTGTTCAAGCCTTGGGAACGACAACGGTAGCTGCCGCAGCTGCTGCCATGGCATGGGTTTTCCTTGATAAAATTCTAGGACACAAATTATCCGCTCTTGGTGCCTGTATTGGTGCAGTTGTTGGTTTGGTTGCCATTACCCCTGCCGCAGGTTTCGTAAGCATCTCTCACGCTATTTTCATCGGAGCATTCTCTGCTATAGTAAGTAACCTTGTAGTAAGTAAATTCCCTAAAGGAAAAATCGATGATGCTTTAGACGTTTTCGCCTGTCATGGTGTTGGCGGTATGGTCGGAATGCTGTTAACAGGTGTTTTCGCTTCTAAAGCAATCAACCCGGCCGTTGGAGACAATCAGGGTCTGATTTTTGGAACACCAACATTATTCATCAATCAACTAACAGCTTTAGTAATCGTTTCTATCTTTGCTTTTGTAGGTTCTTATATTTTATTCTTTGTCGTAAACAAAATTACCCCACTGAGAGTTACCGAAGAAAAAGAAGAATTAGGATTAGATATTTCTCAACACGGGGAATTTCTATAAATCATAATTACCCCATTTTATTTAATAAAAAGGCTGTCTGGAAAAAATTTCCGACAGCTTTTTTACACTTATATCGCTAGAATATAATCTTTACAATAGTTATTATTTGAATATCATATCACTCCTGATTTTATAGCTCTTAAAATTTAAGTCCTTTAATCTGATATTCTGTTTGTGTTTTATCCCCGCCTAATAGTTTTCCGAGATAAGACTGAAGCACATAAACAACCCCATTATCCGCAGCGTAAGCAGTCGTTGGAAACTCTTTTTTACCAAGAACAACTTCTTTTATCTTTGAAGCTGAAGTCCAGTCGCTTTTACCCGAAAGTAAATATGCCTTTCCTTCTCCAAGACCGTTTTCTATTACCGTTAAATTATCACCACTCCATTCTAAGCCGTCGGGTGCTTTAAAAACATTCTCTAAACCTGCTATCTCTGAAACACTTTGATCAGACAGTTTAATTTTAAAAAGCTTACCTGCACTACTCTGTGCTACAATCAAATATCCATTTTTATAAACTATTCCATTAAGCCCAAATGAGCCTGCCGGAGCCGCAAAACTGTTATTATTAACGAAAATTGCCACATTGTAATTTTTATCTATTTTGTAAATAACAGGTGAAAAGGAATCTGTAACATACACATTACCATTTTCATCTATTGTGATATCATTAGGGAATACACCTCCTGCAAGAACGAGTGGTTTAAGGTCTACACCTTTTATTAGTGTTCCTGCTTTAGCATTGTAAAACCCTACATACGCTTTCTGTCCTGCTGTACTACCATTAGCACCGCTTTTTTCCGAGGCTCCGGCATCACCGCTGGCGACTATGATTCGATCATTAGTTTCATCAGTATACACTCCTAATGCTGCAATCAGATTATCATCCGTTATAAATGGCGCAAACGTTTTGCCATCAGGACTTAAGGAATAAACCACTCCTTTATTAAAAGAACTGATTATAAAACGGTTGTTTTTCTTATCAAAATCAATACCTTCAGGATAAAATGCCTGTGAGGTAAAAGAATAATTCTCAAGCAATGCTGCAGGCAAAACATCTACTTTTTGTTTTTTAGAATTATCATCAGTACATGCTAAAAGAGTTAATGATAATCCCGCTAGCAATACAGAGTTTTTCGAAATTTGTTTTTTTCTTCTCATAAGTTTTTTGTTTAAAAATTAAGTTAATTATTATTGATACAACAGGTTAAGTATTAACGTTCCCACCACTATCCGCCTGCAAAAAAAACACTTCAAATTTCCAAACAAATAGATATTTAGAAAAGCATTCTAATATTGGAGTTCATTGAATATTAAACAATTATTTGGCTAAAAAAAAGACATAGTTTGTCCATTACAACCTTGTAAAAGGGCTACAAGATTATAAGCCAACTTTATATTCAACCTGAAAGAGTTTTTCGTGATTTAAATTAGTATTGTGATTTGGATTCCGACGACTTCCATTTGCGCTGATAACCTAAGTTACTGCTGTTAGGTAGCACTATTTCGCATGCCTTTTTCTCATCCAGCTCTATACTGATCTTTACACTTGAAAAATTGCCATCTAACAAATGACTGCCGTTTTTTTTATCATCTGAAAAAAAATGGAAATGAAACGGTGATAGACCAGTTCCTCCCAAATAAGGTGGACTATAAAAACCGATAATCGTTCCTTTAATATTATGCTTTTTATAAATAGGTCTTTCTTTCATTAAGACAGCAATATCCGCAGGATTTTGGCAGAGCACTTTTTCCACGCCTCCCAAAGTTAAATCATAAAAAGAAGCTTTAATTTTAATAGCATAAAATCGATTAGAAGATGGTAAAAACTGTAAAATACTGAATTGAAGATTATTTACTGCTTTCTCCCCCTCTACTTCAATAGTTTTACCCTTTCTAAAGAAGGCAGAAGAACAGAAAGGTATCCGTCTATCTGATGACGCTTCGGGAACAATTCCATCTGCAGCAACTCTATATACCTTCCCGTCTAAGAGGATAAGTTCTCCGTCCAGATCGTTAAAAGTACCAAGACCAAAATTTTCATTTTCTTTTAATCTTTTTATCGTAAAATCACCCTTATAAACACTATTTCTCATAGCGTCCATTGTCGAATAATGAAAAACTTTATCTTGAAAATGCTTGCTTGGCCTGAAATGAAAAACAGTGCCAAAAATGCCGTGATTAATAATTGTTTATCCATAAAAAATCCATTTAATTATTCAACAAAATTAAACCGTTTTACAAATAATAATTGGTACAATTTTTCTTTTTTTATGTATTTATTTACTAAATAAATATTATAAGAAAGTTTTTACTTATATAATATTTATTTAAGAATATATCTTCTCTTATTTTTTGTAATCGAAACCTCCTAATGCAAAATAAAAAAAAGCTGCCTGAAAATTTTCAGACAGCTTTTTACTCGAATTAATTCCTTTGTAAAATAGAGTATTTAGAAGTTTAAATCCATAAAACCATTATTTAAAATTCGAAATTCCTTCTTTCAGCCATTGCAGGTATTCTTCGGCACTTACATAACTGATCGTCGGTTTTGAACTGTTTAAATTCTTCCCTTCCAAATCTGTTATAACGTATAATGGCTGTGTATTGGTTTTATATTTCGAGATCATAAAGTCGGTCCATTTATCGCCAACGGTTTCGATTTTATCTCCTTTTGCTGTAACATACTGTTCTTCTTTTGGCAAATCACGTTTATCATCAACATAAAGAGAAATCAAGACTACATCATTTTTCAAGATTGGCAAAATCATTGGTTCCGACCATACATTGTTTTCCATTTTTCTGCAATTTACACAAGCATAACCTGTAAAATCCAGCATAATAGATTTGTTAATTGATTTTGCATAAGCTAAACCATCTTCATAATCATGAAAAACCATGATACCGTGAGGTCCTAGCTCCGCTCCTTCTGGCATCCCTGCAGCAGACACTGTACTACTGGCATCCGAATTTGAAGATCCTCCTACCCCAAACGGACTTTCACTATACTGTGGAGGTGGTGGAAATGCACTAATTAATTTTAAAGGCGCACCCCAAAGTCCCGGAATTAAATACACAGTAAATACCAATGTAAGCAATCCTAAATACAATCTTCCAACTGAAATATGATTTAACGGACTATCGTGAGGCAATGTAATCTTACCGAATAAATAAAACGTCAGAGCAGCAAAAATTGCGATCCAGATTGCGATGAAAACTTCTCTTTCCAAAAAGTGCAACTGAAGAACCAAATCAGCATTTGATAAAAATTTAAAGGCCAATGCTAATTCTAAGAACCCTAGAACTACTTTAACAGTGTTCAGCCATCCACCCGATTTCGGTAATGAATTTAACCAGCCAGGGAACATCGCAAACAACATAAATGGCAATGCCAATGCTAATGAAAAACCTAACATTCCAACAATTGGAGCAATTCCGCCGTTCGAAGCAGCTTCTACCAATAAGGTTCCAACAATAGGTCCTGTACATGAAAACGACACAATAGCCAAAGCCAAAGCCATAAACAATATACCAATTAGTCCACCTCTGTCTGCCTGCTGATCTGCTTTATTTGCCCATGAATTAGGCAACATAATTTCGAAAGCTCCCAAAAATGACGTAGCAAAAATGATCAAGATCACAAAGAAAATCAAGTTAAACCAAACGTCTGTAGATAGCGCATTCAATGCATCTGCACCAAAAATCTTGGTAACAATCAGACCTAATATTACATAAATAGCGATAATAGAAAAACCATAGATAATTGCATTTCTTATTCCTTTTGCTCTGCTTTTACTTTGTTTGGTAAAGAAACTTACCGTCATTGGAATCATCGGAAAAACGCAAGGAGTTAGCAAAGCAGCAAATCCTGAGATAAATGCGATAAAAAAGATAGACCATAAACTTCTGGATGTTGCAGGTTTCTGTACATTATCTACAACTTCAGCTGTTGCGTTATCAATTTTCTTCAGTTCTAGTTTTTCCGAAACAGTTGCTTTGCTTACTGTATCAACTGCTATCCCGGCAACTTTTGTTTCGTCTAATTTAGATTCAGATACCGCCGCAACAGCATCCATTTTAAAATTTGATGGAATCGCAATAGAAAACTTTTTACTTGAATTGATACAAACTTCTTTACAAACCTGAAAGTCAAAATCAACATCAACCGTTTTTAGATTTGGATTGATAATGGTGATTTCCTGTTCGATATGCGCTTTGCCTTCAAAGAAAGTTTCATTTACCCCAAAGACATCATTAAACGCAGTTTTGGTTTTTCCTTCTTTGGCTTTTCCTACCAAATTATAATTCCCTTTTTGATTTTTAAAAGTAATCTCCAAAGCAAGCGGTCCGCCTTCCGGCGTAAATTGCGAATACATGTGCCAGTCTTTTTCAATCGTTCCGTCAAAAATCAAAACGGCATTATTTCCGGCTCTCTTTTCAATTTTAGAAGTCCATTTTACAGGTTCCAGAATTTGAGCATTCCCTTTTGCAAATGCAAAAATAAGAAACAGTAAAAATACAATGGATTTATTCCAGACACTTTTCGACATCGTCGTTTGATGGTATTGATTAAGGTTCATTATAATAATTCTATTTTAATTATTTTGTTTGTTGTATTCTCAATTTTAAAACGTTCATCTTGTCTGATTCCTATCACCCATACAATTTGATTATCTGAGCATAAAATCCAAATCTTTTCCTTTTCAATCAGCGACAATTTTTCATCTTTAAAAAGTTTGCTTACTTTTTTAGATTTTCCCTTCATTCCAAAAGGATGAAAAACATCCCCCTCCTCCCATTTACGTAAAATCAGCGGAAATCGGATTTTTTCAGCGTCCACAAATATAGCTTTATTTGAATCTATTGTAATGTCGCCTACCTGACAAAGCCTCAATTTTAAGGGAAAATTAACGTCTTGCTCTCCTTCATTAATTTCAAACACTTCCTGCTCCGATAATTCAGAAATTGGACTTAAAATCAAAGTATCCCTGTTTTTTAACAATCGAAAATCAGCCGAAAACACCTGTTTACCAGATTGTCCGTCTACCAAATCATAAACATCATTCCAGGCCAAAAAGCCAAATTCATTCAACCATTGGTACAGATACGATTTATAATTGGGAAGCTTTTTGAGCTGATTTAAATCAAAATGAATATCATCCCCCGCTTCTTCCGCTACTTGTTGATAAATCATGATCGAAGCATCCTCAACCATTTCCTGCGATTCCCGCAGATAAGATTGTGTTTTCTGAAAAGCATTTAAAAAGTTCGGATTGATCTCTTTCAGTATTGGAACAAGATCATGACGAATTTTATTACGAAGGTATTTATTTGACGCATTACTGCTGTCTTCCCGCCATTGAATATTATTTTGCTTGGCATATTCTAAAATTTCTTCTCTGGAAAAAGGCAAAAGCGGACGAATAATTTTATCATTCTCTTCCGGAATCCCTATTAATCCATCCAATCCCGTCCCACGGGTTAGATTGATAATGAAAGTTTCAAGATTATCATCGGCATGGTGCGCGGTAAGAATATAATCGAAATTTTTGGTTTCTAAAAGTTCGTAAAACCAACTGTAACGCAATTCACGAGCCGCAACCTGAGTAGATAGTTTGTAATCTTTGGCAAAAGCTTCGGTATCAAATTGAGTACTGAAAATCGAAATAGCATTCTGATCACAGTACTTTTGAATAAAATCCTGATCACCAAAACTTTCCAATCCACGAAGTTGAAAATTACAATGCAAAACGGCAATCTTAATGGGTAATTGCTGAAACAAATGCAACAAAACCATACTGTCTAAACCTCCGCTTACCGCCAGAAACAGCCTTTTATCATCCAAAAATGGAAATCTTGCAGCGAGATGATTTTGAAATTTTGAAAGCATTTATAAATGTAAAAATTTAATTCTAATTATGGAGAAAGATTCTTTTATGTTTTAAAACTGTACGAATTTACATTATATTGTTTATTTAAAAACAAAATTGTACGAATTTTATTCTTTTTTAACTTTTATAGTGAATTCCCTGCTCCTCCAATCCCCTGCTTGTCACTACCTATTTCTAACGTAAGACTTCATGCATCGCTTTGGCTTTTAAAAGACACTCTTCATACTCCTTTTCAGGTATGGATTGAGATGTAATAGCACTTCCAACCGAAAATGAAACATATTTATTCTCCTGATTGTACAGAATACTTCTTATTACGACATTAAAATCAAAATCGCCTTCGGGTGTAAAATAACCAACGGCACCGCTATACAAACCTCGTTTGGTTTCTTCCACGTTCTCGATAATCTTCATAACCGAAATTTTTGGAGCTCCCGTCATACTTCCCATCGGAAAAGTAGTTCTTAAAACATCAATTGGAACGTATTGCGGATCCAGTTTTGAAGTGATAGTAGAAATCATTTGATGTACCTGTAAAAACGAATAAATTTTACAAAGCTCTACTACTTCAACAGAACCTTTCTGCGCAGTATGCGACAAATCATTTCGCACCAAATCAGTAATCATGATGTTTTCAGCACGTTCTTTTGAATCTGATGCTAAAAATTGTTTTGACTTTTCATCTTCGACCGGATCCGAAGATCGTTTTGAGGTTCCTTTTATCGGTTGGGAAATTAAAGTGTCTCCCACTTTTTTCAGATAGCGTTCCGGAGAAGCTGAAAGCAAATATTGTTTGTGATTTTTAAAGAAAACCGAAAACGGAGCTTTTGATATTGCACTTAACTTCTGAAACTTTTCCAGCGGGTTAATTTCAGCATTCTCAGCATAAAACTCCATACAAAAATTAGCCTCATACATATCTCCGATATGGATATGTTCCAGCATTTTTGCAACTTTTTCAATGTACGCTTCTTTTAAAATACGTTGTTTGACTTCAATTCCGCTTAAAGTTTCGAAGCTGTCAAATGTGCTTTGAACAATTTCTTCAAAATCATCATTAAGCTCATCATCGCAAAGCAGCAAGTATTGTATTTCAAGCTGATTTCCTCTTACTATAAATATTTTTTTAGGCTGGAAGAAAAACAAATCAGGAAAATCCAAACCATCAAAATTAGAGGATGTCAATTTTTCAACATCATTCTTTAAATCATAAGAAAGATATCCAAAAAGCCAGTCTTTAGTGGTTTGCTGGTATTGTTTTAAATCTTCAAAGGCATTATGAAAATCTGTTTTTAAAGAGGTAAAAGCATCTACCGCCAATACAAAATCAAAACTGGAATATTCCTGCGGATAAGAATTACTATCCAAAAAAACAACCTCTCGAAATTGTTGTGACCAGCTTAAAAGCTGCTGTTTAAAATGCTCTGGATCTGAAATATTTTTATATGTGGTAACTCTCAAAAATAGGTAATTTTTAGGCCTCAAAATTACAACAAAAAAAATCCTTCAATAAAATAATACACAAAAAATATTGGCACACTTTTTAGTATATCGAATTAACAAGAATACCCAAACCTTTTCGTGCCTATTCATTCAAAAAATACATCTTAAAAAAAACTCACAATTATTTATGAATCAAATTCTAAAACTTTTATGAAAACAGTTGCAAACCTTGGATTAACTTCCTTAGTGATTATCACTTTATTTTTTTCCTGTAAAAAAGCCGACCCTGCTGCATTCGAAGATAACACAGCACATCAAACTACCGCAGATAGCACTGCAATCTCTTCGTCGGCAGCTGTGGAGAAAAAAAACAGCACACAAAAATTCATTCGGACTGCCGATATTAAATTTAAGGTTAAAAATGTCGTCAAATCTACCTATGCCATTGAAAACGCAACACAAAAATTCGGAGGATTTGTAATCTACACTAATTTGCAAAGCAACATTCACGATCAGATTAAAACTAAAATTAGTCAGGACAGTACACTCGAAACAACCAAATACACAGTCGAGAACAACATTACGATTCGCGTACCCAATAGACAGCTCGATACCGTTATTAAAACCATAGCCCGACAAATTGATTTTCTTGATTTCAGAGTTATTAAAGCCGATGATGTTTCTTTAAAATTATTAGCCAATCAGCTTTCACAAAAAAGAAGTGCGGTTACAGAGAAGAGGGTCGAAAAAGCAATTGATTCCAAAGGCAAAAAAATCAATGACGTTATGGAAGCCGAAAATGCACTGGCAAACCAAAAAGAAGAAAAAGACAATCGTACCGTTGAAAACTTATCCCTGCAGGACCAAATTAATTTCAGCACCATTACTTTGCAGCTATATCAAAACGAAACGGTAAGACAGGAAATAATGGCAAGCGAAAAAAGCAGTAATGCTTACAAACCAAATTTAGGCATTCAAATTATTGATTCCCTTAAAAACGGCTGGTATATTCTAGAAACAATCTTCATCTTTATCATTAATTTATGGCCTTTTATTCTGATTGGTTTTGGTGGATTTTTCCTTTACAAAAGATACATTAAGAGATAAGAAAAGTGTTAATAAAACAACAATTTCATAAGAAAAAATTCGTTATATTTGATATAGCATTCTATTTTTCCCAAAATAGAACGATAAAGACTGTAAAACTCTCCATTTAAAAACTTTAAAATTGTTTTTTTAATTCATTAGAGAGTTCAGATTGTAACGTTTTCCAAAAATAAATTATACTTTTTTAACCCATTAAAAATCTTAAGTATTATGAAAATTGCTACCATTATTGTCCGTGTTTTAATTGGTCTTTTATTACTATTCGCCTCTCTTAGTTTTTTCTTTAAACTGGCTCCGGAACCGGAAACTACCGGTGATTTCAAAGCTTTTAATATGGGACTTGTTGCCTCAACTTATTTATTGCCTTTAGCAAAATCAATCGAGCTTCTTTGCGGAATTGCTTTTGTAACGGGGCGTTACGTAACATTGGCCAATATACTGATCCTACCAATTACGGTAAACATTTTGTTCATTAATTATTTTCTGGCTCCTCAAGGCTTGCCGCTTGCAGTATTGCTATTCCTTGCCAATTTATTTTTAATCTACAGATATTGGGATAATTACAAAAGTGTTTTCACCAAATAATTTATTTTCACCACACCTAAAAATAAACCCGACAAGCAATGACCTGTCGGGTTCGTTATTTTAAAAGTATCCACACATTGTTTACTAAACTACAACCAATACACCTTGTAATGTCGAATCAATTGCAATTCTATTTTAACTGAAATAAAAAGGACCAAAAAATGGAACCTTAAGCATACCAACATTGTCCTTTTTGACAAACCTGGCTTTTCCCGATGCTTTCCTCCCACTTGTCTTTTGTGACATTATAGCCCCTGTTATTAACCTTCTATCTATCATTAGCATTTAAAGAATACCTGGTAGTTACGTTGTTTAAAATCCCTATTACATTTATAATCTAATCCAACAATTTCAGACTATTTTACTAAATATTTAGGTTTGATCAAAATTAGTATTTTTGACTTTTTTTTGAGCTTCAGAAATAAAGTATGTCCGTAATTCCTCACTCTGTATAAAAACGAAACTACACACCTGTTTTTCAAATCATTAATCATTTCATCTCACTAAACACAACGATAGAATTCTACCTCTAATTTACAAAATTTTTCCTGAACTTTTTCTTTTTTGGATGCAAATGTTAAAAGAATAAAACTCAATTCTATAAATACTTTTACTAAACAATTATATTTGATTAAAATTTGTCTTTTAAATGAAAAAAAACTTACTGTTCATTTTATTACTCTGTATTAATTTTTCGAGATCACAATCTATAAAATCTGTAGATTCTCTAACCACTGAAATCTGTAAATCATTAGTTCAAAACAAAGTGCTGGACAACGAAATCAGAATTAATACAATCAATAACGCCCACATAGCTCCATATCTGGCAAAATTTGAAGACAGTATCGCACAAAGAAGAGCATTTGAACAGTTGTTCTACAGATTACATAAAAACTGTAACGAATTTGTGGCACTTTTTCCAAATGAATCTGAAAAAAGTAGCTGGTCGATGCAGAATGAGAAGCCTCTTGATGAAATATCCAAAGAAGAGTGTAATCGTTTTGATGAATCTTCAAAATATTATTATTTGGAACATGGAGGTGCGAAAGTAGAGGTAACTTTAATCGATAATCTATGGATAGAAAAATTTGCAGATAATACGTTTTCAAAATTGCATTACAGAAAAAAAGGAAATTGCGGATTTGAACTGGAATTTATTGAAAGTAACAATCTGGCACGAAAAAATTTAAGCATCAAAGGCGACAAATATTTGTACCATTTATACAAAGAAGAGAATGGAACTTACGGTATGTATTTAAAGAATAAAGAAACCTATTATACTTTTACTGTAATTAAGCAATAAAAAAACCATCAGAAGTTTCTGATGGTTTTTAAAATATAATTTCACTTAGTTATTATACGTGTAACGCTCTGTTGTCTGTAGCTGCCAAAGCCGCTTCTTTTACTGCTTCAGCAAAAGTTGGGTGTGCGTGACTCATTCTTGAGATATCTTCAGCAGAAGCTTTAAATTCCATTGCAGTAACTGCCTCAGCAATTAAATCTGCAGTACGAGCTCCAATCATGTGAACACCTAAAACCTCATCAGTCTTAGCATCAGCAATAATTTTTACAAAACCGTCAAGATCTCCACTCGCTCTTGCACGTCCTAACGCTTTGAAAGGGAAGCTTCCTACTTTATATTCTGTTCCCGAAGCTTTTACCTGCTCTTCAGTTTGTCCTACAGCAGCAACTTCCGGCCAGGTGTATACAACACCAGGAATTAAGTTATAATCGATATGTGGTTTTTGACCCGCTAAAATTTCAGCAACCATAGTTCCTTCTTCTTCAGCTTTGTGTGCCAACATTGCTCCACGAACAACGTCACCAATAGCGTAGATGTTTGGAACATTAGTTTGTAAATGATCGTTTACTTCTACCTGTCCTCTGTCAGAGATTTTAACTCCTGCTTTGTCAGCGTTCAATCCGTCTGTATACGGACGACGACCTACAGAAACTAATGAATAATCTCCTTCTAAAGTAATCGTTTCTCCTTTTGCATTCTCAGCCTGAACAACAACAGCGTCACCATTTCTTTCTACTGATTTTACTTTGTGAGAAACGTAAAATTTCATTCCTTGTTTTTTCAATACTTTAGTCAATTCTTTAGACAAAGCACTATCCATTCCAGGAATGATTCTGTCCATGAATTCAACTACAGAAACCTGAGCTCCTAAACGAAGATAAACCTGTCCAAGCTCGATTCCGATTACTCCACCACCAATAATTACAAGGTGTTTTGGAACTTCTTTTAAAGCCAAAGCCTCAGTAGAAGTGATGATTCTTTCTTTATCAATTTTAATAAAAGGCAAAGAAGATGGTTTTGATCCTGTAGCGATTACAGTATATTTAGCTTCAATAGTTTCAGAAGTTCCGTCAGCTTTAGCTACAGCAATGTGTGTTGCATCTACGAAAGAACCTAAACCATTAAAAACAGTAATTTTATTTTTATCCATTAAGTAGTTGATTCCACCTACGGTTTGATCTACAACGGCTTGTTTGCGCGCGATCATTTTCTCTAAATTGATTTTTACATCTCCAGAAACCTCGATTCCGTGATCTGCAAAATGTGCAATTTCTGCATAATGATGAGAAGACGATAATAATGCTTTTGAAGGAATACAACCTACGTTAAGGCAAGTTCCGCCCAAAGAGTTATACTTTTCTACAATTGCAGTTTTAAAACCTAATTGTGCGCAACGAATTGCTGATACATATCCGCCAGGACCTGAACCTATAATGACTACGTCAAATGAACTCATAGTTTGTCTATTTTATTTTTAGCGATACAAAATTAAGGAATAAAGTTTTGTTTAAAGTTTAAATCTCAATGTTTTTTGTGTGAAATTTTACTTAATGTTTTGCTTAAGATTTGACTGTCGGGTGCGCAAAGATTTGACAAGTTTAGTTTGATTTTTTTTGCTCGCAAAGGCGCTAAAGCGCAAAGTTTTTTTAGTAATGAAAGCTGATTTTGAAAATCACGCAAATTCTCTCGAAGTTTTTTGTCTCTCGCAGATTTTGCAGATCAAGCGTATTTTTTTATCTCGCGAATACGCAAAGTTTTTTTAGTAATGAAAGCTGATTTTGAAAATCACGCAAATTCTCTCGAAGTTTTTTTGTCTCTCGCAGATTTTGCAGATAATGTGAATTCTTCTAATTCTTATAAAATCGCGAAAATGTAAAGACTCAACTTTGAATTGCCTTCAGTTTTAACTGGAGACATTGATAGGGCAACAAAAACAAGGTATTAGCCAAATAATACATTTTGGCTAAAGCCCCTTTTCTATATAATCTTAAACCTCCATCTGAAGCTGGAGGCAATTCACGATACATTAAAAAAAAATAGCCACTTCTTTTCACATGAAAGAAAAATAATTAAATTGGCGAGGCTTTAGAAACAATTCTAAGAATACACAAAAGATAAGTAATGGGATTATTTGACATATTTAAAAAAAAGAAAACGGAATCGACGTTTCCAGAGAATGAACTAGAAAAATGTTTAATGCAAGCAACATCAAGTTTTTCTGCACAAAAGGTATTTTATCAAAAAATGTTATGGAGTCAATTGTTTATATTGACAAACGAAAATTCGATTTCAGAAATTGGAGATCAAACTACAGAAAATGATACAACTGTTCAGTGTGTTACTTTTGAAAACGGTCAAATTCCAATCTTTACATCAGTAAACAGAATATTTGACAAAGGCATAATAAAAAAAATGATTCCACATCTCAGTTTAAAAGGACAAGATTTGTTTAAAACCTTAAATGGGGCAACATTTATACTAAATCCTTACTCAGATTTTACAAAAGAATTAATTCCAGAAGAAATTGAAAATCTTTTAAATGGCACAATCTATAATAAAATTGACGAGCAGGAAGTTGAGTATAAAAAAAATCAACAATTCAATCAAATCTTTGAGCAAGCTGGAAAAAAACAAGAAGGACTGATTGTTTTAGACGGATATAGAAAAAAAGAATTGAAGGAAACCGAAAAGTTAAAGCTTGAAGAGTCTATAAAAGACTTCAAAAAATGCCTTGAGATAGCTCCAGAGCATTGGCAAAGTATGGTATTAATCTCAAAAGCGTTTCAAAGACTGGAAAGACACGAAGAAGCTCTTGAACAATTGGAATTAGCTTTTAAACTTGAATTAGAAAACCATATAATCCCTATGGAAGCATCGCTGGAAGCTATGCATTTGAAAGACATCGAGAAAGCAATATTTTATTCTGAAGAATCTCTAAAAAGAAAACCCAATGATTTTACACTATTGGGTAATCACGCAATGACCTTACTTGTTACTAAAAGAGACCAAGAAGCAAAAGAAACAATTGATTTAGCAATTAAATTACAGCCAAATGATTCTATAAATAAAAATATTGAATCTATTATAAGAGACGTTATAGCTAAAAAACGGGAACGACCGACTTTTGAAGATGCTGTTAGATAAAACTGCCAAATAATCAAAACATTTCTAAAAACATAGCTACATGACTTTGGACTGAAGATTTGCTTGTATAAAAGCTTAGTATAATTTTTATTTTTTTTGCAACTCTGCACTTTTGCGAGACTAAAAAAACAACAGCTTAAATCTTAGTATACTTAAAAAAAAATCAGAAACTTAATAACTTTTAGATCCTTAGCGAAGTATTTTTGTCTCTCGTAGATTTTGCAGATAACGCAGATTTTTTTGCTCGCGAAGACGCGAAGGCGCAAAGTTTTTTGGCCACTAATTATACAAAGTCTCTCGAAGTATTTTTGTCTCTCGCAAATTTTGCAGATCACGCGGATTTTTTTAGCTCGCGAAGACGCGAAGACGCAAAGTTTTTTTAGTAATGAAAGCTGATTTTGAAAATCACGCAAAGTCTCTCGAAGTATTTTTGTCTCTCGGAGATTTTGCAGATAACGTGGATTTTTTTAATTCTTATAAAATCGCGAAAATATAAAGATTCAACTTTGAATTGCCTCCAGTTTTAACTGGAGATATTGATAGGAGAACAAAAAGAAGGCTTTAGCCAAATAATACATTTTGGCTAAAGCCCTTTTCTATATAATCTTAATCCTCCAGCTGAAGCTGGAGGCAATTCAAAAAAGAAATTAGAATCTTAGATATTCATCAAGTTTTAGACGCACTGCTGTACATTTCTACAGAAAACCTTTGTCCCTTTGAATCTTTAAACCTCTTTTTTAAGGTTTTCTTTGGGGATTTCTTGATGTATGAAAAACAGAATAGATGATTACTTCATTTCCAATAATTTCATAAATAATTACAAATGGAAATTTTACCAAAGTTAATTCACGATAACCAGGTTCTTTTTTTATTTGAAATAATTCTGGATGTGTTTTTAAAACCTGCAGAGATGTTTTTAAGTAAGATAGAAATTGCTTTCCTAAACCTTTACTCCTACTTTCATAAAATTCAATAGTTTTATCAATTTCATTTTCAGCAAAGCGTAAAATTTTAATTTTAAAAACCATATTTAGCATTCAAACGTTGTTCTACTTCTTCCCATGAACTCGCTTCATTCTCCTGTGAAAGATACTTTTCTCTTTCTTCAGCAACAAGATCATAATGAGAATCAGGAACAATTGATTTCTTTTCATCATAATTTAGGGCATCAAAAACGCTTTCTAAAATTTCTAATTTAGAATCATCTTCAATAAATTTTCCAAAATCTTTTATAAGCTTAAGCCTTAATTCTTTTGTCTCCATTCTAAAATGTATTTGATTCAAATTTAAGCTATTTTAGTTTTGAAATGTGTTAATGTTATGGTTTATACATACAGCCCGAAAAGTTTCTGATTTATTATTTCTAATTTTGAAGATGCCAAAGTAAACGTTCTATCGGATTTTGCAAATAACGCGGATTTTTTGCTCGCGAAGGCGCAAAGTTTTTTTGAATAATTAATATTAGAAACTTCCTGCTGAAAATGAGAGAATTCAATAAAAAGCTCTGTGTCTCTTAATCTGTCCTTGACTAAAAAAATCAGGACCTTAGCAACTCAGAACCTTAGCAACTTAGCCCCTTAGAACCTTTAAAAAATCACCGTTGAATTCTTGACCTCGCTAATCATGAACATACTTTGGGTACTTCCAATGTGTTGCAAATTTGTGAGTTTAGTAACCAAAAACTCTCGATAGGCTTCCATGTCTTTGACTAAAACTTTCAAGATATAGTCGTAATCACCGCTTACGTGGTGGCACTCTAAAACTTCATTGAGTTTGATGACTTCGCTTTCGAATTTAGTGAGGAATTCTTTGGTATGCTGAATGAGTTTTAAATGACAGAAAACTACAAATCCTTTTTCGATTTTAGTTTTATCAACCAATGCTACATAGTTTTTGATGATTCCCTCACGCTCTAACTTTTTAATCCGTTCGTAAACTGCTGTAACAGACAAATTGAGTTTTAGTGACAATTCTTTGGTTGTCTTTTTACTATCGGTTTGTAATAAAACCAGCAGTTTTTTATCGGTAGTATCTAAAGTCATTTCGTTGAGGATTAGTGTATTTGGTTTGTTGTTAGTGGTTTGTTGTTGATTGTTAAAGTGAAAGAAAATCTATTAAATTATCTTTTATCAATCAAATTTAGATTAAAAATCATAACAAACACATTTTTATAGTTTTAAAATCTAATTACATGTTTTACAGTTGATTATTTTTCTAATTAAGTCTTATTTTGAGTAGATTTTCTTTTGAAAACGAAAGCCCTAGCCCTGATGGAAGTGAAAATCCTTTTGTGTCCGCCGCGGCGGACGCAAAAGATTGAAACGGACAGCAGGAATTAGCTTCTGAGAATTTCAATGTCAATGTCAATTTCAATGTCAATGGGAATTTCAATGTCAATTTCAATGTCAGTTCCAATGTCAATGGGAATTTCAATGTCAATGTCAATGTCAATGTCAATGGGAATTTCAACAAATCACAAACCACAAACAATAAACAATTAACCACTAACTATAAACTATTTAAAATGAAAAACTTTAATCCAGCAGACAAAATCCAGGATTTACAATACTTTGGGGAATTTGGAGGGGTGAATCCATCGATTTCCGATTCTTCTACTTATACTTTTCTTTCAGCCAAAACTATGTTTGATACTTTTGAAGGGAACATGGAAGGCTGCTACTTATATTCGCGTCATTCATCGCCTAGTAATTTGTATCTGGATCAGGCTTTGGCAGCTATGGAAGGAACAGAAACTGCAAATGTATCGGCTTCAGGAATGGGGGCTATCACACCTACCTTGCTGCAACTTTGCGGTGCTGGCGATCATATTGTTTCGAGTAGAACAATTTATGGCGGAACCTATGCTTTTTTAAAGAATTTCGCTCCGCGTTTTGGAATTGAAACCTCCTTTGTAGACATTACCAAACTGGAGTTGGTAGAAGCTGCTATTACCTTGAAAACAAAAGTTTTGTATTGCGAAACCGTAAGTAATCCATTGTTGGAAGTAGCCGATATTGCAGGTCTTGCCCAAATTGCTAAAAAATACAACCTGAAATTAGTCGTCGATAATACGTTTTCACCATTATCGGTTTCTCCGGCAAAACTGGGAGCCGATATTGTAATTCATAGTTTAACCAAATACATTAATGGAAGCAGTGATACTGTTGGCGGCGTAACCTGTGCTTCGAAAGAGTTTATCAATTCGCTGAAAAATGTAAACTCCGGAGCAAGTATGCTGCTAGGCCCTACAATGGACAGTTTGCGATCGGCTTCGGTGATGAAGAACCTGCGCACGCTTCATATTCGCGTCAAGCAACATAGTCATAATGCACACGTTCTGGCCGATAAATTTGAAAAAGACGGCTTAAAAACGGTTTACCCAGGCTTAAAAAGCCACCCAAGTCACGAATTGTACAAAACAATGATTAATCCGGAATATGGTTTTGGAGGTATGATGACAATTGACGTTGGGACTTTAGCAAAAGCCAATGAACTGATGGAATTAATGCAGGCCAGAAATTTGGGTTATCTGGCAGTAAGTTTAGGTTTTTACAAAACACTATTCAGTGCACCGGGAACTTCGACTTCGAGCGAAATTCCGCTAGAAGAACAAGCCGAAATGGGTTTAACAGACGGCTTAATTCGTTTCTCTATTGGTCTTGATAATGATATTGAGCGCACTTATGAAATGATGAAGGCTTGTATGATTGAACTTGGGATTTTGAATTCCACAGAGATTCGCAAAGAAGTTTTCACAGAGATCCGCTAAGTTTTCTTCTGTAAGCAACTTAAAGTTTTCTTTTACGCAGATTATAGCAGATTTTCTTTTTAGATTATAAATAGATTCACACCGATCTGCTTAGATCTTTTTAAAATCTGCATGAAACAAAAAAGATCGTTGTAAAATATTCTCGATAGAGATTCACTAAGTTTTTTTGCCACGAATTCACGAATTTTTTTAACAATACATCCGTGAATTCGTGGCTATAAAACTATCTCGGCTCGTAATGGCTAAACGTTTGCCAGTACTTGTCTTTGTAGATTTCGTAACTTACATCAAAAGAACTACTGTATTTTTTAAGTATTGCATCTGCCGTTTTTGATGGCTTTCTAAAATCTTTACATGCAAAAAAGATTTCTCGCTTATTCTCTCCTGTTTCTCTCCCAATGTTTAAATATCCATCAGAATCTTTTAGTTCGACCATAATTTCATCTTCAATTTCATTTAACAATTGATACGTTTCCTCATCAGGCATTCCATTAGTATTACTTCCATCAAACGGAATGCTAATAATAAATATCCACGGATGTGATGCTTTTTTATCCCATTTCAAAATAGATGTATTCATAATAGCCAAAAGAACGCCGCCTTCCTTCGTACCTGCTTCAAAGCTTGAATAATTATCCTTTTCAGTATCGTACCAAATATCTTCGTATTTTTCTACAAACTCTTTTTCTCTCCAAATCAAATAATCTTTTAATTTTTCAATTGGTACTAACTCTTCAGAAATTTCGTTGTTTCCTATTACTTTCATGTTATCTATCGAAGTAACAGAATCCAATTCGCCTAAATAATTATCCAGAAAAATATAAACTCCATTAGTTATTAGCTGCTTCTTATCTTCTGTAAAATGATAATAAACAATTGTCAAATCAATTTCATCTGGAAAGTCTTTATTTATAGTAGGATAAAATTTTAAATTATCAGCATTGAGTTCAAAATTTTCAAACTTTATTCCAACATTTTTAATATTTATTGCAGGCTTAAGAGCAGTGAATTTCCAACCTTCAATCTTTGGCGCAGCATTTACTAACTCTTCTATTATATAAATATTCCTAATTACTCCGTCGGGCGTTAAAACTAATTCAGCTATTTGATCGTCAATCATTCCTGCCAAAAAATAAATCTCAGGGTGAATTTCTGCTAATTTTGGTCCTAATTTATCAAAGAAACCCTTAGGGATGTTTTCTCCCCTTTGAACAATATTAAAAAACTCTTTTTCATTTTTCAGAAACCAATTCCAAAAATCATCATACGAATTTATTGGGCCTCGCTTCTTACCCAATACTTTATCAAAAAAACTCATGCATAAAAAATTAAAAATTCATAAAAACCAAAAATAAGAAAAAACCTTCTTTTAAATTCAGTTTAAAGTAAGAAATCTCATAAATTATTTCTAAAGTTCTTCTGTAAGGAATACAAAGTTTTTCACGCAGATTTAGCAGATTTTATTTCAAAATTATAAATTGATCTCCGCCGATCTGCTTTGATCTTTTTAAATCTGCGTGAAACAAAAATCTCCTTAATCTGTGACAAAATAAAAAGCCGTTCTGAAAATTACTTCTCAGAACGGCTTATCTCTTTTGTATGCTTAACTTACAAGGTTTCTATATTCAGTTTACTGTTTTTACGACTGAAGCCAAAGTAAATACAAAGACCAATAAGTAACCAAACTGTGAAATAAATCCAGTTCCATACACTTAATTCAGCCATCATATACAAACAACAGATTAAACCTAAAAGCGGAATCAATGATAAATTTTGTTTGAAAGCCCAAGCTGTCAAACCAACCAGAACAAGTAAGAAGATCCACATTGGAATTTTATGCTTGAACAAGCTGAATCCGCTTTCAAATTTTAAGGAATCACTAATTGGTAAACCTTTTACAACCTCAGCATACTTCGCATCATCAGATTGATATTGGCTTAGTAAATGCTCTAAATCGGCTGTTTCTGAAGTTTTATTTTGTACATCAATACTTTTTAGATAATTGAAAACTTTTTCGGACTCACTTTTATCCAATGACGTAATAATATCTGCCGGGCTATTAATTTGAGTCTCGTTTGTAATAAAGCTCATAGTGGCTTTTTTATTATATCCGAAGGCAAAAACTAATCCGATGGTTAATAAAACCGGCATTATGTATTTGGAATTGATATATGGTGTTTTGAACTTTCCTCTTGGAATCTCAGGTTTGTTTTGCAATACCAAAACTCCGGCACAAACCAATACGAATGCGAATAAAGTTCCAATACTACATAAATCTGTTACCATGGTAAGATTTAAGAATAAGGCCGGAACAGCAACCACAAAACCGGTTACAACGGTCGCATAAGAAGGCGTTTTGAATTTTGGATGTACGCGTGAAAAACGTTTTGGCAATAATCCGTCACGGCTCATACTCATCCAGATACGAGGTTGTCCCATTTGAAATACCAATAAAACGCTGGCCATTGCCACTACCGCACTTACTGCAATAATTCCGGACATCCATTTTAAGTCTAATTTTTCGAATACAAATGCTAACGGATCCCCTACATTTAACTCATTATAACGTACCATTCCGGTAAGAACCAGGGCAATGGCAATATACAAAATCGTACAAATAATAATCGCCCACATCATTCCGCGTGGTAAGTCTCTTTGTGGGTTTTTACATTCTTCAGCCGTGGTAGAAATAGCATCAAAACCAATGTAAGCAAAGAATACTGCCGAAACACCTTTTAGTACTCCACTCACTCCGTTTGGTGCAAACGGATCCCAGTTGGCTGTATCTACATAAAATATACCTACTGCAATTACCAAAAGTACAATACAAAGCTTCACCACAACCATAATATTACTGGCATTACGGGATTCTTTCATTCCGCGGTAAATCAATGCTGTAATTAAAATAATGATTAATAAAGCCGGAAGATCGGCTACAAAATGAAAAGAACCAAACAAAACCGGAGAAGTCGTCCAGGCCGTATAAGCAGCTTGTAGGGCTGGCTCTAAGTTATCAAAAGCTTTTCCGCTGTGCATCAGAGCAGTTGCATTATTAAATCCGTTTGAGGCCGTTAAATAGTCCATTTGAACCCATTGCGGAAGGTGTATGCCTCCGCTGGCGAGCAGTCCGGTAAAATAATCACTCCACGATATCGCAACGGTTATATTTCCAACCGAATATTCCATGATTAGGGCCCAACCAATAACCCAGGCTATAATTTCACCAAATGCCACATACGAATACGTATATGCACTTCCTGAAACGGGTACCATTGAGGCAAATTCAGCATAAGCAAAAGCAGCAAAACTACAAGCCACTGCTGTAAATAAAAACAAAAATATAACAGCTGGTCCACCATCTGCGCTGGCTTTTCCGATCGTACTAAAAATCCCGGCACCAACAATAGCAGCGATTCCGAAGGCGGTTAAATCCCTGGCAGTTAAGTGTTTTCCTAATGCATTATGACCGTCTGCATCGTTCTTTGCAACTTGCTTCAGAATATCTTGTACCGTTTTTTTTCGGAATAAACCTGATAATGCCATATATGATTTTGCTTTTAAAATTAATTTAATTCGGTCTTTGTGGTTTTATTTTGCAAATAATGCAAAAATTATCCTGATTTCAAATATATAAAACGATTTTGTTTTGCACCGCTTTTTGTGGTGAATTATTTTGCCCACGGATTATTACAGATTAAACGGATTTACGTTATTTTTTCTTTTGCCACGAATTTCACGAATTAACGCGAATTTTTTTGTTTCTAATCTTTGTGAAAAATAATGGAATCTATTTTAGAAAAAAAATCGCGTCTTCCGATAGTAGTCAGGAGTTGTAAAAAAAAGCATTCGTGTCAATTCGTGAAATTCGTGGCGAAAAGAATAATTCCTGAAATTGCTTCGCCTGTGCGCTATGACTCGGGTCGTGACAACACCCTCTACTTTTAACAGTTTCTTAAAATACTTACCGATTTAATTTATTCCAATCTGCAGAATCTGCGAAAAACCTTTTTTTAGCACTTCAAATACTTGACTAATTTTCTCTCGCAGATACTGCAGATTTAGCAGATTAATGCCAATTTCTTTTGTTCTAAATCATTTTAATCCTCATAATCTGTGGCAAAAATAAATCAGCTCACCCAAGCTACAGCGAACTGACAAAGCAATCTGCGTGAGAAAAATCTAAAATCTACATTCTAAAATCTACATTCTAAAATCTAAAATCTACATTCTAAAATCTAAAATTACTTCAGGCAATTTCTTAAAATACTCACCGGATGCTGTGCTTCCCTGTTCGTTCCGTCATAAATTTGGTGACGGCAACTGGTTCCTGCTGCTGCGATTTTTACTTCCTGGGCGGTCGCTCTTACTTTCGGAAACAACGTATCTTCTCCCATTTGCATGCTCACCTGATAATGCTCTTTTTCGTAACCAAAGGATCCCGCCATTCCGCAACAGCCCGAATTATAAATTGTAACCGTATTGTTCATCGGTAAATTCAGCATGGCAAAAGTCGCTTCAACCGAACTCAGAGATTTCTGGTGACAATGCCCATGAATCTTAATTTCTTTCTTTTCTTCTGAAAAAGAATCAGCCGTAATCTTACCTTCGATACTTTCTTTTTTAAAGAATTCTTCTATCGTAAAAGCATTTTTAGCTACTTTTCCGGCTGCTTCCTTGTCGGTTGCCAGACGTAAATATTCGTCCCTGAACGTTAAAATCGCCGAAGGTTCAATTCCGATTAAAGGTGTATTTGCAGAAACTAAATCCTTAAAAATAGTCACATTGATATCTGCAATTTTCTTCGCTTCTTCCAGAAATCCTTTCGACAAATAGGTTCTTCCGCTTTCTTCATGATCGACGATTAAAACTTCATAGCCCAATTTCGTCAGTAATTCAAAAGCATCGATTCCGATATTGACATCGTAGTAATTCGTGAACTCATCATTAAACAAATACACTTGTCCGTTTGGGAAATTCTTTTGTTGTGGTTTATACTTTTCGTACCATTTTCTAAATGTCTTTTTTGCCAATAACGGAACCTGCCTTTCCGGCGCAATTCCCATGCTTTTTTTCACGAGAGACTGATTAGAAATAAAATTGGTAATCGACGGAAACAAACTTCCCATCTTATTCAGTTTGGCGTTATGTGCAAAAATTTTGTTTCGGGTCGAAAAGCCATTCGCTTTTTGATATTGGTATAAAAATTCTGCTTTCAGCGTTGCTACGTCTACATTACTCGGACACTCGCTGGCACAGGCTTTACAGCTCACACACAATTCAAAAACTTCGTAAAGCTCTTTCTGGTCGAATTTATTTTCTTTCTCTGAATAGGTCAAATATTCGCGTAAGGCATTCGCCCTCGCACGCGTGGTTTCTTTTTCGTTTTTGGTTGCTCGGTAACTCGGACACATCGCTCCACCTGCCGACGGCAATTTTCTACAATCGCCCGAACCGTTGCATTTTTCGGCAGCACGCAAAATCCCTAAACTATCCGAGAAATCCTGAAACGTTTTAATATCCGGTTCAACTCTGCCCGAAACAACACGATGATTCTCGTCCATTTTTAAGGCATTCACAATCTTACCAATATTCAAAGCCGAGTTCGGATCAAACGCCAGCTTGATTCGTTTCAGCAATTCATAATTCGTTTCGCCAATCATGTACGGAATAAACTCACCGCGCACAATTCCGTCGCCATGTTCTCCGCTCAGAGATCCTCTGTACTTTTTAACCAAAACAGCCACATCGGTTGCAATGGTTCTGAAGAGTTTTAAGTCGGATGTCTTCTTCAAATTCAGCACCGGACGCAAGTGTAGCTCACCCGCTCCTGCATGTGCATAATAAATTGCCTCTTGTCCGTGTCGCAGCATCATGGCCGAAAACTCGGCAATATAAGCTGGTAAATCACTCAATTCAACAGCAGTATCTTCGATTGAATCGGCCGCTTTATTATCTCCCACAATACTTCCTAAAAGTCCGAGACCGGCTTTACGAAGCTCGTTTACTTTTTCGATATCGGCACCATAAATTTTAACAAGTGCGTAGCCGAAATTGTTTTTCTCTAAATCGGCTACTAAAGCGTTGGCCTGATTTTCCGCATCAGAGGCATCGTGCGAAGCTACTTCAAACAGCATAATCGCTTTGGGTTCCCCCACTAAAAAGAACCTGTTTTTAGATTGCTCGCGATTCGTTTTAGTACAATCCAAAATCGTATCGTCGATCATTTCGGCGGTATACAAATGATGTTTCATCGCTACCACAACAGACTCCAGTGATTCCTGAATACTATGATAATGCGCCACCACCATAATGTTATTGGCGGGCGGCAAATCGTCCACTTTTAATGTAATTTCGGTCGTAAAAGCCAGCGTTCCTTCGCTTCCGCAAAGTAACTTTCCAAGATTAATGGTAGGTTCTGTCCCGCCAAACAAATCCGATTTTAGCAGAATATCTACAGCATAACCCGTATTTCTTCTGTGAATTTCCGGCTTAGGAAACTCTTTTATGATTTCGTCCTGCGTTGCTTTTACCGAAAGTTCGTCGTAAATGCTTTTGTAAATTTTATTTTCTAAGGTATCCCCTTTGGTTTTTTCGATAAATTCAGCCGAAGTCAGCTCTTTAAAAATCGTCGCCGAACCATCACTCAAAATGGCTTTGATCTCGACAATTTTATCACGCGTTACCCCATAACGAATCGAAGTCGTTCCAGAAGAGTTATTCCCTACCATTCCGCCAATCATACAGCGATTAGAAGTCGAAGTATTGGGACCGAAAAATACGCCGTGAGGCTTCAGGAATAAATTCAGTTCATCGCGAATGACACCGGGTTGCACCGTAACCGTTTTTTTAATCGGATCAAAATCCAGAATCTTGGTAAAATTCTTCGAAACATCGACCACAATTCCGTCGCCAACCGTTTGTCCTGCAAGAGAAGTTCCGGCCGTTCTTGGTGTAACCGAAATATGATGTTGTCCCGCAAACCGAATTAGTTTACTAATGTCTTCGATTGTTTTAGGCACGGCGACCGCTTTTGGCCGGATCCGATATACCGAAGCATCGGTTGAATAAAGTGTTTTATGAAGATCGTCGTATAAAAGTGTTCCTTCTAATGATTCTGATAAGTGTTGTAACTCCTTAATTATTGACATTATAACTTAATTTATGAACTAAAACGGATTCAGTGAATTACAAAAATAGTTTTTTTTAGGTTCTTTTTAAAGGTTCAGAGGTGCAAAGTAGCAAAGGTTCAGAGGTTTCCTTTTCTTTGGCTTTCTTGAGTTCGATTTTTTTGTTCTTTTCAACGGATTGAAATCCGTTGCTATAAAATAAGCCATTCCTACAGAATTCTATAAAAGAGTTTCAGAGGAAAAAAATATATTGTAGAGATGTCCCAAAGCTTCGGGATTAATCCATCATTCGCAACGTAGTCACAATCTTGTCATCCCGAGGAACGAGGGATCTTCACAAGCAACTCCGCAAAGAATGTCGACAATCGTTGTCAATCAACTAGTGTGACCCTTCCTACAAATCAGATAACACAAAGTGACTTTATTGTGGAGTTACTTGTGAAGATTCCTCCTCTGTAGGAATGACAAAAAGCCCGAATAATAAAGATTGAGATTAATTAAAATGCGCACCTTATACAAAATATTGCCACCCTCAATGTAGTCTAAGACTTATGAAACTTTTTGAGATTCTGAGGTTCTAAGTTTTTTTCTTTGATTATCCTTTTTTGAATTGGAATTTGGAATTTTTTTATTGGAATTCCACCCCAATTGTCACCCTGAGCACCGCGCCACCTTAAAATAATTTATGCATTTCTTGCCCTTTATTTCTTAAAAATTTGCTCATTAAGAGAAGCCTATCAAACCAGTTATGACGTTCCACTAACCATTTATTACAAAAAACAAACCGACGGTTACTTTCTAAATATCTTATCAACTATGACGAGCTACTTTTGTATTTAATTTCACTCTAATAGAAAAAATAAAAGTAAAAAAATGAATAATCCAAAAGAGGATACCATTATACCCTGTAAACGACAATGCCGTGAAGCAAAACAAAGCTTATCCTTTTACATAGATACAAATAAACTGCATCCCAACGGCCCATCCCTCAAGGTAGAACCAGCGGCGGACAATAATGTTGCAAAGGTAACCGAAAACTGTCTCTTCATGCGAATCTACCCTGATTCTGATTATGGTGGTCGCTACAGTATGAGTTGGTCTACTACCGTAGGATTTGTACTCACTTGGGCGCTTTTTACTTTCTTTACCATAAAAAGTTATTACCATGAGATATCTACTGGGAGCTTTAGAGGTAGTTTATTTGAATATATGAATTATGTCCCCCTATTGATAGCAGCAATATTCTTTATTGACTCTTCCTGGATATTTATTCCTTGGCGTCGTCAGTTGCCAATTATCTTCAACCGTAAGACTAACAAAGTCACATGCTTCATCGACGGACATGTCGTCAGCGAAGACTTTAACAGCCTCAAAGCCAACATCAGAAGTTTTATAAAAAAAGGACATTCAACCCATGAAGGTATTCCCATCTTAGTTTTTCAACAAGTTGAAGAAAAATCACGCCCGATGATCAAAAGTACAAGGAATACACCAATGGGACCAGTCAGTGTAGGTGTATGTGGCGCAGGCATGGTTTGGGAATACATCCGCCTCTATATGCGAGAGGGCGTCGAAGCGGTTCCACTCATTACGCCAATCAACGAATATCGCTTAAAGAATATCAGTGATTCGTTCAGACACTTTAATCCTCTAAAAGCTTTGGATGTAGATTTTTGGTGGTACCCTATCGCAATTCCATTTTTCATATTTATTGCGCTTCCATTAGCTCCAGTAGTAATAATAGGGGATCTACTTTACTATGCGCTTGACCACATCCTTCCCCGTCGCTCATGGCCAAAAGAACTAATTGATGCCTGTGAAGGTGTATGGGACGGAAATGAAAACTCGGATTAAAAAAAGCTTTACAAAACTTTAAATAGCACAATCGCCATACAAAGTTGAGAGAACCCGTTTTTAAATTGGAATTTCCCCGAGCTCTGCGAAGTCTCCCGAATTCGTAGCGACAACAATGATCAAACAAATTCAAAAAACGACTAGATTATTGGAACGGGTACGAAGTCGGGAGACTTCGCAGAGCAGACTAAAAATGACTTAAGAACAATAAAACCAATATAAAATGGCTCATAAACTAACAGTAATGCCAAGAAATGAAAAACAGAGAAAATGGCCAAAAGAAGGTGATGTTTTTTACTTCTGCTTAAGTGATGGCCGTTTTGGATATGGAATGGTTTCTTTAGGTAAAATAGATGTTGGTCCATTTAAAAATGCCATTCTCATATACTTATACAACAACTTCACATCATCGCTTGATGAAAATACAACATTAAGCAAAGACAACTTACTATTACCACAGATTATTACCGACGCTTCATGCTGGAAAAAAGGCTATTTTACAAAAATCAGAACTTTAGAAAAAAATAATATGGATATCTATCCGTGTCATTACTTTAAAAGTCCGACACGAGATAAAATATATGACACCAATGGAAAACAAATAACCTCTCCCATTGACAAAATACCCGTAGGTAGAGAATCTATCCAACTCCACAACAACATTATAAGATCTATCGAAAACATAATAAATTGATATTATTCAAGCTATCTAAAATTTAAAACACATTGTATTCTGTTTTTCAATTTCTCCCTGCGCTCTGAAAAGTCTCCTGACTTCATAGCGAGTAGAAGGCTTATAAAACCAATATTTCAATACAGCCTTTTGCAATTTGGAATTTAAAAAATTGAAAATTACATTTGAGTTACAAATTTCCAATATATGAACCAGCCAAACAGAATCTATTTTTTAGGAAATCCATATCCAAATGGTCACACTTTAGAACAATTTAAATGGAACGGAAGAATCGAAGAAGATGAATCGATTTGGTTTGATTTTCACTTAAAAACAGATGCTTATTATGCCGAAGATCGATCCGAAGACGACGATGAAGAATATAAAGGTGACTGGCATTCCAAAGGAGTCTGGGGCAATTTTCATCAATGTACAATGTCTTCAACATATTGGGGAGATTATGGGATTAAAATCAATAAAACTTCACAAAAAACTGTTTTCAATGATTTTATAAAAGATGATTTATTGGCAGACACTTTCCCCCTTGATGATGATTTTGATTATGACGAAATTGCATTCGGAATTTATTTATTAGGACACGATACCTGCGCCAATCATAGAATAAAAATTACTCCCACAGCTCAAAACAAATATGATATTGAATGGACCGGAAAAATTGCTTTAACCTATTCCGGAGCCAACGAATTTAAACATGATTTTGAACTTCTTCTTCATAATACTGAATTCGATGGTTTTTATTATCCTAAATCCTGGTCGCACGAAAAAGCAGCCGATTTCTTTAAAACTAATTTTGAAGATTTTGAAGAATACGAATTTGTCGACCTCAACCCAAAAAGCAAAAAACGAGAATACAAATTCCAAAAGAAATAAATCTCTTTCACCCCAATTGTCACCCTGAGCGGAGTCGAAGGCTAATGAAACTTTGAGGCTCTAAGAGGCTAAGGTTCCCCCCGCTCTGCGAAGTCTCCCGACTTCGTAGCGACAACAATGATCAAACAAATTCAAAAAACGTCTAGATTATTGGGATGGGTACGAAGTCGGGAGACTTCGCACAGCGGGACTATATTTTTTATTGAATTTAAACAACAACATGCAGTTTAACAAATTTGATTTTTCAGAAGCTAATCCTGCTGTCCTTCCAATCTTTTGTGCCGAACCCCGACACAAAAGGATTTTCCCTCCCATCAGGGCTAGGACTTTTGGTGTCATAAGAAAACATTAATTAATAAGAAAAGGTGGTTCTTGAATATTTTCGAAACAATACCGTTAATTCACACCAAATCCTTCATTGAAATATTAGATAAATTTTCTTGAGACTTTAAAAGCAATTCATCAATGTTCTCAGCGATAAAAATAAAGTCTTTTTGATCTACTAATATTTCAATCCATTTTGGTCTTGAAACTGAGAAGCCATCGTCGTAAATAGCAACATTTACAAAATTCCAAATATTTGAATTTACTCCATTTGCTTCAAAATTTGGTTGAATTATAATTGCTTTCATTATATCACTTTCTATCCAATCAATCCTTCGTTCTTCAAATGTTCTTAATACTTCCGGATAATCAGGTCGATCTTTAGTCAATCTTCCATTAAGCTTACTTGCTAAATCAATCAGCTTTGAATCTATGTTTTTAAATCTACTCATTTTTTACTCCGTTTTATGGGCCATAAGATTTCTATTGAAAAAATTAATCGATAAGAAAAGACGGTTCTTGAAGAACTCTATAACTCATAAAAACACATCCAAAAGGAGGCTTTTCAGTATTCTCAATAATCACCCAATCTAATATTCCTTTATTTATAAGCTGATACAATTCATATTCGATATATTCTGGAGTATAATTTAGTTTCCGGTACTCCGGATACGTTCTAACAAACTCCGAAAATTTCCATTGCGAAAACGTAATTTCATTTATCGAAATATCATAGTCATAAATAACACCGTCTTTATTGGCCGTACAGCCACTTCCGTGAAAGCAATATTCAATTCCTTCGATAGTTCCTTTTCTTTCAAAAAAAGTACTCGAAAATGAACATGGATGTATATCCTGTTTATATTTATTTTTTAATAAAGTTTCAAATGTTCTTATAAAACTGATATACTCCGCTACTATTTTTTCGATCATAATTATCCCAAAATTAAATCGAAAATATGGGATTTACAACCCTGCCAAAATTAAATCAAAACACTTCTAAATATATTATTTTTCTTACTATAATTACTTTGTTTTTATTATATTTGCGCTTCCTAATTTACAGAATACTGACATTTAAAAACTTTTGCCCTTGTGGTATGGTGGCGGCATTAGAAGTAATATTATTGCTTTCTGATAGTATAAGCTACCTTATTAACACGGGTTTTATATTCACCAAAATGTAAATTATGGACACCAAAAATCTTTCACAAGTAGCCGAAACCAGGCTAACCAATTTCTTCAACAACACTATTGACCCAAAAGAAATGGCGAAAGCCATAAGACAAGTCAATTACATCCTTGCCTTAGGTGTTTTAAGAGAACATGAAACACTTAAAAATGAAGTCAGCAATCTCGAAAACAGCTTTTACTGGCTCAATGAATTAGCCGAAGTTTTAAATCCGTATTTGGGTGTGGAATAGAATGCTAATTATCCCATTTTAGAACTAACACAACTAAAAGCCTCGATCTTAAAAAATCGAGTTTTTTAGTTTATCCTGTTTTAGATTTTCTTACACGCGCTCTGCGAAGTCTCCCGACTTCTTAGCAACAACAAGGATCGAACAAATTCAAAAAACGTTTAGATTATTGGAACGGGTACGAAGTCGGGAGACTTCGCACAGCGGGGAGGGTAAATCTATATTATGAATCTGTTTTGCAGAATTACTTTTTAAAATCAAATTATAGCAATACATTTAATCCATTATATTAAAATCTAAACTTCATGATAGAACTAATAATTGAGATGTTAACTTATATAGGATTACTTAAATCCTCAAAAGATACAAAGAACGAAAAAACAAAGTAAGCAATCTCGAAAACAGCTTTTATTGGTTCAATGAATTAGCCGAAGTTTTAAATCCTTATTTGGAGTGGAATAGATTACTGATTACAACATTTTACAATTAACAGAAAAGCCTCTATCTTAAAAAAATCGAGGCTTATTCTATTATTTTATTTATTGACACTAAATGAATTCCCAAAGTTCTCTTTAAAAAACTTAGCAAGTTCCTGTGTCTTGCCTTTTTTTATTGTACATATGACAGCTTGCTCTTTTCCTTCAGATTGGGCAATAATTATGACACTATCGTTATCTTTAATTATTTTATCCTTCACTCCACTTACTCCTCCTACAATAGCACCTATTGGCCCCAATAGTAAACCTCCAACGACTGCTCTTTTAATTACAGAACGCTCTTCAACATCAATTACGCCACCTGATTCCAGAGTTATTGATTTTATATCGGAATTATTAATAGCAAGATGATAAAGCTTGAAATTATGCATGATTGATATTTCAATTCCATCAGAATATTTAGTAAAATTTACCAATGGTTTTATTTTAAAAAAGTTTTGCGTCCCTAAAGCATCATCAATTTCTTCGATTCCTGCACCGTATTCGCATAAACCAACAATTTTTTTAGGTGACCAAAAGCTTTTCTTACCTATTATTTTTTCAAGCTCATTTTTCTTGATTAATTTCATATTGTTTCGTTATAAGTTAGTTTTGCTTTTTAAAATATTAATTTCTATACATTTACATCATTAAATCAGGCTTATTGATTACGAATATAAAACTATTTTAACTACAATTAGTATTTTTTTTGAGATGTAATCCTAATATAATTATAGCAAACATTTCAAAATTATTATGACATAAAAAACTCCTCAATCGCTTAAGGAGTTTAATAATTTGTAAAGTTATTTTTCTTTCTATTGGATAATGTGCCTCAAAACAAAAACCCGCATAAAAACGCAATTTAATCTACACAACCCTCACCCCGGCCTCCACAAAGCCTTTAATTTTAGCGCTCTTCGGGTTCAGTTCGGTAACGATAGCATCTACTTTATCGAGACCACAAACCTGATGTGGCATTTTGCCATTAATTTTATCAGAAGTCGCAAGGACAATTACCTTATCGGAAGCTTTAATCATTTCTTTTTTGATGATTGAAACTTCATATCCCATTTCGGTAAGTCCCTGATTTACATCTAAACTACTCACTCCCAAGAAGCAAACATCGGCTCTGATTTTAGACAGCACCTGAACCACGTCGATGCCCACGGTTACCATCGCTTTCTTCTGTAGCTTTCCTCCAATAAAGATCAATTCGATATTGGGATGCTGAGACAATTGCATTGCGATCGGCAGACTGTACGTATATATGGTAGCCGAAAAATCGATTGGAATGAGTTTGCAAAAAGATAAATTGGTAGTTCCCCCCGTCATGATAATCACCTGACCTTCATCAAGAAACGACAAGGCCTTTTGTCCTACTACAATCTTTTTATCTTCATTGATAATGGTAATATCAAATACATTATTGGATTTCTCCTTTACCGGAAAAGCAGCTCCATATACCTTATTGATCAGCCCTTTGTTGTGCAATTCGTTAAAGTCTCTGCGTATGGTATCCTCAGAGATGCTGAGCTCTGCGGCAAGATCGATCGTATGTATTTTTTCGACATCCTTAAATTTATCCATGATAAACTGGTGTCTTTCTTTCTTAAGCATTTTAACTTTTTTGAACAAATATAAATTATAATGCGTTATTATGCATCATTTACGCCTTAAAATTTATAAATTATCCTACACAAGCCCTAAAACACTAAAAACAAAAATTAAAAATGCATTATTATGCGTTTTATAACAAAAAACATAAAAAGTTTGCATTAAATCGCATTTATTAAAATTAATTCTTATATTTAGAATCTCTAACCAAACAAATATTTTAAAAATGAAAAGACTATTATTTATTCTATTTGGAATTATTTTGTTTGCGCAGCCCATTTTTGCGCAGTCAAAAACCGTATCCGGTACCATTACCAGTACTACCGACGGACTTTCTCTTCCAGGAGTATCCGTTTTGATTGAAGGTACTTCAAAAAGCACGACAACTGATTTAGACGGAAAATTCAGCATCGCAGTAAAAGAAAACGAAACGCTCGTTTTTAGTTTTGTAGGATTTGCTTCGAAGAAAATTAAAATTTCAGCAAACACAACTTCCATCAACCTAAAAATGGCCGAAGAAACAAATGCCCTTTCCGAAGTGGTTGTACTGGGTTCCACCGTACGCGCTACCCGTAAAGAGCTTGGAAATGCCGTAACCAGTTTAAAAGGAGAAGATTTGGTTAAAGCACAACCCGGAGGGCTTTCTACAGCTTTGCAGGGAAAAATTGCGGGTGCTCAGGTTTCTCAAAACTCGGGTGATCCAGCGGGAGGTTTCAGTATCAAACTTAGAGGAACTTCTTCGATATTAGGTTCTTCAGATCCTCTATATGTTATTGACGGTGTGGTTTTAAACAACGCTACCACCAACGTAACCAACTTAAACGTAACCACCGGAAACTCCAACATGCAAATTGGTCAGAACAGATCTGCGGACATTAATCCTAACGATATACAAAGCATTGAGGTATTAAACGGAGGTGCTGCAGCCGCCATTTACGGATCGAGAGCAGCCAACGGTGTGGTTTTAATTACGACTAAAAAAGGAGTCGCAGGAGAAACCAGATATACGTTTTCAACCAGCGTAACATCTAACCAAATTCGCAAAAAACTGGATATGAATACGTCTGACAAACAGTTTGTTAGTACTTCACCAGCCCTGTTCCCAATTCAGGGAAATCCTGCGAGTCCAACTACAGTTACGGTTTTAGGCCGAAACCTTGAAACCAAAACGACTAACGTACAACGACACGATTATCAGGATGATATCTTTACTACCGGTGTTGGAACCGATACTTATTTCTCGCTGCAAGGCGGAGACGAGAAAACCAAATACTTTGCTTCTCTTGGTTATTTGGTAAACGAAGGAATTATAAAAAATACCGATTTTAAAAGAGCCGGAGCCAAAGTAAGATTGAAACATGACTTCAATTCTAAACTATCCGCTACGGTGGGATTAAATTATATCAACTCAAGTTCAAATGAAAAACCGGACGGGAATGTTTTCTGGAGTCCGATTAATGCCATCAACATCACCAATAATATCTACGACATCAATCAAAGAGATGTAAACGGCAATCTGTTGGCGGTTGATCCGAACAGGGTGAATCCTCTTTCGATTATCGAAACTTTCAAAATCAAACAAAATACAGACCGTATTATCTCTGATTTACAATTAAACTATACGCCGTTTAAAAATTTCAATGCCGATTTGATTTTTGGTATCGACAATTACAATCAAAGAGGAAATGTCTTCATTCCAAGATATCCGTATGTTGTGAATCCTGCGTATTACAATGATGGTTATGTTTCTGAAGCGACCAACAGAGTGGTACAATTCAACAACGATTTGAACTTAAGATACCTTTGGAATATTAACGACAAATGGAAAGCCACTACTTATGGAGGTTACAATGTGCAGACTTACCGCGATAATTTTGTGGCAGTTGAAGGCCGTAACTTAAAACCGTTTATCGAAACCATAAATGCTTTTAATACGCTGATTCCTGGTTCACCAAGTTCCAGCCAGTCCAAATACAATTTATGGGGTTATTACCTTCAGGAAACTGTTGGTTACAAAGACAAATTGTACCTAACGATTGCCGGAAGACAGGATGCTTCGACTATTTTTTCGAGCGCCAACCGTTCACAATTTTATCCAAAGGCGAGTGTGAGTTATGTGTTTTCAGATGAACCTTTCATGCAAAGCATTCACGATGCCGTAAGTTCAGTACGTTTTAGAGCTTCATGGGGAAAATCAGGAAGTTTAACGGCAATTAAACCTTATGCCCGTTTTACCAATTATTCTACCGGAACACTTTTAGGAAACAGTGCTTTTTCTATTGAAGGATTCAAACAAGGAAATCTGGATTTAAGACCGGAACAAAGTGTTACGTATGAAATTGGAGGTGATTTTGGTTTTATCAAAGACCGTCTGAATTTATCTTTTAGCTATTACAATGCTGATATTGATGATTTGTTATTGCCGGTTCAATTGGCTGCTTCTGAAGGAGCTACCAATACGATTAAAAATATCGGACAAATGAACAACAAAGGATTTGAAATCAATTTGAAATACGCTTTAATCAAAAAAGAAAACCTTAATCTTGATGTTTTTGTAAACTACAGCAGCAACCGAAACAAAGTAACAGGATTACCGCAAACCCGTTTCAAACTGGACAGTAACTTAGCCGGAGCGCCTGTTTTTGTGGAAATGGACAAACCGATCGGAATTTTCTACGGAACTTACTTTGCCCGAAATTCCGATGGAAGTTTATTGCTGACACCTTCCGGATATCCGCAAACCGAAAAAGGAGATGTAAATACCGGAGCACCACAAAGAGATGCTTCAGGACAGCCAACAGGAACCATTTTGAACAAACAAATTGGTAATCCGAATCCGGATTACATCATCGCATTCGGAGCGAATCTGAATTACAAGAAATTTGGCCTTTCAGTATTATTTGACGGTGTTCAGGGCGTAGATGTTTTTGATGCCGATTACAGAACCAGACAAGGTGTAGGATCAGGTAAAATAGTTACTCAGGAACTTAACGGCGAATTACCGCGTGGGTACATCTGGTCGGTTTATAATGTGGAAGAATTTAGAGTGGTAGACGGAAGTTACCTGAAATTAAGAGAAGTTTCGCTTAATTATTCTTTTGGGAAATTAAACAAATTCTTTGACGATCTAACCGTTACAGCCAGTGGAAGAAACCTGATTTCGTGGGATCACTTTACCAGTTTCGATCCGGAAACCAACTCAGGCGGACAGTCTTCTGTAGCGAAATACAATTTTGGAACCGTGCCAATTCCAAGTTCTTATTCCTTGGCGGTAAAAGTTCAATTTTAATCAAATCAAAACATCATGAAAAAAATATTAATCCCTATAGTTGCTCTTACATTGCTTTTAACGAGCTGTAATGAAGATTATTTAGACCCAACCAAGCCCTCTCAGGAATTAGTTTTTGGAACCCGAGAGGGAGTTATTGGTGCTGCCAACGGACTACAACTGCTTTGGAGCGTTGACCGAACAAGCCCTGTGTACAACACCATTACCGGAAACGGATTTACCACAAAAGAACTACGACTGCTAAACGCCGGAAATGTCGATGAAGGCGAACTTTCTGTAGGCGCCGGTGTACTTTCGACCAAAAATCAGGTCGTGAACAATCTATGGTCACAGTGTTTGGTGATTAAATCTGAATCACAAAAAGTAATCGATAATATCAACGTATTAACTTCAGATACCGAAAAAGCCAGTGTTCTGGTTCATGCCTCTATTTTTAAGGCAATGGCAATTACAACTCTGGTGCAATATTTTCAAAGTGTACCATTAAAAACAGGTAAAAACGCCACTTTTGATTCGAGAGCCGATGTGTTAACAGAAGCCATCAAAATTTTAAAAGTAGCAGAACCACTGCTGGACAAAGCCACCGGAGCAACGGGATTGGTTACCAGTATTAATTACAAAAATACCGTTTATGCGCTTTTAGCCCGAACGTATCTGATGGCCGGAGATTACGACAATGCCATCGCTTATGCCGGCATGGTTGATCTGTCTGTAAAATCGGTATTTGCTTTTGATCCCATTAGTCAGAATCCTATCGCCTATATTTCGATCACAACCAATAATGTTTTTCAACCTGTTGATCTGACTTTGGGATTGCCAGCTGCTTTAGCTCCTTCTAATGCTGACGGAAGGCTTAATTTTTACATCAAACCGGGTTCAAACCCAACAGTTGCCACAGGCTTTTTTGATTCGAATACCAAATCAATTCCACTGTATTTACCAGGCGAAATGATGCTGATTAAAGCCGAAGGTTATGCCCGAAAAGACAATTTACCTCAGGCACTTATCGAACTAAATAAAGTTTTAACCAAAACAACCGGAGCAGATACTTACGGCATTGGTGCCAATCTTCCGCCATACACGGGCGCTGTAACCAAACCTGCTATTTTAACCGAAATTTACCGCAACCGCTGTATCGAAATGTACATGTCAAGCCTAAAACTGGAAGACAGCAGGAGATTTGATCGTCCGGGAGCAGGAACAGCCGGTGCCGAGAGAAACCGTAACTGGTATCCTTATCCGGATTCTGAAAGAAACAACAATACGAATACCCCAGCTGATCCGGCTATCTAAAAAATGGTAAAATCGAGGCATAACCTTATGCCTCGATTTTGATAAAACAACCACAACTTATTTGTTATGCAAAACAAAATTCCCGAAACCGAACAAGAATCCCTTTATAAGAATCTGGATCAGATGAGCACCAAAGAACTGCTCGTCAACATCAACACAGAAGACAAAAAGGTACCTCATATTGTTGAAAAACAAATTCCGAAGATCGAAAAACTAGTCAAAGCCATTGTAAAAAAAATGCAATTGGGCGGACGCTTATTTTACATTGGTGCCGGAACTTCAGGACGCATCGGTATTCTGGATGCCTCCGAGTGCCCTCCTACTTTTGGAGTGTCCCATGATATGATTATCGGAATTATTGCAGGAGGCGATACCGCCATTCGAAAAGCCGTAGAAAAGGCCGAAGACGATACCGAGCAAGCCTGGAAAGATTTGTCACAACATCAGATCTCGAGTTTAGATTTTATCATCGGGATCGCTGCTTCCGGAAACACTCCCTACGTACTGGGCGGACTCCAAAAAGCCAAAGAAAACAATATTAAAACCGGGAGTATTTCCTGTATCAGCAACGGTCTTATTGCTCAGGTTGCCGATTATCCCATTGAAGTAGTTGTAGGCCCGGAATTCTTAACCGGAAGTACCCGCATGAAAGCCGGAACAGCACAAAAGCTAACTTTAAATATGATTTCAACCTCGGTTATGATTAAACTGGGGAGAATTAAAGGCAACAAAATGGTTGACATGCAATTGTCTAACGAAAAACTGGTCAAAAGAGCCATTAAAATGATCATGGAAGAACTTCATATCGAACACGATCCTGCAGCTGAACTATTAGAGAAACACAAAAGCGTGAGGGCCGTTTTACAGGCAAATAACGCTAAGAAATAAACTCTATACTACTATGGTGAATAAATTTCCCGCAAAGTTTATGTCATTTCGACGAAGGAGAAATCACACTAGTACTTCGACAAAGATTGGCGACTTTCTATGTGGAGTTTCGTGTGTGATTTCTCCCTTCGGTCGAAATGACAATATTGTGTTTAACAGACCTTTTATCAAGCTCATGAACAAGTTAAAAAAATAATCTCATCACTAATCCAAAACCAAAATGTCTTCAAGCACCATCTTAATCTTCATCATCGTATATTTTGGCATACTATTACTGATTTCACAAATCATCAGCAAAAAAGGACAGGATAACGATTCGTTTTTCAAAGCCAATAAAAACTCCAAATGGTATTTAGTCGCTTTTGGTATGATTGGCACTTCCCTTTCCGGACTTACTTTTATTTCAGTGCCCGGTGAGGTTGGGTCTCCAAACGGAGAACAGTTCAAATACTTTCAGTTTATATTGGGTCAAGCCGTAGGACTTATCATTATTGCAAAAGTTTTACTTCCTCTATATTACAGAATGAACCTTACTTCGATTTACAGTTATATCGAAAAAAGGATGGGAACAAACAGCTACAAATCCGCAGCTTCTATTTTTTTGGTAAGCCGCACCATAGGTTCTGCTTTGCGTTTTTATTTGGTTGTGCTTGTACTGCAACGCTATGTTTTTGACTACTATCACATTCCGTTTCCGCTCACCGTATTTTTAGGCCTTACCTTTGTTTTTTTATATACTTACAGAAGCGGCTTAAAAGCTATTATTATCACAGACACCCTTCAGACATTCTTTCTGGTATCTTCTGTTTTTATTACCATATATTTTGTTTTAAACAGTTTAGACCTAACCATTTTCGAATCGGTTTCAGCAATTCGAAACAGTAATTATTCCAAGACCTTTTTCTTTGATGATTTTCTGACGAATAAATTCCATTTTGCCAAACAATTTTTGGGAGGATTGTTTATAATGATTGCGATGGTTGGACTCGATCAGGATTTAATGCAAAAAAATATCAGCTGCAAAAACATCGGAGAAGCACAAAAAAACATGTATACCTTTACCGTTATTTTTGTCACCATCAGTCTTCTTTTTTTAAGTTTGGGAGCCTTACTGTACATGTACGCTGCAAAAAACAATATTGCCGTACCGCTGGACTTAGTAACCAACAAACCCAGAACCGACTTGCTTTTTCCGGAGATTGCACTAAATCATTTGTCGACGATTCCTGCTTTGGTATTTCTGCTAGGAATTATTGCAGCCACTTTTGCCACTACAGATTCTGCTTTAACGGCCCTCACGACTTCTTTTTGTGTTGATTTTCTGGGAATGGATAAAACCGAAAATATTTCAAATCCCAAAAATGTAAAACGAAGACATTTGGTACATCTTGCCTTTTCTTTTCTTTTCTTTCTGGTGATTATTGTTCTGAATTCTTTTAACGACAGCTCTGTTGTTGCACTGGTTTTCAAAGCAGCTTCTTACACTTATGGACCGCTTTTGGGTTTGTATGCTTTTGGATTACTTCAGAAAAACAGAATTGTACAAGACAAACTGGTACCTTGGTTTTGTATTCTCGCTCCTGTGTTGACGTATTTATTAAGTGAAAATTCCAAAGCTCTTTTGGGTTATGTTTTTGACAACGAATTAATAATTGTTAATGCGCTGATTACTTATACAGGCCTTTATTTTACCAGTAAAAAAACCGACAAAAAAATATACTTTTAAGCCGATTACTGCCAAAATACTCTAATTTTAACCCGTTAACAAATAAATGATACATCTTTTACATTTGATTAGTGAATAAAAAATTTAGCCACGAATTCACTAATTATTGCTTTATAATAAATTAGTGAATTCGTGGCGAAAAACAAATCTATCTGTTAAAACAATTATACCCAACGAGTTAATTTTATCACTTTTATAATTCAAATCGTCTTTATAAAATTCAATTTTCATGAATAAAAATATAAATGCTCTGTACCAAATTGCTCAAAAAGAAACCCGCAGCATTATTGGGTTAATGTCCGGCACTTCGCTTGACGGGCTCGATATTGCCTTATGCGAAATTTCGGGTTCAGGGCAAAATAGCGCTGTCAAAATAACTGAATTTGAAACCATCGATTATTCGGAAGACATTAAAACTGAAATTCGTAAAGTTTTTGCGAAGAAAGAAATTGATTTTCAACATTTGGTGATGCTTAACGAATGGATTGGAATTTTGCATGCCGAAATGATTAACGATTTTCTGAAAAAACGAAATATTCCCGCCAGCCAAATCGATTTGATTGCCTCACACGGACAGACGGTTTTGCACGCACCCAAGTTCTTGCACCAGCAGGAAAAATTTCCAAACGCCACTTTGCAAATTGGTGACGGCGATCATATTGCCGTAAAAACAGGCATCATTACCCTTTCTGATTTCAGACAAAAACACATTGCTGCCGGTGGCGAAGGAGCTCCTTTGGCCGTTTATGGAGATTATTTTTTATTTGGAAAAAAGGGAGAAAACCGCATCATGCTCAATATGGGTGGTATTGCAAATTTTACTTTTTTACCCGCTTCTTTAAATTCTGAAGAAACCTTCGTAACCGATACCGGAACCGGAAATACGCTCATCGATCTTTTTACCAAACACTATTATCCTGAAAAAAGTTACGACAAAGATGCTGAAATAGCCAAACAAGGAACCATAAACCAGTTGTTACTAAACCATTTAAAAGACGATGCTTTTTTTCGTCAGGAATTCCCAAAAACTATTGGACCTGAACTTTTTAGTGCCGAATACGTAAAAGCAGCTTTAGCCAAAAGTACTCCCGATACCATTTCGCCTCCGGATTTGCTGGCTACTTTAACCCGTTTTAGTGCCGAAACAATCGCCGAAGCCATTCAGTATGCCGTAAGCCATTCAAATTCTAAACTGGAAGATTTCAAAATTTACCTGTCCGGCGGAGGTACGCACAACCCTTTATTAGTCCAATGGCTTAAAGAATTGTTGCCTTGCGATTTTCATAAAACAGATGAACTGGGCATTTCAGGCGATGCCAAAGAAGCCGTTTTGTTTGCTATTCTAGCCAATGAAACTATAGCCGGAGATGATTTTAATTTTGGCTCACACAAAGGAATTCCATCCGTAACCATGGGGAAAATTTCGTTACCACAGTAAATAAAAAATTGGGTATAATCCCTCAAAGATTAAATAAACACATAGAAACATAGGTTTTATGTGTAAAAAAGAATACAAAAAAGAAACCCGTTTCCTTCATATAGCAGGCTATGTGTGTTGAGAAAAAGTGAAACGCCTGTTCTTTAGTTTGCAAAATACTATGTCACTATGTGTTAAAAATAAGTACCCCGAAACGGACTAAATAAAATAAAAAAATGAAAGATCGTATCATTTCAGTTGATGTTTTAAGAGGACTTACCGTCTTGTTAATGACCGTTGTAAACAATCCGGGAAGTTGGGATTACGTTTACCCCATTCTCGATCACGCAAAATGGAACGGCTGTACCTTAGCCGATCTTGTTTTTCCGTTTTTTATTCTGGTTGTCGGAATTGCGATTCCTCTTGCCATGCCCATCAAACAGAACAAACCCGAAAATATCTTAAAAATAATTACCCGTTCCCTGCGCATTATTTGCCTTGGGTTCTTTCTGTACTTTTTTAACAGTATTTATTTTTTAGGACTAGATGGATTCCCGCTCCTTCTAATACGTTTACTTATTACTGCGGCAGTTGGATATGCTTTAATTGGAAATTTCAATCTTAAAACCAAAACCATTTTGGCCGTCGGGCTTTTCGTCATTTTCCTGGCTTTAGCTTACGGTGGACACGAAAATTTCAGCGATGTCAGGCTTCCGGGTGTGTTGCAACGCATCGGGATTGTCTATTTATTGGTGTCGATTGTTTATTTAAAAACAAACATAAAAACTCAAATCCTTCTAAGTGTTCTTATTTTATTGGGATACTGGGCCATAATGACGCTGATTCCCGTTCCCGGAATTGGTCCTGCAAACCTCGAACCCGGTACCAATTTAGCTTCGTGGCTGGATAGTATTTTACTCAAAGATCACATGTATATCGCTACCAAAACCTGGGATCCCGAAGGTGTTTTAAGCACGGTACCCACTATAGCCAACGGATTGATCGGTTTACTAATTGGACAATTACTGCTTAAACCTTTACCTAAAATCGAAATTGCTAAAAAAATGGTAATCTTAAGCAGCGTACTCCTTATTTCAGGGCTGCTATGGTCAATTGTTTTCCCGTTAAACAAAGCACTCTGGAGCAGTTCTTATGTATTGTTTACTGCCGGAATTGCCCTTTTCCTTCTAACTCTGATTTATTATATCGTAGACGTACTGAACCATAAAAAATGGACATCTTTTTTACTAAGCTGGGGTGTAAACCCGATGATCGTATTCTTTGTTTCCGGAATATTGCCGCGTGCACTCGCGTTGCTTAAAGTTCAGAACCCTCAAAATATTTCAGATCCCATCAACGTTAGAGACTATGCTTACCAATATTGGATCAGTCCGCTTTTTGAAAATCAAATGTTATCTTCCCTGACCTATTCTATACTATATGTTCTTTTGTGGAGTTGTATGTTAGGATATTTTTACAAAAAAGGACTCATTTTTAAGGTATAATTTTTGTAAAAAAAACGAAGAGCATATAATTTCTTATACTCATCTAAAAAAACTATTTTTGGTTTCTGTTAAAAAAGATTGAAATGCATAAAAATCAGCAACTATTATTCTCTATTCTATTTTTATTTCTCTTTGGATGGAAATCCAATGCACAGGAAAAAAACCTTTACCCTAAAAACGAATTTAGAGGGGTCTGGATTGCAACCGTGGTAAATATCGACTGGCCCAAAACGGCTACAGACGGCGTGGAGAAAGAAAAAGCAGACTATCTTGAAATTTTAGAAGCTTATAAAAAATTAAATTACAACGCCGTAATTGTTCAGGTGAGAAGTGTTGGTGATGCTTTGTACCCTACAGAACTGGCACCCTGGTCCCGTTTCCTGACTGGTAAAGAAGGTCAGGCGCCAAATCCGTATTACGACACATTGGCCTGGATGATCGAGGAAGCCCATAAAAGAGGTTTTGAATTTCACGCCTGGCTGAATCCATATCGCGCCACTTTCGATCTAAACAAACAGCAACTTAGCCCCAATCACGACATTTTTAAACATCCGGAATGGATGATCGAATATGCCGGAAAAATATATTACGATCCGGCATTGCCTGAAGTGCAGGAACACTTAACCAAAGTAGTAAAAGAAGTAGTTGACAAATACGATATCGACGCCATTCATTTTGACGATTATTTTTATCCGTACACTGTTTCGGGAAAAACCTTTAACGATACTGCCTCTTATAAAAAATACGGAGCCGGACTAAGCATTGGCGATTGGCGTCGTGCAAATGTGAGCAATTTTGTACACACCATTTCTACAATGATAAAAGCCAGTAAACCATGGGTACAATTCGGAATCAGTCCGTTTGGCGTTTGGAGAAATAAATCTCAGGATCCAAAAGGTTCTGAAACCCAATCGACTTCCAATTATGACGATTTGTACGCTGATCCTGTTTTATGGATGGATCAAAAATGGATCGATTACATTCTGCCTCAATTGTACTGGAGCATGAACAACCCGAGAGCCTCCTATTCAAAATTAGTAAAATGGTGGTCAGAGAACTCAAACAATACCGCTTTGTATATCGGACATGCCTCTTATAAAATTAGAGGAGATAATGATAAAAGCTGGAATTTTGCCAGTGAAATCCCAAATCAGATTGATTATGCCCGAAGCTTCAAAAAAGTAAGCGGAAGTGCTTATTTCAGCTCCAAATGGTTTATGAACAAAAACTTTGACATTGTTCGTCTTTTAGAGGAAAATCAATACAAGTATCCGGCACTTCCGGCTGCAGTTCCTAATTTAAAACACATTGTAATCGATATACCAGTTGTAAATGAATACTCCAAAGACAACAGCAAATACACCTTCACGATCAAAAATCCGTTGAACACAAAAGTGCGCTATATGGTAATTTATGGTGGCGATCATGTCTCGAAAGTAGATATTAATGATGCTACAAAAATCATCGATAAAATTACAGTTCACGAAACTGGCGATGTGATTACCTTTAACATTCCTGCCGAAAAAATCAGCAAGTACAAAGCCTGTGCCGTAACTTTTATCGATTATTATGCTAATGAAAGTACTCCTGCTGCCATCGACTTAAAAAAGACATTTAAACCTTATACCCCTGCTCAGCCTAATGAAAACAGATAACAAACCATGGTTCTGGATTCCGTTTCTCAATTTCGCATCTGGATTACCTTATGCCATCATTATCTCCGTTTCAGTAATTATGTACAAAAATCTGGGGATTTCAAATGAGGATATCGGTGTTTACACCAGTTTATTATACTTACCCTGGGTGATAAAACCACTCTGGAGCCCTTTTATTGAATTGACAGGAACTAAAAGAAAATGGTTTTTATCGATGCAATTGCTCATTTCTATTGCTTTTCTATTAGTCGGATTTACGATACCGGCGAGTGGATTTTTCATGATGACTTTAGCCATATTCTGGGTTGCCGCTTTTGCTTCAGCTTCTAATGATATTGCCAGTGATGGCTTTTATCTATTGGTTTTACCAAAAGAGCAACAATCTTTTTTCTTGGGAATCAGAAGTACATTTTACAGACTTTCGATGCTTACCGGAAATGGATTAATTGTTTTGCTTGCAGGTTATTTAGAACATAAATATGGCGACAATACAAAAGCCTGGTCGTATACCATGATTTTTGTCGGTTTATTAATGACATTTATTACCGTTTACAATTTCATCTTTACTCCAAAAGACGAAATAAACACATCAGAAGGGACAGATAAAACACATCATCAAAACTTTGCAACTATATTCATAAGTTTCTTTCAGAAAAAACAAATTGGAGTAATTCTCGCTTTTATCCTTGTTTTCAGACTTGGTGAATCTCAATTACTTAAAATGTTAAGTCCTTTTTTACTTGACGGAAAGGAATTAGGCGGAATGGGATTAGATACGGAAGCAGTTGGAATAATTTACGGAACTTTAGGTATTTTTGCCTTGACTGTTGGAGGAATTTTAGGCGGAATCGCCATCTCTAAACACGGTCTTACCAAATGGATGCTTCCTATGTTTTTGACCATGCATCTGCCTATTCTTGGCTTTATTGGATTGGCTCATTTTCAACCGGAGAATGTTTTCCATCTTCATTTAAATCTTTATTTTTTCGAAATTAACTCTCCTTTAAATCTTTATACCTGTATTACTGTTATTCTGGAACAATTTGGATACGGTTTTGGTTTCACAGGCTTTATGATGTATTTAATACATGTTGCAGAAGGAGAATCAAAAACCGCACATTATGCGCTTGCGACTGGTTTTATGGCATTAGGAATGATGCTTCCGGGAATGCTTAGTGGCTTTATACAAAAATATTTAGGCTATGAAAACTTCTTTATTTGGGTCATAATAGCTACAATTCCAGGTCTTATTTTATCACGTTTTTTAATTTTCCCGAAAGATTTTGGGAAAAAATCTGAAGAAGTTTAAACCCCAAATCAAACATCTTACCTATGGAAATCAATGAGAATTTGCAGGCCGAACGCAACTTAAAAGGAACTGAGTTCGAGAAAACAGGAAATTTAGAAAAAGCAATTGAGCTATACGAGGAAAATGTCAAGGAAAGCTTTAAAGGAAATCATCCTTATGATCGATTAGCAACGATCTACAAAAACGAAAATAATATCGATAATGAAATTAGAGTTTTAGAAAAAGCCATTATCGTTTATGAAGAAATTACAATCGAAGACAGAATCGAAGGTTTGCCGAAACTCTTCCGTTTCAAAAATCGATTAGAAAAAGCAATTGAAACTAAGAAACAATTAGCCAAACAAAAAAAGGCAAAACTGAAATAAATAAATATTTTAAAATTAAGCTTAATTTTCTTTTCACCATTAAGAGATTAAGATAATAAAGCTCAGCTTGGCTTAATTTACTTAATATCTTAATGGTAGAAAATAAGAGCAACTTGGTTTTATTTTACTCAACTTTTTTGAATCATGATCAAACTAAAACGAACAAACTCAGACGATACTGATTTTAAAAATCTGGTCATTTTACTGGATCAGGATTTAAAAATCAGGGATGGAGAGGACCATGCCTTTTACAATCAATTCAACAAGACCGATCAAATAAAACATGTTGTCGTTTTTTACGAAAATGATGTGGCTGTAGGTTGTGGCGCTTTCAGAGAAAAAGAAAAAGATACGGTAGAAATCAAACGCATGTTTGTACATCCGAATTTCCGCAAAAGAGGAATTGCTTCTCAGGTTCTGGCAGAACTGGAACGATGGGCCAAGGAAGCTGAATACCATTATACGATTTTAGAAACCGGTAAAAATCAGCCGGAGGCAATCAATTTGTACCAAAAATTAGGTTACGCTATTATTCCAAATTATCCTCCTTACGAAAAAATGGAGAATAGTGTTTGCATGAAAAAGACTTTAGAATAATCTATTGGGTGTAATTATTTTTAACACATAGAAACATAGATTTTTTTAGCAGAAAAAAAGCATTTGACCTATTTAAAATACACAAAGCCGGTTATGTGAAAGAAATATAATTCTTTTTTGTATCCTTTTTTACACATAAGATCTATGTTTCTATGTGTTTAATTAAACTTTTACGAATTACAACCTAACGGGTTTTATACTAATGAAAATGACAGCACAAGCATTAAGACAAAAAGTGGGACAATTCTTTTTTCCTGCAGTTTTTATAAACGATACCGAAGAAAACATTCAGGAAACCGAACGTTTAATAAAAGAATATAACATTGGTGGGCTTACCTTTTTTCACAGCCGTGCCAGTGCTGCAACGAACTACGAAAGCAAGAAAAAAGTCATTTTTAATGATGATAGTTATCAAAAAATAAAAGACCTGATTGTTCGTTATCAAAAAGCAGCTTCTACCCCTCTTTTAATCAGTATTGATGCCGAATGGGGCTTGGCCATGCGCATTGAGAAAACACCGCAATACCCGTACGCCATTACGTTAGGCGCCTTACCGGAAAATAAATCGAATCTGGTTTATGAAGTGGGGAAACAAATTGGTTTAGATTTAAAAGCCGCCGGTATTCATTACAACTTGTCGCCACTGGCAGACATCAACAATAACCCGAATAATCCCGTAATAGGTTATCGTTCTTTTGGTGAGAACAAAGAAAAAGTAGCCCATTTTGCTGTCGAATATCTTAAAGGTATGTCCGAGGTCGGAATTTTAGGCTGCCTGAAACACTTTCCCGGACACGGAAATACCAATGTCGATTCGCATCTGGGATTACCCGTTTTAAACGAAACTTTGGACGAATTACTGGAGAATGAATTGTACCCATTTATTAAAGGAATTGAGAACAATGTCGATTCGATTATGATTGGACATTTGGCGGTTCCAAGTTTAAATGATGGAAAAAACACATCGGCGACCTTATCAAAACCTATTATCGAAACACTTTTACGAGAACAACTGGGTTACGACGGTTTAGTAATTTCTGACGCCCTGAACATGCACAGCGTTTCTAAATTATACGAAACCAAAGGAGAACTCGAATGGGAAGCCTTCAATGCCGGTAACGACATTTTATGTTTCGCCGAAAATGTTCCGGAAGGAATTGAATCTATTCTTAAAAATGCTTCTCCGGAACGCATTGAAGAAAGTTTTAACAGAATCATTAGCGCCAAACAAAAAGTTGGCATTTTAGATGAAACTCCCTTTACTTCAGGAGAACTGAATTTTGAAAACGCTTCGGCTTTAAACCTTGAAATTGCTCAAAATTCTATCACCAAAATCATCGATAATTTCACTACAGAACAGATTCTTGAAGCACAAGAAAACAAGCAGCTGGCCAAACTCAGTTTGTACAAAAACAGCAATAATCCTTTCTTTCAAACCTTAAATTCAAAATTAAATTCAGCTGAATTTGCTTTTGAAAATCCGGAAGATTCAAATATTCAGGAAATCCAAAAAAATCTGGAACCGTTTGAAACCATTATCATTTCCTTATTTGTTCCGAAAGCAAAACCGATGAACAATTTCGAAATCAATACCGAAGTTTTAACACTACTCTCGGATTTACTTCAAACTAAAAAGTGCATTCTTTATGTTTTCGGAAATCCATATGTTTTACCAATAATCCCAAACCTTTCAAATGCTTCAGGACTTATTCAGGTATATCAGGATTTTGAAGAGTTTCAAAAAAATGCCGGAATTCAATTTCTTGAAAATGGAATTTGCAAAGGCAGCCTTCCTGTAAATATTGACATTCAATAACTTACAACTCACAAACAATCAAGTATAACCAAAAACTATCGGTTAATAAATATTTATAATCACATCTTATTGTAAGAATGTATACTTATACCCTACTTTTGCACCAGAAATAAATTTTTAACTTTAAAACGAAAAATATGTCTTTAGTAGGAAAAAAATTCCCAAGTATTGCAGTTGATGCTATCTCTGAAATGGGTGATAATTTAAAAATCAACATTTTTGAAGAAGCAGTAAACAACAACAAAAAAGTATTATTGTTTTGGTACCCAAAAGATTTCACTTTTGTTTGCCCAACTGAATTACACGCCTTCCAAGCTGCTTTACCAGAATTTGAAAAAAGAAATACTATCGTAATCGGAGCTTCATGTGACACAAACGAAGTACACTTTGCTTGGTTAAACACTCCAAAAAACAATGGTGGAATCGAAGGTGTAACTTACCCAATCTTAGCAGATACTAACCGTAACTTAGCTAATATTTTAGGTATTCTTGATATCGAAGCTACAAGCTACAGCGAAGAAACTGATTCAGTTATCATCGAAGGTTCAAACGTACCATACAGAGCTACTTACTTAATTGACGAAACTGGAAAAATTTTCCACGAAAGTGTTAACGATATGCCATTAGGACGTAACGTAAACGAATACTTAAGAATGGTAGACGCTTACACTCATATTCAAACTAAAGGTGAAGTTTGTCCTGCAAACTGGGAAGCTGGAAAAGAAGCAATGAGCGCAGACAGATTAAGTACTGCTGAGTATTTGAGCGCAAACTAATTTTTTAAAAGTTACAAAGGTTCATAGGTACAGAGTGGCAAAGTGTTTTTGTCACAATGGATAACGTTATTATTTTTAATCCCGTGAACCTTTGTAACTTTAACTCTCCTAAAAAAATACGGCAAAGATTAAACAACGAAAGAAATTTGTTGTGATATTAAACAAAGTTTTCAAAACTTTGTCCCTCTGCACCTTTGCCACTTTGAACCTTAAAAATATAAACAAATGTTAATCGACTTAAACGAAGATACGTTAGCAGATTTAGTTGCTAAAAACGAAAAAGTAGTAGTACAATATTCAGCTTCATGGTGTGGAAATTGCCGTATTATGAAACCAAAATTCAAAAAATTAGCAACAGAAAACGAAGCTATCACTTTTGTTTTGGTTGATGCTGAAAATTCTCCGGAATCAAGAAAGTTAGCCAATGTAAGCAACCTGCCTACTTTCGCTACTTTTGTAAACGGACAATTGGTTGGAGAAACTCAAACCAACAAACAAGAAGTTTTAATCGACTTGGTAAACGCTATCGCGTAATGAGATTGGTTAGACTTACTTAGATCTTTAGACTCCTTAGACGACGTCTGAATTTTCAAGAAAGTCTAAGAAATCTAAGAATGTCTAAAAATCTAAGAAATCTAATTATGAAATTACCCGTAATAAAGCAATTGACGCAATTCATCGAAGAAAACGATCAGGATTATATCATTGAAACCATCGAAGTTTTAGAAGCTATGACTGAAATTCCGTCTTTAAAAGATGAAGAATTAGATGTAATTGGCGAATTAATTTCAAATATGTATGGTGCGCTTGAAGTACATAAAATGGTAGTTCAGGGCACTGATAAAAAAGAAGCTCTAAACGCGTTTATGAAACGTGTTTTAGGTTCCATCGATAAATAATCGAGCATTACAAATAAAAAAAACATGACAAGGAAAAAAGCGTTTCAATTTTGAGACGCTTTTTTTTAGTTTTCAGTCTAAGTATTCAGTCTAAGTATTCAGTCTCAGTTCTCAGTCTCAGTTCTCAGTCTCAGTTCTCAGTCTCAGTTCTCAGTCTCAGTTCTCAGTCTCAGTTCTCAGTCTCAGTATTCAGTCTCAGTATTCAGTCTCAGTTTTCGGTCGTGGTCATAGTTTACAGCCTCAGTTTGCCGTCACACTCTCGGTTTAAACCACGAGTGTTCTCCTGAGCGAGGTCGAAGGAGACCCGAGCGATAGTGTATAGACGAAGCGGATCAAACAAGAAACTCTACAATCAAAATCACCAATCTTTATCGATTCACTGGCGCGATTTCTCATTCATCGAAATGACATACTTTGCGATAAATCTAAAATAATTCATGAATTCGTGGCCGTCCACAAAACATCCTTAATCTCTCCTTAAACCCACGAACAAATACTTTTAGATTCAAATATTAATCCTTACTTTTGAACCTCATTAATTTAAATAAAAATCATGGCTTCAATAACATTGGGAGGAAATCCTATTCATACTTCAGGCGAGTTACCAACAGTTGGATCGCAACTAGCTGATTTCAAATTAGTACAGAACGATTTATCCGTTGCTTCTTTAAGCAATTTCGCCGGAAAAAAATTAGTTTTAAACATTTTCCCGAGTATTGATACCGGAACTTGTGCTACATCTGTTAGAAAATTCAACGAAAGCGCCAGCAATTTAGAGAACACAACTGTATTGTGTATTTCAAGAGATTTGCCATTTGCTCAAAAACGTTTTTGTGGCGCTGAAGGATTAGAAAATGTAGTTAATTTATCTGATTTCCAAGCAGGAGATTTTGGAAAAACTAATGGTTTAGAAATTGTTGACGGACCTTTAGCAGGCTTACATTCAAGAGCAATCATTGTAGTTGATGCTGATGGAAAAGTAATTCACACAGAACAAGTAGCTGAAATTGCTAACGAACCAAATTACGAAGCAGCTTTAGCAGCACTATAAGATCTTTAAATGGAATTTCAAAAAGATAATACCTTTGTTACTGGCCGATTAAAAAGTATGACATACGCTTTTAATGGAGCCGTAAAACTTATTAAAACAGAACACAGCATTATGGTTCAATTCTCTCTAGGAATTATCATGACCATTGCCGGGTTTTATTTTCATATTTCACAGACCGAATGGCTGTGTCAAACATTAGCCATAGGTTTAGTTTTAAGTGTTGAAGGTCTGAATACCGCAGTAGAAAAAATTGCTGATTTTATTCACCCTGATTACAGCAAACGAATCGGTTTTATTAAAGATATTGCGGCCGGAGCGGTATTTTTTGCTGCAATGACAGCAATAGCAATAGGCTTAATCATTTATATCCCAAAATTTACATAGGCAACAGGAAACGCAAGAATGGCAAAAACAACCAAAAAAGAAACTTTAGACAAAAAAAACGAACCAAAGACTGAAACGGCAAAGTACTGGAAATTAACCAAGCAACAAAAGTTTGTTTCCGGATGCCTTTTGGTGCTCTTTTCAGTTGCACTATTAGTTGCATTTATTTCTTTTTATGTCAACGGACAATGGCAATCTGACCAAAGTGCTGTAAGCCAGCTTGGCGATCGTGCTGAAGTTGTAGAAAACTGGCTCGGGAAATTCGGGGCTTTCCTCGCCGATCTTATTGTATACAAAGGTTTTGGTATTGCCGCTTTTATACTGGTACGTTTATTTTTCCTTACCGGAATGTTTCTGGCCCTGGAACTCTCTACCAAAAAATTAAAAAACATTTGGTTTTGGGATCTTTTTGCTATTATTATTGTTTCTGTCCTTTTTGGATTTTTTGCCACATCGGCACCTGAATTGGGTGGAACAATTGGATACGAGCTTAACCTGTTTTTACAAGATTACATTGGAAAAACAGGTACTTTACTTACGCTTCTTTTTGGATTAATTGTGTACCTGATTTTCAAAATCAAACTATCACCTGAAAAAATTCAAACGTTTTTTGATTCTACCAAAAAAGAATTCAGTTCGGAACTAGCCGCTATGAAAAAACCTCAGGAAGCCGAAAGTGCTTATAACTTAGAGGAATTTGCAATCAAGGAAGAAGATTCGGAATTAGACAATATTCACTTAAAATCTGATGTCAGCCAATTCGAAATCAATAAAGAAGCATTGAAACCAACCATTTCAAATGCATCCGAAATTGATTTGAATCCGATTTTAAAACCAGTTCAAATGGATGTAAATCCGGTAACTGTTAAAACTCCTGTTCACACAGAAGAATTCGTAATTGAAAAAGCGGAAGAAGAGGATATTATCGAAGAAAATCTGGCTTCACGTCTGGTAGCCGATTTCGGATTATTTGATCCAACTTTAGATTTATCCAATTACAAATTCCCAACAATTGATTTATTAAAAGAATATTCGACTGGCGGAATCACCATCAATCAGGAAGAATTAGAAGAAAATAAAAACAAAATTGTAGATACACTCCGCAATTACAAAATTGAAATTGCCCAAATTAAAGCAACCGTTGGTCCATCGGTAACTTTATACGAAATTGTACCGGAAGCCGGAATCAGAATCTCTAAAATTAAAAGCCTGGAAGACGATATCGCGCTATCGCTTTCGGCACTAGGAATTCGTATTATAGCTCCAATTCCAGGAAAAGGAACGATTGGTATCGAGGTTCCAAATAAGAACCCAACAATGGTTTCAATGAAAAGTGTTATTGGATCAGCTAAATTTCAGGAAGCTGAAATGGAATTGCCAATTGCTTTAGGAAAAACCATCTCAAACGAAACTTTTGTAGTCGATTTAGCCAAAATGCCTCACTTATTGATGGCGGGAGCAACCGGACAAGGAAAATCTGTAGGTTTGAATGCCGTTTTAACCTCTCTTTTATACAAGAAACATCCGGCTGAAGTCAAATTCGTACTGGTAGATCCGAAAAAAGTAGAGCTAACACTTTTCAATAAAATTGAAAGACATTATTTAGCCAAACTTCCAGATACCGAAGATGCTATCATCACAGACAATGCCAAGGTAGTAAATACGCTGAACTCTCTTTGTACCGAAATGGACAACCGTTACTCCTTACTAAAAGACGCAATGGTACGTAACATTAAAGAGTATAACGAAAAATTCAGAGCTCGAAAATTGAACCCTGAAGCAGGTCACCGCTTTTTACCTTATATTATTTTAGTAGTAGATGAGTTCGCTGATTTGATTATGACAGCCGGTAAAGAAGTCGAAATTCCGATTGCGCGTTTAGCTCAGCTGGCTCGTGCTATTGGTATTCACTTAATTATCGCCACTCAAAGACCATCGGTAAACGTTATTACAGGTTTGATTAAAGCCAATTTCCCTGCGAGAATTGCCTTTAGAGTAACTTCCAAAATCGATTCCCGAACTATTCTGGATACCCAGGGAGCTGATCAACTAATTGGACGTGGAGATTTATTATACACCAATGGAAATGATGTGGTACGTGTACAGTGTGCTTTCATCGACACTCCTGAGGTAGAAAAAATTACGGATTTTATCGGTTCGCAAAAAGCTTATGCTACGGCTTATTTGCTTCCGGAGTTTGTTGGAGAAGAAACTGGCATCAATCTTGATGTGGATATTTCCGAAAGAGACACTTTATTCAGAGAAGCTGCAGAGATTATTGTCAATGCACAACAAGGTTCCGCTTCATTACTGCAAAGAAAATTAAAATTGGGATACAACAGAGCCGGTCGATTGATCGACCAGCTGGAAGCAGCCGGAATTGTTGGCCCTTTTGAAGGCAGTAAAGCAAGAACTGTAAACATAACTGACTTAAGTGCTCTTGATCAATTTTTTAACAATGAACAAAATTAACCCCATCATGAAAACAAAAATTCAGGAAATCCAAAACAATTCTATTACTAAGACGACTAAAAAGTGCATTCAAATGGCAGTTTTATTGCTTTTGAGCTTCACTTCTATTCAGGCTCAGGATAAAAAAGCCAAAGATCTATTGAATGAAGTAACTTCTAAAATAAAAAGCTACAACAATATTGTTATTGACTTTAAATACACCCTGAATAACACCAAAGAAAACATCAACCAGGACAGTAAAGGTAATGTGACAATGAAAGGCAATCAATATGTATTGAATTTTATGGGAGTAACTAAGATATTTGACGGTCAGAAAACTTACACTATTGTTCCGGAGGATGAAGAGGTTACCATTTCTAAAGTAAACGAAAAAGACGATACTGCTATTACACCTTCAAAAATGCTGACTTTCTTCAATTCAGGATATAAATACAATATGGATATTGTTCAAAACGTGAAAGGAAGAAAAATTCAATATATCAAATTAGCCCCTACAAACTCAAAAGACCAAAGAAAAGAAATTCTATTGGGTATTGATGTTCAGACTAAACACATCTATAATTTGATTGAAACCGGAAAAAATGGAACAAAAACCACTTTAACCGTTAATTCTTTTAAAACCAATCAGCCTTTATCAAAAAATCAATTTACATTTGTAGCGAGCAAATATCCAAAATACTACATCAATAAATTAGACTAATTACAAGGTTGAAAATTTTAGACAAATACTTACTAAAAACATTCCTGATTACATTTACTACGGTATTTGTAATCCTTTTTTTTATCTTCATACTTCAAACCGTATGGCTCTTTATCTCAGAACTTGCAGGTAAAGATCTGGATTTGATTTTGGTGGTAAAATTCCTTTTATTCTCCATGCCCCGAATCATTCCGCTGGTTTTACCCCTATCGGTTTTACTTGCCTCCATTATGACTTTTGGTAATTTGGCTGAGAATTATGAATTCGCGGCCATGAAATCATCCGGAATATCACTTCAAAGAGCAATGCGAAGTTTAATCGTATTTATCTTTGTTTTAAGTATAGTCGCTTTTTGGTTCGCCAATAATGTAATTCCGTATGCGGAATACAAGTTTATTAATTTCCGAAAAAACATTGCACAGGCCAAGCCTGCAATGGCAATTGCCGAAGGACAGTTTAATGATGTTGGTTTTTACAACATTAAGGTCAACAAAAAATCCGGTGAAAATGGGAATATTTTAACCGGCGTTACTATTCACGAAAAGCCAACTAATACCGGTGAAAATAAAACGGTAATTAAGGCTAAAAGCGGTAAACTGATGAGTAACGAAAAATCCAGCATTTTAAAATTAGTTTTAAATGATGGTTATTACTATCAGGATGTCACTCCAAAAAAATATGAGGATCGCGCTAAACTGCCTTTCATAAAGGGAGCTTTTAAAAAGCAAATTATCAATATCGACTTATCTGAATTAAACAAAACCGATGACGATAAGGAAAATATAAGCAATACAAACGGAATGCTGAATGTTAGTGAACTTCGTTATACTCTGGATTCACTTAACAAAAATCTGGATAATGAAATTATTTCTTTTTCAGAAAACATCAATCAGCGTGTTGGGATCCGGAAATCGCCGACACCCTTAAAAACAGATAAAAAGAAAAAAGATTTACCCAATAATCTTTTATCGCTCTATACCACTAAAGAGAAATCTGATGTTATTAAAATGGCCAGTAGTAATGTTACAAGCAACATCTATTCTATTGAAACCACACAAAACGATTTAAAAGAGAAACAAAGAGACATCAACAAGCACTTAACGGCCTTATATGAAAAATTCGTTATTGCGTTTGCCTGCTTTCTAATGTTTTTTATTGGTGCGCCATTAGGAGCCATCATCCGTAAAGGAGGACTTGGTTTACCTATTGTTTTTGCAGTTTTAATTTTTATTACTTTCCATTTCATCAATACTTTTGGAAAAAGACTTTCTCAGGAAGGCGCGATGAATCCATTTATAGGATCATGGATGTCTTCTTTCATATTATTGCCTTTAGCAGTTTTATTAACGTATCGCGCTACTAACGACAACGGATTAATCAACTTTGACGCAATTACAACTCCAATATCACAACTATTTCAAAAAATTTCAGAGCGGTTCTTTCCTGCTCAAAATCAAAAATAATTATGTCAACAACAAAAATACAACTGAATACCATTGAAGAAGCTATTGAAGACATTCGTCAGGGTAAAGTAATCATTGTAGTCGATGATGAAGATCGTGAAAATGAAGGTGATTTTTTGGCTGCAGCCGAAAAAGTAACTCCGGAAATGATCAATTTTATGGCTACTCACGGACGTGGGTTAATTTGTGCCCCATTGACAGAAAGCCGTTGCAAGGAATTGGATCTAAGACCAATGGTTACAAACAATACAGATCATATGGAAACTGCTTTTACTGTTTCTGTTGATTTAAAAGGACATGGAGTAACCACGGGAATTTCAGCTGCTGACCGATCTAAAACAGTACTAGCACTAACAGATTCAAATGTTAAACCACATGAACTGGCACGCCCGGGACATATTTTTCCTTTGGTAGCCAAACAAGGCGGTGTTTTAAGAAGAACAGGACATACAGAAGCTGCAATTGACTTTGCCAGATTAGCTGGATTCAAGCCAGCCGGCGTGATCTGTGAAATTTTGAATGAAGACGGTACGATGTCACGCTTACCGGAACTGGTTAAAGTAGCCAAGAAATTCAATTTGAAATTAGTTTCAATTGAAGATTTAGTAGCCTACAGAATGCAGCACGATAGTCTGATTGTGAAAAAAGAAGATTTTGACATCGAAACACGCTTTGGAACTTTTAGATTGAGAGCATACGAACAGACTACCAACAAACAAATTCATATTGCGTTAACAAAAGGTACCTGGAATCTGGGAGAACCAATCTTAACGAGAATCAATTCTTCACAAGTAAATAATGATTTGTTAGGAACATTGACCAATAATGCCGAGCAGCAATTAGACGATATGTTTAAGGTGATTAATGAAAACGGCAAAGGCGCTGTACTATTCATAAATCAAGACATGACGGCTGTGAATCTATTGAATAGAATTGCAGAGCTTAAAGCCTTGCAGGCAGGAGGAACAATGAAAGCACCAAAAGTGATCATTGACAGTAAAGATTATGGAATTGGCGCTCAGATTTTACACGATATTGATATTTCAAAAATCAGACTAGTCTCTAACACGGAACAAACAAAACGTGTGGGAATGATTGGATATGGACTTGAAATCACCGAATACGTAAGCTACTAAATATACATGGGAACATTAGAAGAAAGAATTGCAAAATCGGAAACACGTATTTTTAAAGCGGTTTTTCCGAGTACGACAAACCATTATGATACTTTATTTGGAGGTACAGCACTTCATCTTATGGATGAAGTTGCTTTTATTTGTGCGACACGATTCAGCCGAAAAAAAGTAGTTACGATTTCAACCGGTCAAATTGATTTTAAAAAAGCAATTCCTGCCGGAACTTTAATCGAATTAGTAGCCAAAGTGATTAGCGTTGGAAGAACGAGTTGTAAAATTCACGTTGATATTTTTATGGAACAAATGTATTCTGAACTTCGCGAAACCGTAGTTTCAGGAACTTTTTCGTTTGTTGCAGTTGATGAAAACAAAAAACCAGTACCGGTTTTAGACGACCTGGATTAATTTTTTCAAAAATCAGTTTCTCGTAAATACTGGTAACTAGACACTTGAAAATTATTAAAAAAAACTTTCAAAAAAAGTCTAAAAAAAGTTTTGAGAACCGAAAAAGCATCTTATATTTGCACTCGCAATCAGCAAATGATCTGCGACATACTGGAGAAATGGCAGAGCGGTCGAATGCGGCAGTCTTGAAAACTGTTGACTGTAACAGGTCCGGGGGTTCGAATCCCTCTTTCTCCGCCAGTAGAAGTTTCAAAAGAAACTTTAAAAGTCAAAAGCCTTTAAACACTAGTGTTTAAAGGCTTTTTCGTTTTTATACACTTTTCAAAAAGCACATGTTTTATCAAAGAATGGTGGCACAATCAGTGTCCCACTTTTTTTGAGATCGTTTTTCTCAAAAATGGACCACCAAAACAAAAGAATTCCCCGGGAATTCCCTGCTGTTAACGGGCTCTCTTAAAATTTTTAATTCAATTTGATTATTAATTTTAAAACTAGATAACATGTTAAAAACAATTTTTCTGCTAAAATCCGGCAGAGTTAACCGAGATAGAGAAAGCTCTATTATCCTTAGGCTTTCTTATAAAAACAAAACAATTACAATCGCCTCGGGAAAATATATCTCGAAAGAAAAATGGATCCAGACAAACCATCTGAAAAATACACTGAAGGCGGAAAAAGAAAAGGTAATCAAAAGCTCTCTTGATCTCATGCAGCTTAATGCCGAAAAGAAATTCACAGAACTTTTCCGAATTGATCCTGACGTTGACCTAGAATTGCTAAAAGCTGAACTTACAGGAAAAGTCCAAATCGGCCAGCCTCAAGGTCCTTCCATAATTTCAATTATGGAAACATACAATATGTTCTTCACCAAAAGAGTCAATTCTGGAGAACGCGCAGCCGCTTCACTGCAGAAGTATAAAAGAGCAAAGGATTTACTTTTGGCTTTCATTACCAGTACCTACGAAAAGGAAGATATGCCTGCATCTGAAATATCAAGCTCTTTTGTTTTTAAACTCGAACAGTTCCTTAAATACGAGAGCAATTTTAAAGACCAGACAGGCATCAAAAACAATTCAGTGGTAAAATATATGAAAATGTATAAAACTGCCTGCAATTACGCTATAAAAATGGACTTGATCATAAAAAACCCATTCAACGTATATGACGGAAGGCTGAGCGTAAAAGATGCTGTTTTCCTAACCCAGCTAGAACTGAATACAATCGAGAATAAAATATTTTCAACGCCCCGTCTGGAAAAGGTTAAGGATATATTCCTTTTCAGCTGCTACACAGGATATGCACCCGTCGATGCCTTGGAATTGACAGAAAGAAACTTATCTGAAGATTCAAATGGAAACTTATGGATTATGACCAGTAGAGCCAAAACTGCTATCAGAGCCAATGTCCCGGTATTGGCTACAGTTGAAAAAATTATTGCCAAATATAAGAACCAGCAGAAAGGTCTTATCCCGAAAATTTCCAACCAGAAAATGAATGCCTACCTTAAGGAAATTGCTGACGTCTGCAACATAGACAAGCATCTTACCTGGTATGTTGCCAGACATACTTTTGCCACCACTGTCACTTTAGGGAATGGAGTAAGACTCGAGAATGTTTCTGCAATGATGGGACATACCAATACCAAGCAGACACAGCACTATGCAAAGGTTTTAGATGTTAATATAATGGAAGATATGGAAAAACTTAAATCTAAGTTTAAGTAATATTTTTTTTAGAAAGAGATCCCTTAATTTGCAACCTCTTTTAAACTTTCATCAAATTTATAACATAAAATCAAAGCACTATTTGTCGGACATATAAATAAAATGAAACGAACCCTACAAAAACATTTCAAATTGTGTCCGCACTGCGGACACAATTGACATGGACAAAAAAGTTATATCCCTTTTATTTTTTTTAGTGAATAAAGATTATCCAAATCTCTCAACAGTGTTGAGAGATTTCAGCTAAACAGAGATTTTTAATTTGCAGGTTGAAGGATATAGGTTTCGGCTCGGAAACGATAATCTCCACATTTAATAGCAATTTACAAATTGAATAAATCTATTCTTTCTAAACATTTCTAATTGCGTCCGCACTGCAGACGCAATTAGAAAAATAAATAAAATTCCCAAATAAGGATCACAATAATACTGGAATTGCTACAATTTTGCAATAGAAGTTAAGGCGTAATTTTACTGATTTTCCCCAGTTTTAATTTTGTGGCATCATACATTTTCAAAAATTTAAACCTTAACAAAGACATTACTTCACAAGCTCAGGTTGAAAACTGTATTACGCGGTTTGAAGCATAAAAATTGCTTTCTCTCTCTCAATTAATTATTCTTTAATTTCAATTGTGTCTACAGTGTAGACATAATTGGATTTGAAATTTATTTAGAAAGCTATTTTCTTTCTATTTTTTCTTTTGCTTCGGTTAATAATGAATGATTTTTTCTTAAAACTGTTTTTTAGGAAGCAAATCGGTCCAGTGCTCAGCAACTATTATTCCGTCGTTGTACATTTCAAGTAATTCAATAAAGTATGATCAGTTTAATTTTTGAGACAATGCTACCACCATATGCTTATCTAAAAATTGTTCTCCAAAACGAAGCATTCGTCTTATTTTTTTTCTGTAAAACTTCTGCCATATTTAACTTCTAATTGTGCCGACACTGTCGGGACAATTTATTTTCCATATTCAGCACCATCACGTGTCAACGTTGCTGATTTTGAGATTGGAAATACAAAACGAATAACCAATCAATTAGGCTACATTAAGTACAATGAAAATACAGGATTTAATGATAAAGCTATTATTTCAATATAAACTGATTTCTTTTATAGAATAATCACTATACTTTATTCATTAATAAATTAATTTTCAATATAATAAACCTATACTTGCACAATAAACTTATATGGTTTACTATTAATTTTACTAGTTTATTATGGAAAAATTAAAAGACAATATCCAACAAATACTTAGCGTACAGCTCTAAATAAAAAGAGTTACAAAATGAACAATTGAATAAGTTGCCTTACTGTTTACTAATTTTAACACAACCAAATATACTAATTAAAGCACGTTTGATTTTACTTTTTTTTGCAAACCAACGACTAAGCTGATATGAAAAATTGGACTAAAAATTGAATCAATAAAAAAAATACAAAATTCAAAAATATCAATAACTAAAATCTCGCCAATCGTTCTTTCATCAGTGTAAAATACTTTTCTTTCATTGCTTCAGACAAAAAAGAAATCTCAATTAATTCATTCCATTTCATTGTCTTCTCAAACATTGATTTTAAAGCGCTATCGATAATTTTGTCATTTAACCCTAATCTTTCTTTTCCAAAGTAATCAATAAAATCACCAGCTTTAAAATTGCTTTTTTTTCCTTTTAATTTAAGAGCCATTTCTTCCTGCGGATTTTTTATAGCAATAGACGAATTCAGGAAATCATAAGCAGGCGTTAGAGTTGTTTTTCCTGATTTTGTTATCAAGGAAAAGTTTTTGAGATGCATGTCTTCATTACCAGTGATAAAACAGAATAGAATTCTCTTAAAAAACTCTGCTTTTTCAATTGAAGGAAATGTACAAAAGTCCTCTATCACTTTTACAATTTTCTCCATCGTAAAATTATATTTAGTATCCCTGGAACTCCCTGTCAGCTGTGCAAAATCTTCAGTGGCATACTTCCTGCCTTTACCATACCGGTCAAACCTTTTTATGAAATAAGATTTCGAATTATCTTTAGAATATATCAGTCCGTGAAGTGGTACTTCAATTCCATAAACCTTAGCCATTCGCATAGTAAGATCTTCATTTTCGGGTAATTCCGGAAATATATCGCTCTGCGGTTTGATAATAAAATTACCGTACTGATCTACAATTTCAAATTGCTGGTTTTTAACCGATAATACGGCGCTTAATTTAGGCTGAACGCCCTGAATTGATAACTTAGTTGCTCTATTTGCTGCTTCCTGACGTAGTTCTGATGCAGAAAAAGGAAGCGTTTCTAATGAGAGCAATTTAGGAGATAATAATTTCAAGCCTTCTATGCTATACAGATCTTCTCCACAAGTTTTATAAGTAATCGGACATCTATTCATCGCTTTCAGCTTTAACCGTTACTGCCCCTACCAGATCATTTCCTACAGCCATAAGCTGTGAAAAATAATCTTTCTTATCTATTTTATTTATTTTTAAAAGACCTTCAAGCATTATACCCTCTGGTAACAGCCCTTCAAAAAACGGCGGAAAATCCAGAAATGAATATTTTTTGTGGGAAGAAGGCATAGTTAATGACACTGGCTCTGAAGAATAATCATCATCATAGATAAATAAATATCTTCCGCTTTTTTCTTCCATAAGCTCACCCGCTCTCGTACCGTGAACATAAACTACCGCTTTTCTCATCTCTTATTTTTTTAATGGACTTATGAATTGAATATCAATATTCAAAATATTTAAGACTGCTATTAGACTGTCCCATCTTACAGATGCTTTATTCTTTTCAATATCAAACACAGTTGTTTTGCCGATACCTGCTAAATCTGCTAATTGGAGCTGCGTCAGTCCAGCAGCTTTGCGATGTTCTTTAATTAACTTTCCTAAATTAAAATCAATCATAATTACTGTTTAAACGGTAAATATACTCAATTTTTATCTTATAAAAATTTAAAACATATGTTTTATGATATATTTTACCGCTTTAACAGTAAATAATTTCAAATATTTAAATAATTACAAAATTTAGTGTTTCATTTAAAAAAATTACTGCCCTAACAGTAATTTTTGTATATATACGGAGTTCCTGTCTTTTTAAGACGACAAGTTAATACTGCATTTAAATTAGAAAAAAAAGATATATATGATCTTCTAAGTATTTCAAGTCTTGTGGCAGAATCGTGGCACATTGATTTTTGATAAAGTAAATTCAGTAAAATCAAGGAAAGCTGAGTTTAGGTTCGAAATCGCTCTAAAACTTGTTGTAGCAATAAAAAAATATGAGGTTTTTATATAATTGGGTCCGCAATACGGATTCAATTTATTTTTTTTGATCCCAAACAGTTTTAAAGTTTGTGCCGACAATGTCGGCACAATTTATTTTATCTTGTTTATTATTTAGTGTACTCGCTTAATTACACTAGTTACGGAATAGATAAGAAAAAATTCTTGTAAAAAATTTATCTATAATTATGCGAGCACCACTTGCACAATTAAAATATAGAAAAGGATTCTAGAAAGTTACTTAGATTCTAAATTTGAAAAAAAATCAAGGTAATCATCGAAAATACTAAATGTAGTACTTAAGTACATACTCGATAAACCAGTTAGGAAGTTCAGAAGGGTCTATTTCTAATGACAATTTATTTTCAGCAATTTTAGCAATTAATTTGTACTCTTCACTTGAATTATCAAATAAATAACATTTGTCTACATTTTCAATCATTGGCATAAGATTGTTTAATGTATTAAAGTAACGGCTTGAAATTTTTTCAGGCGAAACATTATGACCGCCTTTGATTACTCTATTTTCAACTCGCGAAACATTTACCTCAGGATCATCTATACAAATAAAATATAAGTATGTCTTGTAGCCTTTTTGTTTTGCTTCCCTTATTTCTTCAATTTTAGAAGGGTGACTCATTACTGTCTCAAAACAAAAATCAATTTTGCTTTCTTGTAAATGATGTCTTAAAAATGCACTTATAAGAGCTCCTTCGTAACTATGCGTTTCTTTTTGTGCATCAACTATTACATTTTCTTTTAAAGAAAAATCCATTTTATGATTATCTTCTAAAGATTTTTTCAGTAAAGAAATAGCTCTCTCAGTGGTTAAAAATTTATTTAAATCATTTTGAGTAAGATTTAAATTAAATTCACTTAAGTCAATATATCCATTATTTGCCAATTCCTTTTCAATTAAATCAGCATTAAGAAATACCCCAGAATTGTATTTTTTAGAAAAAGAATCAAAGAGAGTACTTTTTCCCGAACCATTTGGTCCTGCAAATATCCGTAATCTTGCTTGAAACATATTACTTTCTTTCTAAAATCATTCCTTTTCTCAATGATGATAAATCAATAGAAGGCTTTGCAATTTTTCTTATAACCTTAAAAGATCTATCAGGATTGACAGCAATAATTTCATGATCACGAATAACTTTTATTGTGATACCTAACGCCATAGAACTTCTGACAGCTTTAGATGATGCAATTTTTGCGGAATCTAACAATGCACTATCTTCCTTAGAAGATAATATAGCTTTTCTACTTTTGGTTCTTGCACTAAAATGTCTTCTTCTATTATTCATAATTCAACTTTGCTCAAAAATACGAAATATCTGCAATTATTACAAGCTTTAATATATGGACTTTCTAGGTTAAAAAAAGTTTAGATTTTTTTATTTCATTTTTTGGGGCAGAATCATGGCACATTCAAGATAAAAGTAAAACCCCAGCATTTACAAAGCAGGACATTATTTGAGTTCGAATGGCAGAGCATCCCTCCTCTAAATTCGGAGAATATGTAAATTATTCAAAAAATAGGCCGTTTGTTGTTCGTACAAACTAAATGTTTAGCTAGCTGTTCTACCGATGCGAAAAATAGTTTATTTGTGATCCTTATGTTGCGGAGTCTGAAGTTCCGAAATAACATGTTTGTCCTGCGTACTCTTCCATACTAATCATAATCCTGATGAATATAGTCATCTTGAAATTTCCATTTGTCTCAGCATCCCTGAAGTCTAGGTTAACCTGCCAGAAATTAGTTTATTTCTAGAGTTTTTTACAACCTAATTACCCTAATTTAGATTATTCAAGTATTACTTCCATTTTATTTTGTTGTACTATAATATAATATTTTTAATGCTAAACCCTATTTCATATTCTATAGAATCGTTTTCTAAATCAGGATCAATATCAATTTCATTTAAAATTAACTTGACAGTTCTATTATCTACGTATGAGTCAATTGCATATGGTAATTCCAAGCCAGTAATTTCTTCAATCAGAGCAATATTGACTTGATAAGTATCTGCATCTTTAAACTGCATAAATCGCTGATCCTCGGACTCCAATTCTTCAATTATGTTATCATCAATCAATAATTTATTTTGACTCATCATAAATCCTACGCGATAAAGATTACCATCTTCTTTTTGAAATACAACAACCTTCCAGAATAAAAATGGAATTTTTATATCTTCATTATTAATTGAAGTAATAAATGTAGGATTGGATGTTAATAATACCGGACCAGTAAATACACAAATTCGAAGTTGATTTTGTTTAGCTTCAGTATGGAGAATATAATCTTCCAAACTTCTCCAAATAGTTCTATTCAAATTTTTATGTTGTGGTACCGCATTGGAATAAAAGAACGTTGAATCAGCAGCATTTAATGCAATTCCAATTGTTTCTCCCCATTGAACATCTTCCCTTTTGGTCATATGGCCTCTGTCAAAATTACTGTTAGCTGCCATATAAAGATCCTTTCCCCACTGTGATTCTTTAGGCAATCTTGGGTCTTTACGCCAATAATCCCTCCTTGGTATCTTTTTAAACATTAATCCATCAATATTAGTTGCTGTATAAAATGGAAATCTATGAGATTTCGACAATTGCAAACTATAGTTAATATATTTAATGACCTGATTTCCTTCCACATCCAAAACCAAATCTCTAGACTGCTGAAGATTTAGCTTGGGCAGAGATACTTCATGACCAAAAATGAATTGCTCCAAATATCCCTTAAACAACATTTTACTATTCATTTCGCTTTTCAATATGTTTATTTTTTACAAAATCAACAATTCTATTTATGTAGATTCCCTCATTTCTAGATTTAAAACCTGCAGGAAGTGCCGGTTCACCAGGTCTACTTCCTCCACCGCTATGATGTAGCGCTATTACATCCCAATCAGAATTGAATACAGGTGATCCGGAAGAACCTTTCAGCGTATCGGTTAAATATTGTACAATCCGATCGTTTGTATTTGTGACTATATTGTGATAAATTGATATTTGTTTAAATTCCCCACCGGGATGCTGAATAATATTAACAAAATCGTTCTTTGAAATATCAACTTCCTTCAATTCTATATAACCATAATTGGACAATTGATTTTCTTCATCCTTTAGCTTAAAAATAGTTGCATCAAACTCATTTATTTCAGAACCATACCATGGACCCGTTTCGTCTATCGCAAAACTTTTTGACGGAAGTGAATTTCCAAAAATATCAAGTTCAAAATCGAAAATAATTTTTGCTTTATGTATATCTTCACGATTACTAATGACATGATAGTTTGTAATAAAAAATAACTCATCAAAATTTTCTATTTTAAATAAAAAACCTGTGCCAACATTAAACCTATTGCTAGCAATCTTAATTTCGACTTTAGCTACGCTTTTGCTCTTTATGACCCCTTTAGCTAGAAAATTGACGGGCAACAATGTTCTTTGCCCCATTGTAAGTACCTCCAATGTACTGGGATCAACATCCTGCCATTCGTCAATTTTGACTTCAGGGCTTAATGAGTATCCTATTTCTTTATCAGACAATGCCGAATTTAAAAATGGATTATCAGGATAATCCATTAATACCGCTTTTACTAATTCATTTAACTTCTCATGTTTAATAGCTTCACTTATAACATAACTCCACACATCAGCAGCGCTTCCGCTTGTATTGATATGCTGTAATTTTAAACCTGTTGCGAGAACAAATCTTGGAATACTTTCTTTGAAAGGCACCAAATCACTTAGCACATCATTTAATTGTGCAATCTTTTTCTTCCAGACCATTAACAATATTAATTAAAAATTTGAGGGTAATCGAAAGCCATCCTATTAATCAGATGTTCGATCTTTTCTTTTTCAATACATAGTGAAATCAATTGTGATGCCATTGATGATGCTGAGTCTTCACTAAGCATCGAGGGGTTTATCCCTATTAATCTTGCTAAACTAAATATTGATATACTTGATTGATAGAATTTTGGCAATTCATTTATTAAACGGTCAATTGCAATATTATTAAAACACGCACCTCTCACTCTTTCATGAAGCAGCTTTAACTTCGCTTTCTCAGAAGGTCTTTGAAGTTCCTGAGGAGACATGTATCTTGCCTCAAAAATTGGACTGACGATATTTGGATTAAGCAAATACTGTCCGTTTCTACCTTCTTTTGTGCGATAATATTCAAAGAAATTTTCAATTTGCAAATCAACATTTTCAACTCTGTTATCTGCTGAGACATAAACAAAATCATATAAAAGCGTATCTTTATGCTCATATTCCATAATCGAAAATGGATGATATGCTACCGGATAACTGTTATTATAAACCTCAATTTTCTTAGGGTTATCTATGATTAAATATCCCCTTGGCAGTCCTTTTGTTGAATCAAACTGTTTTGACCATTGAATATCCATAGGTTGCCATCTGGCTCTTTTAATCCTAACTGAAGAACCATCTTTTATCTTTAGACTATCCAGGACCTGAGGATACAATAAAATTGGTATACCACATGATGCATTAAGGGAAGATGTTACCGACATCAAAACTTTTCCATCTTCTGACGGTGGCAATAACAAGGTACCAATTCCTCCTAATACTTTTCTTGATTTGCCGGGAGGATTAAATTCCATCCATTCCTGGCTTTGAATAGCAATATCATTCTCTTGATGTAAGCGCATAGTTCGAGAATGTTTTGTCCAATAAAGCCCTGGAACTCTAGCAACCCATTTCGAAATCACGAATTTTGACAAAGTAATTTCCTTACCTATTAAAAGGTCGGGATCATCAATAACAGTTCTCCAAAAATGATACTCATCATAGAATTCTTCTGCTCCACCAAACCTTTCAACTATACCAACTTTAGTACTTTCCGATAAAGAATAATTTTGTAGTATTTCAATAATATTAGACCCCTTGTATAAATCTTTTAAACTCATCTTTCTTATGTTTTTATGTAGTTCTTTCGCAGATCATAAATTATTTTAAATCTCTTATTATCACCATATTGTTTTGCAATCTCTTTAAGTAATTTATTCATTGTAGTCTTCTTAAAATGACTTCTACGAATTTTGTAAAGGGCATCACTCCAGATTTCATTTGCCGTACCTCTTGTGAGCAAATCTGATTCTTTTCCGCCTGCCTTCTTCCAAATTGTGGTTAATACAGTACCATTAGGATATAATTCAATTATTAATTCTTGAGTACTTTCCCACCACTGATCCGTTGGAATATTTACTGAGGATATAGTCCCTGAAATGACAAGCGCCGCCTTAGTAATAAAATCCAAAAGGTAATGGCATTCTGCCAAGGCATATTTCCAATTGTTCCGTTTCGAAGCCTTATCATTAATTACGTATGCCGAGCCTGTAAATCGCTTACTGAAAATTAGTTTTCCTAAATGGGTTGCCTCAACTGCAGTGATTTGTCCAGCATAATTGTTAAGATAATCTTTAAGATTAGTGTCATGTAGATTAAACCTCTCGAAAATAGGAATTACACTTTTAATGCTACTTCGATTGTAAAATAAATAATCCCAAACTCCCTTTTGACCGATATGATCAATAATCTCATCGTCTTCAGGTAAGATTGTATTGGGATTCAAGCTAAGATGCTGCAAAAGGACTGCGGATGTTTTAGTCAAAAAATTTATTTTTGCGTTCGGAGCAAATTTTCCCCACAGCTTATTTTTATTTGGATAATCAAGTATATTACCATATTCTGATTCTGAAATTTTAAAAATTAGCTCCTCGGAAATTTCTATATCAGAAATTAAGCCATCAAATAGTCTATGGATTTGAAGTAATGGTTCCTTTAATCCGCTTGAAATCGCATTTCCATTATCTATTGCTTCAAGCCAGATTCTTTGCCAGTTATCATTTAAAACATCCAACCTTTTTAACTCTTTTGGAGAATCTCTGCAGATTTTTCCAGCAATTTTAATTAAACGTCCTTCACCAGACTTAACAGCATAATCGATTATTAAGTTATCTCGTTTCCCCTTAATAATGATATCAATGCATTCATAATTATTTATATCAGTATCCAATTTCAGTAACTTGGTCAAATTCTGTTCTATATTTCGATTAAAATTTAGAAGGTGTGCATATAACCTTAACCAATCATTTTTTAATGATAAATTCGTAAGTTCCTCAATTATGGATGCTGAAAGCTTTTTTGGCATCAGTTGGATAAGGCTTATTTCCGCCTCTTTTGATTGGTCTATAAACCTAGTTATTCTAGATAAATAATCTGCAGATAATTGGATCAAAAAAAATATCACTTCTGAATTCGAAGCATTTACCTTTCCTAAATATAATTCCAGTTCATTTTCAATAAGTAGGTCCCACCAATTTATTTTGCCGGAATTTAAACTTCCAAAAAAGGAATTAACATTTTCTGAACTACTTTTAATCGATAGAATATTTTTTCGCAACCATTGAGACAATGTTTCAGATAATTTCTCCTTAGAATCATTATAACTCTCTGTTCTGAAGTTTTTCAAAATAACAATTTCCGAAAAATTCCTCCCGCCTACTAATTCTATAATTTTTTGAAGCAACTTCTGTTTAAAATCCGATCCTTGTCTATCCGAAGGAGCAAATTTTGCAACAATATGCGAAAGCGTATTTAATTTTTTTAGATCTGAAACTTCTTCTAAGTTTTCGAACGCATCAAGACCTTTTGCTATAAAATTAATATCATCTCTTAAAATTACATCTGAACCAATGGCTATTTCAAAATTTTCTATTCGTTTTTTAACCGATAAATCACCGACTAACAACTTCTCAAGAAACTCTGTCGGATGATGACTATCGTTTTTTCCAATAATGAAAAAATCTGACCTCAGAAACTTGCTGTGAACACTATCCGGCACAGTGATTAAACTAATTCCTTCTATTGCCTTATTATCGTTATTGAAAGAAATTCCAAAGTTAAACTTTACTCTTTCCTCCTCTGTAAGTCGTTTCCAAAGTTCGATAACTGCAAATTGAAAATTCTCCTGTCCAATCCATATTAAAGTATTTTTAAAATTTTTAATTTGTATATAACCATTGATCAGCTTATTAAATCTTCCTTCTATTATTGAAGGCACTAAATCCACAACCTCTTTGTTCTTATATTCTACATCTATAATTTCAAGAGTTAGATTCTTGTCCATTTTTTCAGGGAGGTGATCAATTATTGGAGTCAAGTCATCCATTGCAAGCATATCTCTTTTCCTAATCATTAAGACATGCGAAAACTTCCTGCCTCTTCTTACATCGTTAGATATATCTTCAAAAGTTTTCATTACCAAAAAAAAATCTCCTTCCAAAAAGCCTCGAATAGCGGGATTCCATACAATTCCTCCAGTCTGTTCCTGCAGATCTGCTTTAAAGGCAATATTTTTGGCCAGATTTAGATCTTGGAGAGTTGTGTTAATCAACCCCCAGGCTTTATCTACTTCTCCGCATATTGATTGATGAATTACAATTTTCATTATAAAGCCTCTTCTATAAGTTGAGTTATATCATTTGATTGGGTTCCATCAGAAAGTACCAAGTATCCAAACTGTTCTGGGCCTTCCGTCAAATATTTTTCCTTATTTTCAATTGTGTCAAGAGGAAAACCCTGCGCCGATAACCCAACAATTTTAAGCAGTTCGGAACTCCAATTAGATTCAACAAAATTTAATAAAAGCGGTAGCTTACTTTTCAGTATATCATATGGTTTGTCCGTTGTATTCATTTCGTCCCAACATGTAAGAACGACAGTTAATTTTACTTTCTCATTAAGAATATGATAATCATGTCCTTTAAAATGCAATAAAATTTGTAATAGCTCTATAAAAAAACTTTGATCAGAAATCTTGTCTTCAATAACCGCTTCTGAACGTCCTACGCCTTTTTTGTGTTCTTCAGAATATGTAATATCACTTAAGTCTAATGATTTATTGATATTGTTTAACCTTATAAATAGAACCCAGCTATTACTATCTTCGATTGAAGATTTCCATTCTTTATTAACTTCCCTATTTTGCACAATACTTTGCACCTGCTCTCCTCCATATTCTGGGCATCTTAAATCCACCTGACCTGCTGAAAATTGTATTGGTAAATAAAATTTCACACTTTCCTCCGCTGGCGTCGTTTGTGGTTCCTCGCCAGATGACAAAGCTTCCCTTGCCGCATAAATTGGTGTTAAATCTTCTACTGCTTTGTAAAGTTTAAGATTACTTTTCTTTTTTTGAAGCCTTGAATATAACTGCGATAAAAACACGGTTTTAGATGAATGTGGCTTGCCAATTAATAATATTGATTTATTCATTTAACTTACTTTATAATTTAAAAAAGCATCTCCATCTGAAATTTCACTTCCAAGTACAATTTCTGTCTTGTGAACAGAAAAAAGAACAGAAAGAATCCAGTCAATAACACCAATATTATTCTGATGAACCATTACATCAGGATCATCTTCCGAAAAATTACTGATATCTATTGCTGTATAATCGCCCTCAAAAATTTCTTTCAATTCTTCTTCTAAAGTTTCCTTTATTCTAACGTGAACTTCTCCCTTTCTGTCACTTTTTGACCAGACGGCAATTAATGGTCTGTTTTTTAAATCTGACTTCAACATCTGGGCTAAATCTATAATTTCGGTTTTAGCCTGATTTTTTCGATTAATAAGATCTTCGCAGTCAATAAATAAAATAAATGCATTAGAATGTTTATAAACCCATCTGGCATTTTCTGCTCTTTCATCTTCCCTATTTTGAGCCCAAATAGAGAAAACCTCACCAGATGCATCTGATAAGAGAATGTCTTTTAACAATTTCGATTTACTACGAAGTGCTAAATGCATCAATCTTATATATTGGGCAGGTGTAGGATCAGGAAATGCGACGCTTTGTTTCTGCACTTTTAATTTATGATAAAACTCATCCCATGCCTTAATAGTTTTCGTACCACAAAAATCAAAATCTTGAAGCTTAACTCCCCTTAGAAGTAATGTAAAAAGCATAGCTAAATAGGTTGTTTTTCCAGCATCTGCTCTACCGACCACACCTATTATTAGTGCTGGATTACGAAAAGTTACATTAATCAATTCATTAAAAGTTAAAGCTTCTCCGGTCCATGGCAAATTATTTTTTTTATCTTTCTTGGAACTCGAACTACTTTTGGGCTGCTGTGATTTAGTATTGGTCCAGAATTCGCACTCTGTGTGATTTTCTTTTCCTTCGTGACAGTTAATTGGAGCAGCACATTCTGGATTTGAACATTTTCCTCCCATACTACTTAATATTCAGAATTTTTTCTGATTGAAAATCATGAAAAAACCAATTTAAAAACTCATCTCTAGAAATCTTGGTACTTAAAGGTATTCCAACATTAGCTTCAAATTGCGATATATCTTTCTGATTCCTATACAAGCTATTACAGAAACTTAATAAACAGCATTCATTTCCAGCAATAATTCCTTCTTCAAATATTGCTTTTAACTGCTCAGAATGTTTTAAAATTCCCAAAATAAAATTTTCAATGGTCAGCACTTCATCACTACTGTCTTTGAGGGCTTTATAAGTTCCTTTGAGGAAATAATCAACTGCCTGCGGATATATAGCAGGAATAAAAGCAGAGAAATCATAAGCTAATACCACGCTTAAAATATTTTGATCTATTTCATCGTAACTTAAATTAGCTGATTTTGAATACGATGCTTCTTTCCACCATAAAAGTTCAGATTTAATTTCTGCCGCTTTGTCTCGATTGTAACTATTTTTTTTAATTTGATCTATTTCATTTAATGCATTTTGGACAACTTCTTTATTTTCATTGATAGTTGTTACAATTGCTTTAAGACTAGCATCTACACTATTTTTTATTCCTTTCGCTGCTCTTGAGGGAAATTCGTGCGACCACTCTTCTGGTTCATCAGGTAAATGTGGATTTGGAGAAGAAAAATTGGATTTACCTTCACTATTAGTTGGGCCAACTGCATCTTCCAAATATTTTATTAAATTATCATCATTAAGTAAATACTTAGAAATCTCTTTTAAGTTAAAAACCTTTTCAATTAACATTTTCTCGTCTGACAATGCCCACTCTGTATTTGCTTTACGATCGATTTCGTGCCCTAAATTGGACAGGAATTCGAATATGATTCTCTTCTCTTCTCCAATAAGTGAAAAATACTTCACTACATTCCTAGCTGTAAACCAAATGACTAAAGAATTATTAATATCAACACAAACATTTCTTAATGCTTCAAGCATAACCGCTTTTATAAAAGTTAACGGTGTGTCTTTAGTATTAGATAAAAAAGTACTCCAATTTTTTATAATAATGTCCTTTACTTCTACAATATTTGGATTATCAGCAGAACTATTAGGATTTATTGCAGTCAAAGTAAAGGACTGTATTTTTGCTTTACTCTTTAAAAGTTTTTTTGTTATATCATCTGCTGATTTTTTTAATTTTTTAAAATCATCATCCGCAACTATTGAAATCAGATTAGAATTCAAGTAATCTTGTATCATATATTATTTAGTTTTTTTAATAGTTAATACTTAAAATGTAGCACCGTAAGTTTTTATCAAAATCAATTCCAGTTTATTCGTTAAGTCAGTATTTTCCTTTAAATGCAAAAATCATCGATATATAGCATTGTTGTGTCATAATGTCAAAAAATTTGTCATAAATTGTTACGTAATAAAAAATATTAATCAAATATCAATTATTATATTATTTATTCTTTACGGAAAACCACATTAGTGAAAAATTTTGTAAGTTTATTAAATCATTATTTGATGAATAATAAATTTGCATAGTCGCTTATAATAAATAATAAGTTTTCCAAGATATTGCGCTATCATTAAAACCTTGTAGAAGATGGGTTAACTTGTCAAATGTATTATTTAAACCTAATTCAGCATTACGTATTTACACCTGTTTTTGCCTGATTAAGAGAATAACTTCTTATCACATTTCGAATTATTATAGCAT
>NZ_CADCST010000106.1 GCF_902804485.1 Flavobacterium collinsii | reverse complement strand
TGAAAGACCACATCAGGGAATTGATGGAAAAAAGCCAATTGAAATGATAAATCCGTTACCGAAATAAGTAACTTTTACAATTTCGACGAAGGAGAAATCTTCGATAGTAGCTCGACAAAGATTGAGCGTTTCTTGTGGAGATTTCTCCTTCGTCGAAATGACAGAAACGAGGTAAAACAGCCCAGCTAACCAACTAAGTTCTAACCACCATAAATAGCCCTCCACATGAAAATTAAACCCTTTCTATCCGTTTTGCTTTTTGGAAGCCTGTTTGTCCATGCACAAAATAAACCCACCATAAAAGAGTATAAAAAAGTATTCACCACCTACCCTTTTTCAGATCCTGATCCGATTCCGAAACCGGATACTAAAGTGTATCCGTATTTTCGATTTGACGGTTTTACCGATAAACCCATACAAAAAGAATGGAAAGTAATCGAACTCGAAAATGATTACATCAAACTCATGATTCTTCCTGAAATAGGTGGAAAAGTATGGTCGGCTGTGGAGAAATCAACCGGAAAGGACTTTATTTACAACAATCATGTGATTAAATTCAGAGATATTGCCATGCGCGGCCCCTGGACTAGCGGAGGTGTTGAGGGGAATTATGGCATCATCGGACACACTCCCAACTGTGCTACTCCTGTTGATTATGTCACCTTTACCCGAGCGGACGGAAGTGTAAGTTGCGTGATCGGCGTGCTGGATCTGCTCACACGAACATCATGGAAACTGGACATCAATTTACCCAAAGACAAAGCTTATTTTACCACAAATTCCTTCTGGTTCAATTCCACCGAAACCGAGCAACCTTACTATACCTGGATGAATACGGGTATAAAAGCCTCCCAAAATCTGCAGTTTATTTACCCCGGACAAAGTTATATCGGACACAATGGCGAGCACAATTCGTGGCCCATTGACAAGGAAAATGGCAAAGACCTATCCTTCTATAAAAACAACGATTTTGGCGGTTACAAATCCTATCATGTCTTTGGTAAATACGACGATTTTTTTGGTGGATATTACCATGATGAAGATTTTGGAATGGGAAGGTATGGCAATCACGATGACAAACCCGGCAAAAAAATATGGATTTGGGGACTGTCACAACAAGGAATGATCTGGGAAAAATTATTAACCGATACCGACGGTCAATACGTAGAAGTTCAGAGCGGAAGGCTCTTCAATCAGGCAAGTGAAAACAGCAGTTTAACCCCTTTCAAGCAACGTTCCTTTGCCCCCTATCAAACCGAATTGTGGACGGAATACTGGTTTCCGGTAAAACAAATCAAAGGGTTCGTAAAAGCTAATAATTATGGCGCTTTAAACGTGAAAAATGAAAACGGCTGGTTGAAAATCTATTTTTCCCCGCTTCAAAAACTAAACGAAAAACTGGAAGTCTTTGACAATGGAAAAAAAATATATTCAAAAGATATATCAGTAAACACTTTGCAGTCCTTCAAAGATTCGATTCAGATTGCAGTTGACGAAAATAAACTTCGATTGACACTTGGCAGTACTAAATTGGTTTGGAATTCGGCTCCGGAAGATGGAAATCTGAATCGTCCGTTGGAAACTCCAAAAGATTTTGACCACAACTCGGTGTACGGATTATACCTTCAGGGAAAAAACTATCTTAGTTTTAAAGATTATGTAAAAGCGGAAGAAAAACTAACCGCCTGTCTTCAAAAAGATCCTAATTATGCTCCTGCTCTGGCTGATTTGGCCATTTTACAAATTCGTAAATTCCAATATCGTGAAGCTGTCCACTCAGCAAGTAAAGCTTTATCCATTGATACGTACCACCCTGCTGCCAATTATTATTACGGACTGGCCAATCTGCATTTAGGCAATACTACCGATGCCAAAGACGGTTTTGATATCGCAGCAGCAAGCGTTGAATTCCGAAGTTCTGCTTATACCGCTTTAAGCAAAATTTACTTTACAGAAAACGATCTTGCAAAAGCAGCAGAATATGCCGAAAAAAGTTTGATAAACAATCAGGGCAATTTAGAAAGTCTGCAAATACTCGCCGTCTTGTACCGTCTGCAAAACAATAAAACTAAAGCAGTCGAAATTCTCAATACGATAAATAACGTTGATCCACTCAACCATTTTGTTAGTTTCGAAAAATACCTTTGGGAGTCTTCTGATGCCTCCAAAAAACAGTTCACTTCTCTAATTCAAAACGAAATGCCACAGCAAACCTATCTTGAATTGGGAATTTGGTACGAACAAATTGACCGCAAAGAAGAAGCGCTAAAAGTACTTTCGCTTGCCTATCCAAATGCTGAAATTGAGTACTGGAAAGCTTATTTAGAAAACAAAGCTGTTGATTTAAGCAAACTCCAACCCGACAATAGTTTCCCTTTCCGTGGAGAAACAGCCGAAATTCTGGAAAAACTCATAAAAACCAACCCTCAGTGGCAGTTGAAATACCATTTGGCGTTAATCGAATGGAACCGCGATAATAGTTCAAGAGCAAAAGACTTGTTTTTACAATGTGCCAACCTGCCTGCTGATCCGGCTTTTTATGGGGCCAAAGCTTCGCTGTTTAAAAATGACAACCAACTGGTTTTATCCAGTCTTCAGCAAGCCATTAAACTGGATCAGCAGAGCTGGAGATATCCTAAACTTTTAACCGAATATTACATTGCTCAGAAACAATTTGATAAAGCCCTTGCCACCGCAGCTTCTTTCTATAAAAAACATCCCTCTAATTATGTGATGGGAATGTTGTATGCCAAAACGCTGCTTCTGAACAAAAAATACGCTGCTGCCGATGCATTCTTAACCCAACTGGAAATTCTTCCGTTTGAAGGCGCTACAGCAGGGCGACAATTGTATCATGAAGCAAAACTGATGCAGGCTTTGGCTGAAATGAAAAACAAACAATTCAAAAAAGCATTACAATTTATTTCAGACGCCAAATTATGGCCCGAAAATTTAGGAGTTGGAAAACCATACGAAGAAGATATTGACGAAAGACTGGAAAACTGGCTGAATTATCAATGTTATACCAATCTGGGGGATCCTGAAAAAGCACAAACGGCTTTACAAAAAATTACGATATTTACCCCAAAGGTAGACAATACGGTTATGAATTTTCTGCCTGCCAATCAATTGATTTCGGCCTGGGCAATCGAAAAAACTTCTTCCACACAAAAAGCACAGGAGTGGCTGCAAAAACAAGCCAAATTATATCCTGACAATAAAATTGTGCAGTGGTCTCTTGAAACGTACACTAAAAAACAATCTAATATTTTAACAGAAGATGAAAAAGATGGTGAAGTCCGAATTATAGAGAAACTTTAAAATACTTTCGGTAAAATTGTATTTTCGAAATAAAAATACGAGTTTTATAGCAAGTAAAATACATTTTTGAAGCCTTAACAACTATATTTCAACCGCTTTAATAATAATAATAATAATAATAATAATAATAATAATAATAATAACTCGTCGGGGATAAAAATGATTCAACACATAGAAACATAGATTTTAGGTCCAAAAAGAGAACAGAAAAGGAATAAATTTCTTTCACATAGAAGGTTAGGTGTATTTAAATGAAGTGAAACGTCTTTTTAATGAGTACAGAACCTATATTGCTATGTGTTAAAATGATTTACACCCAACAGCGAATAATAGTTTAAACAATAATCAATCAAAATAATCATTCTAAAAACCAAACAATGAACAAACACTTTTTAAAGTATTCACTTTTCAGTCTTTTCCTTGTGGCAGGTCAAAATGCGATGGCCCAAAATAGCGATCAGACTAAAAACCCATTATCCGTTTATCAGGTTACGCCTTTAAAAGTAAATGACCTTGTGCATACCAAACTCGACGTATCCTTTGATTACGGAAAACGTTATCTATATGGAAAAGCATGGCTTACCTTAAAGCCTCACTTTTATGAAACCGATTCGCTTAGACTGGATGCGAAAGGAATGGATTTTAAAGCAATTGCTGTTGTTGATGGTAAAAAGACAATTCCGTTAAAGTATACTTATGACAACGAACAGCTTCTTATAACTTTAAACAGAAAATATAAAAGCACCGAAAAATACACCGTTTTTATCGATTATACTGCAAAACCAGATGAGTTAAAAGTCAAAGGAAGTGCCGCAATTACCGATGCAAAAGGATTGTATTTTATAAACCCTGACGGAAAAGACAACAAACCAACTCAGATCTGGACACAGGGCGAAACAGAGGCATCATCGGCATGGTTCCCTACCATTGATAAACCCAATCAGAAAACAACTTCTGAAATTGCCATGACCGTTGATACCAAATACACTTCGCTTTCAAACGGAAAACTAATCTCTCAGAAAGACAATAAAAATGGTACCCGTACTGATATCTGGAAAATGGAATTACCACATTCTCCTTATTTGTTTATGATGGCTGTGGGGGATTTTAAAATCTACAAAGACACTTATAACGGAAATGAGGTAAGTTATTACCTTGAACCAAAATACGCGCCATTTGCTAAACAAATTTTTGGAAAAACTCCAGACATGATGAAGTTTTACGGAAAAATGCTAGGCGTTGAATATCCTTGGGGGAAATATGCTCAAATTGTAGCCAGAGACTACGTATCCGGTGCAATGGAAAACACATCAGCTACACTTCACGGTGAACACGTACAAAAAACCGAAAGAGAATTATTAGACGATAATCAGGAAAGTACCATTGCCCACGAGCTTTTTCACCAATGGTTTGGTGATTATGTTACCGCCGAATCCTGGTCTAACCTAACCATGAACGAATCTTTTGCCACTTTTGGAGAGGTACTTTGGCACGGTCACGATGAAGGACAGGATGCTGAAGACAGATCTCGTTATGAGAAATTGCAAAACTGTCTGCGTTCTTCAAAAGACGGAGTTAGTCCACCATTGGCACGTTTTCATTATGGAAACAAAGAAGATATGTTTGACAACATCAGTTACTCAAAAGGCTCTATCATATTGTATGCTTTAAAAAATCAAATGGGTGATGATGCCTTCTTTAAATCTTTGAATAAGTATCTTACTACCAATGCCTTTAAAACGGGAGAAAGTCATCAATTGCGTTTGGCAATGGAAGAAGTAACCGGAAAAGACTGGAATCCTTATTTTAACCAATGGTATTTTCAGGGAGGAAATCCAATTTTAAATGTTGAATATGGCTATGCCGATGGAAAAGCTACAATTGCCGTAAAACAAATTCAGGAAAGTTCAGTGCAAACCTTTACCCTTCCGCTAAAAGTAGATTTTTATATTAATGGAACTAAAGTCAGAAAAGATATTGTAATTGATAAAAGAGAGCAAAATTTCAGTTTTGACCTTCCTTCAAAACCGGATTTTATAGATCTTGATCCTGACAAAATTCTGGTAGGTAAAGTGATTGACAATAAAAAAATATCCGATTACCAATATCAGTACAAAAATGCGCCTTCATTCTACAACCGAATTGAAGCGATAAAATTTGCAACGAAAGACAAAAGTCATGAAGCACAACTTATTCTTCTGGCTGGACTTCAAGATCAACAAGAAGACTTGAGAACGCTTAGCATCAAAGGAATTGATCTGGGAGACAGTCAAATAAAAGAAGCAGCTCTTAAAGCCTTACTGAACATTGCCCAAAACGATAAAAAGACATATACAAGAGCTACAGCACTGATAAAGCTTGCAGGAACCGGAGATACAACTTACAAGAATTTAATGATTGAAAGCGCTAAAAATCAGTCTTACAATGTGGCTGCAGCAGGAATCTACGGACTATCCAAATTTTCACAAGATGAAGCGGATAAAACCTTAGCTGCCTTAGACGAAGACACTAAAAATCATATAACACCACTGCTTAAAAGATTCAACAATCAAAAGTAAGCAGCAGGCTGGATTGCAATACAGTATTGCCAGTGTTATTTAAAAACAACAAAGGAACAAGGTTTTATAATTAGTACTTAAAAATTTTTGTTTCCTATAGCCTCTCTGATCTTATGGATTGGAGAGGCTTTTTTGGGTTTAAGGGAAGTGAAATTTTACAAAATTAATGATCCATCAAAATCTAGAAAAAGACTGCGAATTATTTTCTTTAAAATAATCCAACCATTCATGACCAATCTTATCCAATGAGAATTGCTCAACACTTGCTAAAGCGTTTTCCTTGCAATTAAAATAGCTTTCTTTATCGGTAAACAAATGATTCATTGATTCCATAAGTTTTCCAAAATTTTGATCTTCTACCAATAAACCATTGTGACCATTAATTATAATTTCACTTGGTCCTGTATAACAATCAAACGAGATAACCGGTGTTCTGCAGGCAAGAGATTCTATTAAAACATTAGGAAAACCTTCATTTCTGCTGCATAAAACAGTACAATAAGCGTTTTTATAATACGGAAAAGGATTTTTTAAAAAACCTTTAAATTCAACTAAATTTTCCAATCCTAATTGTGAACATAAGACTTTATAGTTTTCCTCCTCAGTACCGGTCCCAATAATAATAAGTTTAACTCCTTCTTTAGGCAAAATAGATTTTGAATAAGCAATAATTAACTGATCAAATTGTTTTATTCCGTTTAGTCTTCCAACAGCCAAAATATAATCAGTATTTATTTCCTCAATCGAATCATCTTTTAACACATTAATAGATTCCAAGTTTACTGGATTATAAATATAATCAACCTTTTTGCTAATTTTTCGCTGTAAAAGAGCCTCCTTTATAGCCTTAGAAACGCCAACAATCTTTTGATTTCCATATATCAATTTGCATAAAAAAGATGATTTAGGAAAATAATAATCTATTAGCCCGCTATGCACTGTATACACTACATTTTTTGGATATAAAAATCTGGAAATCAAAAGCTCCAGAAAGAAATCGGACCTTAGTCTAAAATCAATAATAAAATCAAACTTATTCTTCCGAATAACTTTCTTCATCTCCCTTCTGGTATGAATAATATTTATTGAACCTGAATAATCGTAAGTTATCAAATCCCACAACAAAATATTATGAACCTCTATTCCTTTATTTTCAAAAAAAATTGACAATAAAGCATGTATCTTTTCAACACCACTATTCGCCAAAGTATTACCAATCAAAGCTACTTTTTGTTTTTTAACTGTCATGTCAATGCTTTTTTATATATTCTTTCCAACATCAGATTAAACATTACAAAAAAAATCAAAATTGCTACTCTAAGTGCGTACACTTGATGTTTGTTTAATCCTCATTTCAAAATGATATTACCTTAAAAATTGTCTTCTATAACCTCATCAATAAAAAAAATTAGATTTTCTCTACTATAGGCTTGTGGATATTCATAACCATTTATAAAAATAGCAGGGGTAAAATTATAGTCATTATCTTGACACCATTTATTTTGCGAATAAAATATAGTGTCAAACTCATCTGTTGTATCTACACTAAATAAGCCAAACCAATTCTTTAAATTTTTATTTTCAAACCAGTTTTTCAAAGCTTGCATAAAAATCTTTTCTCCGTTTAGCATATATATATGTATCAAACTTCGAAACAGCTTTCTATTATCTTCATTTTCATCCTCAAAGTTTGTTTTTAATATGATTCGTACTTGCAAATCATTATAATGTTTCTCCAAAATAGATTCAATTATTTCATGAGCTTCTTTACAATAGCTACAAAAAGGGTTAGATATAATCGTTATTATAGTTTCACTTTCTGCATTTCCTAATATAATAGGTGTATTAGATAGTATTATTTTGGGTTTAACTAAAAGATTATTTTTAAAATTCTCATAATTACGTTCAAATCTAATAGCTTTAAGCAACTTCCCCCTTAACTCCTTCTGTTTATTCAATACTTTTTTTATTTGTCCCCAAATTGCCAGAGTAAAAACAAATGAAAAAAAGAATAATAAACTTGCATCTAAAAGAAAAACAAAACCGAAATCAATAAAAAAAACAAAAACTAATTCTGTTAAAATAATTAAAATGATAGCTAAACAAATTGGACACCATTTTTTTTCAACAAATTTTTGATAATATATCGACGTTAAAATAAAAGGGATTGAACTTAAAAGAAATATCTTTTCTAAACTAAAAAAACTAGCCACTTTATTATTTAACGTCAATAAAAATAAGGCTATTAACTGCGAACTAAAGAACACAATACTCAAATCACTAAAATTTATAACTTCAAAAATTTTCCATTTCTTTGAATCTACAACACTAGCACAACTTGTCGATTTTGTTATATTACAAAAATTATTAATCAACTTACTTTTAGTCCCAAGCAAATCTTTAAGTGCAGCAATGGAAAATAGAACTCCAATAGCAGAAAAAAGAAAAAACAAATAGATAGGCAAAACAGTTTTAGAGCTATACAAAAAAAATAAGAATAGGATTGCTATAATTCCAAATAGAAACCAATTATAATTTTCTTTATTTTTTGTAGAAACATCTTCAAAAATTGATTTTTCTACCAAGAGTACAATTTCTCCCCAACCTTCTTCAAGTTTTTTTTTTGAGATTAAAATTCTTCCCCTTTCTCTGACAAGAAAATAATCTTCCTTTTCTTTTTCTATAATGTGGAACTGCGGATTACCAAAATCTTCAGCAAATAGCGCTATATATCTATTGGGTAATATTTCAATTTGCGTTTTATCTATTTTTGCGGAAAGATTTTCAATATTAAAAAAACTCAACGTATCACTAATAGCTAATAATGAGGGATAGTCTGGATGTGATTGTATCTGAAACTCGAATTCAGTTTTATCAATATAAATACGCTCCTTCTCCAAGTATTGAAAAAGGTTACTAAAACTTTCAGTCATAAAATCTCGTTTTTACTTTACATTTTCAATTAAATAATTATCTAGTTCTTGAATGGTAGGATTTTCAGCGATAATTATTCCATCTAAATCGATCAAAAAAGTGGCGGGTATTGTATTCACTTCATATCCTTTTAATATACAACTTGAAAATTCTTCAACTTCAAGAACATTATCCCATTGTATCTTTTCTTTTGCTGATGCAGATAACCATTTATTTTTGTCTTTGTCAAGAGAAATACTTAAAATTTTAAAATTCTTATTCTTATATTTCTCAAATACTTTAGTAATTTCTGGAATTTGTTTTCTACAAGGCTCACACCATGAAGCCCAAAAATCTAATAGCAATATTGATCCTCTAAATTGATTAGTAGAAATTATGACTCCATTTTCATTTGGTAACATAAAATTCATCATTGACTTCCCAACTTTAGAAGCTTCAATAG
>NZ_CADCST010000105.1 GCF_902804485.1 Flavobacterium collinsii | reverse complement strand
GTGTAATAATAATAATTGTTTTTTAAAATTGTTTTTTCCAAATAATTCAATAGAAAATTCCAAAATTGATAGATTTCCTTCGATGTCTGTTTTGAAAATTGGAGTGTATATATTATAAGGTTCTCCCCAATCGAATTTCTCTTCTCTTATATTACAAATTGGATTAGTGTCAAAATCAATATTTTCCATTTTAAAATTATTTTATGTTTTTAATTCCATCTACCAAATTTATTTTCACATTGGGGAACATATTAGCAAAATCCTGTATAACTCCTTGGCAGGAAATACAATATGGTAATTCAGAAGCAATTGTAATTTCACCCTTTACTTTAGACAGAATAGTTCCTTTTTTACCTCCTAGTTTTTGAGCTATCTCACTTAATCCTACATACTCTGTGTCAAATTCTCTACTCCATGCAGTATCAGTATTTATATTACTTTGCTTGTCAATTTTATATGAATCAAATATTGGCTCTCCATCAAATTTATTACCACTTATTTTAACATCGCTTGAAGTTATATATAGATTATCTATTTTACCATCAAAATAAGCTAAATTTCGTTTGTCGAACTTCTGAATTTCTTCTAGTAATTCATTTCCTGAATATTTTTTTCGTAATTCATAAATAGTATTTTCTCGAAATTGTTTAAATCGAGTTTTTGCTTTTAAATAGTCAGAAGCGTATCCCTTAAAAATATTTTTTCCTTCGTTTAAGGGAGTTGGAAACTTTTCAATATCTTTTAAATCTTTCCATTTTATATATCCGCCAGCATTATTAATCTCATCTAAATTTTTAGAAACTAATTTGATCTCCTCTATATTAGTTCTGAGAGAGGGAGCTTCATTATTTAGAATTAACCATGCATTAAACCCATCAGATTCTTTGACTACGGTTTTGAATTCAGTGCCAGAAGTTGATAAATCACTTACTAAAGTTGCCAATGCACAAGGATCTCCAGGACCTGCATTTGTGATTAGGCTTGATAACAGTAATAAATAAAGAAGGAATCTTTTTATTATATTTTTCATTTAGTTTATTTTAAAGTAAGTACTTGTAAACTCGTTATTCACTTTTTCTAGGTGTTAAAGGGGTGTTTCCAAAATAAGAATCATCTCGGAATTTAATAATTTGAATTTTATATAATTCGCGCCAATGTATGGATTATAAAGTAAATTCATTTCTAGAAAAAGTATTTTTACTATCATGGGGTAAGACCATCAAATTTAACTTGTAAACATGCTCTTAAATAAACGTGAAATTTCTCGAAAAACAATTTAATATCAGCCTCAGAATGGCGCTCTTTAAATGGTGAATCAACTATTGATAAACAGTAGTCATCTTGAGTTAAAGCGAAGTCAAGACATTTATGTAACATTTCCCAATATTCCAATGTTCCTGTTTTTAATAAATGCTCCCAATAATCATCTTCAAACACTTTTTCATTATTCAATCTATGATGATGATAATAAATAAAATGAACCGCCATCCCTAAATATTTTTGAAGAGTTTTTATTTCCATTTTAGTAATTAATTTTTGCGATTATTTCATCTGTTAACAATGGAGTTTCCCATATTCCATGTATATAGGTAACGTCTTCTCCTGCATTTCTAGGATGCGCTTCAGAACTCCATCGGTTAAAATCAATCATCACAAATTCTTTTTCTTGTTGTTCAATTAAAACAATGCCTCCAGGGGAATTGTACAGTTTATTAATTTTTTAAAATACTAAAATAATATCCTTTGTGGATTTAAAAAGTATTTTTTAAGAATAATAGTTTTTGATATAAGTTTAAGCTTGTATTGTATTCTTTATTTTTCAAGCAAGAAGAATGCATATGTTTTTTTTGTAAAGTTGTTTTATCTACTTTTGTTGAGAAACAGATTGTAATGATTTATGGAATTGAGATTGAAATAATCATGTTTGTTGAGAATTACTGTTTGTTATAAATTAGGTTTATAAAGCTATTAGTATTCTTATTCTATTTTAGAAACGCTCAATAGCATAAAACAGAGCTTAAATCTTGTAAATCATTAATCTTGAATTTTTGAAAGGAGAATGAATACATTCTAAAATTATATAGTAATTGTAAAAAGTAAATTATCTTTTTTTAATTGTAGCTATGTCAAAGAAATGAAATAAAAAGACTTTAACGAAGTAATATGACAATAAAAGAAAAATTTCTAATAATTGGATTTACAAGTTTTGTCTTTCCAAATAAAGAGAAGAGAGACGGAAAGGAAAGAATAACTTTTTGTTCTAAGTATTTTAATGAATGGATTTTCCTTTTATTAGTAAATGAAAATGATTTTTGGAGAATCGAAAAAATTGAAGACAATGATATCATCAGTATTACATTAAACAAAAGTAAATCTTCTCTTGATATTGAAGACCTACTTTTGTTTTTTAAAAATTATTACTATAGTAATAGTGATCTTTCATCTATTTTGTAAACAAAACATCGACACTACTATATGTCCCATCTGATCTTGTTATACTAGTAGGTAAAACATTCGCTTTTGTAAATTTATGTTCTATTGCCATTTTTCCAGTGAACGTTTTTAAAGCAGCTTCATTTGGAGACATACCGTTTTTAATAAAATCGTTGAAGCTATTAAGATTATCAGCAACGGTATCATTTGAACGCCACGTTCCTCTTATTTTTAAAATCTCATCATATTCTGTATTAATGAAATTGAACAGACTTTGAAAGACTGCGCGTCCTTTACCTTCTAGAGTTGTTCCTTTAGTGATAATTGTTAGATTTAGCTCATTATCAAAACCAAGCCACCCCCTTGCTACAAATTCATTATTTACACCCCTAATAACTGCATAACCATCTTCATCCAGAACTTTTAGTAGGTCTATCGGTTCTTTCAAAGATTTCCATTTCAAGTACCCACCTACATTCTTAATCTCATCTAAATTTTTTGAAACCAGAGTAAGCTCTTCTATATTTCTTGTTAAACCAGTTTTTTCATTATGTAATACTTTCCAAGAATCAAACGCTTTTTGTGGATTTGTTTCTGAAAAGGCTACAAGTTCTTTCGATGTGTACATATCATCTTTGAAGAACCTTATAATTGTTTCACATTGAGCATTTGCATTTAAAAATGTAAATAATATAATCCACAGATTTAAAAATAACTTTATTTTGTTTTTCATTATCTTCTGTTCTTAATTTTTGAGATTATTTCATCTGTTAATAATGGAGTTTCCCATATTCCATGTATATAGGTAGTGTCTTCTCCTAAGCTGTCTTCTCCTGCATTTCTTGGATGCGCTTCAGAACTCCATCGGTTGAATTCAATCATCATAAATTCTTTTTCTTGTTGTTCAATTAAAACAATGTCTCCAGGGGAATTGTACAGTTTGTTAATTTTTAAAATACTAAAATAATATCCTTTGTGGATTGCATGTTCTTTAATATCAAATTCATACGTTTTAGATAAGAATAATAACTCATTCAACGTAAAAGATTCACTTGGATCTACAAAAGGGTTAGCGATTAATTTTTTTCTAAAAGCTTTTCTTTCAGAAGATATAATACTTCCATCACTATTTAAAAATTTTATGGAAGGTCTAATTAATTCTGTTTTAATGGAAACAATATTTTCATTATTTTTTTCACTGCCGTTTCCAAGGATTTCAGTTTGAGTACAATAAAATTTATTAATTAGTTTCATTTACAGTCAAGTTTACTAGTTATTTTATCTATTTTTAAAGTTAAATCTTCAATTTCATCTACCCACTTACCACCTCTAAAAACAGAACGTTGTACAATATCATAAGTAATTCCTTTTTTGAAAGAAGACTCATGGAATTTTGGTTTTGTTCGTATTTGTTTAGCAAATCCTTGTTGTGTAATACCGTTTTTATTTTTCCATGGAATTGCGTTTTCATAGCTAAATTCTACTCCTGATGCATCTTTTATTTTAAATTTTATATATACCATACCTTCTTGTACATCTTCTAATAAAGCTCTGGAATCATAGGTATATTGAATGTCAATTTTATTATATTCATTTTTGTATACAGGACTTGCAAATCCACCACCTAATTCAGTAACTTCTGTAATTTTTCCATCAGCTTTATCCACTTTTGGATTTTGAAAACGATCAAATATTCCTCCCTCTGCTAGAATTTCTAAGTCTTTTTTATAGTTTCTATTTTTATGAAGCCGTCAAACGGTGGCCAACCTCCATTAATTTCATTACCTGCATCTGCATGGAAGAAATCATATAATTCATCCCATTTCTCATCACCCCATAGCTCATACGCTTTTACTTTTTGATTCATCTAGAGTTTTCTGGTTTCATTTGAAATTTCACAATTATATTTATTATTAGTCTTTACTTCGTAAAAAAAATAAGCTCATTATCAGTATTATTCTTGAAAGAAACTGATGAATTCTTTATTTTAACTTTTAGATTTGGGATTCGAGCTATAGTATCAAGATTTCTCCATTGAACTATTCAATAATTTCTCAATTACTATTCTTTGTGTAAGTATTATTGTATCATGCTTGTTATAATCTTTTTTTTCGCCATAATATTTAAGTTTATTGAAAAGTTCTGGTTTACCGTTAGGAAATTCTAACAAACATAGTCCTATAGCCCCCCCCGGTAAATAATCAATTTGATAACGCGGATTCATATTGACGTATCGCAGGATAACACTACATTCTTCAAAATCATTAGAATTTTTCTTTGCGAAAATAATATCAAATTTGGTATTAACTTTAATTTCCAAGTATCCATTACCTACGACAGTAGTTGCAAATACATAAAGCAAGTTCACACTATTAGGTTCTTTTAAATTACCTTTTTGTATATCAGTTTCTTTTGGTAAGTCCATTATTAGTAAAGACGGATACTTTTTTAACTCACCTTCATTATTTAATTCTATAAAAAATTCGTCAATAAAACTCATAGTATATTATTTTAAATTATATTTTTGAGCCTTTTGATAAAACTCAAAGGATTTTTCTAAACTCGAAGGAGGTAAGGTTTCAAGTAATTCATTTGAAACGTCTCTATAGATTTTTGTATCTAAATCAATATTGTAAACTTCTTTGACTAATTCCCTCGCATGTTCAACAGAAATTTCTACTTCCGCTAAATTAGCAAAATTATCTGCAGGTGTTTGAATTACAATTTCAAGTTCTTTTTCACAACGATAAATATTAGGAGAATTAAGTTTAAGAGATTTTAAATCACTTGGTAGGCCTATTTGTAAAACACCTTTCGTACTTCCATACTCAGTAGCACTTTCTATTGCAAAAATTGTAGCTTTAATTGGGTCCGTTGAAGTTGAGATACCATATGCTTGTGAATTTGTATTACCTGTAAACAAAGAATTATCAGCTTTACTTCTTGTTGTCCCTCTAAACAATGATTTTATTCCTTTTTCTTCAAGCTGAGCTATCGTAGTTGTTTCATCTATTGTAGTTAAAAATGACTTCAATTCGTCAGTCGTGGTAATCTTAACTGTTTTTTTTATAATGATTTCATCTGCTTTTTTTTCAATTGCAGTAACAACATCATCACTTTCTTTAATTACTATTCTTTCCGTTTCACTAACAATTGTTTTTCCCGTTTTTTCAGCCTCAATCAATAAATTAGCAACCTCCTCTGTACGGCCAAGAGTACTTATTGTTTTAAGCCTACCAACTAATCCTCCTACTTTTGCAAACAAATATTCACCGGCCGTAAGTACGATTGGCACAATCATTATTGTTATTTGTCCATAACGATATGCACAAATATCGCCAATTTGCCCATTTTTAAATTTGTACTTATCACAATCTGAGAAATAAAATGATGAAAATTGTTTAGCGGTTTCTACAACCGTGTTATACAATTTTATATCATTTCGAATACCCGGAGGTAGTAATTTTTTTGCCAATACAGCTGGCTCTATTGATTGTCCTGATTTTAACTCATCACAAGTTTTTTGAATATCCTGATAAAATTCCTTATAGCTATTTACATTTGCATCTACTGCCGAAGTTCCCATTTTTGTAAGCCCCTTTACTAACTCAACAAGATCGACGGTTGCAATTACTTCGTGTAAAACACCTGCTACATACTTTGTTGCAGCATTTGAACTTTGAACTGCTTCTTCATTTGTAGCACAATAAATCATACCAAATGCAGCACGATATGTTATTATTCTAGCTTCCTGCAAAGCCTGGTCAAAACTTAATGAAGCTTTATAAGCAGGATTTTTATGTAGTTCTGTAAGACCTTCGTTTATATATTCGAAAGTACAACTTGAATTAGAATATGTGGCTGGCAAAGCATCAGTTAACCATTTAGGTACAGAAAATTTATGTTGTAAATCTATCTTTTTACTTTGTTCACTATAAGTAAAAATTAATTTATTTGCTGATTTATCATTTTCAGCTTCTGCCTTTTGCAAATTATATTTAGGATGCCCTGTATTTAATAAATAGACCTTTAAGTTAGTCTCTAAACCAGAATCAATACTAGTTATGGTTGTACTCATTTCACTTTTTTGCTCATTACTAAATGGAGATTTACCATCTTTCCCATCAGAATAATCAATAAATGCATTATTAATATTACCACCTGAGGTATTTATTTCATTCCAATTTTTAACATTTGGATCATTACATACAATAAATTCCTTAGTCTTAGAATCTTTATATTGGCTTATGAAATCTTTAAGAGATTTTTTGCTAGCAATGTAATCAGCAATTTTAACCGACAAATAGGTTCTTTTTCCACAATCTTTTTCTTTGTCAAAAAATAAAAATAACCACTTATATTTGAGTGCATTTATGTTGCTTGATAAATCTGTTAACGTATAATTATTAGTAGCATTTATATATTTTCCTTCTTTCCACCAATATTGGTTTTCATTAAATACAAATCCGGGAAGTGTACCGTCATTAGCCATTATATCATTATTATTGTAGGTATTCTTATCGACTTTCGTTTTATCTAAACCAATCGAAAATATTTGGTAATCTGGGCTTATAACATAACCACCGGCAAATTCCCCATCACTATCCCCCTGAATAAACGGATACAACTGTAACCCTGGAGCATGGAGTACCTGCCAGTCGTTGTGGCTTAAAAGCACTCCGGTACCGTAATCCATTAAAAGATCTGTGGTTGTTGCCGTGTTATACTCTGTAAATGGATGCTTCAAGCCAAAGACACCATGACCTAATTCGTGTGCCAATGTGCGAACGGTATTGGTTTTGTTAAAAATAAAACCATATTGTCGTTTCAGCGGCATAAAGCCAAGGAGGTTTGATTTATCGGAAGGAGCTCCGGTATAAATTACATAATAGGTGTCTTTTTTATAATCGGAACCTAATTTTGCTTTTAGATTATTGGTGATTTGCTGTTGGTCCGGGGTATAGGTGTTTAGTAAGTCACTATCACTGGTTTCGATGCTTTCTCCCCAGCTGTTGTTTAAGGTTACATTTATGGTATTAACGTCAAATGTTACTCCGGCTGGTTCATAAATTGCATTCAATTGCTCTTTTGCATTAGCAGGTATTGAAGCATTGTTAACGCTAACCAGTGTTACATTTACTTTTTTATTGGTCAAATGCCATAAATCAATTGTTCCGGCAATATCGTATTTCCCGACAGTTTCTTTCGGGTCTTTTGATGTAGCAGGTTTAACCGTTGCAATGACTGTTTCTTTAGCAAAATCTAAAGTCTTTTTTAGGGTTAAAGTGGCAACATTGTCGTTCCAAACAATCTGAGTACTGTCAATAGCAGTACCATTTTGAGTTTTAAAAACAATGTCTTTTTTGGTTTTTCCGTTTTTGAAATTAGCGGTTGCGATTACAATATCAGTTTTATTAGGACTGTTTGAAATAGCTTTCAAATTTACATTATAGGTACCACCGCTTTTTTGAGGGATTGTTTCATAAGTTTTACCTAAGCTTCCGTTTGCTGCTGCAGGAGCAGTATCAAAAGCATAAAATCCATTTCCTTTAGAGAAAATTACATTTATATCCGGAGATGAAATTTCAGTCACACTTCCACCAGATCCCATTCCGTTTGTATTCTTGGAATTTGGAATTCCTCCCGGAGCGAGTTGTCCTGTTTTTTCGATATTTCCGGCAGGAGCATTAGCAGGAACGGCATATTGTTTACCGTTTTTATCCGTAATTATAATATCATTTACGGTTTTTGGCAAGTTAACTTTAACATCATCCGGACCTGTTATTGTAATGCTTCCATCAGGATTTTTTACTACTGATTTTATAGGAAACTGGATGTCCTGATTGACCACATTTCCGGCATCACCAAAGGCGTCATTGATGACACCATCTAAATCTGAGATACCGCTCCAGGTAGGATCATAGGCTGCAATAATTTCTCCTGAAATTAATTTAAAATCGCTATTAACACCAACGTTGTTAAAGGTTATTCTGATTCGGGTATTTTCGCTAAGGTTTCCTTTTGAAGCTCCGTTTTCATCTTTTGCACCTAAGGCATCAGCAGCATCAATTAGTTTTCTGAATTTTTCTAAAAAGGGCAGGGTTACATAACCTTCTCCGGAGAAGTTACCGTTACTTCCTATGGCTTTTAAAACTACGACAGGAAAATCTCCCGCTGTAATGACATCATTTGGAAAAAGCTCCGGAAGTGGGGTTTGGTTCGCTAAATCTCTCGGATCCGGTTTGATACCGCAGCCCTGAAATACAATTTCGTCTCTGGCAATAGTAGTGAATTCGAATATTGAACTGTTAATGTATTTGCCCACATCACATGATGCTCCTACAGTATATTCGTAGGTGGTGTTGGGTTTTAAGTTGCTAAGTGTAATATTTTCTCTTGGTGTGACAGCTTTGTACCATTGCGAACCGGAATTTTTCTCACGATAGTTTACCCGATAGTCAAAGTTGTCAATGTTACCGCTCCAGCTTATTTTGGCCTGATCCTGACCAATGCTTTCCGTTTTAACGGCAAGGGGAGAGGTACAGAATACTTCGTAGGTAAAAGCAAAGATTTCGGTATAACCGTTGTTTTTAAATACTCCAATTTCTTCGGCTCCTAAAATGGCTTTCGCTTTGATGCGCCACGCATATTTTTTACCGGGAATCAGTTGAGGTTCACTCATACCGTATTGCAGGGTAGTCATTTTGGTTGTGGTGGTATACAACGGCGGTGAATAGGCAAAGGCATTTTGCACCGGAGTATAATTGTCCCAGATTTCGACTAATGAAAATTCGTATTCTACATTACTGACATTGATGCTTCGCGGTGTCCAGCTAAAAACAATGTTCTGAATGTTTTGCTGCATGATCGAAGCATTGTTTAAAGGCAGGTTTAGGAAGGGCGGTTCATTTTGAAAAATAACAGTAGTTGTACCCGTTTTTCTGGACAGTTTTTTTCCTGTAGCAAAATCATATACCTCTACATAAAAGTTACTAATTCCTTCTGGTAAAGGTTGTGCATATTGATTTGGATTTAATCCCAACAAGTTCTGGTATTGAAAATAGGGAGCCAGATCAACATTGGTTAATTGCAATGGAAACCCTCCTTCGAGGTAAAGTGGTTTTGCTCCTACAACAAAATCGTTGTTACTGAACGAAACTCCGTTGCCCTGAAAGTATATTTTTAATCGAACCTGACGGTTTGAGATGGTCAAATCGTTAAGTACCAATTGAATTTTTATGGGACTGTTTATGGTAGTCGCATCAGCATATTTACTCAGATAAATAGGCGAGGGCTGTGTAATTTGAGTATTGACCGAAATAGGAAAGGTCTGTGTATAGCCTTTGAATCCCGCCAGGGAACAAAGCAGCGACAGGAATAGGTACAGTTTTTTCAGCATTTTGGGTAATTGAGGTTTATCCATTTTTTGTCAGGTTAGTATTCGTATTGAATCCTTTATTTTTGAATATGGTTAAGATCGATTTCATCAGGTTTTGCATTTTTAAGGGCGATTTTGTGATAAAACGGAATCATTTTGACTTCGATAGCAGTGATTATTTCAGGGTCAAGTTTTTTGTCTTTTATTGCTTTAAAAACTTCTTCAACCTGCTCCGTGCTAAAAACAACTGCGATTGGGTTTTGCTGTATTTCGGCAGCAGGCAGTTTAGCTAATGTCGAAATTTCTTTTAGCATCCATCGGTGACGGGTTAATTGATCGCGGTTGTTGTTGCTTCTTTCCACCAGTTTGAGATACGATTTGTAAGCTGTTTTATCGGTGATCTCTGCTTCATTCACACCATGCAGTTTATGGCTGTTTACTCTTCCTATTGCTGCAACATAAGTGTTTTCAAGACTTTCGTCTTTGCTTTTCATCTCTTTTTCCAGTTTTTTGGCTGCTTCCAAAAGGTAGTTATTGTATTTTTTTACATTTTCGGCTTCTGTATTATACGTTTCCAGATAATCTAAAGCTTTCTCTTTAAACTGTTTGTCATCTGATGCAAGGGTAGCCTGTGTGAGTAAATGCTCTAAATTTGTGCTTTCTTTTTCCGGTAATGGGTTTAGTGCCAATTGCATTTCTTTTAACTGGGCTGTAATCTGATCACGCGTTCCTTCTAAAGCCTTTCCGTTGAGGTTTATTTTCAGAATAGAAGTAAGATTCATGTCCTCCTCGGTTCTTGGCTCTCTTTTCGGACGCATTTTGATTTTGTCGAAAGAGTACGTATACGAAAGGGTAGCCGTCAGATCGTTATTTCTACCCGTGCCCGTTTTATTGAATAGGGTAATGACACTCATGTTGAAATTGTGTTTTTCAAGATAAATGTAAGACCCGTTCAATCTGAAATTGAAGATGTCGTTTTGCTTTTCGCCATTATTGTAACTGGTGTTGTAACTGGTCGAAGCAGTAGCATTCAGTTTTTTCTCCAAAAACAATTTGGAAGCTCCGACGGTTGGTCCGATAATAAAATTCTTTCCGCTATCCGTTTGTCCATAAGTATTGTTTAGGGAACCATTGAAGCTTAAATCTTTTTGCGGATAACCAAGAGAATAGGTAAGGGCGGAGTTGTAATAGGTCGAAGCTCCGCCTGCAACTGCTTTTCCTTGTTGCTGATTTACGGCATCCTGCATCGAGAAATTGGCGCTTATGGCTTTCTTTATTTGTTTTTCATTTCTTAGTAAATAGTTTACCGTCAGACCTAAATTTTGGTTGACTTGCCTAAAGTTCAAAGTGTCTAAATACTCGTAATTAGAAACCTGATTGATGTAGTCAAACTGATAGCGGCTGTTGGTGAACGATTGAAAGTTAGAGTAGTTTAGGTTCAGGTTTAATTTTTGATTGGGTCTCAAATCGACATTGGCAGAGGTTACCAAACGTTTCATCTGGCTTTCTTTCTGTTTTTCTAAATTGTCTTTCTGAAGACCTAAATTTAGGGCAAGCGACACTTTGTCTTTGAACAGATTTTGTGTGGCATTAACGGTTATGTTTTCTAAGTCGTTGTTAAAATAGTACCCCCCAAAGGTTCTATAGTTTGGGTCAATTCGTTCGTAACCTAATCCTAAAGTACCTTTTCCTGCCGGGTAAGCCAACTGTCCTTTGAAGGCACTGTAACTTGTGGTTGTACTATTTCGGCCCAATAAAAAAGAGGAAACTTCTTTTGTTTTTCCACTTTGCGCAGCTCTCAAATCTTCTGTAATACTGCTGTTGGCGTATTCGGTAGAGACTTGTAGCTTCTGAAAAAGTTTAAAATTGGTTTCAAAACTAATGGCAGCATTTTCTTTTGGTGTAACATCCAGTTCAAATGGCACAGGATTGTTTAAAGAATTGATCTGATCTCTTGCTTTAAACAAAGTAAGTCCCAGGTTTATTTTCTCTAAAGAATAAGCTGTTTTAAAACCATACCCAAATCTTTTGTAGGCAGGCAGGATATCCGGATAGGCAGAATTATATTCGTTGCTTTTTAACAGTCGTCCGTACATGGCACTGATTTTAAATTTCCCCTGTGGAGTCAGATCGACTCCAAAACCGGTAAACTGATGACCGCTTAAGGTATAAGGAGAGAAGGTCATACTTATGTCTCCAATATGGGCTGTAATCCATTTATAAGAGGGATGTATGCTCAAACGATTCATTAAAACGGGTTTGTTGTACCCGAATTTTTGATTGGTATAGGAAAAGGAAAACGGAATGTTATATAGGTTCGCAATGTTGAAATTGATGTTTCCGTTCAAAAAGTAACTAAAGGGTTCTCTTGTAGCATTACCGGAATAGAATACGGTATTGGCAGATGCACCACCACTGACATTTATTAGCTTGGCTTTGCCCAGTTCCTGTACATTAAAGTTTTGCGAAAAACCAATGGCAGCTGTAAAAAGCAGTAGTGTAATTAAAATTATTTTCTTTAAAATCATTCTTTATGGGTATGGAAATCAAGAGTATTCTTTCTTGATTTCCAGTAATATTTGAAATTTATAATTTTTACTTGCCGGATAGATTAAAGTTTACTGGATAATAATTTTTCTCAGTTTACTTCCTTGTTGTGACTCGAATAACACAAAATATACTCCTGAAGGAAGTCCGTTAAGACTAAAGTTGAACAGATAATTGTCTTTGCCCTCCTGAGTTTTTGAATCTATTAGCAAGTTGTTATTCAAATTATAAACTTTAACATGTGCAGGCATCACTTTATCAAGTAATACATCTACAGTAAAAGTTCCTTTTGACGGGTTTGGATAGATTTTCAGATCAAATTTTTTCAAAGTTTCATCGTCCGGATTATTATCTTCATACTCACCTTCAGTCACTAAGACCTGCTTGGTTTGAAAAGCGGTACAGTTTCCTTTTTTGGTGTTCAGTGTAATGTCGTATTCTCCGGCCTGACTAAAACTGATTTCGGCAAAATCTTTGTTTTTCGAGATTACTGTTGCGTTGGCAGGAATTACCCATTCGATTTCGTCGGCATCAGGATTACTAATGTCAACGATGATGAATTTCTCGTTTTTGAATACCTGACTCGAGACAGCAAATTCGGCACTAATTGCGGTGTTTTGACTTGATATTTTGATAGTATCGCTAGCTTCACAACCCAATTTGTTGGTGACCACAACGGTATAATTGGCAGGTTCAGAAACGGTAACCATAGCTTTGTTGCTCTTGAAACCTTTATCAGATGTCCAGGAATATGTCGCTTTATCGTCGTCAATTGTAGCATTGATGGTTAAGGTCTGATCAAAACATAAGGTTACGTCTTCTCCAATATTGATAATGTCTTTTGGAGGATTAACGATGGTGTACGTATGGTTGATGATACAGCCTTTCATGTCTGTGATGGCCACAGTATAATCTCCTGCTGGGGCATTACTCAACACATTCGATTTTTCTCCTGTATTCCATAAGTAGCTGTAAGGAGCAATACCGTTTATAGGTGTCACAGTAATGGTAGCATCAGAACCGGCGTAACAAGTTGGTATTTTAATTATTTCGGATGCTTCCAGATGTGGTGGAGCAACTAGTGTAATTGTTTTCGTGATGGTACAGCCATTGTTATCAGTTACCAATAAAGAATAATTCCCGGGAGGAACATTTACTAAATTTGGAGTTCTGACACCTGTATTCCATAAATAAGAGTATGGAGCCGTACCTTGTGATGCCGCTGATGTAATAGTCCAATCGTTTCCATCACCGCAACGGGTATATTCAGAAGAAAGAGAATTGTCAAGAGTAGTAGGTTCCGTGATTGTAATCGTTTCACTTTTTATTGATTTACCAAAAGAATCCGTTGCAATAACATAGTAAGTACCTGCTTTAGCATCCATCAAAGTCTCATTTTCGCTAATGATCAAGGCAGGATTATTTACATCATACCATTTGTAATAATAACCCGGAAGTCCTCCTGAGGTAATTGCTTTGACACTGGCTGTTGCATCTCCATGACATTTTACAATATTAATCTGGGTTAATTTTATAGAAAGAGGATCAACCTTATCTAAATCTCTTTTGTCAATTTTACAGCCATTTGCGTCAATAATGGTAATAAAGTATTGTCCTACGTAGATATTATTAATACTGTTGGATTCTTTGTCGTTATCAATATAAATGGAGTTTCCATCCTTATCGAACCACTCGAAATTGTAATTTGGAGTACCTCCAACGACAGTAACTTTAATACTTGCATCATTTTGACCTAAAGCAGATGGAGGTGTTTTTAAAACTTGTATTCTCATTGCCTGAGGTTCTGTAATTGTTATTTCCTGATAATCTGTACATAAATTAGCATCCGTTACAGTAACATTGTAGGTTGATGCTAAGAGATCCTTAATTGTATTTTGGTCTGCATTTTTTCCAGTACTCCACACGATCTTATATGGACCAACACCTCCGGTAATATTTATTGCAATCTCGGCATCGTTACCGCCATAACAGGAAACATTTTTTTGAGTATAATTAATTTTTAAAAGTTTTGGCTCAGTTACAGTCACAGGATTCGAAGTATAGCTGTTTCCAAATCCGTCTGAAACTTCTAAAATATAATCTCCGGCACGTAATGTCTCGGAAGAATTTGTTGTAGAAGCTACTATATTTGGAGTTAACACATTATACCATTTATAAAGATATTCTTTATCGGTATCAGGAATTCCAATAGGAGCTCCTCCAGAGATGGTAGCTTTTAGTATGGCTTGTTTATTAGTAAAACATTTTATAGACTGGGTTTCTGTAATGGAAGTGATTAAAAGTTCATCAGGTTGATTAATGATGTAAGATGCCTCCGTTGTACACTTATTTTTATCTGTAACTATAATGCTATACGTACCTAAACCAATACCATCTAATAGACGGTTTGTTTTTCCTGTCATTATTATTTTAGCAGTTCCGGTTCCTTGATACCATTGGTAGGTATATGGAAATGTTCCTTCTGCTGCCGAAACATCAATATGACCATTTTTTAACAGATAGCCGCTTGCATCAGCTTTTTCAAAAGAAGCTATGGTTAATGGTTTTAGAGGCTCAGTGATTTTAACAATTGCAGGTGCTGTTGAATAAGAACAACCATTATCGTCTATAATTGTGAAAGAATAGTCTCCGACAGGAATCTCTGCACGGTCTTTTGTAGTAACACCATCATTCCATAAAACATGATAATCTCCGGTTCCTCCCTGAATATTTAAGGTAATGGTCGCATCGCTGCCACTAAAGCAATTTACATTTGTTTGAGTAAAAGTGCAGGTTATAGCAGGTCTTTCCGTCAATTCTGCAATAACAAGTTCTCTTGAAATATTTACATTGTCCGTTACTATTACTTTGTAAAAACCAGCATATAAACTCTCGATTTTGTCCGATGTTGTTTCAACTAACAAAGTATATTGATCTGCTACTTTTCGTTTGTAATACCATTTGTAATTGTATTGGTTTAAGTCTTTAGGAGTTCCACCACTTGTAACCACTTGTATACTACCGGTATTTGCTCCATTACAAGTTACGTCGATTTTATTTACAAAGGCTATAACCAATGCTTTAAGTGTAAAGGTTTCAGAAGCAGAAGTACAGTCGTTACTATCCTTTGCTATTATTTCATATACTCCATCTCCCAATCCAATGATTGTATTTGTTGTGTAGGTTATACCTGTACTAACACCATCTTTCTTTAAGGAATAAGTATATGTTTTTGTTCCCCCATCTGCATTCACAATTATTTGACCATCATTTGCTGTATTTATAGTAGGTTGCTTTTTTACTACACTTGTTATGGTAACAGGAGCATTTTGAGTGATTTCAATGTTAGCGGGACTATTATAAGTACAGTTATTTTTGTCCGTAACGATATAAGAATAGGTTCCTGCTATTAATTTTGTTGTATTTATTATTTTAGAGGCATCATTAATATCTTTAAAAGTAGCTTTGTATGGACCTGTTCCTCCTTTTATATCTAATGCAATTGTCCCGTTATTGCCTCCGTTACAACTTACATCTGTAGAAGTATGGGTTACTGAAAGCGCATCTTGTGGCTCAGAAAGATAAAAATCCTTGAAAATTTCTTTTTTATCGTCCTTAACTCCAACTCTGTAGTTACCCGTAACAAGATTCGCTATAGTCGAATTAGTTTGTCCGGAAATTTCGGTTTCGATACCATTTTCTATTTTAATCCAACGGTAGAAATAAGTACCAGTTCCTCCGCTTGCTTCTATAGTTATACTGCCGGTTGCACTACTTTTACAATCAATGTTTGTTTTGTTAATTTGGGCTATTGACAGGGCTTTTAATTCTATTATATTGGTAGTGGCATTACAGCCATTTTTATCTACTACTTTAATCTGGTAGCTGCCATTTTCTAAACCGGTGGTAAGTCCTGTGCCAGGATTAGTATTGGCACTAAATGGCTGACCATTTTTTGTCCATACATAGGTGTACGGAGTAGTTCCTCCTGTTGTCGTTATTGTAATGGTACCGTCGGCTGCTGTTGGAGATGTAGGTTGTGTTTTTTCTATTGTTTTTGAGATGCCTAACGCTGTTGGCGGCTGAGTAATCTCAGTTATTACATTATTGGTAAATTTACAGGAGTTAGCATCTGTTACAGTATACCAATAAGTACCTGCTTTTAAACCCGTTCTGTTTGTACTGATACTGTTGTCATTCCATAGCACGGATAATGGAGCAACTCCACCCTCTAAGCTAATTTGAATTTCACCATCATTTATTCCGAAACAGCTAACGTCTTTTTTAGATAGTATCACTGATTTTATTTGAGGATTAGCTTCTAATTCAACTACAAATCCTTCCGAAGTGGCTCCTTCGCTATCAGTCGCAAAAACTTTATAATAGCCTGCATTTTGTCCCGAAATTGAGGGACTATTATTTGGTCCCGAAATTGGATTTGTATTAATAATAGTTCCAGATTTGTCGCAGTTATACCAGGTGTAAGTGTAAGTTCGGGTTATCGGTGTTGGACTGTAAGGAAATCCTCCTTTGGCTGTAGCTGTTATACTGCCCGTTCCTCCGGGACATGTTATATTGGTTGGTTTTGGGGCACTGACTATTACTTTTTCAGGCTCATTTATTGTAAAACTAAAACCATTACTTTGGCATGTCCTAGTTTTGTCTTTTGCATAGATAATATATTTTCCAGCTGGAAGTGAATCCCAGTTAAGAGATGTAATTTTTTGTCCGCCCTTAAACCAAATATATTCGAAATCACCTGTACCGCCCTCAAATTCAATAGAGAGTTTGCCATCGGCTTTACCATTTTCTGTTGCATTTGTGTAACTAGGAGTACCAGTAATTGTAATTGGTTTTGGTGTTACAATAGTAACTGTTTTGGTTGATTGTGCATTTATCTGCGAATATCCCAATAAAGTTATAAGTAGTAATGTGTAGATTTTTTTCATAATTATAGGCTTGTTCAGGAATTTATTATTCTTCGCAATTGTATTTGTCAACTACTATAACAGTATAGGTTCCATCTGTTTTTATGGGAATTTTATAAGGGCTGATAAATGGATGTTTTTGTGCTAATGGTTCTCCGTCCAAAAGATAATAGTAGGGAGGAGTTCCTCCACTTGCTGAAATTTCAATGCCTCCGTCGGTGTCTTCACTACAGGTAGGCATTACCTCTTTTACCTTAAAAGTTAAAGGTCCATTTGGATTTTGAGTGATTGTAAAATTAGTTACAGCCGACATCGTAGAGGGTGTATTGTTTGCAAATTGAGTTTGATACTTAAATTCATATTGACCTGGAGGTATATTTTTCCATTTATAGCTATACTCAGATATTTTTTCTACATCAGGATCATCTGATTTTGCTGAAGTTGTAGGACCACTTCCTACAGGATTACGATTAAACAGGTATTTTTCTTCTTTTGTAGTTTCCAATGGTCTGCTAAAAGTATATATCACGCTACCATTGCTATAACTGCAGTTAGTAAAATTTGGATCTGAAGTACTATTGAGTACAGGAGAACATGGTATAATTTTGTAAGTAACTGTATTGGTAAACTGTGTTTGATAGCCGGCCTGGAAAAATATTTGCGATTTACCATCATAACCGCCAATATCTTTAAGGCTAAAAGAAATGGATCTTTTTCCTTGAAATTGAGAAGGAAGCGGTTTCCATCCTGTTGCATCATACTGATATTGCCAGTTCCATCCATTGTTTAAAGTAATGGCATCGTCACTACAAACGTTATTGGCAGCAGGTTGCGTAAGGTGTATTGACCATACATTTGATCTGCCGGCACATCCACCTAAAGTCGCTTCTTTAAAGGTACTCTTGTCGTAGGGAATAGCATATTCTTTCGAACATATGGACTGATATCTGCTATTTATTTCAGCATCTAAGATAAAAAGTCCATCAATATTTTTGGTGTAAAAAAAATCATACTGAATCTTTTCAGCTCCATTCAAAGGAATTATATTATTTGTGCAAAATTCTTTTATATGCATATCTATTGACCCTTCTATGGAATAATCTAAAACTCCACAAATAGTGTATCTTGTGCTTGATGCATTTGGATTTTTAGGGTTCATAGTCGATCTTATTAAGACTCCATAGTCCGTTTGTCCCTGAACTAAGAGATTTCCTAAAAAGAATAGAAGTAAGAGTGTTTTTTTCTTCATAATATTAGTTTTCTGTACAGCCAAAACTATCCAGAACGATTACTGTATGATCACCATCTGTTACACCATTAATTGTATCCGGATTTTTGGTAAGTGGAGTTTTAATTCCATTGTCAAGAATATAAAAGTAAGGAGAGGTACCACCAGTTACTGAAATTTCAATACTACCGGGATCTCCACTGCATTTTGGTTGAATCGCTGTTGTTTTAAAAGTTAATTCCTCTTTATTTTCTATCGTAAAAGGATCGGTAACGATAGCACTAGATCCTACTATTTTGCCATTATCAAATTTGCTCTGTGCCTGATATTTTATGATGTATGTTCCTGCTGCTATTTTATCCCATGTATAGCTTTTATTTTCAGTTTCGTTTTCAGATGCTGTAATACTTGTGGTAGGACCTGTATTCGGTGCCGCCGGATCAACGCGGATTAGATTAAAAAGAAATTGATCATCTTTTTTTAGTAGTGATTCAAACTTTAGGGTAACACTGCCAGTGGCCGTATTATTGCATTCAACAGATTTTGCAGTTGGTTTTTTTTCAGCCAGTTCGGGTGAACAGCCAATAATAGCATAACTGACAGTATTTGTATATTGTTTATAATTTTCATAACCCGCTTTAAAATGAACATTTGATTGGCTCACATAGCCAGGTAAATCCTTTATTTTAAATGTAATTGATGTTTGTTCCTGAAATTGTGTAGGAAGATTGTCCCAAGCTCCATTATCAAATTTATACTTCCAGTTCCACCCATTATTTAAGGTTATGGGATCTTCCTTGCATTTTGGACTGGAGTCTGGTCGAGTGATATGCAATGACATTATCTCAGCATTCGCTAAACATCCGGCAAAAGACGAATAAGAAAAAGTATCTTTATTATAAGGTATAGTTCGTGTTATTTGTCCACATGTTGGAGACCCTCCTAAAACTTCCATAAAATCTATTTTAGTTGGATTTCCTGTCACATAAAAAAAACAGTATAGATCATCTTTGTAATTTTCTGCCTGAAAAATAATTGAGCATGAATTCATCCCCACTGAAATCTGATGGAGTCCAGTATAATCATTATCAGGCCAGATCGAAGGTGAAGTGATTTTAGATTTTATTAGTATTGCATAATCTGTTTGTCCTTGAACAAACAGGCTTCCTAATAAGAATATAAATAAGAGTATTTTTTTTTTCATTATATTATTTTTCAATACAATCAGAAGCATCTACAACGACTACTTTGTATTCGCCATCTGTTGTAATAGGTATCGTGTAAGGGCTTGTAAATACATGTTTTTGTGTCAAGGGTTCTCCTTCTAAAAGATAATAGTAAGGGGGAGTTCCGCCGGTGGCAGCTATTAATATTCCTTTTGGGTCTGTACTGCAGTTTGGCAGTACCGCTGTTGCCGTAAAAGTTAATTGGTTTCTTGAAGTTATAGTGAAACTGCTAACTGTTGATATACTTGAAGGATTACTGCTTCCAAACTTAGTTTGATATGTAAATTCATATTGACCAGCGGGTATATTTTTCCATTTATAACTAAGTGCGGATATTTCTTCTACATAAGGATCATTTGATTTTGCAGAAGTTGTAGGACCTCCTCCTATAGGATTACGAGTAAACAGGTACATTTCATCTTTTTCTAATGGCCTGCTAAAAGTAAATGTCACACTACCATTGCTATAACTACAAGTGGTAAGGTTCGGACCTGACGTGTTGTCTAATTTTGGAGAACATGGTGTAATGGTATAATTAACTATGTTTGAGTAAACATTTTCTTCCGTAATAGCAGGATTGGAATCTATTAAAACCCTAAAGAGAATATTGCCATAGTAGTTATTTAATGCCGGAAAGTTGGATTTAATGAAGTCATAATTTTGATTGAAATTAGTACTTATATTAGTTTTAATAAAATCCTTTCCGTTTGTACTGTATTCCCAATAAAATTTTTGAGTTCCAGTGCAGCCAACTGCCGCCAATAAGACCCTGTCACAAAAAGAGTTAGTTAAATTCGTTGGCTTAATTAATACCTGATTACCTATAAAATAAGGAGGATAGCAGTCTGCATTTAAATTATGGTCAGCGTAAGCTTCATAATAATCATCACGACAAGGACCACTGCAGGCATAAGAGTCAGGACGATATGCCATATATTCAAAAGAGGTTGGCTTTATATCGTAAATTAAATATTGATCTTTTGTTACAATTGCCGCTATATGAGCGCCATTTGATTTTACTTCCCAATTATAGTTGAGACAATTACATTCTTCAATTGATCGAGTCCCATTAAATTCCATTATATATAATTGAGAATGAGCCACATATGGAATCAGGAAATACAATACGATAAATATATAATATTTCTCTCTTGTTATTAATCTTAAAAGGTGTATTAAATGCTTCATAATATTTAAAATTTTACCGTGTAAAAGTCCATTTTTGATGTTCTTCCATCTTTAAATGTCGCTCTAATACCGTATTGGTAAGTAGTATTAATGGTAATAGTCGGATCAGGTAAAAATCGGGTGTTTCCGGGAACAATCTGGATTAGTTGCAACGGATCTTTGTCTGAAGCTTTATAAATTTCAAAACCATCTACCTCATTGTTTGAGTAATCCCATGATAAATCTATAGTATTTGTCGTTTTATTGGGCTGCGCAAAAAATCCCTTCACAGCAGGCATTACGGAATATTTAGGAACAAATAAAGTCAATTCCGGTGAAGGATTGGAGACTAAATTGCTCTCGTCTTTAGCAAAAATGGCATAGCGGTAAGTACTTCCTTCAATAGCTGTTTTATCCCGAAATTTCTCTTCCTTATTTTTTGTTTCCAGGATCAATGTCCAGTCTTTTTGGTCATTTTCTTTTCTATACAATTGGTGCACTGCCACATCTTCGCTCTGGCTGTTTACCCATTCGAGAAAAATTGATCCTTCTTTAATTTTAAAACTGGTAAAAACAGGTGAAGTAGGAGGGATTACATCCGGTTTTTTAAGGATTAAAACCTCTGAGAACTCAGACATGTTGTAGTGATAATCTACAGCAACAACTTTGTAATATACCTTACTATTCAAACTTTTAACGAGTACCTTGTCCTGATAGGAGTTGGGTTCACTAGGGCTTACAGTCAACTGAGTAAGTTCTTCTTCGGCAGTATTTCCTTTATATATACGATATCCTAATAGATCTTTTTCTTTATTAGGATCCCAAGTCAATTTTACAACTCCCAGGCTGTCTATAACTCCTTTTAATCCAATTGGCTTAGAAGGCGGTATAGAATCTACAGGCTGCACAAGCATAGGAAATGAAGTTCTGTTGCTTCCTTGTTTACCAAGAGCTGTAATCGTAAAATAGTTCGTTGATAAGAGTTTGTTGTACGTCACTGCACGACTCTTGGCTGGAATGTTTTTTACCACCGTTTTATAGCCATCATCATCTTTATCTGAACGATTTAATTCAAATCCTGTAATATCATCATTTCCTTCATCGGGAAATTCCCAGGTTAAAGTAACGGTATTTTCATCCTTAAATTCCTTCACAGTAAGATGAGGAACATACTTTAAGATTTCGACACCTTTTCCGGTAATAACTTGTGAATAAGGGCCTAACTCACCAAAAGGCGAAATTCCCTGAATTCTGTAGCTGTATGGTTTATTGTTCGCAATAGAATCAACATAGAAAATTTGACTATTACTCGTGTTTTCCTGATTTAAACTGGTATAAGGCTTATTGGTAATTCTTGTAAAAGTTTTTTTATCGGTAGAACGCTCTACAAAATAATTGGCATAGGTATGTGAAAGTATTTTAAAATTCCAGCTTAACATCGTACTGCTGTCTGTAAAATGAGCCGTAAAATCTATTGGTTTTGGAAGAGGCTGATAATCGTTTAATCCCACGAAAATTCCGCCATAAGAGATAGTAGCCTCTTTTTCGGGTACATTTGAAATTACCCTATAAGCGTATTTTTCATTAGGTTTAACCGTTTTATCTTCAAAGCCCAGACCTGCTTTTTTGGCAATTTCATAATCTCTGTCAGCGGTTAGCAGAGCAAACGTAAATCTTTGTTCATTCTCTTCTGACAGGTTTATGATGTTCTCTAGTTTATCTGTTCCGGTAACAGAAAAGTTTTCACCATAGATGGCTTGTGCTACAATTGCGGCATTATCGTTCTTTTCAATTAATTTTTCCCATGTTTCCAGAGGCTCAGGTTTTAGTGCACTGGCCAAAACCACTTTTTCAGGAGCTGTTAAAGTTTTGCTGTTTCGGGTAACGGTGTAACGTTCTACAGTGTATCCGTAGGTATTCAGTTTTTTCCAGGCTATCGCATTACTGACGGCCCATCGCAACAAAATTCTATCTTTTTGCACTCTGGCTATAACTTGTATGTCCGATTTTATTTCGGTTGGATTTGCTTCTCCTGTGGTAGTCTTCTCTTGTGAATAATTAGTACTAATGGTAATAAAAGTAAGGAGAATTAAAAATTTAAGCTTCATGCTAATCTGTTTTATTGAATGTAAAAATTGAACTGGTACCCGCTTGCCCGCCTGGTAGTATATAGTTTAGTCTTACATTGTAAGGCCCATCTTTTATCATAGGAAATGTTCCGTTCATAATGTAATTGTACTTATTGATCATAGGTTGATTCTGAGTGCTTAAATATTTATTGACTATTTTATATTGAATTTTTATAAAATCGTCTTTATAATAAAAAGGCTGGTTATAACGATAAGGTAATCGGTCTCTCAAATTAGAACTTTTTGGATTATGAATTAAATCAGCCAAATACCAGGTCATTGGTTCAACTCCTTTGATTGGAGGATTTCCTAAAAGGGTAGTGTTTCTGTTTAGCGTAAAATCTGCTTCCAGCGGATAGCCTTTATATATCAGTGGGTAAATTTCATTTTTGAAGTAACTATCATCTAGTATGGCTTCGATACTCACTAATGGCACATTGAGTGTTTTAGGGCTACCGGCAATCTCAATTTCATCAAAAGGTTCAGTTGAGGTATTTTCAGCTTCTAGAGCGTGAATATCAGCTTCAATAATTTTTGTATGGACTTTTCGGGCTTTTTTAGCTGCTATTTTCTCTTGAAATGTATTATATTGACTAGTATTGAAATTATACTGCAATAATTCAACACCCTGACCACCCGTTAAAGTTTCGCCCAGCTTATTATTTTTAACTTCAACATTAGCATTTGAACCAAGATCTTGCTTGTCAAAACTCTCATTAAGATTAGCATTCGCATCTTTTGTAGTTTCCAATGTCATTAAAGATAAATTATATGGTTTTACTCTTTCTAAAACCGGCAAACTAACGATGACCTTTTTTAAACTTGCATTGTAGGATATAGTACCATTTGCTGTTTTATTTCCAGTTTTGTAAAATGCTTTTTGTGATTGTCCCGGTTTTAGGTCAAACAAATAGGACTGTCCTGTTTTTAGTACTACATAAGCTTCTTTACTTTCGTTTTGATAAACGTATTTTTGATCAAAAACAGGGTAGCAGTAAGCGATATTGCCCACCGGAATATTGTTAGGCGCCACACCGGTAGTGAAATTTCGGGTTTCACTTTCCATTGCAATCTGTCCCTGGTCTAAAATTGTTTGCCATGAGCCATTTTTATATTCCTGAAAACTTACTTTTACATTTAAAGTTAAATCTGATTTTTCAGGTAGTATTTCGGTGGAGTTAAAGCTCAATAAGTCATTTGTTTTGTTCCAACTTAGTGTACCAATTACCGGAACATCTCCTTTCTTGATTGTATATTCTTCTAGTTTGAGTCGGTAAGTTTTAACCCCTTCATCTCCTTCAATGTTGAAGTTTTTATTGACAGGCATGTTAAATCCAACCTGAGGAATGGTAAAGACATCAACCTCTTTTGTTCCTTGAATAGGAGTGATATCTGCAATAGATTTTAAACCTTCTAAAGGATTCACTGATATAAATTCGCACTGCTCTCCAAATTCCAGTTTAAAACGGAAACTACCTTTTACGGCACCTCCAAGTAAACTGAATTCTCCCGCCATATAGCCTCGAATCCATGCCGGATTTGGTAATTTGGCTTGTAATAGAACGGCGCCTCCACCTTTTATAATGGATATTTTCTTCCGTATAAAAAATAATTTAATATTAATTCCGAGTTCTCCTTGCATATAGGCATATGACTGACCGTTGGCATACCAACCGTTTATACCAATTTGTCCCGAACCCTTACATTGTGCTTCTCCATAATCTTTAACCATAATGTCAAATCCAAATCCGGCCTGGAAATTGGCGTAGAACATTAAGAAACTTAGATTACCTGTTTTAATGCTAAAATCAGAACCAAAGGCAAATCCTTTTCCTGAAGCAATGCTGTTTTCGTCACGCATATAATCCAGTTTAGCTACGTCTACTTTTAAGAGTTGCGCAACAATATCCGGTGGCGGTGGACTACCCGGGATATCATCTCCAAGCATAAAATAACCGCCGGCTTCTACCTCGACAGATCCAATAGCAAGTTTTATCCCCAATCGGTTCTTAGGGGTACCTGCCCGTATATACCATTTGTCTGGTCCAAAGTGTAAAACAGCCCAACCTGCTCTGTTACTGGAGTCACGGCCTTTTATGAAACCTCCCGGAGTATCAATGTATAAATCGAATGTACCGTGTAAAGTTTTTGCTCTAAAATCGTACTCTATGGCAGCAAATGCATTGATACCCATAGAATTTTTCACATCATTTGGATAAAGCTGTTCTGCTGCAGCTGATAAATTGCTTGTTTTTAGCGCTTCTGTAGCTACCGCACCCATTAGTGCTTCATTTTCGGCAACAACCTGTAAGGCTTTTGTTAGTGCCTCAGCTCCCGGAATTTCAAACGGCTGCATGACGTGACCTTCTCCATAAATACTAATTCTATTAAGACCGCCGTGTTTATTAAAAGCAATTTCAAAACCGGCACCTCCCCAAAAAGCATTTGCGGTAGCTGTACCCGCAAACTTAATCATAGCTTTAACACCTAATCCAGAATCTGCATCAGGTACATAATTTGATTTAGAAGCCACAAAAGAAGAACTAAAGCCGTCTTTTTTCATGTGATAATAGGCACCACCACCAAAACCTTTAAAAGTAATAGCTCCGGCAGGAATATTTAAGTTGTCTACCATAGCATCCACATACCAGTATCTAAAAGTAGTAGATCCAAAAATGGCATTGGCTTCTACTTTGATACCTCCTGTAAAATCTGCCGACACGCTCCCTTTGAAACCATTACCATAGACCGGATCATTGTCCATTATGGCAATGCTTCCTTTAAATTTTACACCTCCTAAGTCTGCTGCAACTGATATTTCCTCAAACTTAATACGCTCGTATTTCCATTTTTGAATTCCTTTCTCTCTGTCGAATTTTCCGACCACATAAAATTTCGTCTGACCGTTAAATTGATTTTGCATAATATTAATCGCAACATCGACTTTCAGGCTTGCTGATACATCTGTAGCGATCAAAGCAATTTCATTAATCGTAACAGGGAAGTTACTAACCGCGGCATCTTTCTCCTGAATGTGTTTGTAGCCAAAATAATCGGCCGTTAGATAAGGCACGACAGTTTGCAAGTTTAAATTCTGGAAAATGATCCCTTTAAAATTAATAGCTTCCTTTTTCTCACCCTCAGCATTAATTGATCCGGATGATTTATTCGGCGATGCAGTAAGTTCGGATGCAGTGGTATTTTTATTACTACCTTTTAAAGCTAAACTTCCATAAAGAACGGCTTTTGGTAAAAACTTACCGTCTTTTACCTTTAATTCCAAATAGGAGTTTTTTTCTAAAGAAGCGGTTGCTTTAAAAGCCTGGAAGCAAATATTGTTGGTTACATCAGCTTTAAGGATATATTCATTGTCTACAGGGTTTATGATAGCATTGTAAGCTAATCTTCCTCTCGAATTTGGATCGCATTGGGTATTGTCTTCTGACGAAAGCGGCAAAACAATTTCACCATTGAAAGCAGCTGCTGTCAATGAGTTCGCACGGAATTCCATTTCGATATGGTCTAATGAAAATTGCCAGCCGGAAGCACTTCCTTCTTTAAGGCTATAGATATTATCGCCTACGAATCTTCCGGAAACCCCCATTCTGTCAATTAAGAGATTGGCAGCTTCAAATTTAACCCTTTTATTCTCGTCTCTTTTATTGAACTGCTCCGGTAACACGACTTTTAGAGATTTTACATAAAAACCCCTCCATAAATTTAGATTGCCCGGTATTAGATAGTCTTTGACATAATCAGCATCGGGCCATTCGATTTTATCAGAGTTTCTAATGTCACTTAAATCGATTACGGCATTGTTTAGTTCAAAAGCAGGTCCTTTGCCTTTATAAGAAGTCAGTTGAAATTTGGGCAAAGAGATTTCAATAAGAATATCATTCCAGTTGGATACTATTGTCTTGAATGACCCCGTTACACGGGTGGGAGCGGGAATAAGTTTATATTCGTCATCGACGGGTTCAAGATAAGCTCTTGAAAATTCAACGTCTGCGGTAATTCCAAGTTCTTTAAAACCGTTACAGTCAATCGTTACATAGGTCTTTTTTTCTACAAGTCCGGTAGACATCGCCATACCTCCTTTTAGAATAAGTAACGAATTCTGACCATTAATGTTAATTGGAACATCACCTAGTAAAACCAAATTTGTCGCGCCAACTAATCCGCCTTTATGCGAAAGTTTGATACCGTTGGCACCAAAGAACAGCTCTTTTGGTCTCCCAAGAGAATCATGCTGCGGAATTACGATTTTTACAAAAGCAGTTAGCTCCGTGTATTCCGGAGTGAATTTGGCGCTGCTAATACCAAGCATGTATTGAATGCCTCCAATGGTCTTTTTTATACCAAGAGGCAACATCGATAATTTTTTAGGTTCTAAAAAATCAGTAAGATTATCATTTTTAGCGATCTCCTTAAAAACAGATATTGCCATATCGCGATCTTTATTGATCTCCTGTGAGACCGGGAAATTCTTTTTTAGAAACTCATTAGTGAACTCACTTTTTGGAGTCTGGTAATAACTAAGCGAATTGTTAAGAAGACCAACTTCGTCTTTGGGAAAATTTTTAGAAATAAAAATCTTCTTTGAATTGCTAATGGTATCAGTGTAAGTATTAGTATTAGAAAAGCAATTGATGCTAATTAAAAATAAAACAATATATACGATAAAAGGAAATAACTTAAGAGTAGTTTTTTTCAAGTCTTAGTAGGTTTGGTTGGTATTAAGTATTGTGGTAAAGAGTCGGAATTTATTTTTTTTGGGGAGGTCAAATATAAATATTATTTTTAATAGGAAAAAAATTATTTATTTAAAATTTGTATTAAGGATTAAATTATAAATTTCAATCGAAAAGCGGTAAGATTAATAATTTTACCCTCGTTTTTTGCCAAATGTTGGTTTTGTTAAATTTTTGCCAAACATAAACAATCTTTAAGTTTATTCTTTACGGCTTTCCGTATTATAGCAAAAAAAACTCCGGAGCAATCCGGAGTTTTTTTGTAATATAAAAATGTAAACTTTTATTCTTCTTTCATCGTGTGATAAACGTTCATCACGTCATCATCTTCTTCGATTTTTTCGATCAGTTTTTCAACGTCAGCGATTTGAGCTTCAGTAAGTTCTTTTGTGATTTGAGGGATACGCTCAAAACCTGAAGATAAGATTTCCAGACCTCTGTTTTCAAGCTCTTTTTGTAAAGCTCCAAAGCTTCCAAAAGGAGCATAAATTAAGATTCCGTCTTCGTCTTCGAAAACTTCTTCTGCACCAAAATCAATTAGTTCTAATTCTAATTCTTCGGCATCAATTTCACCTTTTGCAATTCTGAAATTACAAGTATGGTCAAACATAAACTCAACTGAACCCTGAGTTCCCATGGTTCCATTGCACTTATTAAAATAGCTTCTGATGTTTGCTACCGTTCTGTTATTGTTGTCAGATGCTGTTTCAATTAAAATTGCAATTCCGTGAGGAGCATATCCTTCAAACAGAATTTCTTTATAGTTGGCAGTATCTTTATTACTTGCATTTTTTATCGCACGCTCCACATTGTCCTTAGGCATGTTAGCGGCTTTTGCATTTTGTATTACAGCTCTTAATCTAGAATTGGCCTCTGGGTTAGGGCCACCTTCTTTAACGGCCATAACGATATCTTTACCAATTCGGGTAAATGTTTTAGCCATTGCTGACCAACGTTTCATTTTTCTTCCTTTTCTAAATTCGAACGCTCTTCCCATTTCTAATTTTTAGTTTTGTGAGGCAAAAATACGGTTATTCCTTATTTTTCCAAAATCAATTGAATTCTTTTTTAGTGATAGTTAGGACTTAGAGGTTAAAAAGTTTAAAGTTTGCGGTTTCAGGTTGTCTTAACTCCCTTTTGTAAAGTCGAAAGCCTAACGTTCAATGCCTACAGCTTATTGCCTACAGCCTACAGCCAAGAACTACTTCCACGCATTAAACTCATTAATAACATTCACGGCTTCATTTAGGTACGGATTCGTTTTAAGATTATCGATCTGGTACTGGTTGATTGTTTTGTCATTGGGATAAACACCGAGTAAAAACTGATTTACCGTTGAATTATAAACATCTAAAGGGTTGTTTTCGTCGTTAAAAGTATTGATCTCTTTCCAAAGAGAATTTACATTTTTTTTCTGTTTGAAAAGGGCTTCCAAAGTCATCGGAATTTCTGCTTTAGGCGTATTGACCAACTGATCAATTTTTTGATTGATTTCTTTTATATTATTAAAAAAGTAATTATCGGATAGTCTTGTTGTGCTATTTTTAGCCAATTTATCGATCAGTGCTCTTTTTACATAAGGTCTGAATTTTAAGAATGGTTTGATACTATCATTTTTAATGGCAGTTGGGAAATCGCTTTCTTTTTGATAAACACCTTCGTAAAATTCCGGAAGAACTACATCTGGTTTCACCCCTATGTATTGATGGCTTTTACCTGTCACCCTGTAGAACTTATTAATAGTGATTTTTAAATAATCGGTATTTTTAGTTTCGTCAAGTGAAAGAATCGTTTGCATGGTAGCTTTTCCAAGCGTAGTACTTCCCAATAATAAAGCACGATTGTAATCTTGTAATATAGAAGAGAAAAACTCACTTGCCGAAGCAGTATTGCTATTTACTAAAATTACAATTGGTCCTTTGTAAATGAGTCCTTTATACGGATCATTGATAACCGATTTTCCTTGATTGCGATCTACAACAATAGAAAGTGGTCCATAATCGATAAACATTCCGGCCAGTTTTATAGCTTCTTCCATCGATCCCCCACCGTTGTCAATAAGGTCAATTACCAGACCTTTTATATCGTCTCTTTCCAGTTTTATAACCTCACGCGCCACATCATCGGCACAGCCTTTACGGCTATTACCTTCTAGGTCAGCATAAAAACTAGGGATTTTGATGTAGCCAATTTTACTGTCTTTTCCAATAATAAAGCTAAAAACAGAGTTCTCTTCGTCTTTCATCACCTTCTTTTCGATATACACATCAAAGCTTTTACCAGAATTTCGTTTTAAGGTTAGTGTGATGCTTTTATTGGATTCTGATAAAATCAAAGTCGAAATGGATTCCAGCGAAGCACAGGAAACCTGCAAAGTTTCCTTTTGATTGGATATTGAAATGATCTGATCACCTTTTTTAATCTGACCCGTTTGATAAGCAGGACCATTGGGATCAAGTTCGGCTACAATGATTTCATTTTTTTCATTGAGATTGACAGTCATTCCCAATGACAAATGCTCTTTTGAGAGTGATGCCACAAAGCTCGTTTTTGAATCATCACTAAAATAGGCAGTATGCGGATCGAAATAGGTACAGAAAAAATTATAGAATTTTTCTTCCTGTTTGGTATTCGTTTCCAAAAGGGTATTAATTCTACAGATCTCATTCGACACAATTAGTTTTTTTGACTTGAGTTCGATAGATTGAAAATTAGCTTTGATAGAATCTAAATTGTCACTTGTTTCAGCTATCTCATCTAGAATCTGGTACCGAATTTTTTTGAGCCAAGCTTTTTCCAAACCTTCTTTTTTTAGGTAAAAAGGAAAAGATTTTTTATAAAATCGGATTGTATCGTTTTTGTTGTAATCAATAGGTGTGGTCTGAATTTTTTCCAAAACTTGTTTGGTTCTCAAAAGACCTTCTTTATATTTGGAAGTTACATCAGCCAGAAAACTACAATCATTACTAAGAATGAAATCATCTAAGTTTGTACGGTATTTCTCTGCCATTTCATCGTATTCTGTTTTGAAGAAAATATTTCGCGAGGGATCCAATTCATTAATCAGATTATCAAAGACAAAAATCGATAAACTATCATCGACCAGTTTAGGCCTTACGTGCTGCTCCTGAATAACTGCATTTATTTTGTTGACTATTTCGCAGGTTGGGTCGCTGCTTTGGCTAAACAGAAAGTTTGTGATTAACATCAACACCAGTGCTATTTTTTTCATAAATGGAAATCTTCGTTCAGATTAAAATTACGCTTATTTTTTCATAAAAGGTTATACTTTTCTAAAAATTCTTACATTCTGATGATTTTTATTCTGCAAAGTTTCCGCCACGAATTCACGAATTTGGCAGCCTTTTTTATTTACAATCATTCGTGAATTTGTGGCAGAAAAAAAACTATAAAAAAAATGCATTACTTGTTAAGCAATGCATTTTTAGAATATTTAGGATAAAATATTATTTCTTGTAAAAAGGTAATTTAACCACTTTAGCAGCTACATCATTTTTTCTGATTCGGATGAAGATATCACTGTCAACAGCACTATTAGGTATGGTTACATATCCTAATCCAATACCTTTGTTCATAGAAGGTGACATAGTTCCTGACGTAACTACACCAATCACAGCACCTGAAGCATCTACAATCTCGTAGTCATGCCTTGGTACCGCACGCTCCTGCATTTCGAAAGCAATTAGTTTTCTGGTAACACCTTCTTCTTTTTGTTTTTTCAGATTTTCTGAATTGGTAAAATCTTTAGTGAACTTAGTGATCCAACCTAATCCGGCCTCTAAAGGTGAAGTAGTATCGTTGATATCATTTCCGTACAAACAGAATCCCATTTCAAGACGTAAAGTATCACGAGCAGCTAATCCGATAGGTTTAATTCCGAAAGCAGCACCTGCTTCGAAAACTTTATTCCAGATAGCTTCAGCATCAGCATTTTTGCAGTAAATTTCAAATCCACCAGAACCGGTATATCCAGTTGCAGAAATGATTACATCACTAAAACCGGCAAAATCCGCCACTTCAAAATGGTAATACGTAATAGCTGCCAGGTCTATAGAAGATAAAGGCTGCATAGCTTCAACCGCTTTTGGTCCCTGAATAGCTAGTAAAGAGTAATCATCAGACAGGTTTTTCATTTCAACACCCAAATCATTGTGTGAAGAAATCCAGTTCCAGTCTTTTTCGATATTCGAAGCATTTACAACCAGTAAATACTCTTCTTCTTTCATTTTATATACAATCAAATCATCTACAATTCCACCTTCATTGTTTGGCAGACAAGAATATTGTGCTCTTCCGATCGTTAAAGTCGAAGCATCATTTGAAGTTACTTTTTGAATCAAAGCCAAAGCATTTGGACCTGTCAACAAAAATTCTCCCATATGCGAAACGTCAAAAACGCCCACACTGTTGCGAACTGTTTCGTGTTCAGCATTTACGCCCTCATAGGTAATAGGCATATTGTATCCGGCAAAAGGTAGCATTTTCGCTCCCAAACTCTCATGTATGTGCGTAAGCGCAGTATTTTTCATTGTGTTGTTTTATAAAATTGTGTCGCAAATTTATTTAAAAAATACCAAAGATTTATATACTAAATTATTAAAATTCGCAATATTCTTGCCTAATTTATGCATACGTAGCAATATCCTTAAGTTTGAGAAGCTTCTTGGTTTTTTGTTTTTTATGGAAGGAAAGAAACATAATAGAGACAATATAATCCGAATTTTAAGACTGTAGGAAGTGTTTGCTTCTTCATTTTTTATGTAACTTTAAGACATTAAATCAGTTCGATGAAAGATCCATTTTTAATTTCAAAAGAAGAGGTACTGAAATTCTACAAACCGGTAAACCCTCTAACACATAAGGGACTTCAGGGACATGCTGTTATAATTGCCGGAAGCTATGGTAAAGTAGGAGCAGCAGTTTTAGCTTCAAAATCCTGCTTAAAATCAGGTTGCGGACTCGTAACTGCTTTTGTACCCAAATGTGGGTATCAAATTCTGCAAATTTCGATTCCCGAAGTTATGGTGGTTACCGATGAAAATACTAATTTCCTGACCAGCATTCATCTTCCGTTAGTACCTCAGGCCATCGGAATTGGACCCGGACTAGGAGTGGAACTGGGTACTCAAAAGGCGCTTTTTGAATTTTTAAGAGTGAACAAATCTCCTTTAGTATTGGATGCCGATGCTCTGAATATTTTGGCAGAAAATTTAACCTGGCTCGAATTAGTTCCTGAAAATACTATTCTGACACCACATCCGAAAGAACTCGAACGTTTAATAGGTAAATGGAATTCGGAATCGGAAAAGTTTCAAAAAACGATTGCTTTTTCAGAAAAGTACAAAGTAATCATTGTCATGAAAGGCGCACCAACCTATATCGTCATTAAGACTGAGATTTACGAAAACACCACCGGTAATGCAGCTTTAGCCACTGCCGGAAGCGGAGATACCCTTACTGGAATCATTACAGGTTTCCTGGCTCAGGGCTACGAACCTAAATACGCAGCAAAACTAGGCGTTTTCCTCCACGGACTCACAGCCGATATTGCGCTACCAAAAACAGGTTATGAATCTTTTACAGCTTCTACTATTATTAAGTATTTGGGAAAAGCTTTTTTGAGACTGGTTCAGCCTAACCGCTAAGTTCGCAAAGGTTTACGCAAAGGTTCGCAAAGATTTTACATATAGCCTTGCGGACCCTTTAGGCTATACAAAAAACTAAATGATAAAACCCTCGCGTACTTTGCGGTAAAAAAATTAAGCAAGTCTAAGCAAGTGTCTTTCGACTTCGCTCAGGATACCAAAACTGAGAATAAAGCTGCTTGATCTGCACGAACGAGAAAAAATCTAAAATCTGGTCTGTATAATCTAAAATCAAAAAACGTAAGTTTGTAATCTCAAAGATTAGAAACTTAGTAGCTCAGTTTCTTAGCATCTTTGAATCTAGAAAAAAATGAAAAACAACTTCGATCTTAGAACAGTAAACGTCATGCGTTATATAACGCCATTGCGCGAGGGAGGTTCTTTGCCTGCTTTGGCAGAAGCCGATGACGATTTTAAATACGTCTTAAAATTTAGAGGAGCCGGTCACGGTGTAAAAGCTTTGATTGCCGAATTGGTGGGTGGACAAATCGCAAAAGCCTTAAAATTGCAGCTTCCGGAATTGGTTTTCGCCAATCTTGACGAAGCGTTTGGAAGAACGGAAGCTGATGAAGAAATTCAGGATTTGCTGCAAGGAAGTCAGGGATTAAATCTGGCACTCCATTTTTTATCGGGAGCCATTACATTCGATCCTGTTGTTACCACCGTTGATGCTAAGCTGGCTTCGCAAATTGTTTGGCTGGATGCTTATATTACCAATGTCGATCGTACTTTTAAAAATACAAATATGCTAATTTGGCATAAAGAATTATGGCTGATTGATCATGGTGCGTGTTTGTATTTTCATCATTCCTGGAACAATTGGGAACAGCATGCCAAAAGTCCGTTTGCTTTAATTAAAGATCACGTTTTATTGCCGCAAGCTTCGCTTTTAAAAGAGGTTGATGCTGAATTTAAAGCACTTTTATCGCACGAAATATTAGAAGAGATTGTAAATACAATTCCACTGGAATGGCTGCAATGGGAAGATACCGACGAAACGCCGGAAACCTTGCGAAATGTGTATTTGCAGTTTTTGCAGACCCGATTAAATCATTCAGAAATCTTTGTAAACCAGGCGCAAAATGCAAGATAATCACTTATATGAGTATGCCGTAATCCGCGTGGTGCCAAGAGTAGAGCGCGAAGAGTTTCTGAATATCGGAATCATTTTGTTTTGCAAAAAAAAGAAATTCATAAAAGTTCTTTTTCATCTGAATAAAGAAAGAATACAAGCCCTTTCTGCCGACTTTGACATCGAACAGTTAGAATGTAATTTAACCTCATTAGAAAAGATTGTTAATGGCGCTAAAGATGGCGGACCTATCGCTGAATTTGAGATTCCGGAACGTTTTAGATGGCTCACAGCCATTAGAAGTTCTGCAATACAAACGTCAAGACCTCATCCGGGCCTATGTCAGGACTTAGAAAAGACGATTCAGAGATTATTTGAAGAATTGGTGCTTTAGAGGAGGCTCAAAGTGGCAGAGGTTTTTTTAACCGCAAAGGACACAAAGAATTACGCAAAGTTCGCAAAGCTTTACCTAAAAACTTTGCGAACTTTGCGTTTGTATTAAGTAATTACCGATAAAAAAAACTTGCGTTCTTTGCGGTTAAATAAAAAACCACATAAGAACTATAAAACAATTTAAGCTCAAAACTTAGATAACTTATATTTCTTATATGGTTTTATAAATAAAAACTAACTCAGGTTTTTAAAACGATCCGCAGATATTACCGCCCAAAGTTGCTCCTGCATTGGCAGAGATATCAGCTTTAACAGCAGTTTTGTTCAGTTTTACGATCGAATAGGGTGGAGTAAAAGCAGTACCACTTCCGGCTTGATTTCCGGTTGTATTGGTGAAAACATTGTCTGTTGCTGTAACAGCAGTAAAACCGCTCATTAGATCGATAGGAGTTTTTACACCTTCAAAAACGTTGCTTTCTACATTTAGACTCGCTTCAAAACCTGCGGCAATACATTTATTACTTACCGTACTGTTAAAGAAGTTGTTTACCAGATGTACTTTTCCAAAACGCACTCTTGGCATTCTTTCTTTGCAACCCGGAGCCCACCAGCAGCGAGCGAAAGTGATTCGTAATTTTCCACGATCGGCAGTTGCACCATCACTGGAACCAATTAAATTAGAATACCTGTGATCGTCAGAACCTCCAGGACCTCCGGCTTTAGGAGCTTTTAAATAACCGAATTTTGTATACGAAACCGTAACAAAATCTGATTTATTTTTGATGTCAAAGTTCCCGTCAACCCCATCTCTGAATTCACAATGGTCTACCCATACATTTTGGCAATCATCTAAAATTGCATTGTCCCAGCCATCTGTGTCATAAGCACCCGGACCTTCAAAAATAAGATTTCTGATAATCAGATTGGTGCATCTTTTAATGTTGATGATACCCGAACCGTCTTTAGTTTGGTTGGTAGAAACCAGTTTTGCACCGCTTGCACCGTAAATGGTCTTGCCACTTTGATCCTGTAGTGATAATCTTGTAGTAACCGTAATGGTACCGGTAACTTTAATCACTTTTACAGCACTGTTTTCAATAGCCGATTTCAGTTGTGTATAATTCGAAACTACTTCTTCCGGAGATGAACCTCCACCAGTTGTCCCTCCATTTTGAGAAGCCCATCCCGGAACCTGGGCGCAGTTTCCAATTTTTGCAGTCAAATTACCGGAAGTTGTTGTAGAGGTCTCGATAGTAGCATTTTCACTACTTTGCGGGGGAGCAATTTCTTCGGTATTACAGGCTGCAAAACCGAAAATCAATGTCAATAGAAACACTGAGATTGTTGATTTAAATTTCATAATAATTAAGTTTGGTTAAATAGTTAATAGTGCAAATCTGCTTATAATTAGGATGAAAAAAGTTGAACAAGTTCAATGTTTTGAAAATAATTTACTGTTAAATGTGTTTTCGGTAGCCGTTACATTACAAAAAAGTATATTTTTGTGTAATCGATTGCATTATTTTTCATTCATTCACCTACTTACGCCCCTGAGTAAGAATAAAAAGTAAATACCATATGTACAAAGACCTACGATTAAGTATCGAGCGAAAAATTCCGTTAACAGATGAGGAATGGAATTTTGTAGTTGAAAAAGTAAAGTTTATTAAACTTAAGAAAAACGAATTTCTGCAGATTCAGGATTCAAAGAGTTCTTATGAAGGCTTTATTTTAAATGGTACTTTCAAAACCTATATTTTAAATGACAACGGAACCGAAAGTGTCATTTTTTTCTCTTTCGAAAATGAATGGATTTGTGATCTCGAAAGTTTCTATCATCAAAAGCCTACGACTTATAATATCAAAGCAATAGAAGACAGCGAAATTTTAGTGATTAGTAAAAAAAACAAAGCGCTTTTGTTTGAGCAGGTACCCAAGTTGATTCAGTTTCATATTTTAATGGTTGAAAGGGCTAATATTGCCATTCAGCAGCGGCTTATCGATGTCTTAAACAAAACCTCAAAACAGCGGTATCTGGAGTTTATCGAGAGATATTCACACAAAGCTGATAAAATCAATAACCGGAATTTATCCTCTTATCTGGGAGTTTCTCACGAGTTTTTGTCAAAGATTAAGAGAAGCTGCTAAGGTTCTAAGAGGCTAAGGGGCTGAGTTTTTTTAGTAGAGATAGTAATGCGTTTACCTAGTATTAAAAGAATCTCGCAAAGTCGCGAAGACGCAAAGCAATTAAAAAACTTTGCGTCTTCGCATCTTTGCGAGCATATGCCATACCTGCCAGAAAAACTTTGCGAATCTTTGCGTAACCCTTCGCGAACGTTGTGGTTAAATTCATTCCGGAATTAAAAATCCAATATTCCAAATAGGCATTTATTAGAAAAGCGAAGTGCTATATCTGTCTTTTCCGGATTTTCAATGACCAGTAAATCATAAGATTTTAAATCATACAGCTTCTCATTAATTTGAATAACCGTTGTATCTAAAGAAAATAAAAGTACAATTTTAGCATTACAATTTTGATTGGAATCCGTTATTTTCAGTTGGTGATGGGATATTTTTTCAGAAACCATCCAGTTAAAGTCAATACCTTTTGTATAAGAAGTCACGGCATCATTTGAGTTAAATTCCATGATTTCAAATTGCTCGTATAGTTTTTTCTCTCCGTTTATTTCAATATCCAGGCCGTTATCAAGCATAACCAGATATCGGTGATAGCCCATAAACTGAGTAAATACCGATGGTTCTTGCTCTATGGTAGCACTGCTTATTCTGAATGCGAAATCTCTATCAACGTAGTTTGCTGTTTTCGGATAGATCATATATTCATACGTCAATCCACCGCTCCAAACAGCGGCTTTACAATTTTCTTTGGGTAGAAGGTGTATGTGCATTTTTTTATTATTGGAGGTTCAGAGGGGCAAAGGTTCAGAGATGCAAAGGCTCAAAGGTTCAAAGTAACAAAGTGACAAAGGTGTTTTATCATCTTAAAAAATAATTTCGCAAAGTCACAGAATCGCAAAGAAAGTAAAAACTAAAACTTTGCGTCTTAGCGACTTTGCGAGATTAAAAAGAAACCTTTGCGAATCTTTGCGTAATTCTTTGCGAACCTTGCGGTAAAACATGAAACATGAAACAGATAAAACTAAATAACCTTCTCTAAGTAAATAAACTCCAGAGGTTCTTCAGAAATAGTAGCATGAATCTCACTTACCGGAAAAGCTTCTCTCTCGCCAGTATCAACGTAACCGTGACGTTTGTACCATGCAATAAGTTCTTCCCGAACCGAAATTACCGTCATAATAATACTTGACAATCTCAAAGTTTTTGCATGATTTTCGGCTTCAGCCAGCATCTTTTTCCCGATACCGCTGTTTTGTAATTCCGGTGAAACCGTTAACATTCCGAGATACAATTGCTGTCCTTTTTCGACCAATAAAACCGAACCGATAATTTGGTCATTTTCGGTGTATTTTAGAATGGTGTTTTTAGGATCCAGAAAAATTTCGGTCATTTCCTGTTCGTCAGTTCTTTTTCCTTCTAATAAATTGGCTTCGGTTGTCCAGCCTTTTTTTGAGATTTCACCTCTGTAGGCCGAATTGATTAAAACGGTTAACGCCGGAATGTCCTGTAAGGAAGCTTTTGTAATCATGAATTATTGTAGTTGTAATTTAGCTTTAATATGTTGGCTATAATTGATTTTAACACATAGAAACATAGGTTCAGTATTCGTGAAAAAGACGTTTCACTTTATTTTAATTCACATATACTTCTATGTGAAAGAAATTTGTTTCTCTTTTTCGTTCTCTTAGATTAACTTAAAAATCTATGTTTCTATGTGTTAAATCAATTTTTGTTAATTTACCCCAAGAGGTTCGATTTAGTATTTTGCAGGTTGTCCGGCTTTAGGTAAGGATTGCTTAATGAAAGTTCTGATGTCTTCGTTGGCAGCTTCCAGATCGGCTTTTCTTAAATACATCATGTGACCGCTTCTGTACCCTTTCCATGACATTCTATCCGTTAGTTTTCCGCTTGGATCCATTTGCCATAAATCGTATTTAGAATTAAAGTAATCGCAGGCACCATCATAATATCCAGATTGTACCATAACATGCAAATATGGATTTTGTGCCATAGCTTGTCTTAGGTTTTCGCCTGTTTTATCGTTAGATCTGTCCCAAGGATGTACAGAGCCAAACATATTGTATTTAAAGTCAGTTTTGTAATTCAAATTGTTGCGCACATACATATTGATGGCAGGCGTAAACGAATGCAGCCATGAAGTAAGTTCTGCATTAAAATCAGGACTTTCGCCTGAGTCTTTGCGATCAATCCCTTTGTATCTGGAATCAAGTCTTCCTACCGTATAGCCCTTATCTCTTAACAGTTCTTTCCAAAAATAATCATAAGGAAGGTCCAAATTGTTTTGCTGGATCACTTTCTCCGGAATACCGGAATAACGTGCTATTTTAGCGCCAATTTCTTTTCTTTTTTGTTCGTTGAGAGATCCTCCTTTGGTCAATGCAGGAAGAAGTTCGTTTACGGTAAAATCTTCCACTTCGGGTAACATATCCGTTAAATCTTTGTTTTGAAGATCAGGCGGAAGCATCTTGTGATACCAGGCAGTAGCTGCAAAATAAGGCAATTTAAGAGCAGCATCAGAAACTACACCACGTGTTATTCCTAATTCAGTTGGAGAAACCAAAATCACTCCGTTTAGATACATCCATTGGCTGTTTTGCAATTGAAGCGCTAATCCCGAAACACGGGTAGTACCATAACTTTCACCAATTAGGTATTTAGGAGATGCCCAGCGATTAGTGCGGGTTACAAAACCATTGATCCAATCGGCCAGGTATTTAATGTCGGCATTTACGCCAAAGAATTTTGTAGTAGGAATGTCTTTGCTGGTAGGTCTTGAATAAGCGGTATTGACAGGGTTTACAAAAACGATATCGGCAACATCCAGAATAGAATACGGATTTTCTTTTATTCCGTAAGGCTGTACAGGATATCCTTCATCATCAATGTTTAAGAGACTCGGTCCTGTGTAAGCAATCTGCATCCAAACCGAAGCAGACCCCGGACCACCGTTAAAGGAAATAACCAACGGGCGCGAAGCCTGATCTTTTACATCAGAACGCTCATAATAGGTGTAGAACAATCCGGCAATTGCCTTTCCTTCTTCGTCCCAAACCGGCATCGTACCCGTTGTGGCTTTATAAGGAACTTTTTGCCCTTTTATGGTAACGGAGTGATTGGTGATAACACTAGCATCCGGATTAAAAGTAAGATTAGAAGGTGAATTTTCTTCTTTTGCAGGGGCTTGGGGAGCTTTTGGTTTTGATTCCTGAGCAGATGAAATTAAGGATCCGGCTAAAAGGAATACAAATAATGTTTTTTTCATAAAAATAGGGTGTTAATAGAAATTAATGCTCTAAACAGGTGGCTGTATTTAGAATTTTTAAAGATATAAAAATAATCATAAGTGAGGATTTTTAATCTCTAACAGAACGGAAGTAACTTTAGGAAGGTTTACATAGGGTAGGGATGCCCGTGATTTTTTGGAATGACCTCCCGCTCAATGTCATTTGGCTAAAGCCCAATTTTTATTTGAATACAAAACCCCCGGCTAAAGCTGAGGGCAATTGAATTGATTTATATTGAAGTTAATTTTTTAGATTTTTTTTGAATAGCCTCCAGCTTCAGCTGGAGGAAATAAAAAATAGAATAGGAAATGGGCTTTAGCCAAAAAAGTGTATTTGGCTAAAGTCCAATTCTTATTCATTAAATAAGCCCCCAGCTGAAGCTGGAGGCAATTGAATTGATTTATGTTGAAGTTATTTTTCAGAGTTTTTTGAATAGCCTCCAGCTTTAGCTGGAGTGAATAAAAGTAAAATAAGAAATGGCTTTAGCCGAAATTTTTGTGATTTAATTTCTTGGTGTCCAGAAGCAAGATGAAATCAACAATTTTCTAACATCCAAATCTAATGTCTCCTTAATTTTTCTTAGTACTTCTATACTTAAGGATATTTATAAATTCTCATTTTTCTATAGGTTTTTATAAGTTATATATTAAATTCCAATATAAATACATATCAAATCCCAATATTTTACAATACATTTTTATATTATAACTTGGTACCGTAAGAAAATTATCAATAAACAATAATTTTCTATGCTAAATAGTATAAAAATGATTAATAACTAATAGCAACAATAATGCTCAAACGAATGTGGCATTATACAGCCACACTTTTCTTGTTTGGAATATTTAAATTGCTAAAGAAAATCATATAAAACTCTGAGAAGCTGTTATCATTAATTTGTAAATCTTTAATCATTATGAAAACGAAGAAAGAAAAGGAAGATTGGAGAATCGCATCAGAAATTGAACTGATTTATAAAACCAAAGTAAAAGCCTCAGAACGACCTCAGATCACTTCTTCCGGAACAGCTTACAAACTGGCTTTGAAATCCTGGAATCCAGACAAAATAGAATTCTTAGAGCAGTTTAAAATTCTTTTGCTCAACAAGGCGAATCGGGTGCTGGGAATTTATGAAATGTCTACAGGAGGTATAACCGCAACTACAGTGGATCTTAGATTGTTGTTTACGGCGGCACTCAAAGCCAAAGCAACCGCTATTATTATGTTGCACAATCATCCATCAGGAAAAGCTCTTCCATCTATTGCCGATAAACTCATTACTAAAAAAGTCAAAGAGGCAGGTACTATTCTGGATATAGAAGTGGTAGATCATTTGATTATTACTCCAGAAAGTTATTATTCTTTTGCGGATAATGGTATTATGTAAACAATCAGAAAGTTCCGTGTTTGAGTATAATATTACCATTGCTATTGCTAGCGCGAGCGTTTCGCTCGTGTCCGTTTCAATTGACTTTTGAATTTCTTTGAGTTCACGATCGGGACGCTCGCGCTAGCGGGTAAATTTGTAAACCGACCAACCGTTAGCCGACAGTTAGCGCAGATTTGTAATCTGTGCCCACAAAGTTGAGTAAACGCAACAGTTAGTACATTTCAAAATAAGTATAACGAAACAACATCTAAATCATTTTCTAAACCTGAATAATTCCTTGCCGAACTAAAATAATAATCTTCAGCAGAACTGACAGTTTTATCTTTTACAGGATTATTGTGGATGTAATCTATTTTTTGCTTAATAAATTTATTACTGTAAACATGTTCTGCATGGTAGCCATTTTGCCAGACTTTATAAGTCTGAACTTTTTTTAAATGCTCACATTCCTTTTGAAAATATTCCAGCATCCATTCTCTTCTGCTTTCGGGTTCATTTATTATAGTTTGTATTATTTTTTTGGATGTAAATTTTTTAAAATCTCTTATAATATCAGATAAAACAAAACCATTCGTTCCTTTACAAAGCAAATGTATATGACTGCTCATAATACAATAG
>NZ_CADCST010000104.1 GCF_902804485.1 Flavobacterium collinsii | reverse complement strand
TTATAGCATTGTACTATATTTAAATACACTAATTGTCGGTTATAAAAACTGTCAAAGTTTCGATTTTAAAGCAAGAATAATTTCATCTCAACAGGAATTGGATATTTAAGTTATAAGTTTTTAAATCTAAAAATCAAATTCTTAACTGCAACCCATATTCCTATTACCTCTAAGGATAAAAAACCGTAACTTTAAAATATTACTAAGTTTTCGCTAATTCATTAAAAGAATATTTTTTCTTTATAATAATCTAAAAAAAATTTCTGCAATCGAAAAAACATATTATATTTGCACCCGCAATGAGAGAATGATTGCGCCTTAATGGAGGAATGGCAGAGCGGTCGAATGCGGCAGTCTTGAAAACTGTTGACTGTAACAGGTCCGGGGGTTCGAATCCCTCTTCCTCCGCCAGATAAAGTCAAAAAAGTGACTTTAAAAAACAAAAAGCCTTTAAACATCACTGTTTAAAGGCTTTTTTATTTGGAAGGGTATCGAACCCTGCTTGAAAAAATGGTTACTTTTTTAGTTACCTAATCTATTTTGAGCCGTTTTTTTACCTTGGGCAACTAAAAACTGGCAGATTATGATTGGTTGCTTTTAAGTATTTTATCGATCTTGTCGCTATCGTATAAAAAAATATCTCCCAGCTTAGTGTAGGGCAGAATTCCGGTCTGTCTGTATTTTATAATAGTGTTATTGGACAGCCCAAACATTTTTTTTAAATCTTCATTTCTGTAGTATTCAGGTCTCAAAACTTTCCCTTGGCTTATTTTTAAATCAATTGCTTCCAGTCTTAAAAGTACAGGCTCTATTAATTGTTCTACTCTCATAACATAAGAGAGATTTCTTTCTTTTTTTGTCATCACTAAAAATTTAAATTTGACACTAAACTATTTTACCAGATCTTACCGGCTCTCAATTCTTCTTTTCCTATCCTGCATTGTTCTTATAAGATCTTCTAAAAATGTAATTTGCTTTTCTTTATATGTGTAGCCCTTACATTCGGAAAACTGTCTGCTGATCGACTTAATTTTCGACTGCCCGCCATCATTGCCGGCATATGTAAAATTATTTTCGAGAAAAAACTGGAACTTGCTTCTATTACTTTTTTCGTCTGCAGCATCAAAAAATAATAAACCTTCATCCATTAAAACATAAAACAGCTGGGCAAAGTCAATTTTGTTATAACAGGATTTACATTTTTCATTTGAAGAAATGGATTGCATTTTGTTTTCCCGGTCACTTACACTAATTAGATTTTCTACTAATCGGAGCCTTTCATCAAATTTTAATATAACATTTAAGTACTTTATTATCTTACCACTTTTCATTGTCTCTTAAAATTTAGTCACCATCCTATAAATGAAAATATATACTGCTGAGTTTATTTTTCTGTTTGTAATATAGATAAGATATTCTACCTATCCAGCTTGCGTATGTCCTTTATAAGACAAATATAAAAATGCATTTTGAAGTCATTTTGACAATAGTCGTTGTTTGTTTTCTTTGTCTTTCAATGGCATAATATTTATACAAATTTGTTTTCAGGTAATACCTGAACGAAGGTTGTATGTTAAAATGAAAAATGAAAAAAGATCACAGACTTATTAAAATACTGGATCATAGGAAATTTTAGCAACCTTTGTTTTATTTAACTAAAAGTTTTTCTTGGTTAGCAAGAAACTCAAATTTATGCCTACAATCTTCTGCGCTTAATCTTTCGTTTCATTCTATTGTCAAATGCCTGTTCCTCGTAATCTACTGTCTGTACCTGTGGCAGTAAACCACCCAATACGTCAAAACTGTTTTGTTCATAAGTATAGGGCATATTTTCTTTTATTAAAAAGTCAGGCGTGTTAGGCAATTGGCTTGTTTCTGTTTTCATCATAGCATCTTTTTGGGAAAAACTGCTTTTATGTATGGGATTTTCTGGTTTCTTATTATTATTCCACCAGTCGTTAAATGTATTTGCCGAGAGGTTTTTAGCCAGCTCTGATCCGTTCCATACACTGCGGGATTTGTGGTCTATAAAAGTGATTCCGTAAATACTTCCTCCAGCATTTCGTCGTACAACAATACTGATCCTTTCCTCCATTAGCTTTTTTCTCAATTCGGATTCGTTTGATGTAGTACGTATTACTGATTCGATCCTGTCTTTAACTGATTCCTTAACGGGACTATCTTTTAGTTTTATCCTGTTATGGCTGCATTGGGATTGCAGTTGTAAATAACCTGCGCTTTTGCCAAACAGCGAAGCCTTAAAAGGACTGCTTGCTTTTTCTTCCTGCTTATTCAATGCAAAATATACCAGTCCTTGTTTTGGAATGCCATTATATTCGCCGATGACTTCATGGGCAGTAATATTAAAAAGGGAAAGCACAGCATTATACGCCCCGAAAGTTTGGAACTGATAATATTTAGGCAGATAGCTCAGTATCGAAGCCATCTGGCTTTTTATATCTCCTGCCTTATAGTCAACTGGTTTGAATGCTGGGTTGTGCGCCTCTTGCTTTTTCTCTACTGCCGATATAAGACCGTATTGTTTTTCCAGTGTGCGACAGACCGCCATCGAACGTCTTTTTTCAAATTTATCGGATATTTTCCTGCCGTCTGCATCCACGCACACCGATACGATATGGATATGAGTACGGTCTATATCGGTATGTTTAAATACCACAAAAGGCTGATTTCCGTATCCCATCTGACTCATATAGTCCTGTGCCATATTCTCAAAATTAGTATCACTTACATTATCTTTCGGATCAGGATTTAAAGAGATATGAATTATCGGCTTTTCTGTTTTTCTGTTAGCCAGTAAGTGTAATTCAAAAGAACGGGAGAGCTGTTCTACGTTATAACTCCCGTCAGGGGCTTGGATTATATTTTGGGTAAACAAAACCTGTCCAGTTTCTTTTTCAACTTTTTGATAATTATAGACTAATGCTCCATACAGATTGCTTCCTCTTCCTATTTTTACTATCACTTTTTCAGGTATTTTTCTTCAAATTCCGCTGTAAGCTGGATCAGCTTTTGGCATAAAACACCTAATTCTATTGTTTCTTTTACCAATTTGTAGAGATATACCGGAGCTTTCTTTTCGGAAAAATTGCGGTGCATAATCTTCACAACCTGATTGTAATTAACCCCAACAGCACGAAACTGACCGAATAAGGCAGTTAGAAGTATGTAATAATCCATTGCTGCTTTATCAATTTTAACTGTCTTGATCCCTTTTTGAAAAATACACGCTGTAATAAAATGCGCCATTACATTCATGCCTGATGTTTCAAAAAGAGTTAGAAACCTTGCGTTCTCCTCAGCGGTAAGACTGATCGAATAGCGGTGGACGGCAGGATCTACTTTAGCATGTCTGCCTGCTTTACGGGGATTGACTGTACTTTTGTTTTCCATAAGTATTGGTACGGGTATTATTTTAAAAAAATCAAAACCAATATATTTTATTATCAGCAGTGCTGCTTGGATTTGGAAATCTTTGGAAGCATTTGGCCTGGTATGTCTCAAAAAAAAGGACGGCTATTTTCACATGTAACTTTATATTCTAATTAAAGGAACAGTAAAAAGAAAACCAAGGTAGGACGTGATGGATCAGCCTGACCAAAAGACTACGGCATAATGTTTTACTCGTGCCTCACAAAACACCCTTCGGGACTTATTCCGTTTCCTTTTACTCTGTCTGCATCCCGCCCTTTTAAATTGCTTTCTTTTTCTTTTTTCCGTTTTTCTGTTTCTTTTGAAAATATATGTATGGTTTTATTCAGGCACATAAGGCTTTAACTGAACGCTTCTTTACGTATTTGCATAAGTGCGCATTTAATTATTTGCGTAAAAGCATAGATATGTATAAGAGTAAAGCTGTAAATGCATATCTATAGCAGCACATTTCTACAGCTTCATTTGCTCACAGAGTTAGAAATAGCTGTAAATGGGTCTATACTTTTAGCCTTATGCACATAACCCAGTAAGTAAGAGCAGTTGTAAATGAGTATATAAATGTCATTATACAGATTAATGAATTGCAATTCAGAGAAAAGCAAAATTTAAAATGCTTTGGGATTTATTGGAAAGGATTGAAGTCAGAACTGCCAATACTGTTATGTTTTTTCAGCCTTATAGGTTCATTTTTTAAATTAATTATAAAACATGAAATGCCCGCTGAATTAAAAAAGGGCATCAAGCCCTTTCTATTAAATCTATTGCAATAATATTTTCGAGAGAAAATAGCAAGTTGTGTTTTGAGCTGCTTGAAATACTTTCTGCAGCTCAAAACAACTTGCCCTGCCGGGGGCTGGAAAACGCCTCCAAAGTCGGCGTTTATTAGTTATGCCGGCTAACTACTCGTCTTTCACTTTATAAACGTATCATTAGTGTATATAAAATTTCAATATCCTTTTCAGATTACAAGTACTTTAATCACATGATATTCAAAAAGTTTATTGATAGACTCTAATATTAAAAAACAAATATTTTTTGTGATTAGTATTAAGATTTTATGGGTAGTTATTTTTACGTTTAGACATTTGGGAACGATGCAAAATGGATCGTTTTTTATAAATTTTGGATCGTTTTTCATAATAATCATTAGGAGCAATTAATCTAATTTTACGCATATTAAAACTGATAAAGGGAGAATTATCAAAGAGAAGACTTTACAGATTCTCGATTATAGTATGAATTTAATCCATTATTGACAAGTTGTACTCCCAAATCGACAACAGTTTAACCGATTAATTTACAGAACTTTACATCATTAATTTTTAATTACATCGCAATGAAATTTAGCAGCCATCATAGAAATATTTTTATAGAAGTAATTTCTTTTCTATATGTTCTGCTATTTGTGTATGCGGCAATAAGTAAATTGCTCGACTTTGAAAATTTTCAGGTTCAATTAGGACAGTCGCCCCTTGTTAGTTCCTTTGCAGGAATTGTAACATGGGCTGTACCAATTATAGAACTGCTTATAACTCTATTACTGCTGTTTTCTTCAACACGATTTTTGGCCCTGTGGGCAGCATTCAGCTTAATGAACATTTTTACGGCATACATTTTCATTATTTTAAATTACAGTCCATTTGTTCCATGTTCCTGTGGAGGAATTTTAGAAAAAATGGGATGGCAGGAGCATTTGATTTTTAATATTGTTTTCATGATCCTGGCCGCAGCAGGTATTCTGATACTGGCCGGTATGATGCCAAAAGGGCATCTTATTTCAAAACCTGCTGCACTGGCCAGTGCCTTTACTTTTACAATGCTATTCAGCATCGGCATTGTCACTTTACTGTTTATTGTATCAGAAGACATAATCCATCACCGCAATAATTTTGTACGAAGATTTCCCAAACACCCAACAGCCGATAAAAAAACAATTCTGCTTTCACATGCAACCTATTATATTGCCGGTTATGATAAAGGACAGATTTATTTAGGCAATCGGACTGAACCGCTCGCCGTTACTATTTTTGACACAAGTCTTGTTGAAAAAAAGAAAATCCGTATTGATCTTCCGAAATATAATTTTTCTTATACCGTGCCACGTCTTGCTGTAAAGTCTCCCTATTTTTATTTTAGCGACGGAAACGTGCCCTGCATTTTTATTGGGGATACTGTCTCTTGGAAAGCAGAGCTTAAAATGAAAGGGAAAGCATATTTTTCTATTTTAAAACCAATTGACAATAACAAAGCAGTTATCAGGGCCATAGATTCCAAAACAAAAAACAACACACTGGGGCTCTTTACTTTTAACAGCAATACAGAATTAAAGCTGAATGGAAGTCTGTTGCAGAAGCAGGTTGACGGCATATTTGACACTGACGGATCCTTGCTTTACAATTCCCAGCTGGAGAAGATAATTTATACGTATGCCTATCGAAATGAATTCCTGATAATTGATTCTAAGCTTGGCAGTCATACTTCAGGACATACCATTGACACGACTTCCCGCGCACAGGTTTCGGTTGCCAGCATTAAGTCAAAAAACATCAAGACTCTGGCCAGACAGCCTAAACTGGTGAATAAACTCACTGCATCTTTTGGTAATTATCTTTTTGTCAATGCAGCTCTCATTGGAAAATACGAACCTGAAATTATGTGGAAACAAGCATCGATAATAGATGTATATGATCTAAAGGAAAACACCTATTCATTTAGTTTTTATGTTTACAATATAGAGGGACGGACAATGGATGAATTTGTGGTTTTGAACGACAGAATTGTTTCGCTCAATGGAAGACATCTCACAATTGAAAAATTAAAAACCAACTATTATAAGCCCTTTTACCCATCAAGATAAGATCAGCATTTATGCTTTTAAAATACACTGTACAGTCCAGGGGAAGGTCGAAAACCTGAAAAAGAGTAGACCGTTAACATTAAATTTTAATATTATGAATACTAAAGTTTTAAGACCGGCGCTTTCAATATCAGCAATAGCATTTGCTGTATTTGCGGCCTTTGCATTTTCAGCTGTCCCTGAAAAAGGAAAACTGATAGATGTTTATGGGCATAACCCTTTAGAGGATTGTGATGTTACAACAGTACAATGTAGCACCATACAAAATCCTAATGTTTGTAGAGTTAGTTCTGGAGGACAGCAATTGTTCAATATGAGCAGCCCTACTCAATGTAACGTCGAATTATACAGAAAAATCAATTAACTAATTTAAAAAAAGCAGGAGGTTTTTAATCTCCTGCTTTAGTAATTATGCTTTAAGGGATGCCGTTCGTAAGCGACTCCTTTTGTTCTTTCAGATAATAGTCAAACCAGTTCCTGGTTTTTATTGTCAGGTCTTTTTGGAGTTCAGGGGTGGCAATAGTATGCGCCTCATTCTCATAAAGAATAAAAACATTCCTTTTACCAAGTCTTCGAAGTGCCATATGAAATTCGGCAGACTGTGTCCAGAAAATCGTCGGATCTTTTTTCCCAGCCCAGCTCAGAAGCGGTGTTCTACAATTTGCCGCATTTGGAAACGGCGAATCTCGTTCGTAAGCTTTCCAATTTTCAAAAGGAGAAAACGGCATACGCCCCTGCTGCGATTCAAACCGCCATGCATTTGAACGAGGTATAGCAGCAGAATGTACAAAATAGCTGCTTATAGTGTTCATAAGTCCTGAACCGCAGACGGCTGCGGCAAAATCATCAGTCTGGGTAATGATGAACGAAGTCTCATAACCTCCAAAGGAATGGCCGATAATTCCGATATGATTTTCCTCGACAATTCCCATCTGTTTTACAATGGCCACTGCACTAAGCACACAATTAAGAGCAGATCTTCCAGGCTCTCCCAATTTATAATGTATATCCGGCAACAACACCAGATACCCATCCAGAAAATAATTAGAAGGAGTAAAACCCATCGGCCCATATTCTGTCGGTATATGATAATTATTAATTTCCTGAGACTGTCTTTCGTATATATAAACAACCATCGGATATTTCTTTCCCTTTATATAGCCTGCAGGCTTGTATAGAATCCCCTGCAGATTATTACCGTTTTGATCATCGTAAGTGATCATCTCAGCTGTTCCCCATTTGAATTTAGAGGCATGAGGATTAGACTGAAAGAGCACTTTACTTTTTTGATTTCCTGAAACGGACATTAATTTGGGGGCATTGGAAGCTGACTGTTGGATGTAAATGTACTGCTCAGTATTCTTTGCTTTTTGCATCCTGCTGTTTCCGGAATTCCCAAATACCAATTTTTCGATACTGCCCTTGGTATTCCATTTGTAATAGCCGCTGGATCCATCTATGCCCACAGCATGCAAAACCAACCCCTCGGAAAGATCAAATTTTCTGATCAGAAATTCATCTTGGCTAGGCTTTTTGATAACAGGATAGAGATCCAGACAGATTCTGTAGGTAATCTTATGCTTTCTTCCATCGGTAATCCTTCTGGCTTGTCTTGACATGATATCAATCATCCAGATGTCGTACTGGTCATACGCTATGAAATATTTATCATCAGAGGACCATCCTGGACTGCCATATGGCGAGGGCGAGCCTGCATCGTTTTGAATGCTGTCAATCATAGAGACGGGGAGATTTTCTGTTAAATTAAGATGCTGCATTTTAGCAATATCATAAGCATGCCAGTTTCCATCGCGGAGATAATGTATAAAATTTCCTTTAGGAGAGCCACCCATCATCCCTACTGCTGTTGACTGTTTCTCTAAAACCAGATTGCTAATACCCGTTTGCGTATTTTTTAAATACATGTCGGCTGGAGCATAATACTCGTACTGCGGTTCATATTTCAGCAGATTGTAACACAGCGCATGTTTTCGATCAGCGGTAAGGATTGTTTGTGGATTCTCGATTGTTCCAATTTTCAAAATTTCGCTGGTTGACGGCGTCCATATTGCCGTTTTTGGTAATCGAGATGGATCTCCAAACATTTTGTTCTGGGTATATTCCAGCGCTGTAGCAGAATCCCAAATTTCATAAGCTGCAGTTTTTTGCTCCTGTTCAGCACCGATGTAATTGAAAAATACACTTTTCCCGTCTTCTGAAAACCTCAGCACGGAACTTCCTCCGTATAGGGTTATATTTTCCGTCGCTAATATTTCTGTTTCTTTGGTGTCAAGAACAGTATTTCTACCTGATGCTGCATCATGATAGAATATCCTGTAATTTTTGGCTGTTTCCTGTGGCTCCTTAATCTCCTGAAGAAAAGAAAGAAATTTACCATTGCTGCTCCAGAATAGTTTTTTAAATCCTGCATCCTCATCCTGTGCAATAGTCTTTTGGGCAAATCCAAGTTTTGGCTTTAAAAGGCGCACTTCATAACCTGTACTTACAGCTATAGTGCCGGAATTGCCGATACTGAACTCTGCGACATCATTAAAAATATATTTTTTACAGTCGGATAACGCAATTATCGTCAAGTAATCAGATGAACCATTCTTATTTAATACAGCTAGGAAATTTTCTTCACTATTGAATTCGTGACGAATCGCATCCTTGAAATACTGTTTATTACCAGTAATAAGGTCATTCAAAACTAATCCTTGTTCCAGATCGAAAAATGTAAGCCACCTTCCCTCATTGCTAAAACGCACATCAGAACATTTAGGAAATGACAGGCGCTTAGCAGATTTTATATCCTGTACAAACAAGGTATCTACGCCGTAATCATAATGCAGATTATACGAAATCCATCTGCCGTCTGGGGATAATGTCTCTGCTTGTATAGAGCTCCATTTTGCATAGTCAGCAGCAGTTATCTGCTGTTTTTGCTTTTGTCCATACAGGGATAACGCTGTAAAAAGCAGCGTCATCCAATATCCGGATTTGAAGAAAAACGTCCGCATTTTAATAGCCTGGATTTTGTGGAAGAAGATTCTTATTCAACAGCAGTTCCGACTGCGGAAGAGGGAGTATTGTCTGTGTATCTTCCCATCCCGGTTTTATTGGATCCAGCACAGCTGCTGCTTTTCCCGTACGTTTCAGATCGAACCAGCGGTGTCCCTGTTCTGTAAAAAGTTCAAAGCGCCGTTCTTTTGCAATTGCTTCCAATAATTCTGCTTCTGTATCTGCGGCTGTATCTGCAAGACCCGCACGGTGGCGAATTTTGTTTAAGTCAGATTTGGCCTCAGATATATGTAACAAATGAGCATTCGCTTCTGCGCGAATAAGGTATTGTTCGGCTAATCGAAACAAAATAGTGTATTCCTGCGAAGAGACGGTGCCTAAAGGCTGTTTATATTTGTATGAAGAATACCAAGAGCCATTGGCATTTGATACGGTGCGGATCCACTGAATACGGCGCAGATCACCAGATTCAAAACCGGCTGTAAATGAAGCAGACAGTGACGGCTTGGAAGGCGGACCGCTTGAAAAGATAAAGGTACGCGCATCTTTAGTATTAAGCCCGGCTGTTCCAGGATGCAGTGCCCAGATTGTCGCAGTGGACTGGCGCAGAAATTCCTTTGAAAGATCATCAGTCCATATGTACTTTGGATTATTAATTACAGCTGTCGCCTTGGCTGCTGCATTTACCCAGTCTTCACGATAAAGGTATATTCTTGCTAGAAAAGCGGAGGCAGCTGCTTTGTTCACTCTGACTCTTTCTTGGGAAGGATATTCAATAGTTAATAATTTTTCGGCTTCAGTTAAGTCATCTATTATATTGCCCCACACTTGTTGTTGGGGTGTTTTTAGTACTGCTTTATTGGCGCTGTAATCCGTAGTTTTAATGTAGGGAACATCACCAAAGAGGTTTACCAGATAAAAATGAAGATACCCGCGGATAAATAATGCTTCACCTGATAATCTCGCCTTCTCATTCTCTGTTAATGACTTTGAATTCTGCAGTCCTTCAAGCATTAGATTCACAGCATAGATTTCACTGTAAGTGCTGTTCCATAATCCTGTTATTAAACCGTTTGATGGTGTAATTGTATGGTTATTGAACTGCATAATTTCGACACTTGAGCCTGTATACTGCATTTCATCAGAGTAGTTTGACAAAAGACTCGACAGTCCATTCAGCGTGCCCGCAACTATTCCTTCCTCACGAAGACGCGCATAAATGTCAGCCATAGCCGCATCAGCGGTTTTAACATTTTCAAATACAGCAGGAGTTGTCAACTGTGATTGCGGCGTATCTACTTCAGTAAAACCTTCGCAGGCTGTAAGATTGATAAATACTGCTCCAATAATTATTCTTATAATATTAAATCTTGTTTTCATGTAATGATGATTAAATTAAAAGCCAAGCTGAATGCCCATTGTAAACTGGCGCAATGGTGGAAGTGCCGAAGCAGACTGACTTTCAGGATCAGCTCCGCGAAAATCAGTGATGGTTAATAAATTTTGCCCCTGCAGGTATATCTTTCCTGTGAAGGTTTTTGACCATGCTGATGGTATTGCATACATAAGTGTCAGACTCTTTAGTCTCACAAAAGATGCATCACTAAATGCTGCATTGCTATCAATCAGATTGTAATGCCCATCGATTAATGTACCATTCTGGCCAGTAGTGTACTGCTGCGATATTGCACTGGTGCCATCGTGGGGGAAGTGATTTCCCATTTCAACAGGCTGATTTACAAATGAGCCGGGTAAGGCTGACGTGTACAGGTAATTCCTTCCGATCTGCTTTACAAACTGGAATAAAAAATCGAGTGACCAATTTTTATAAGTCAACTGGTTACTTAGACCTCCATAATATTTTGGAGAAGTATCAACGATTGTCTGACGATCGTCTTCGTAGGTTATCTGTCCGTCGCCATTAAAATCCTGAAAAGTGTAGGCCCCAGTTTGAGGATCAATACCAGTGTAATTAAAAACTTTCTTTATAAAAAGTGATTCACCTACTACGAGCTGGTTAGCATACGTGGAACTTTCAAGCCCTGGAAAAGAAACAAGCTTATTTTTTGGTACTGTAAGGTTTACTGTACTTGTCCAGGAGAAATCCCTGCCTTTAAAATTGATGGTACGGAGTTCCAGCTCCAACCCGGTATTTTCCACAGTCGCATCAAAATTTGATTGGATAGAAGAAAAACCTGTCGTCCCGGGAAGCGGCACCCCGACCAATTGATTGGATGAGCGATTTCGGAACCAAGCAGCAGCAAGGAAGATGTTATCCTTTAAGAATCCGAGTTCCAATGCGACTTCAAGTTTTTTGTTTGTCTCCCAGCCAAAATCAGGATTGTAAAGACGCGACGGTAAAAGTCCTACTACCCCGTCATACAAATAAGGAGAAACCTTATAGGTATCCAGATACTGGTAATCTCCAATCTGGTCATTGCCTGTAATACCATAACTCCCGCGAAGCTTGCCAAAACTGAGTATTGAATTGTACTGTTTGAAGATATTTTCATTAGAGAACAGCCAAGCTGTGCCAAGAGCGCCAAAATTGGCGAAACGATTATCGGGTCCAAAACGGCTTGAGCCATCACGACGACCTGTTAGGTTCACAATGTACTTTTTATGCCAGTTCATGTTCAGTCTGCCAAATAATGCATTGTAATTGTACTGCGTTACCTCATCATTCAGCACATTCACCGTATTGGCCGCAGCCAAACTATTAAGCAGGGCATCACTTGCAAATCCAAAGGCAGACTGTGCCAGTTTTGTTATTTTTTGACTCTGGAATGTTGTACCCACTAAGAAATTTAGGTCTATGCCGCCCAGGTCCTTTTGGTAGCTTAACTGCGGTTCGAAAATATACGATCTGCCCGTTCCGCTAGACACAAATAGAGTTGATTCATGTTCACTTGTATCATAGGGGCTGTAAATGCTTAGCGGGCTGGTTACGTTTTGCGACAGTCTGGTATCGTTGTAACCTATGCTGGCTTTAGCCTCAAGACCCGGTAGCAGATTATAACACAATAATACATTTGCAATAAGGTTCTGGCTTGTGGTAAGATATGTTCCATTTAGAAATGACAATGGATTGATAAATGTGCCATTTTCCCAGTTTAGACTGCCATCATTTTTATAAAGCTCCGGTGCGTTTGGAGCCAGAGTATAAGCCCGCGAGGTTAAATCCCTGCCTGGCAGTGCATTTTTATCCCCCGAATAGGTGGCTGAAAAATTAAGGATAAAGCGTTTATCATCGGATTGGTGTGAAATATTGCTGTTTATTGAGCCCTTTCCATAATGAAAATCACCTGGAAATACAGTTGTTTCTTTGTGATAAGTTCCGCTTAAGAGAAATTGTGTATTTTTATTACCACCGGAAATTGATGTCTGAATACTTTGAATGTAAGACGTGCCTCCAATTAATTCCTTCTGCCAGTCCGTATTGCGATTTTGATCCCAAGTGCCGTTAATATCGTAAGCACCTTCAGGATATTCAGTGATGCCATCATTAGCAAAAGCTTCTGCGCGCATATCCAGATACTGGTTTGTCTGCATTAAATCCATTTTTCTTGCCACTTTGCCAACGGTAGTAAATGCATTGAAATTAAAACGCGTCTCTCCTGATCTGCCTTTTTTTGTTGTTATCAGTACCACACCATTTGCACCTCGAGAACCATAAATTGCCGTCGCATCCGCATCTTTCAATACTTCAATACTTTCTATATCGGATACATTTAAATTGTTCAGCGGATTTGTAACACCGGAAATAGCGGATGCCGAAACAGTAGGATCTCCCAACGACTGTGATGAATATGGAACTCCGTTGACAATATACAATGGATCATTGCCGTCTCCGCGAATACTGTTAAGACCGCGGATCTGAATATTAAAGCCTCCACCCGGAAGTCCTGTGTTTTGAGTAATGTTTACTCCAGCCATACGTCCCTGCATTGCCGCTAATGGATTGTTGACAGGCTGTTTTTCAATATCCGTCGCTTTAATTTTCGCGATACTGCCAGTGCGTTCTTTTTCTTTAACAGAATAATAGCCTGTATTGACACGAACTTCCTGAAGATTAGTAGAGTCATAGTAGAGTGAAATGTCTACTTTTTTCCTTCCTGCAAGTGGAACCAAAGCCGTTTTAAATCCGATGAATGAAACAACTAAGGTATCATAAGGAGCAGCAGAAATAGAAAACTGCCCGCTGTAATCAGATATTACATTATTATTGGATTTGTTTTTTACCGCTATTGTAACACCTGGCAAAGGAGAACTTCCATCAGTTACAGTGCCCTCTATCTGGTGTTGTTGTAATAATTTATAGAGATGCCGCTTTGAGTTTGCAGCAAGAGAGGATAAGAAAGACGTACACAGCCAGATAAAAATTAGGCAATAAAGAGCTTTCCTATCCTTGTAAAATGAAAAATTATTCATAATATTGGATTGGTTAGTTAAACGTTGGTTTGATTGACTATGGTTCTCTATACTAGTTTGGTCGCTGTGATAGAGGGCCATTTTTTATTTTATTGTAGCTCTAATTGAGCTTTCAATTCAGATTAAAAGTTTGTTATCTCATGGGCATAAACAATTTTATCGTTTTAATGGTTTAAAAATAATAAGGGTATGATTTTTCAGCCCGTAATTATTGCAAGGCATAGAATCGATAAGTAATAACCCAGCACTTCCTTTTACTAATTCAACGGTAATAACAGTAACGGGCTGGGTATTACAAATAATAAATCAACAGCTACACCATATTCAATCTATTTATAGGTTAGACAAAAGGGGTTTCTTTAATATCTGAGAAGATTACTTTGAGAAGTTGAGGTAAAGCTAAAAAAGAGGCGCGGAACTCAGCTTATCGTATCAAAGGCACTGGCGGCACCCTACCACAAATAAGTGAGCCCACGCCATAAAGCGTGAGCATCTTACTTATCGTCTCGTGGTATGTAAAACGCCAGTTTTTTGATACGAGATTCAAAGCGAATGCTTCAAATATTTTATATGAAGAATCGCAAATTTAATAAATGATATTTAATTTTTTTTAGATAAATATCAAATCTTAATTCAAAGATATAAAATATTATTTGTAATCCAAGTGGCTTACATGATATTATGAAAAATTTTCAAAATTGCAGTATGGCAGAATTGACTAAAGAAGATATTATACTAAAGATAAAAATTGCAGAAAGAATCCAGTTTTTAAGACTAAAAACAGGGCTTTCTCAAACAGATTTTGCTGAAAAATATCATATAGATAGACAGATTATAAATAGATGGGAGAGTTTAAAAAATAAGAGAGGTGTTACGATATATACTATCCAAAAATTTTGCACAATGCTAAATATAACATTAAAAGATTTTTTCGATGATGAAACTTTTAATTAAAATACAAAGATGCTTCGGCATCTTTTTTTATGTTCATTAAAAAACTAAAAACAGGTAATTATACTCGACTTTGCTATCAATTAAAAAGCTAATTTTCAGGAATTATGATTGGTTTACATTTTAGTAATTAAAAAAAAGTTATTATGGCAAAATACAAAATATCTGGAATTTGGAAGGATGCTAACAATGTTATTACTGATTATGCTTTTCATACAGAAGGAGAAACAACAATTTCGAGAGCTATTAAAAAAAGCAAAGCACAGGCGATAGCTCTTTTAGAAATAAACGGTAACAGTGCCGTCACATGGTTGTGGGATTATTCTAATGCGAAATGGAAAGTGGGTGAAACAGTACAGGTTGTAAATGGAAGTAATGGAAAGTATTTAAGGTCAAATCCAGATAATAAATTAACAGACAATTTGGAGCATTTAATTGACTTTGATTGGATTGCACCATGATTTTTTTTTATGTAATAAACGTAATTAAAGATGCTGTTTTAGCATCTTTTTTTTTGTAGATAAAAAGAAATAAAAACAGGTATTTATACGGTGCTCTTTTCATACTTAAAAGGATTATTTTACAAATTATTTATTAGCTCAGATTATGGAAAACCGTAAAGTAAAAATTAGACGGTTTTGTAAGTTTGATAAAAAAGGGCTAGGGTACAAAGGGAGACGAAATTAGATTTATTTATGCCATTATATGATAGATATAGATAAGCTATTCCTAATGCTAAAAAAATCGAAGAATTAAATAACCTGTTATAACAAATGAAAAATATTATATTCATAGGAGGAATTCACGGAAGTGGAAAAGGAACAATCTGCGAAACTCTTAAAAACAAGATTGATCTAATACATTTAACCGCTAGCGAAGTTTTAAATTGGAACGAATTAAGTACCCAAGAAGAAAAATTAGTAACAAATATCAAAGAAACTCAAAATAGACTTGTAATCAACCTAAATAAAATAGTTGAAGAAAATAAAACATATTTATTAGACGGTCATTATTGCTTGTTAAACAAAGATGGAAAACCTGAAAAAATTCCTATCCAAACTTTTAAAGATATTAATCCCAAAAAATTAATTCTTGTTATTGCTAATCCAGAAACAATTAAAAAACGTCTTGAGAAAAGGGATGCAAAGACATATGATATTAATATAATTGGGGAATTTCAAAATCTAGAAATAAACTTTGCAACAGAAATAAGCGAGATATTAGAAATCTCACTTCATATAATAAATAGTGAACAATTTGAAATAGAAACCCTTTTATATTTTTTGAAATGAGAATACTTTTAGATACTAATATTATTGTACATAGAGAGGCGAGTAAAATATATAACCAAGATATTGGATTATTATTTAATTGGCTTGACAAAATGCATTTTGAAAAATGCGTTCATCCAGTATCGATTGATGAAATTTCAACTTATAAAGATGAGGATGTAGTCAATACAATGAGAGTTAAAATTGAAAACTATAATGTATTAAAAACTATTTCTCCAGATTCGGAATTAATTACAAAATTAAGATTAAATGACAAATCAGTTAATGACACGAACGACACTTCAATCTTAAATGAATTAGCAAACAATCGGGTAAAGTACCTAATAACAGAAGATAAAGGTCTTCATAGGAAAGCAAAAGAACTAGGTATTTCTGACAAAGTCTATAAAATAGACTCTTTTATTGAGAAATTAGTTTTTGAAAATCCAGGTCTTTCCGATTACAAAGTACTTTCAGTTAAGAAAGAATACTTTGGAAATATAAATCTTAAAGATGATTTTTTCAATTCTTTTAAAGAAGATTATGCTGAATTTGAGAAGTGGTTTAATTCAAAAGCAGATAAGGAATGCTATATTTGTTTAGTAGAAAACGAAGTAAAAGCATTTTTATTTTTAAAGATAGAAAATTCAGATGAGAACTACAGAGATATAATTCCTGCTTTCTCATCAAAGAAAAGATTAAAAATTGGAACATTCAAAGTAATATCTACAGGTTATAAGTTAGGCGAAAGATTCTTAAAGGTAATTTTTGATAATGCGTTAGTAAATAAAGTTGATGAGATATATGTTACAATTTTTGATAAAAGAGAAGAACAACAAAGATTAGTTAGTCTATTAGAGGAATGGGGCTTCAAATATTGGGGAACAAAAGATACAAAGAATGGAATTGAAAATGTTTATGTGAGGGATTTTTCAAAAACGATATTAGAAAATCCAAGAGAATGTTTTCCTTTCATTGACCGAAAATCACGAGTATTTATAAATCCTATATGGCCTGATTATCATACAGAATTATTTCCCGATTCAATACTTAATAATGAATCCCCACAGGATTACATAGAAAATGAACCACATAGAAATGCTTTAAAGAAAGTTTATATCTCTCGATCTTACACTAGAGATTTGAAACCCGGAGATATAATTTTATTTTATAGAACTGGTGGTAGATATGCAGGAGTTTTATCTACAATTGGTGTTGTTGAAAATGTGATATTAAACATAGCAAATGAAGAAGATTTTATCAGATTATGTAGAAAACGAAGCGTATTTGATGATAACGAATTGAAAAAATGGTGGAATTATAATAGATACAACAGGCCTTTTATTGTAAATTTTCTCTACGTTGATTCATTTCCAAAACCAAAAATTAATTTAGATAAATTAATTGAATTAGGAATTATAAAATCAATTAATGATGTACCAAGAGGTTTCGTTCAAATTGAAAAGACTAAATTTGAGGAATTTTTAAAAGAAGCAAAAGCAAATGAAAGTTATATTGTCGATTAAACCTTACTATGCAGAAAAAATCCTAAATGGAGAAAAGACATATGAACTTAGAAAATCAATATTTAAAGTTCCTAATATAAAAACTGTGATTATATATGCGTCTTCTCCAATTAGTAGAATAATTGGAGAATTTGAAATTGATGGAATAATTCACGAAGAAATTACAACACTTTGGAAAAAAACTAAAGAATTTAATGCTGTTGATAAAAGTTTTTTTGATGAATATTTTGCAAATAAAGAAAAAGGATACGCTATAAAGATCAAGAACTTTAAACGATATAATAAAACCTATAATATTATGGAAAAATATGGCTTAACAGCTCCACAATCATTTTCCTATACTGATAAATAAAAAGCACTAGGCATAAGAGCCGTTAGCTGTAATTTTTAACCTTTTCAATATGATAACCTTCGATCCAAATGTATGGGGAACAATAGCCGACTGGTTTATGGTCGGGGTAACAACAATTACTGCTTATTATTTATACCAAACACTTAATTCTCAAAAAGAGGTTCAAGAAACACAAAACAAGATGTTTCAAATCGAAAGCTTAAAATTTAAAGAAAGTGTGAAACCTTTATTCAGTTATAAAATTTCGACAGAGAATTTTTTAACGGATCCTAAATATCATAAAATCATAACTATTGAAATCAGTAATGAATCAAATAGTATGGCGAAAGAAATTAAAATAAATTTTGAAGAACGTCAAAATATTAAGAGGATAATGGTCCCCCAAAACTATCTCCCATCTCCTTTAAAAACTTTGAATAAAAATGAAAAACCATATCTTTTACATTTTTTAATTGTTGAAGCACCAATTAGTGTTGAATTTATAAAATTTGAAGTAACATATCAAGACATATCAACAAACAAATATTGTCAAAACGTTGTTTGCATTTATGAAGAAGAAATATCAATAATTAAAAACCCGCCACAAATAATTGAATAATAACTACTGCTGACAGGTGTATGACGAGGTTGCGAATTTTGTGCTAAATTCACGTTTTCTTTTCGCAAGAAATTTTGTCTCTAATTACTCTCTATATATCATAATCCTTTTCGATTGTAGAATAAAAAAGTATGCCTTTAGCATTTAACGTTTTTGGTATATTATCTTCTTCACTGACGAATGTCAAATTGCATCAACTAAAGACAGAAGATGCCTCTTTAATTCTTTTAGATTTACCTTTTGAAATTTTTACACTTGAAAATTGTCTGTCTATTAACTCCCTAAATAAATAT
>NZ_CADCST010000103.1 GCF_902804485.1 Flavobacterium collinsii | reverse complement strand
CGCATAATCTGAATATTGCAAAGAAAGCTCAGGTAAAACAGCCGCTCTTCCCGATTGAAGCGCGCTGTAAAGCTCCATAAACTCATTTACCAAGATACCACCTGACCAGCCATCACTGGCAATATGGTGAAACACGCAGGCCAGAACATATTTTTGATCTCCTAAATCATACAAACATGCTCGTAAATTATAATCTGCTGACAAATCAAAAGGAATTCTTAGATAACCCTGAAGGATATTTTCAAATAATGATCTATCACTTATTTCAACCTGATCAAGGATCCACTCCTTTTCACTTATGACTTCCTGATACCCTATACCATCTTCTGATAACAGAATAGTACGCAAAACCTCATGA
>NZ_CADCST010000102.1 GCF_902804485.1 Flavobacterium collinsii | reverse complement strand
CCTAAAACCCTTATAGGATTACTATATAAATTGGAAACAAATATCCAACTAGAAAAGAATGATCCAAATAGCAATAGTATAACACCTACAATACCAGAACAGTACAAACTTATTTTAAATGAAGTACTGAATAATGATTTTAACTTTTCATTGTCAGCTTCATACTCAGCTGTATATTTTACAACACCTGTATTAATAGCTCCATTCGCAAAAGTAAGTACAATGCTTATGAAATTTGAAAAAGCTCCAATCAAAGCGACACCACTAGGACCAGTAAATACAGCAACAACTTTATTAGCTGCAAATCCAGAACTAATCCGAATTAGAGTAATAATTGCAGAAAAAAAAGTAGTTTTAATTAATTTCAAATTTTCTTATATTAAAAGTTTAGAGGCTTAATTACGCGGCATGGATTTCCACCCGCAATTACATTATCTGGAATTGACGTAGTAACAACAGACCCATGCGCAATAACTGAATTCTCACCTATAATTACTCCCTTTAAGACAGAAACATTTGAACCAATAAAAACATTTTTTTTTATTAGTACGCTCGCAGTATTTATATTACCACCAATCCTCTTCAAAGGATTTAAATCATGAAAATCTGTATCAAATGCTATAAATCCAAAGCCTATAAGTGTATTATCCCCAATTTCTATACCATCACCTTCACTAATGATACATGCATTATTATTAATCCAAACTCCATCTCCAATTTTTATTACAGAATTTATTCTTCTTGCTTCTAAATGTATATAAGATGAGTAAATTTGAGGTGACGGATTAACTCCCAAATTGACTTTCCCATTAAAGATTATCCTGCCCAATCCATTCAATAATGCTGGACTATTATAAATTGGTTTTCCATTAATCCTATTACAAGTTGATAACAACTTATATTTTTGAATACGAAAAAAAATATAAAAGTCAACAACAAAAATGCGATGGCACCTTCTCTTAATTTTTGAATATAATTCAATATTCATTTAAAAGACGTATTATCTTATCAACTTCTGTTGATAGTATTAATGAATTTAAAGGCAAACTAATTACAGTATTATGAATTAATTCAGAAATTGGAAACCTCAAAGAATTCCATTCTTTGTAAGCTTCCTGATGATGAGGGGGAATTGGATAATGGATAACTGTTTGAACGCCATTATTTGTCAAATAATTTTGCAAAGCTTCTCTGTTTTCTGTTCGTATAACAAACAAATGCCAAACATGAGCCATAGCATTAACAACATTTGGCAAAATAATTTTTGGATTAACTATTTCTTTAATATATCTATTTGCAATTTTCCTTTTTATCTCAGTTTCAGCATCTAGATTATTCAATTTTACATCTAATAAAGCTGCTTGTAATTCATCTAAACGACTATTAATTCCTTTGTATAAATTTTGATATTTAACATGGGAACCATAATTTAAAAGAGCTCGAATACATACTACCAGATCTTGATCATTTGTTGTTATGGCTCCAGCATCACCCAAAGCACCTAAATTCTTGCCTGGATAAAAGCTAAACCCTGATGCATTACCCCAACTTCCAGCTTTTTTGTTGTTTAAAATTGCGCCATGAGCTTGGGCACAGTCTTCTATTACTTTCAAATTGTACTTATTTGCGATAGCAATAATACCTGGCATATCACATAATTGACCATATAAATGAACTGGTAATATAGCCTTAGTTTTTGAAGTAATTTTAGATTCTACCAATAGAGGATCAATATTATATGTTTCTAAATTTGGCTCTACCAATACTGGAATCAAATTATTTGCAGAAATTGCTAAAATACTTGCAATATAGGTGTTTGATGGAACAAGAATTTCGTCTCCATCATGAAATATTCCCATTTCTTTATAAGCTCTAATGATAAGAATAAGAGCATCTAATCCGTTTGCAACGCCAATAGCATGGTCAACACCACAATAGGCAGCAAAATTTGCTTCGAACTGTTTTAATTCAGTACCCATTATATACCATCCAGAATCTAAAACACGAGAAAAAGCTTGTTTAAGCTCTTCTTTATATTGCGCATTTATCTTTTGTAAATCTAAAAATTTTATCATTTATTTTAGTATCAATTCGTTTTCAAAAAATTCATATTCCAGCCCGGTTGATTTAGATTTTAAATCCATATCTAATATTTCACCTGATTTTGTTACAAATCCCTTTTGATTAGCAGGATTTCCATACCATAGGGTATGAGGCTGAACATCTTTCGTTAATACCGTGCCTGCTCCTAACATAGCATATTCACCTATTACAACACCAGCTACAATAGTTGAATTTGCTCCTATTGATGCTCCCCTACAAATTTTAATTTTATAATACTCGGAAAGATGTTGTTTTGATCTTGGATATAAATCATTAGTAAATGTTACATTAGGACCAATAAAAACATTTTCTTCAATTGTTACGCCATCCCAAATTTGAACACCTGGTTTAACTGTTACATTATCACCTATAACAACTTGATTCTCTATAAAAACATTGCAATTTATATTACAATTTTTTCCAATCTTAGCATTTTTTAAGACCACACAAAATTGCCAAATAGTTGTTCCTTCTCCTATATTTTTAGATTGAACATCTGCTAACTTATGAATCATACCATTTGAAATTTTAAAAAATCTTCATAATCTCTTATATAATCACTCTCATCGTATTCATGAGATGCAAAAACTAAACATATACTCCCAGAAGAAAAATTAATTTCAGAAGCCCAAATACCTGGAGGGATATGCAATCCAATATCTGGCCTATTCAATAATACTTGCCTTTTTGTTTTACCATCATCCAACAATACTTCAAAAGAACCACTAGTTGCGACTAAAAATTGATGACATTGTTTATGAGCATGAGCACCTCTAGATTCCCCCCCGGGGATATCATATAAATAAAATATTCTTTTTGTAGCAAATGGCAAATCAATATCATTATTAATAGCCGTAATGTGACCATTTCTGTCTCCAATTTGTTTTAAATACAAAAGGTTACATTCAAAAACACTATTTATGTTACTCATTCGATAATTTTTTTAAATACTCAAAATCTCTAATATAATCATCTTTAGAAAAAGCATCACTAGAAATATGTAATGCTAAAGAATTAGTTGAAAAATTCTCTATATGTCTCCAAGTTTTTGCAGGCAAATACAATCCGTAATAACTTCGATTTAAAGAATATTTTTCAACACTACCATCTAAATTAGTTATCACAACATCAAAACTCCCGCTAAGAGCTATAATTATTTCTTCTTGTTTATGATAAGCGTGTCCCCCTCTAATTTCTCCACCTGGAACATCATAAGTCCAAAATGTTCTTTCAATTTCAAAAGGTATTTGATTTGGATATTGCAGAAAAGTGAGATTTCCTCTAGGATCAGTAATTTTTGGTAAATTTATAATTTTTGTCATGAATATTTAATTATAGTTTACCATCCACATTATTACCCAAAATTCCTTTAACATCATATAAAATGCTATTCTCTTTTTGTAACGAAACCAAATCTAGTTCTAAAAATTTTTTGTGAGCTACTCCTAATATAATAGTATCAAATTTAGTTTTCGGTAAATCTGATTTCATCACTAAATTATATTCATGCATAACTTCTGCCGGGCTAGCCATGGGGTCATGAATTGTAACTTCAATACCATAATCTTTTAAGGCATTAACTACGTCAACTATTTTTGTATTACGCACATCGGGACAATTTTCTTTAAATGTTATTCCTAACATTAACAAATTAGAATCTTTAACAGCAATGCCTTTTTTAATCATAAGTTTAACAACCTGTGATGCTACATATTCTCCCATACTATCATTTAGTCTTCTACCTGCCAAAATTATTTCAGGATGATAACCAAATTCCTGAGCTCGCTGAGCCAAATAGTAAGGATCAACCCCAATACAATGCCCTCCTACCAATCCTGGTTTAAATGGCAAAAAATTCCATTTAGTCCCTGCAGCTTCAAGTACCGCATTAGTATCTATATTCATTAAATTGAATATTTTGGCCAATTCATTGACAAAGGCAATATTTATATCTCTCTGAGAATTTTCAATTACCTTCGCTGCTTCTGCAACTTTAATAGAAGGTGCCAAATGCGTTCCTGCAGTAATTACACTTTTATATAGTTCATCTACTACAATACCTATTTGAGGATTAGATCCAGAAGTAACTTTTAATATTTTCTCAACTGTATGTTCTTTGTCACCGGGATTAATTCGCTCAGGTGAGTAACCCGCAAAAAAATCAACATTAAATTTTAAACCAGAAATTTTTTCAAGAACAGGAATGCATTCCTCCTCTGTGACACCAGGATAAACAGTAGATTCATAAATTACAATGTCATCTTTTTTAAGAACTTTCCCAACTGTTTCACTTGCTTTGTAAAGAGGGGTTAAATCTGGTCTGTTATTTTTATCAACAGGGGTAGGAACAGTAACTATAAATACATTACATTCTTTTAAAATATCTAAATTGTCTGTACAATAAAGCCCCATTTCACTTGAATGTCTATCAACTAGAACTTTTTTTAATATTTCATCTTCAACTTCCAATGTGCTATCATGGCCACCATTCAGTTCAGATATTCTATTTACATTAATATCAAAGCCTATTGTAGAATATTTAGTAGCGAATAATCTAGCTAAAGGTAGTCCAACATAACCAAGTCCAATTATGGCAATTTTTTTCATATCAATTTTCTGTTATTCAGAATTCAAATTATTAAATTAATCGTAATTTTTATTATTTTAAATTATCATAATACCATGCAACAGCTTCCTTTAAGCCATCTTGAATCGAGAATTTTGGCTTATAACCTAACAAGTTTTCCGCTTTAGCTATACTAGCTAGAGAATGTGGAATATCTCCAGCTCTACTAGGTCCATAGATCACTTCAATATTAGCAATTTTAGGATCATAAACAGAGAGGTATTCCTTCAGCAATTCAACTAGTTGCGTTAATGTAGTCCTATCACCGTAAGCCACATTATAAACAGTATTAATAGCTTCTAGATTTTCACTTGTCATCGCTAATTCATTCATCTGAATAACGTTGTCAATATATGTAAAATCTCTCGAATAGTTACCGTCTCCATTAATAACAGGACTTTCATAATTCATAAATTGCATAACAAATTTAGGAATGACAGCTGCGTATGCTCCATTTGGATCTTGTTTTCTACCGAACACATTAAAATATCTTAACCCAATAGTTTCTAAACCATATGTCTTACTAAAAATATCTGCATACAATTCATTAACATACTTAGTTATTGCATATGGTGAAAGAGGTCTTCCTATAACATCCTCTACCTTGGGTAATCCTTGAGAATCTCCATATGTTGATGAACTTGCCGCATACACAAAACGTTTTACTTTTGCATCTCTGGAAGCCGTTAACATATTCAAAAAACCAGTTACATTAACATCATTAGTAGTAATAGGATCATTAATAGACCTTGGAACAGAACCTAAGGCTGCTTGATGCAGAACATAATCAACTCCGACAACTGCTTTTTGACAATCTTTCAAATTTCTAATATCACCTTCTATCAAAGTATAATTTACATTTTCCAAAAAAGGTAAAATATTTGATCTGTGTCCAGTAGCAAAGTTATCCAAACAAACAACTTCATAATTTTTATTCAAAAAAAAGTCCGATAAATTAGACCCAATAAATCCCGCTCCTCCAGTAATTAATATTCTCATTATAATAAATCTTTTATTAAGCGTTTTAAAATTAAAAATACAACTATTAAAAATCCTGCAATAAAACCTCCTAAAATCATTCCCTTAAGTTTACCTAATTGTTCCTTGTACAAAGGCAAAATTGGGCTATCGATAACCTGAATTAGAGGAGTTTCTTTTCTCAAAGTGACTTTCGCAAGTTCCGACTGTTTTACTAACTCTGTTAAAATAGCCGTATTTGCCTGCACATCAACCTGTCTTCTAGCTGATGGTGCTCGACGTACATTTAGAGCAGGATTCAAATTGAAAGTATTATCATTAGCAACTGCTACTCCGGTAATAGCACCATTTAATTCATTTCTAACAGAATCAACTTGGCGTTCCAGCATAGCCATATTTGTACGAGCCTTTTTACTTTTAGTCTCAACATAAAACTTTCCAACTTCTTTAGTTAAAGCTTCACAAAAAAATTTAGAAAACAACTCGCTTGTAGAAGTAACATCCATTGTTATTATTGAAATTTTTTTATCTTTCTGTGCAACGGACAAGCTTGTCTTGCTTAAATTGGAATAAATTAATCCTATTATACTATCTTGATCTCGCGAAAATTTTCCCGGGTCAGCATTTGGTAAAAATTGTATAGAGGCAAATCTTGGCTTTTCAACCCATTTTTTTCTAAACTTCATATTCTGAATATACATTTCAACCAAAGAAATAATTTTCCCATCAACTTTAACAGGTGTCAACAATGCTTTTTGCACCATTTTTCTTGATTTAAATAACTCAGCTAAGTTACTCCCAGTAAATATTCCTCCGCCGCTACCTCCTAAATCTAAACCAAATGAGCTTGCTAATCCTAAAGCACCTCCTAACCCCCCAGCACCTCCTTTTTCATCTTCAACAGCAAATGTCAATGATGCTGTATATATCGGCTTTTTTACAAATGAATAAGTCAATCCCAATAGGCAACCAATTATTCCAGCAACCACAATAATCTTCCATTTTGAAAGCAAATAGACGCACCAACTCTTTATTTGTTGTACAAATTCTTTGATTGAAATTTCTTCTGATTCGATAATTTTATTATCCATGAAATTTTTTATTTAAATGCTGTAACAATTAGTAATGCCAAACTGGAAACTACACTACCGATTCCGACCCACTCTCCTGCTGTCATTTTCTTAGATTGCGGCTTTTCAGGAACAACAATTTGAGAATCAGGTTCAACAGTAGGATATGATCTAAAAAATAAAAATGAAGTAGTTACGGCTGCTTTTCCATTTGGATAAATAATATAGGCTTTTTTCTTCCATCCTTTATTATCAACCCCCCCAACCGAGTTTAGATAGTACTTGAATCCCTTTCCTTTTCTATATGGAATTTCAGAAGTCAACAATACATTACCTGTTACTTTAACACCTTCATTATAAATCGCTACTTCAATTTCATCACCAGGAAATAGAGTAACATTCGAATAATGATTTTTATCTTTTACAATTTTTTCCCAATTTACAGGAATGGTGGCAAATTTTAATTCATCCCTAAGTTTTTTAGATAATTTAGAATTAAGTGTATCCTTTTGTTTTACATCCAATTCTTTTCCGTCTTCGGTAATTTGTTTTTTATCAAGATTAAGATTTACACTTTCTAATTGTTCAATTTGCTCATCTTTAATTGGCCTTTTAATCTTCATACCGTCCAAGTTAGCAATTGAAGTCAATCCACCTGCTCTCATGACAACATTGTAAACGGTTTCTTTTTTATTAGCCAAAACATACTTTCCTGGATAAGTAACAGCGCCACTAACCTTTACCATTTCAGGCTTTTCGTAAACTGCCATTTTTCTTATGTTAATGACATCAAAAGGCTTTAATACAAAATTCTTAATCTGTTCATTATTATTTGCTGTAATTTCAAGCTCAACCAATTCAATTCTTTTTGGGTCTGCATCATCAATTACATCTGACTTTACCATTCTGGCAATTTCAACTCTTTTTGATGCTGAGCCTGTCAAACCTCCGACCTGAGCGACTAAGTCATTCAACGTTAAATTTTCAAAATACTCATACTCTCCAGGATTTTTGACTTCCCCATCAATCGTTACCTTGTATTCTTCTCTAAACTCTAGAATCGAATACACTGTAATAATATCTTCTCTTTTAAGTTCTATATCAGCATTTAAATCACCTGACAAGGCAGCAGTTAAATCCACATTTACAATCTCCGTTGTTAGATCTGTCTTCAAACGAATAATTCTCGCTCTTTTGGTATACGCATCTTCCTTAAGTCCCTCAGCCCTAGTGACAAGATCAGAAATTCTCATTCCTTCATTGTACGAGTAATAATCCGGTCTAAAAACTGCGCCTTCAATTTTAATACGATTTTCAAATCGATTTAAGATCTTTGTAACCTTGAACACGTCTCCAGATTGTGGAACATAAGATCCATATTCACTTTCATTAATATCATGAACCTTAAACTCTTTTCCTGTTTTTTGCAAAACATTTACCGAGGCAGTATAAGCGAACTCATTAAAGCCAGACGCAAAAGTTAAAAGATCGGAAAACTTTTCACCTTTTTTCATTTCAAAAATCCCTGGTCTCTTTACTTCTCCTTCAACAGTCACCCTTTGAGTATAAGCCGGAATTCTGATAACGTCATTATCCTTCAAACTGACATTATCAGACTGATCACCTTTTACTAAAAACTTATAAATATCGACATTTCTATAAACTCTATTATTACGGATTAATTCTATATTTCTGTAACTGCCATTTTTACCTGGACCTCCTGCCAAATGCAATGCATTATAAACGGAAGCGAGAGAGGAGATAGAATAATTACCAGGCTGCTTTCCTCCTACTATTGTCACTTTAATTGTTCTAATATCGCTTAAGCTAACACTAACCTGAGATTGTCCAGATCTAACCGTACTATAAACTCTTGCAATTGCAGCTTTAATTTTTTGTGAAGCAGCTTCTATTGACATTCCAGCCACTGCTATCTGCCCAACATTCTGAATTGTAATCTTACCTTCGAAGTTTACCGGGACAGTATCGTCAAACTGCTGAACACCATATACACTAACTTCTAATTTATCCCCTGGCCCCAAAATATAATTTACAGGTGTTGCCATTTTCAAATCTGGTTCAAAATTTAAAGTGGGATTATCAAATAATTCGGATCCAAAAATCAAAGCGTTTAGTGAATCTTTCACTTTATCATTTTTAATTTTTTCCTGTTTTCTTCCAAAATCAAGATCCTTATCTTCTGTTTTTGTTTTATTGTCTTTATTTTTATCTTTCGAAACATCTTTTGAATTTTTCTTATCGAATTCAGTAAGTTTCACTTTCAACTTATTAAATTCAGTCTGATTCATCCCTTTGGATAAAGCCATAGATTCCACCTGATCAATTGTAGCATTATTGCTCTTTAACTGAGCACTAATTTTAGCCAAATCATCGTCTGACAAATAATCTACCTTTACTGTACTCAAATCTTTTGATTTAAGAATATCCTGAGCACTTGCATTAAAAGATACAAGTAAAGTAAAAAACAAAGTAAGAACGTATATTATCTTTTTCATATTTAAACTAGATTTTAACCGCTTGGTTTAAAAAAAATTATTTATTGTTTAAGAGTATTGTTTTTGATAGTAATCCTTATAAGAACCAGAAGTTACATTTTGTAGCCATTCTTCGTTATTCAAATACCAATTAATTGTTTTTTCTAAACCTTCTTCAAAAGTAACAGATGGTTTCCATCCTAATTCTGTATTAATTTTTGAAGCATCAATGGCATAACGTAAATCATGTCCCGGTCGGTCTTTCACATAAGCAATCAATTCTTGCGAAGCTCCTTCATTTCTACCTAATTTCTGATCCATAATTTGGCACAATAACTTCACTAAATCTATGTTCTTCCATTCGTTAAAACCTCCAATGTTGTAGGTTTCATGATTTTTTCCTTCATGAAAAACTAAATCTATCGCAATCGCATGATCTTCAACAAAAAGCCAATCGCGCGTATAATTGCCATCTCCATAAACAGGCAAAGGCTTATTATTTATAATATTATTTATAAAAAGAGGAATTAATTTTTCTGGAAAATGATACGATCCATAGTTGTTAGAACAATTCGTCAAAACATAAGGCAGGCCATAAGTCTCTCCGTAGGCTCTTACAAAATGATCAGAGCTTGCTTTAGAAGCTGAATACGGAGAATTAGGATCGTAAGAAGTTGTTTCTGTAAAAAGTCCTTCAGCTCCTAATGAACCATAAACTTCGTCCGTACTGATATGATAAAAACGTTTACCTTCAAAATTATCTTTCCACTGATTTTTTGCAGCGTTTAGTAAATTCATTGTTCCGATCACATTTGTTTTCACAAAGGCTAATGGATCTTCAATTGATCGATCAACATGTGATTCCGCAGCTAAATGCAAAACACCATCGAAATTATGAAGGGAGAAAAGTTCATTTATAAAAGTTTCATCTACGATATCTCCTTTTATAAATGTATAATTAGGTTTATCCTCAATATCTTTAATATTCTCAAGATTTCCGGCATAAGTCAAAGCGTCTAAATTAAAGATCTGATATTTTGGATATTTATTCACAAAACGTCTCACTACGTGTGAACCAATAAAACCAGCCCCACCGGTTACAAGAATTTTCTTCATTTTACTTTCCAATTAATTTAACAATTCTGAATTTTGTCTTTCTAATTCACAATATAAATCTTTTACATCTTGCGAATTTTCCTTTTGAAGAATTAGATTCGCAGTACTCGTATAGACAAAAATTGTATTTCTCAATCCCAAAAATGCAGTATATTTTTCAGTCCCAATAACCATGTTTCCGTTATCATCTATAGAATGACCTCTAGAAACTAAATAATCGTAAACCGATTCAAACGAACCTAAATCAGACCATGAGAATGCCGCAGGAACTACTTTTATTTTCTTACTGCGTTCCATCACCGCATAATCGATACTTATTGACGGGATTTCTAATGATAAACTTAAATCTAAAAATCCTTCTTTGTTTACTTCCCAAACAGCTTTGGACTTTTCAAAAACATCGGGTTGATATTGTTTTAATTCTTCTAATAAAACTCCCGCCTTGAAACAAAACATACCACTATTCCATAAAAAATTTCCTCTTGCTATGAAATTTTTAGCGGTTGTCTCGTTTGGCTTTTCACGAAATGAAATCACTTCATCACCTCTTGATTCAATGTAGCCATATCCTGTTTCGGGCTTAGTTGGAATGATACCAAAAGTTACTATAAAACCTTCTTTTGCTTTTACGACAGCTTCATTTATAGCCTTATTATAATCTTCCATCTTTTCAATAATATGATCCGAAGGTGTTATAATTAAAATATCATCGGGATCAGAAGCAAATGCAGCAAAAGCAATTGCAGCAGCAGTATTACGAGGAGTCGATTCAACAATATTAACATAAGCCTTTTTAGACTTATCCATTACTTTCGCACTAAGAACATGATTATCAACATTCCCAACCACCATAACTTTATCTGCTAAATGACTATTGCGATCTACAGTCATTTCAAATAAAGACTTCCCTTCAAACATTTCCAAATATTGCTTTGGCTGACTTTTCCTTGAAAGGGGCCACAATCTGCTGCCAACTCCTCCGGTCAAGATCACATGTATGATTGAATTACTTGTTTTCATTTTTCTTTAAATAAAAAAAAGCCTATACTATAACCTATTATCGGCTAAAGTACCTAGGACTCCCTTTACATCATATAATAAACTATTTTCTTTTTGCAATTCTGAAAAATCCAATTTCAAAAATTCTTTATGTGCTACTCCAAGTACAATAGCATCAAATTTTTCATTTGGAACAGAATTAATAGTTTCTAGTTTGTATTCTTTTCTAACTTCTTCTATATTAGCCAAAGGATCGTATAATGTAACAGCAATTCCATACTCTTTTAAAGCTTTGATTACATCAACAATTTTTGTATTTCTAACGTCCGGGCAGTTTTCTTTGAACGTAATTCCTAGCATCAAGAGATTTGCTCCATTAACTGAAATTCCTTTTTTAATCATCAATTTTACTACCTGAGAAGCCACATACTCTCCCATGCTGTCATTCAAACGTCGTCCTGCCAAAATTATTTCAGGATGATACCCAAATTCCTGAGCTCTTTGTGCTAAATAATAAGGATCTACACCAATACAGTGACCTCCAACCAATCCTGGTTTGAAAGGTAAAAAATTCCATTTTGTAGCAGCAGCATCTAATACTTCCTGCGTATCGATATTCATTAAATTGAATATCTTAGCTAGTTCATTTACAAAAGCTATATTAATATCCCGTTGAGAATTTTCTATAACTTTTGCAGCTTCAGCTACTTTTATTGAAGGTGCCAAATGTGTTCCGGCAGTAATTACAGATTTATAAAGTGTATCCACTTTTATTCCAATCTCTGGAGTTGATCCTGAAGTTACTTTCAAGATCTTCTCAACAGTGTGCTCTTTATCTCCCGGATTTATTCTCTCAGGGGAATACCCTGCAAAAAAATCTTTATTAAATGTCAATCCTGAAAATTTTTCCAGAACTGGTACACATTGTTCTTCCGTTACTCCCGGATATACTGTTGACTCGTAAATTACAATATCTCCCTTTTTTAATATCTCACCAACTGATTCACTCGACTTATACAATGGAGTTAAATCAGGACGATTATTTTTATCAACTGGGGTTGGAACGGTAATAATAAAATAGTTGCAATCTGCTATATCATTAAGTGAAGTAGTACAATATAGGCCAATCTGAGAATTAGACTTATCTACCAAAACTTTCTGTAAGGTCTCGTCATCTACTTCTAATGTAGTATCTGTACCCGATTTTAGAGAAGAAACTCGTTCTTGATTTATATCAAAACCAACAACCACATATTTAGTAGCAAATAATCTGGCTAAAGGCAAACCAACATAACCTAAGCCAATAACAGCTATTTTTATGTTTCCATCCAACATGTATTCCTTTTTATCCATTTCAGTCATTTCAATTCACGGCTTCGCCCTTCTGAGTCACATTTTTTTGACACAGATACCCCCAAAATCATTTTCGGCAAATATAGTATAATAACTCAATTTAATCAATACGGTTTCCCGTATTACTTAAAAAATAGACTATTAAAAAAAACCTAACCCAATAACCACCTCTCAATCAGTATGCAAAAAATCACATTATAAAAAAAACAGAGAAATAAAATCTTAAACTAAAGAATTCTACCCTCTGTTTTAACTGAAATTGTAAAACTATAACTAAATTATTTGTATTTTATTTTAAGTACACAGCCCAAAGATTCTAAAACCAATATATAATGTGTGTTTGAAACTTCCTGAACAATCGCTTCCTGATTACTGAAAACTCCTGCTTCTATTTTTATCCGATCTCCAGCCTGAATTGAAGTCACTGATATATCACTTATGTTTGGAGCCTTAAGACTTCCTTTTATACTATTAATTTCTTCATCACGAACAATTGCAGGTTTACCCAGCCAAAACAAATAGCGCACTACTCCTGCTATCTGAAAAACGGAATTACGATCAATATCTTTCAATTGAACAAATACGTACGAATTAAAAAGAGGAACTTCAATTTTCTTCTTCCTGTCTGACCATTCTTTCACCTGAGTGATTAGCGGGCAATAACACTCAATACCTATTTGACTCAGTCTGTCCGCAACTTTCTTCTCCCATTTAGGCTTCGTATAAACAACATACCAATTCATAATCTCCTTTTACAATGAATAAAATCCAACACCGTCTTTCTTCTTTTATACCAAATTTTACTTCAATACCAATCTCAATTAGGAACCTATCCCATTATAAATAAAACCAATTGACTCCAGCTTTTTTGCATTTAAGATATTTCTTCCATCAAAAACGAAAGCAGGCTTATGCATTGAATCATATATTCTTTGCCAGTCGTAAGTGGTAAACTCATCCCATTCTGTTAAAACAGCTATTGCGTGAGCATCTTTACAAGCATCATAAGCGTTATCAAACGTTACGACTCTGGCTTTATTCTCTTCAATTGACCTCGTTTCCAAATAATTTAAATCGCTCTGTATTTTGTTTCCGGAAACTTTAGGATCATAAACAGCTATACTTGCCTGTTCAATAATCAAATCATCTGCCACATAAATTGCCGCAGATTCTCTGGTATCATTTGTATCCTTTTTGAATGCCCAGCCTAAAAAGGTAATTTTTTTATCCGCAACAGTGTTATACAGAGTCTGAACAATTTTATTCGAAAATCTTTTCTTCTGATGATCATTCATTATAATCACCTGCTCCCAATAATCGGCAACTTCGTTCAAACCATACGATTTTGCTATATACACTAAATTGAGAATATCTTTTTGAAAACAAGAACCTCCAAAACCAACTGATGCTTTTAAAAATTTAGATCCTATTCTGCTATCCATTCCAATAGCACGAGCGACCTCGTTAACATCAGCACCTGTTTTTTCACACAATTCGGACATTGCATTTATGGACGAAATACGTTGTGCTAAAAAAGCATTCGCTGTTAATTTAGACAATTCCGATGACCAGACATTGGTGGTTAAGATTTTATCTTTGCTTACCCAATTTGCATAAACATCAACTAAAGCATTTATCGCCACTTCGCCTTCCGGTGTTGTATCACCTCCGATCAGGATTCGATCAGGATTTAACAAATCAGTGACAGCAGTTCCTTCGGCCAGAAATTCCGGATTTGATAAAATTTGAAACTGTACTCCATTTCCGGTATTATCCAAAATACTTTTTATTGCCTCGGCCGTACGCACTGGCAAAGTCGATTTCTCAACAACAATTTTATTTTGTTTCGCCACTTTTGCGATTTGTCTGGCACACAATTCAATATATTTTAAATCGGCCGCCATACCTTTTCCTTTTCCATAGGTTTTAGTTGGCGTATTTACAGAAATAAAGATTACCTGAGCCTCATCAATCGCCTTTTCTACTTCTGTTGAAAAGAAAAGATTTCTCCCCCTTGCCTCAGCTACTATTTCAGAGAGTCCAGGTTCGTAAATCGGAATATTATTCGTATCAGGATCGTTCCAGTCTTTAATTCTTTGCTCATTCAAATCGACAACAGTCACTTGAATATGTGGACATTTTTGAGCAATTACTGCCATTGTTGGCCCCCCAACATAACCTGCACCAATGCAACAAATTTTTGTAATTTTCATTTACTTTACTATTATCTTGATCCTTGTTTTTATTTTAAATTATTCCAATACCAGCTTACCGCCTCTTTTAAACCATCTTGTAAAGAGTATTGTGGATCATACCCTAATACAGTCCTCGCTTTGTCGATACTTGCTAATGAATGCGGAATATCTCCCGCCCGATTGGCTCCGTAAACAATTTCTACATCTCTAATTTTTGAATCAAATTCACTCAAATACTCTTTTAAATATCCAATCAAATCATTCAAAGAATTTCGATCACCAAAGGCTGTATTGTAAACTGTATTAATTGCAGCAGGATTTTGACTTGTCATTGCCAATTCGTTCATCTGAATTACATTATCGATATAAGTAAAATCACGAGAATAATTCCCATCACCATTTATCACTGGGCTTTCATATTTCATGAGCTGCATTACAAACTTCGGAATTACAGCTGCATAAGCTCCATTAGGATCTTGTTTTCTTCCAAAAACATTAAAATATCGCAATCCAATAGTTTCTAATCCATATGTTTTACTAAAAATCTCAGCATACAATTCATTTACATACTTTGTGATCGCATATGGCGATAGCGGTTTACCTATAACTTCTTCAACCTTTGGCAATCCTTGAGAATCTCCATACGTTGATGAACTTGCTGCATATATAAACCTTTTAACTTTTGCATCACGGGCCGCTACTAACATATTTAAAAAGCCAGAAACATTTACGTCATTTGTTGTAATAGGATCATTGATTGATCTCGGAACTGAACCTAAAGCTGCCTGGTGTAAAACATAATCTACTTCTTCAACTGCCAAAACACAATCGGCTATATTTCGGATATCTCCTTCTATTAATTTAAAATTTGAATTCGAAATAAAATCCTTTAAATTATGGTGATGGCCCGTTGAAAAATTATCCAGACAAACTACTTTATGACCAAGCCCTAAAAAATACTCAGACAAATTCGATCCAATAAATCCTGCACCTCCCGTAATCAAAATTCTATATTGTTTTGATGTATTCATTTACTTCGAATTATTTTTTATTGAATTTTTTCAAAATACTGTCCCAAAAATTTACTTTCACTTCCTCATCATGGTAACCATTTGCATAAGCGCCATAACCATAGCCATAAGCGGCACCGTATTTTGCCTTATTCTCATAACCATTTAAAACGATGCTGGCATTATTCAACTCGCCTCTTTTAACTCTGGTGTTCAACAAGGTAATCATATCCTTTTTAGTATAATTCTGCCTTACTATATATAGCGTCACATCTGCAAATTGCGCCAATTCTAATGCATCCGAAACTAACCCAACCGGAGGCGTATCCAAAATAATATAATCATACTTTTGTTTCAGTTCCAGAATTAATTCCTTCATAGCATCACTCAGAATAAGTTCTGAAGGATTTGGCGGAATTGGACCTGAGAGTATAACGTCCAGATTTGGAACCTGCGTCTGGTTTGTAATTTCATTTAAATTATTTTGTTTAATGAGATAATTAACAACACCTATTTGATTTTTTAAATTAAATTCATCTGCTAATCTGGGTTTTCTCAAATCCAAACCAAGAATTACAGTTTTCTTTTCACTTAAAGCAAATACTGTCGCAATATTGATCGAACAAAAGGTCTTCCCTTCACCACTTATGGACGAGGTAATCATTAACGTTTTTGAACCACTTACCTGTTGCTTTTTATACAAAAACTGCAACGAAGAACGAATAGCCCTAAACGCTTCAGACAATGCCGATTTTGGTTTGTCAAATACTGCCAAACTCAACGAATTCTTGTTTACACCGATAATACCAATTAATGGTATTTGGGTCAATTTGCTAACATCTTCAGTATTCTGAATTGAATTATTTACAAAGAAAACCCCAAAAACGAACAACAAAGGAATTAATGTCCCCAAAAATAAGGCCAACACATAATTCACGGAAGTTTTTGGACCGATTAATCCCCCTCCAATATCTTTTGCAGGATCAATAAAATGAATATCTGATAAATTTGATGCTTTAACGATTTCAGCTTCATTTCTTTTCTTGAGAAATTCAGTATAAATATTATCACTTAAATCATATTTTCTCTGAATCTTCAACAGCTCCTGCTGTTCTTCCGGAAGTTTTTTTACTGTACTTTCGGCCTGACCAATTTTCGCATTTATCATAGCTAAATCTGTCAATAATAATGCTTTTGCAGAGGTTATATTTTCTAACAAAACATTTTTAACAGCTTGCATTTGGTTGTCAAAATCCTTAAAAATCTTATCACTTTTTACAGCATAAGCCATTTCCGATCTTTGTGCGGAAAGCGCAATAAGTTTCGACACATTCACAACAACATTTGGATCTTCAATCCCTGCTACCGTAGGGGCCGGTAATCTTGAATAGTCGTTGCTATTATTTAAATATGACTTTAACGAATTATAATAAGCAATCTTTCTTGCAACCTGATCTTTTTCAACATCAAAATCCATTATTTTATCCGAAACCTTAGCTCCTCCTCCTTCGATTTCATAGATATTTTTATCTTTTCTAAACGATTTCAACTCATTACCTGTTTGCTTCAATTGCATTTCCATAGCAATAAGAGTACTATCGATAAATCGGATGGTATTTGTCGCAAACTGATTTTTCCCGTCAAGCTGAATTTTGATTAACATTTTTACTGTCGAATTCAAATATTCGACCATTCTGGCTTTATTCGTCCCTTGCATTCCAAGAGTCAGGATTGAACCGCCTTTATCATCAGAATCAACACTTACTCCTCTATAACGTGATACTGTTCCGTCAAAATCATTAAATCGAACGAAATACTCGTTTCCGGTATAAAAACCCGGATTATCATTTATCTGTAAACTCCAATTTAAAAAAGGAAGTCCAATTTGTTCTCCTACTTTGCATCTTCTTGTATATTCTTTGGGCTGAATAGCAGTATTACTATAAGTATTATTGGAGTAAGTAATTAATGATGCCGAATTACCTTCAAACGGAATTCTAATTTCATATTCATTCGGACTCAAAAACTTAATACCAATCAATGTATTAGCAAGCTGTCCTTTTGTTTTGTCAATTTTCACATAAAAAGGAACCGCACCATAAGAGTCAACTAAATTGTATTTTCCCTGAACAAGATAATCGATATAAAACTGTAATTTATCTATAACTAACTCGTTGTGTGATCTGGATTGTATGACCGTTGTTATTCCATTTACCTGATCTGAAACGCCACCCCAATTAAAAACTAAACTTGTATTGGATGTAAAAAAAGGGTTTCTTTCTTCCTTAATTGAAACCAAAGTCTGCATCCCGTAAATTTTTTCTTTACGAACATTAACCTGATAAGCAATAGCAAAAGCAATTATCAAACTAACTAAAAATAACTTCCAATAACTGGCTATTTTCAGCAAGAATCCTTTAAAATCAAAATTTGAGTGATTTTCAAAAATGGAAAAATCTTTTATATCTAACATCTTTTGAATTTAATTTTAGTTTTTAAGCAATAAAAACACTGTTGTTGCCAAAGACAAAACCGTAATAATTGTTGTGATAGACTCTATCCCGGTTTTTCCTGTTCCCCAAGATTTTTGTTTGACTGGTTTTACATAAATATAATCATTAGGCTGCAGATAATAATAAGGCGATTTCATCACGTTTATATCCGTCAGATCTATATCTTGCATTTGCACACCCGTTGGCGATTGACGAATTACAGTTACCGCCTTTCTATTACCTGTAATAGTGATATCTCCTGCGTTTGCAATAGCTTCCATAATATTTACATGTTCCTGAAACAACGTTTTTGTTCCGGTGCTTCCAACTTCTCCATTTATGGTATATCTAAAGCCGGCTAATTTTACGATAACAAAAATATTAGCTTCGCTTTTAAAATATTCTTCCAGTAATTTTTTTTCAATTCGAACACGGACTTCTTCAAGCGTATATCCAATAACGTTAATTTCACCTAAAATCGGCATTCTGATATTACCATGATCGTCAACAGTAAATCCATTAAAATACGAACCAGATTCCGATTTCGCTGTGCCGGAAGAAGCGCTATCTGTAGTACTAAAAATTGAAACTAGCTTAGAGTCAATTGCTTTTATATCAATGCTTAAAACATCATTCACCTGTAATCTGTAAGGCTTGGACTCCACAGCAACAATATTATTTTGCTCTCCGGAATTATTTTTATCCTGCAAATAAATTAGGTCTTTAACAGGAATGCAAGATGTAAATAGTATGCTAATTGATAACAGTAAATAAAAGCCGTTTTTTGTCATTAGTTAAATTTTATCGCAAATATAGCTTTTCCTTTAATCTTCAGAAAATCTAAGTGTTATTTGAGCTTATTTAGTTGTTTTTGAAAGTTTTTTCGAATAGAACCCGATGCAAAATACTTCGTCCAAGCGTAATTTCGTCTGCATACTCCAATTCATCTCCTACCGAAATTCCTCTAGCAATTGTAGAAATTATAATTTCTGATTCAGCAATTTGCTTATAAATATAGAAATTAGTGGTATCTCCCTCCATTGTTGAACTGAGTGCAAAAATAATCTCTGTAACCTTTCCAGCTTTTACCTTCTCAACCAGGCTTGAAACATTTAACTGACTGGGACCAACTCCCTCAATTGGAGAAATCTTCCCTCCCAGCACATGATAAATTCCCTTGTACTGACCTGTATTTTCAATCGCCATCACGTCACGAATATCCTCAACAACACAAATCGTTTGATGATTACGTGATAAATTGGCGCAAATTTCGCAGACTTTTGTATCTGAAATGTTATGACAATTTTCGCAAAATTTAATATTCTCACGCATATTCAATAGCGCCTGAGATAAAAAACCAGTTTGTTCTTTGGGCTGTTTTAACAAATGCAGAACTAATCGCAATGCCGTACGTTTACCAATTCCTGGCAACTGAGACATTTCGCTAACTGCTTTTTCTATTAATTTTGATGAAAATTCCATGACGACAAAAATAATACATTAATATTTCTTTTCAGATTCGATTAAAATTGAGTTTCTCTATTTTTTCGAGCTCAAAAACAAACGAATTAGTACTGATTTGTAGCCAATAAAACCAAAGTACAGGCTACTTCTGCCTTAATATTATTCAATTCTAACAATTGGTAAAATTCGGGATTTTCTGAACCTGGATTAAAAACAACTCTTTTAGGCTGTGCTTCTATAATGTAATTGTAATAATCACGCTGACGAGCAGGATTCAAATACAAAGTTACAGTATCGATATTTTTCACGGGAATTGTTTTCGTATGTATCTTCACACCAGCAACTTCGCCTGTGTTCTGACCAATTGCCAAAACAGTATGTCCTTTTTCAACTAACATATTTATTGCTCTAAAAGCGTAACGTTCCGGTTTTGTAGTCGCACCAAGAACAAGGGTTTTCTTATTTTTCATTATTTTTAAATATACTGCAAAAGTAATCAAAAAGAATGAGCTTATTTCTAGCTTATCGATTTAGAATTAACTGCAATAAAAAACAATATCCGTGTACGATTTTATCCTGAAGTTTCAAAAAATGTCTATTTTTACCGCACTAACCTAAACACTATGGATTTATTCATTTATTTATTTGCCGCTCTCTTTTCCGTTTTGAACCCGATCGGAACAGTACCCATCTTTGTGGGCTTAACTCAACATGATTCTCAAAAAGAACGTTCACGGATTTCTCTTTGGACAGCGATAAATGTTGGAATCATTTTATTGGTTTCTTATTTTATCGGCCAATATGTTCTGACTTTTTTTGGAATAAGCATTGATGCTTTACGAATTGCTGGTGGAATTGTAATTGTAAATTCCGGTTTTTCTCTACTTTCAGGAAAATTCAATAAAAAACGAGGAATCAATAAAAAAATTGAAACTGATGCACAACAACGTAATGACATTGCACTAACACCCTTGGCAATACCAATGCTTGCAGGGCCGGGATCAATGTCTTTATTAATTGCTTTTTATCAGGAACACCACGGAATAAATGAAATTATAATTTCATGCTCAGCTATCTTGGCAATTGCATTTACAATTTTCGCTATCCTTAAAAGCGCCCATTATTTAGCCAGAATACTTGGTGCTTCAGGAATTGTAGCCATATCACGAATTGTTGGTTTTATCGTAATTTCAATTGGAATTCAATACATCGTTAGTTCTATCATCAATATCGTTAAAGGAAATTTGATGTAAGACCGACTTTACAACATCTAACAGAAAGGGGATAAAACAATGTTTTATCCCCTTTTTATATATTTAAAAGTTTTATTCTAACTTCTCGGCAAAAACACTTCAGCCATCATGCATCTGGCACTTCCACCTCCGCAAGCCTCAATAGTATCTAAACTCGAACTTAAAATTTCAGCATGATTTTCTAACTGTGCAATTTGTTTTGGAGTCAGGCTCTGAAGTGCAGATGCGCTCATCACAATATACTTCTTGTCGTCTGTCCCTCGAACTTCAAGCATGTTACCCGCAAAATTATTGACTTGTGCCTCTGTAATCAGGATAACTTCCTTTTTGTCTGCTTTTAGATTTTCAAGAACCATTTTACGTTCTTTTTTGTCATCAATACAATCTGCACAAATAACAGCAAAAGTTTCGCCCAAACACATCATTACATTCGTATGATAAATCAATTTACGTTCTCCATCAACAGTTTGAAAAGCTTCAAAAATAACAGGGGCATAATCAAAATCTTCACAGAATTCAATAAACAGCTCTTCGTCAGCACGAGGAGACAAAGCGCAGTACGCTTTTGCATTTGCGCGGTCCAAAAGCAAACTTCCGGTTCCCTCCAAGAAAAAGCCGTCTTCTTCTGCCGATGTATAATCGACTATATTAGCAATTTCGAAGCCTTTCTCTTCAAGTGTATCCAGAATATCTTCACGACGTTCCTGACGACGATTTTCTGCAAACATTGGATACAAAGCTACATCTCCATTTTCATGAAATGAAATCCAGTTATTTGGAAAAATACTGTCTGGGGTATCTGTTTCCAGCGTATCCTCAACAACAGTAACATCTACTCCAACTGCTCTAAGTTTCTCAACAAAGTCATCAAATTCCTGCTGTGCTTTTGCATTTACTGTACTTGGTAAAAGCCCGTCCAATACCTTTTGGTAATAATTATTCACTGCCGTTTGCTCATTCATTCTGAAAGCAACTGGTCGAATCATTACAATTGCATTTGTAGTTTGTTTCATTTTATATCTTTTTTTTATTTCAAGTTTCAGATTTCATGTTAATTAAACATGTAACCTAAAACTCGAAACTTTTAATCTCTTATTAATGGCAAAGTTGAACATCTCAACAATCCCTCCTGTTTTGCAATTTCTGCGTACGGAATTTCTTCCACAATGAAACCACTAGAGCGCAACCAATTGTTCAAGCGGGTGAAATTTTTCTCAGAAACCACTACATTTTCATCAATCGAAAATACATTTGAGAACATATTATACATCTCATTCCTTTCAATATGAAATAAATTTTCCATTCCGAAAAGGTTTACCAAATACAAATAATCAGCTTCTTCACGGAAACCTCTCTTATAAATAATCCCTTTATCTTTTCCAACAGGCTGAAAACAACAATCCAGATGCAAAGCATTGTCACGAGCTTCCAATTTTGATTTCACCAAATCAAATTCTTTGACAATTTTATTCGGAAACGTTTTTTTTATAAAATCTACACCCTGCATATTGGTTCGTGCTGTAATGTAATCTTTATAATCACTTCCCTTATAAGTTCCAATAAAAACATGATCGTTCCACAACATAACATCACCTCCTTCAATATGGACTTCCTCTGGCGGACGAACTACTTTTAAAGGATCCATCTGATCGATTACATATTGAATAGCATCCAACTCGCGTTCTCTGTCCGGCAGAATATTTGACTTCACAAAAGTATCATCTATCACAAAACCTATATCCCTCGCAAAAATCTGATTGTAATTTTCAATCATTTCAGGACGATATACTTTTACATCATATTTTTGAAAAACAGCATTAAAAGCATCCATTTCGGCAATCATATCTTTTTCGATAGGATATGTCCCTGCTTTAATATGTTCCAACGATTTAGGATCATAAGCTTCCTCTAAAGTTGGAGTTGGCCCATTATGAACTGCAGAACCCAAAACTACTGCCCGCAGCCTTGACGTTTCGTTCTTTATATTTAATTGCAACATAACTATATTGTATTTTGAGCAAAGATAAAAAAAGCTTCACAGTTAAGTGAAGCTTTAATTTTTTTTATTTGTTTGACTTAAACTCTCTCAACGGGTGTCCAGTGTAAATTTGTCTTGGTCGGCCAATTGGCTCCTTGTTCTCACGCATTTCTTTCCATTGCGCGATCCAGCCTGGTAATCTTCCGATAGCAAACATTACAGTAAACATATCTGTTGGGATCCCTAATGCTCTGTAGATAATTCCAGAATAGAAGTCAACATTTGGATATAAATTTCTTGATTTGAAGTACTCGTCTTCAAGAGCTGCTGCTTCTAATTTTTTAGCAATCTCCAAAATCGGATCTTCAACACCTAAAGTATCCATTACTTCTTTAGCTGCTTTTTTGATGATTTTTGCTCTCGGATCGAAGCTTTTGTAAACTCTATGACCAAATCCCATTAAACGGAAAGGATCGTTTTTATCTTTTGCTTTTGCTAAGAATTTTTCAGTATCTCCACCATCTTTGTTGATTTCTTCCAACATTTCAAGTACTGCCTGATTTGCACCTCCGTGTAGAGGCCCCCAAAGCGCAGAAACTCCTGCAGAAATAGAAGCAAATAAACCAGCGTGAGATGAACCTACCATTCTTACTGTAGACGTAGAACAATTTTGTTCGTGATCTGCATGAAGAATAAACAATTTATCTAATGCATCAATTACGATAGGACTAGCAGAGTAAGGCCCTGTAGGCAATTTAAACATTAATTGCATGAAATTTTCAACGTAACCAGTTGTATTATCATAATAATTCAACGGATACCCCATAGTCTTTCTATACGTCCATGTTGCGATTACAAGAAACTTACCCATTGTTTTACAAATGGCTTCGTACATTTCTTTCTCGTTTTCAACATTTACCGCTTTTGGATTAAATGCTGTTAAAGCACTAGTCAAAGCAGATAAAACTCCCATTGGGTGGGCTGTTTTTGGAAAACCATCAATGATATTTTTCATTTCTTCGTTTACCAAAGTATGTTTTTTGATACCATTTTCAAATTGCTCTAATTCCTTAGCTGTTGGCAATTCTCCAAAAATTAAAAGATAAGACACTTCTAAGAAGCTTGCTTTTTCAGCAACATCTTCAATTGAATATCCTCTGTAACGCAAAATACCTAATTCTCCGTCTAAGAAAGTGATTTCACTCTTACAAGAACCCGAATTTTTATACCCAGGGTCTAAGGTAATAATACCTGTTAAATCACGTAATTTGTTAATATCGATAGCTGATTCATTTTCACTCCCCGTGATTACCGGAAGTTCAATTTTTTGACCATCTACTTCTAATGTAGCTATTTTTGACATAATATATCGGAAATAAATCTTTAAAATAATAATTTATCAAATCTAAGGAATTTAAGACTAATTAAAAAAAGAATCCTGCTATGAATTTGTTAAAACTCCAAAAAAAAACCATCCGCGGCGGCGGATGGTTTAAATTTAATATATAACTCTTACAATTATTTAATCTTAAAAGCATTTAGACCAGGAAAATAAGCTGTACTTCCTAACTCCTCTTCGATTCTTAATAATTGATTGTATTTGGCCATACGATCAGAACGGGAAGCAGAACCTGTTTTAATTTGTCCGCAGTTTAAAGCAACCGCTAGATCAGCAATTGTATTATCTTCTGTTTCTCCTGAACGGTGCGACATTACTGAAGTATATCCAGCATTTTTAGCCATATTTACAGCTGCAATCGTTTCCGTTAAAGTACCTATTTGGTTTACTTTTACTAAAATTGAATTTGCGATACCTTTTTCAATTCCTGTAGATAAACGAGCAACATTAGTTACAAACAAATCGTCACCTACCAATTGCACTTTATCCCCAATTTTATCTGTTAGATATTTCCATCCATCCCAGTCATCTTCATACATACCATCTTCTATAGAAATAATTGGATATTTAGCAGCCAATTCAGCTAAGTAATCAGCCTGCTCTTCAGAAGTTCTGATTTTTCCAGTCTCACCTTCAAATTTAGTGTAATCGTATTTTCCGTTTACGTAAAACTCAGAAGCAGCACAGTCAAGAGCAATCATAATTTCATCACCGAAAGAATATCCAGCTTTTTCAACTGCCAACTTAATCGTATCTAAAGCATCTTCAGTACCACCGGCTAAATTTGGTGCAAAACCACCTTCGTCACCTACAGCCGTACTTAAACCTCTATCGTGTAATACTTTTTTCAAGCTATGGAATATTTCAGTTCCCATTTGCATAGCATGTGTAAAAGAAGTTGCTTTCACAGGGAAAATCATGAATTCCTGAAATGCGATAGGCGCATCAGAGTGAGAACCTCCATTGATGATATTCATCATTGGCACAGGTAACGTATTAGCAGAAACTCCACCTACATATCTGTATAATGGCAATCCTAATTCATTAGCAGCAGCTTTGGCAGCGGCCAAAGAAACTCCTAAAATAGCGTTAGCTCCTAATTTAGATTTGTTAGGAGTACCATCTAGATCAATCATTAACTGGTCGATCGTGTTTTGTTCGAAAACAGAAGTACCCACTAACTCTTCAGCAATAACAGTATTTACATTGTTCACTGCATTCAAAACTCCTTTTCCAAGATAAGCTTTACCTCCGTCACGTAATTCAACAGCTTCATGCTCTCCAGTTGATGCCCCAGATGGAACTGCAGCTCTACCTAAAACGCCATTTTCAGTTACAACATCAACTTCAATAGTAGGATTACCTCTGGAATCAAGAATTTGTCTTGCGTGAACTTTAATTATAATACTCATTATTTTTATTTTTTTATTAATAAATTATATTTTTTTTTCGAAATTATAAAAATATTTAATAGTAAAAACGTATTCTAGCTAATAAACATCTTTATTTATTAACTACATCGTTTTAGCAGTAACTTCTTTTATATTCTCGACAAACTGATCAAACAAATACGACGAATCGTGAGGTCCCGGACTAGCTTCCGGATGGTATTGTACTGAAAAACAATTCTTACTCTTCATGCGCATACCCGCAACTGTTTGATCATTTAAATGTAAATGGGTAATTTCCAACTCCGGGTGATTGTCCAACTGCTCTTTATTTACAGCAAAACCATGATTTTGTGAAGTTATCTCACCTTTACCCGTAATCAAATTTTTCACTGGGTGATTAATTCCACGATGACCGTTAAACATCTTATACGTCTGAACTCCATTTGCCAAAGCAATTACTTGATGTCCTAAGCAAATTCCAAACAAAGGCTTATCATTAGCTAAAATTTCTTTTGCCACTTCAATAGCTCCAAAAAGCGGATCCGGATCTCCAGGTCCGTTTGATAAAAAGTAGCCATCCGGATTAAACTCAGCTAAATCTTTATAAGTTGAGTTGTATGGAAACACCTTAATGTAACAATCCCTCTTCGCCAGATTTCTCAGGATATTTTTCTTAATTCCCAGATCTAAGGCAGATATCTTATAAGTAGCATTTTCATCTCCAAAAAAATAAGGTTCAGTAGTTGAAACTTTTGATGCCAACTCTAAACCTTCCATATTCGGCACATTAGCCAACTCCTTTTTTAATTCTTCAATCGAAGTACCATCTGTACAAATAACGGCATTCATTGCCCCGTTGTCACGAATATAACTTACAAGAGCCCTTGTATCAACGTCAGAAATACAAATTAAGTTTTGCTTTATAAAATAATCTTCCAAGCTACCTAAGGCATCTTCTCTGGAATAATTAAAGCTAAAATTTTTACAAACCAAACCGGCTATTTTGATGCTCTCAGATTCAACTTCAGAATCATTAACACCATAATTTCCAATATGAGTATTAGTAGCAACCATTATCTGGCCAAAATAAGAAGGATCTGTAAAAATCTCTTGATATCCAGTCATTCCTGTATTAAAACAAACTTCACCAAAAGTCTTACCGCTAATTCCGATAGATTTTCCGTGAAAAATAGTCCCATCACTTAGTAATAAAATGGCGCTTTGTCGTGTCGTGTATTTCATTCTTTAATTTGTATTGTTTTTTTAATTGTTTCATGAAATTCCTTTTAGGATTTTCATTTGTAATTAGATATTTTGCAAATTTACTTCTTTAAAAGAGTGCTTCCAAAATTTTTTAAAAATTTCATCTCTAAAAATAAAACCCATATACTGAAATAAGTTAAATTTTGGTTTCACTGAAAAAAAATCAAAAAAAAAGGATAAACTAAAAATTAGTTTATCCTTGATTTCTATAGAATCATTACTTTCATAATTATTCAGAAGCTTCAGTAGTCGTTTCTGATTCAGCAGCAGGAGCTTCAGGAGTACCTTCAGCTTTTTTAGCTTTACCACCACGACGGCTTTTTGCTTTTTTAACTTCTTTTTTACCACCATTGTAAAGTTCATTGAAATCTACAAGTTCGATCATTGCCATATCAGCATTATCTCCCAAACGATTTCCAACTTTAATGATACGAGTGTATCCACCTGGACGGTCTCCAACTTTAGCAGCTACGTCTCTGAACAAGTCAGTTACCGCATATTTACTACGTAAGTAAGCAAAAACAATACGACGGTTGTGAGTCGTATCTTCTTTTGATTTTGTGATTAAAGGCTCAACAAATTGTTTAAGCGCTTTAGCTTTAGCAACAGTAGTGTTAATACGTTTGTGCTCAATAAGAGAACAAGCCATATTAGCTAACATAGCTTTTCTATGTCCAGTCTGTCTGCTTAAGTGATTGAATTTTTTTCCGTGTCTCATTGCTATTTTAAATTTAATCCGCCGCGGCGGATTGAATTATTCTTTATCTAATTTGTATTTAGCTAAATCCATTCCGAAAGTTAAATTCTTAACCGCAACAAGTTCATCAAGTTCAGTTAAAGATTTTTTACCAAAATTACGGAATTTCATTAGATCATTTTTATTGAACGATACTAAATCACCAAGTGTATCAACTTCAGCCGCTTTCAAGCAATTTAATGCTCTCACAGATAAATCCATATCAACAAGCTTAGTTTTAAGCAATTGTCTCATATGCAATGACTCTTCATCATACGATTCTGTTTGTGCAATTTCGTCAGCCTCGAGTGTAATTCTTTCGTCAGAAAATAACATGAAGTGGTGAATTAAAACTTTAGCAGCTTCAGTAAGGGCATCTTTTGGATTAATAGATCCATCAGTTTTAATTTCAAAAACTAATTTTTCGTAATCTGTTTTTTGCTCTACACGGAAGTTTTCAATTGCATATTTTACATTTTTTACCGGAGTAAAAATAGAGTCTGTAAAAATGGTACCAATTGCAGCGTTCTGTTTTTTGTTCTCCTCAGCAGGAACATATCCTCTACCTTTTTCGATTGTTAAATCGAAGTTCAATTTGATTTTAGAATCTAAGTTACAGATAACAAGGTCTGGGTTCAGAACTTGAAAACCTGAAATAAATTTTTGAAAATCACCTGCTGTTAATTGATCTTTACCAGAAACAGAAATTGTAACTGCTTCATTATCGATATCTTCGATTTGACGTTTGAAACGTACTTGTTTTAGATTAAGGATAATTTCGGTAACATCTTCAACAACACCTGAAATAGTAGAAAACTCATGATCTACACCTTCGATACGAACAGATGTAATTGCATAACCTTCTAATGCTGAAAGCAAAACTCTTCTAAGTGCATTACCAACTGTCAATCCATAACCAGGTTCTAAAGGTCTAAATTCGAATTTACCTTCAAAATCGGTTGAATCGATCATGATAACTTTATCGGGCTTTTGAAAATTAAATATTGCCATAAATTTCGACTAAGTCAATTATTATTTGTTGTACAACTCTACGATTAATTGTTCTTTAATGTTTTCTGGAATTTGAAGTCTCGCAGGTACAGAAACGAAAGTTCCTTCTTTAAGATCATTGTTCCAAGTAATCCATTCATAAACATGACTTGAATTTGATAAAGAACGTTCGATAGCTTCTAAAGATTTAGATTTTTCACGAACTGCAACTTTATCACCAGGTTTAAGGTGGTAAGAAGCGATATTTACAACTTCACCATTCACAGTAACGTGTCTGTGAGAAACTAATTGTCTAGCACCTCTTCTAGAAGGAGCAATACCCATTCTAAAAACAACGTTATCTAATCTTGCTTCACATAATTGTAAAAGAACTTCACCAGTAACACCTTTAGTAGCTGATGCTTTTTTGAATAAATTTCTGAATTGTTTTTCTAAAATTCCGTAAGAATATTTAGCTTTTTGCTTTTCCATTAACTGAACAGCATATTCAGATTTTTTACCTCTTTTTTTAGCCATCCCGTGTTGTCCAGGTGGGTAATTTCTTTTTTCGAAAGATTTATCATCTCCGAAGATTGCCTCGCCAAATTTACGAGCAATTCTAGTTTTAGGACCAGTATATCTTGCCATTTCTAAAAAATTAATTTAAGGTAGAGATTATGAATTCAGGTCAAATCCTTCGATAATCTATGCTCTACCTTGTTTATACTATGAATAAATAAAATTAAACTCTACGTCTTTTTGGAGGACGACATCCGTTGTGAGGCATTGGAGTAACATCGATAATCTCTGTAACTTCAATTCCACCGTTATGAATAGAACGAATAGCAGACTCACGTCCGTTTCCTGGTCCTTTTACATAAACTTTTACTTTTTTAAGTCCTGCCTCAAGAGCTACTTTACTACAATCTTCTGCTGCCATTTGAGCTGCATACGGAGTGTTCTTTTTAGAACCTCTGAAACCCATTTTACCAGCTGAAGACCAAGAAATAACTTCACCTTTCTTGTTAGTCAAAGAAATGATAATGTTGTTGAAAGTGGCAGAAATATGAGCTTCACCCGTTGATTCAACGATAACTTTACGTTTTTTTGCAGTTGCTTTAGCCATATTACTTATTATTTAGTTGCTTTTTTCTTGTTAGCAACAGTTTTTCTTTTACCTTTTCTTGTTCTAGAGTTGTTTTTAGTTCTTTGTCCTCTTAACGGAAGACCAGATCTATGACGGATACCTCTGTAACAACCAATATCCATTAAACGTTTGATGTTCAAAGAAACTTCAGAACGTAATTCTCCTTCAATTTTGTAAAATCCAACTGCATCACGAATTGCTCCGATCTCGTCATCATTCCAATCTTGAACTTTTTTGTCTTGGCTAACTTGAGCTTTTTCTAAAATCTCAATAGCTCTACTTCTCCCTAATCCAAAGATATAGGTTAGTGCTATAACACCTCTTTTATTTTTTGGGATATCTACCCCTGCTATTCTTGCCATAATTATCCTTGTCTTTGTTTAAATCTAGGATTCTTTTTGTTTATTACGTACAATCTCCCTTTTCTACGCACGATAATGCACTCGGCACTTCTCTTTTTTACTGATGCTCTAACTTTCATAGTGAATATCCTTTAATATCGATAAGTAATTCTTGCTTTTGACAAATCATAAGGACTCATTTCCAGTTTCACTTTATCACCAGGTAATAACTTGATGTAATGCATACGCATTTTACCAGAAATATGAGCAATTACGATATGTCCATTTTCTAACTCTACACGGAACATCGCATTTGATAATGCTTCGATGATTGATCCGTCTTGTTCTATTGCTGATTGTTTTGCCATAAATATATTAAGCTACCGCTTTTCTATTTTTACCAGTCTTCATTAAACCATCATAATGCTTGTTTAACAAGTATGAATTGATTTGTTGAATAGTATCTATTGCAACTCCAACCATAATTATTAATGAGGTACCTCCAAAAAACATTGCCCAAGATTGTTGTACATCCATAATACTTACAACAATAGCTGGGAACACAGCAATCAAAGCAAGGAATAAAGATCCTGGGAAAGTTATTAAAGACATCACTTTATCAAGGAAGTCTGAAGTTTCAGCTCCTGGACGAACTCCAGGAATAAAACCACCACTTCTTTTTAAATCATCGGCCATTTTGTTAGTAGGAACAGTGATTGCAGTATAAAAGAATGTAAATACAATAATTAAAGTTGCAAATACAAAGTTGTACCAAAATCCGAACATATTACTAAACGCACCAACAATAGATTGTGATGTGTCTGATTTAGACAATCCAGCTACAGCTGCAGGAATAAACATAATTGCCTGAGCAAAGATGATTGGCATAACTCCAGAAGCATTAAGCTTAAGAGGAATCCATTGTCTATTACCACCAGCTAAATCCTGCTCGTAATCACCAGTTGTTGTACGACGAGCGTACTGAACCGGAATTCTGCGTACTGCCATTGTAAGCAATACACAAGAAATGATTACTAATAACCACACAATAATCTCAATAACTAACAACATTGGACCTCCATTGTTATTGGTAACTCTGGTTGTAAATTCTTGTATAAAAGCTTGCGGTAAGCGCGCTAAGATACCAACCATAATCAATAATGAAATTCCATTTCCAATACCTTTATCTGTAATTTTTTCTCCAAGCCACATAGCAAAAATTGTACCTGTAACTAAGATAATAACTGATGAGAACAAAAATTCAGCTGAATTAAAGCCCAGTAAGAATGCACTACCAGGCAATGTTCTATACAAATTATAGATATAAGTTGGACCTTGAACCAGTGTAATAGCTATAGTCAACCAACGAGTGATTTGATTAATCTTTTTTCTACCACTCTCTCCATCGTTCTGAAGTTTTTGCAGATAAGGAATCGCAATTCCCATCAACTGAACAACAATAGATGCAGAAATATAAGGCATAATACCTAAAGCAAAAACTGAAGCTTTAGAGAAAGCACCTCCCGTAAACATGTCCAGGATAGATCCTAAACCATTTTTAGTTTGCCCCGCTAAACCTGTTAACTGAGTTGCGTCAATTCCAGGAAGCGTAACATGTGCACCAAAACGATATACTAAAAGCAATCCTAAAGTAATTAAGATTCTATTTTTCAGTTCTTCGATTTTCCAAACATTACTTATTGATTCAATAAATTTCTTCATCTTAATAGATAAGTTATATAATTACAGCTTCTCCACCAGCAGCTTCGATAGCAGCTTTTGCAGTAGCGGTAAATTTGTGGGCAGTTACTTTTAATTTTGCTTTCAATTCTCCTCTACCTAAAATCTTAACGATTTCATTTTTGGTAGCTAGACGATTTGCTACGAAATCTGTCATAGAAACAGAATCAGTAATCACACCATTGTCTACTAATAATTGAAGCGTATCTAAATTAACACCTTCGTATTCTTTACGATTGATGTTTGTGAAACCAAACTTAGGTACACGTCTTTGAAGTGGCATTTGCCCTCCTTCAAAACCAATCTTTTTAGAATAACCAGAACGAGATTTTGCTCCTTTGTGACCTCTTGCAGAAGTACCACCTTTTCCAGAACCTTCTCCTCTACCTAATCTTTTATTTTGATTGTGTGTTGACCCTTCAGCTGGTTGTAAGTTACTTAAATTCATAACAGTATTTGTTATTTAGCTTCTTCTACAGAAACTAAGTGTTTAACTTTGTTTATCATCCCAAGGATTGCAGGATTTGAATCATGCTCTACAACTTGTCCCATTTTACGTAGACCTAAAGCTTCCAAACCTCTTTTTTGAGAAAGAGGGCAGTTGATTTTGCTTCTTACTTGTTTTACTAATAATTTAGCCATAATTTCCTTGAATTAACCTTTAAAAACTTTTTCTAAAGAAACACCTCTTTGTTTTGCAACAGTATGAGCGCTTCTCATTTGTAATAAAGCATCAAAAGTTGCTTTTACCACGTTATGAGGATTTGATGATCCTTGAGATTTAGATAATACATCGTGAATACCTACTGATTCAAGAACTGAACGAACAGCTCCACCAGCAATAACTCCTGTACCATGAGAAGCAGGAATTAAGAATACACGTGCACCACCAAATTTACCTTTTTGTTCGTGAGGAACAGATTGTCCGTTCAAAGGAATTTTTACTAAATTTTTCTTAGCATCTTCTACTGCTTTCGCAATTGCTTCAGAAACGTCTTTAGATTTTCCTAATCCATGACCAACTACTCCGTTTTCATCACCTACAACTACAATAGCAGAAAAACCGAAAGCTCTACCACCTTTTGTAACCTTAGTAACACGATTAACACTTACCAGACGATCTTTAAGTTCAAGACCACTTGGTTTTACCAATTCTACATTTTTGTATTTAGACATAATATATTAGAATTTAAGTCCAGCCGCTCTTGCGCCTTCTGCTAATGATTTAATACGACCGTGGTATAAATATCCACCTCTATCAAAAGTGATGGTATCAATCCCGGCTTTTAACGCTTTCTCTGCAACTAGTTTTCCAACAGCAGCAGCTACTTCAACGTTAGTACCTTTTCCTATTTCTTTTTCTCTTGAAGATGCAGCTAATAAAGTAACTCCGTTTACGTCATCAATAAGTTGAGCGTAAATTTCTTTGTTGCTTCTAAATACAGATAGTCTTGGGTTAGTAGCAGTACCACTAATCGATTTTCTAATTCTGAATCTAATTCTCTGTCTTCTATCAGATTTTGTTAATGACATAATCTTATTTTTTAAGCTGATTTACCTGCTTTTCTTCTTAATACTTCACCCACAAATTTAACACCTTTTCCTTTGTATGGCTCAGGCTTACGGAAACCTCTGATTTTCGCAGCTACCTGACCTAAAAGTTGTTTATCAAACGATGTTAATTTTACGATAGGGTTCTTTCCTTTTTCAGATATTGTTTCTAAAGCTACTTCTGGAGCAATTTCTAAAACAATATTGTGAGAATATCCAAGAGCTAAATCTAACTTTTGACCTTGGTTTGAAGCTCTATAACCAACTCCAACTAATTCAAGTTCTTTTGTAAAACCTTCAGATACACCAATAATCATGTTATTGATTAATGATCTGTACAATCCGTGTTTTGCTCTTTGGTCTTTATGATCAGACGATCTTTCAACTTGTACTTGATCGCCTTCAACTGTTACAGTTACGTCCGAAAACTCCTGAGTTAGTTGACCTTTTTTTCCTTTTACTGTAATAATACCGTCTTTAACTTCTACAGTTACGTCAGCAGGGACTACAATTGGGCTTTTACCTATTCTTGACATCTTATTTAGTCTTTAAAATTAGTATACGTAACAAATTACTTCACCACCTACATTTAATTGTTTCGCTTGTTTTCCAGTCATAAGACCTTTTGAAGTTGAAACAATTGCAATTCCTAATCCGTTAAGGATTCTTGGTAATTTGGCAGCACCTGCGTATTTACGTAAACCAGGTTTACTAATTCTTTGGATATCTTTAATTACAGGCTCTTTAGTATCTTTATCATACTTCAAAGCAATTTTGATTGAACCCTGAACAGAGTTGTCTTCAAATTTGTAACTTAAGATATAACCTTGATCAAATAAGATCTTAGTTATTTCTTTTTTTAGATTAGAAGCTGGAATTTCAACAACTTTGTGGTTTGCAGCCACAGCGTTACGAACTCTAGTCAAATAATCTGCAATAGGATCTGTATACATATGTATTTGATTGCGATTACGGTTTTCGGGAGACACTCGTCTCCCGAACCTTTAATCAATTAAAATTATTTTTTGGTTTGCAAAAGTAATAACTTTTTGCGAGATTACCAAGATGCCTTTTTAACTCCAGGAATTAACCCATTATTAGCCATCTCACGGAAAGTTACACGTGAAATACCAAATTGACGGATATAACCTCTTGGTCTACCTGTTAATTTACAACGATTGTGTAAACGAACTGGTGAAGCATTTTTAGGTAATTTTTGTAGGCCTTCATAATCTCCAGCTTCTAATAAAGCTTTTCTTTTTTCAGCGTACTTAGCTACCGTTTTCTCTCTTTTCACCTCACGGGCTTTCATTGATTCTTTAGCCATGTCTTAATTCTTTTTAAAAGGTAATCCTAATTCAGCCAATAATGACTTTGCTTCCTTGTCTGTTTTTGCAGTAGTAACAAATGTAATATCCATTCCTGAAATTTTGTTTACTTTGTCAATATCAATTTCCGGGAAAATGATTTGCTCTAAAACTCCAAGATTGTAGTTACCTCTTCCGTCGAAACCAGTAGCTTTGATACCACTAAAATCTCTAACGCGTGGTAAAGCAGAAGTAATAAGTCTATCTAAAAACTCATACATTCTCTCTCCACGTAAAGTAACTTTTGCTCCAATAGGCATCCCTTTTCTCAATTTGAAAGACGCAACGTCTTTCTTTGAAATTGTAGATACTGCTTTTTGTCCAGTGATCTTTGTTAACTCATCAACTGCATAGTCAATAAGTTTTTTATCAGATACAGCTGCACCAACTCCACGGCTCAAAACGATTTTTTCAAGTTTAGGAACTTGCATTACGTTTGTATATCCGAATTCTTCTTTAAGAGCAGAGATTACTCTACTCTTATATTCTTCTTTTAGTCTAGGTGTATATGCCATTACTATAGTACTTGATTAGATTTTTTTGAAAATCTTACTTTCTTATCTCCTTCTACTCTAATACCAACTCTAGTTGTTTCCTTAGTTTTAGGATCAATTAGTGAAATGTTAGATATTTGTATAGAAGCTTCTTTCTTAACGATACCACCTTGAGGGTTTTTAGCACTTGGTTTTGTATGTTTCGAAACCATGTTTACACCTTCAACTATCGCTTTATTTTTCTCACGGTAAACACGTAAAACTTTACCTTCAGCACCTTTATGGTCTCCAGCAATAACTCTTACGATATCTCCTGATTTTATTTTTAGCTTTATCATCTTAAAACGAATTAAAGCACTTCTGGTGCTAATGATACAATTTTCATGAATTGTTTTTCACGAAGTTCTCTTGCTACCGGACCAAAAACACGTGTCCCTCTCATTTCCCCTGCAGCGTTCAAAAGAACACATGCATTATCATCGAAACGGATATAAGAACCATCAGCTCTTCTCACTTCTTTTTTGGTACGTACAACAACTGCAGTTGAAACAGCTCCTTTTTTAACGTTACCGTTAGGAGTTGCATCTTTAATAGATACTACAATCTTGTCACCAACAGAGGCATACCTTCTTTTGGTACCTCCTAAAACACGGATAGTTAAAACTTCTTTTGCTCCCGTGTTATCTGCTACTTTTAGTCTTGATTCCTGTTGTACCATAATTATTTAGCTCTTTCTAAGATTTCAACTAATCTCCAACATTTTGTTTTACTTAAAGGACGCGTTTCGCTAATTCTTACAGTATCTCCAATGTTACAGTCGTTTGTTTCGTCGTGTGCAACGTATTTCTTTGTTTTCAACACGAACTTACCGTATAATGGGTGTTTTACTTTTCTTACTTCAGCAATAACAATAGACTTATCCATTTTATTTGAAGTAACAACACCTATTCTTTCTTTTCTTAAATTTCTTTTTTCTTCCATCTTTCAGCAGAATACAATTATTGTAACTCTCTTTTAGTTAACTCTGTAGCCAATCTTGCAACTGTTCTTCTTACACTTCTAATTTGAAGCGGGTTCTCAATTGGAGAAATAGCGTGAGCCATTTTTAGGTCAGCATATATTTTCTTAGTTTGACTAAGTTTTTCTTGCAACTCCGCTGCAGAAAGATCTTTTATTTCTGATTGTTTCATAATATAAATTTAATTATGCTTCGAAATCTCTAGCAACGACGAATTTAGTTTTTACTGGAAGCTTTTGAGCTGCAAGACGTAAAGCCTCTTTTGCAACTGATAAAGGAACTCCTCCAACTTCAAACATAATTCTTCCGGGTTTAACAACGGCAGCCCAATATTCAACGGCACCTTTACCTTTACCCATACGTACCTCAAGAGGCTTCTTAGTAATTGGTTTGTCTGGAAATATTTTGATCCATAATTGTCCTTCTCTCTTCATGAAACGAGTTGCAGCAATACGTGCAGCTTCGATTTGACGAGACGTTAAGAACATTCCATCTTCATGTACAGATTTAATACCAAACATTCCATTAGAAAGTTCATGCCCTCTTTGAGAGTTACCTTTCATTTTACCTTTCTGTACCTTACGGTATTTTGTTCTTTTAGGCTGTAACATTTTTCTTTAGTTTAAAAATTTACTTTCTTTTACGAGCGTCTGGTTTACCACCTTTATTAAAAGGCTTTCTGTCTCCTCTTGGAGAATCTCCACCTTTACCACCACCAGTTCCAGATTGTTTTTTATCCATTCCTGCAAGTGGGGAAAGATCTCTCTTTCCATAAACCTCACCTTTCATGATCCATACTTTGATCCCCATTCTACCGTAAGTAGTGTGAGCTTCAGCCAAAGCATAGTCAATATCAGCTCTGAAAGTTGATAGAGGAATTCTACCTTCTTTGAAACCTTCTGAACGCGCCATCTCAGCTCCATTCAAACGACCAGAAATCAAAACTTTGATACCCTCAGCGTTCATACGCATAGAAGCAGCAATAGCCATTTTGATTGCACGTCTGTAAGAAATACGGCTTTCGATTTGACGAGCGATGCTTGTCGCCACAAGATAAGCATCTAACTCAGGTCTTTTAATTTCAAAGATGTTAATTTGAACCTCTTTGTCAGTAACTTTCTTAAGTTCTTCTTTCAACTTGTCTACCTCTTGTCCACCTTTTCCGATAATGATACCAGGTCTAGCAGTAGTGATAGTAACGGTTACAAGTTTCAAAGTTCTCTCAATGATTACTTTAGATACACTAGCTTTTGATAAACGAGCGTGGATGTACTTTCTGATTTTGTGATCTTCGGCAAGTTTATCGCCGTAATCATTTCCACCATACCAGTTTGAGTCCCACCCTCTGATGATACCAAGTCTATTTCCAATTGGATTTGTCTTTTGTCCCATGCTGCTTAAGAATTGCTTTGTGTGTTATTGATAGCTCCAAGCACGATTGTTACGTGATTAGAACGTTTTCTTATTCTGTGTGCACGACCTTGTGGAGCTGGACGAAGTCTTTTCAACATCATTCCACCATCTACTCTGATCTCTTTAACAAATAATCCAGCCTCTTCTAAATTACCTTCACTATTTTTTTGCTCCCAGTTGTTGATTGCAGATAATAATAGTTTTTCTAGTTTTCTTGAAGCTTCTTTAGAACTGAATCTTAAGATGTTAAGTGCTCTTTCTACCTTCTGACCTCTTACCAAGTCCGCTACTAAGCGCATTTTTCTAGGTGAAGTAGGGCAGTTATTCAATTTTGCGAAAGCAATAGACTTATTAGCCTCTTTTCTCGCATCTGCTGTTTCTCTTTTACGAACTCCCATTGCTTCTTATTTTTTACCTTTATTTTTTGCTCCAGCATGACCTCTAAAAGATCTAGTTGGTGAAAACTCTCCTAATTTGTGACCTACCATGTTTTCTGTTACGTAAACTGGTACAAATTGACGACCGTTATGAACTGCGATAGTTTGTCCAACGAAATCTGGAGTAATCATAGAAGCTCTAGACCAAGTCTTCACTACACTATTTTTACCACTTTCTACGTTTTCCTGAACTTTCTTGTCTAACTTATAATGAACGAAAGGTCCTTTTTTTAATGAACGTGCCATATCTTATTATTTCTTTCTACGTTCTACGATATACTTGTTACTCGGGTTTTTCTTAGAACGAGTTCTATAACCTTTTGCTGGTATTCCATTTCTTGAACGTGGATGTCCACCAGAAGAACGTCCTTCTCCACCACCCATTGGGTGATCAACAGGGTTCATTGCAACAGGTCTTGTTCTAGGTCTTCTTCCTAACCATCTTGTTCTACCAGCTTTTCCTGATACAACTAATTGGTGGTCTGAATTAGAAACAGCTCCAATTGTAGCCGAACAAGTTAACAAGATCAATCTTGTTTCACCAGATGGCATTTTAATTGTAGCATATTTTCCATCTCTTGCCATTAATTGAGCAAATGTTCCAGCTGAACGAGCGATTACCGCACCTTGACCTGGACGTAACTCAATACAAGAGATTACAGTTCCCAAAGGAATTCTGCTTAAAGGCAATGTATTACCAATTTCAGGTTGAGATTCTGGACCAGAAACTAATTTCTGACCAACTTTCAATCCGTTTTGAGCAATAATATAAGTTTTCTCACCATCAGCATAAGCTAATAAAGCGATAAATGCAGTACGATTTGGATCGTATTCGATTGATTTCACTGTAGCCGGAATTCCGTCTTTAGTTCTTTTGAAATCAATAATACGATATCTCTGCTTGTGACCACCACCCGTATAACGCATGGTCATCTTTCCTTGACTATTTCTACCTCCAGAGTTTTTTATCGGTGCTATCAAAGAGCGTTCCGGCTTATCAGTTGTAATGGCGTCATAACCATTCACAACTCTAAATCGCTGACCTGGGGTAATAGGTTTTAATTTTCTTACTGACATTTTTCTATCTTAGATATTGTTGTAAAAATCAATTGTTTCTCCTTCTTGTACTTGTACAATTGCTTTTTTAATTGCATTTGTCTTTCCACTGATTAAACCACTTTTAGTGTATTTTGTAGTTCTATCCGGTCTTACGTTCATCGTATTAACTGAAACGATAGTTACTCCATAAGCAGCTTCAACAGCTTTCTTAATTTGAACTTTGTTTGCTTTTTTGTCAACAACGAATCCGAAGCGGTTTAAAACTTCACTTTCTTTGGTTACTTTTTCCGTTACTATAGGTCTAATTATGATACTCATATTCCTATTATTTACTTAAATTTTCTTCAATTAACTCCAAAGAACCTTCTAAAAGCACTAAATTGTTAGTGTTTAAAATAGCGTAAGTGCTTAATTCTGAGCTAGTTACGACATTAGAAGCCTTTAAATTGCGTGACGACAAATATACATTTTTATTCGACTCTCCCAACACAAATAAAGATTTTTTATTCTCTAACCCTAAAGCTTTCAAAACGTTAATGAAATTTTTAGTGTTTGGTGCTTCAAAATTAAAGTCTTCAAGAACGATGATATTCGACTCTTTTGCTTTGATTGAGAAAGCTGATTTTCTTGCCAATCTTTTCAAGCTTTTATTCAATTTAAATGAATAACTTCTTGGTCTTGGTCCGAAAATTGTTCCACCACCTTTAAACAATGGATTTTTGATACTTCCCGCACGAGCCGTACCAGTTCCTTTTTGTTTTTTAATCTTACGTGTACTTCCAGTCACTTCAGCTCTTTCTTTAGCTTTGTGAGTTCCTTGTCTTTGATTAGCAAGATATTGCTTAACATCAAGGTATACAGCGTGATTGTTTGGTTCAATTGCGAATACTGAATCAGAAAGTTGAACTTTTCTTCCAGTATCTTTTCCGTTGAAATCTAATACTTTTACTTCCATTACTTCTGAATGATTACATAAGAGTTTTTATGTCCAGGAACACATCCTTTAATAACAAGTAGATTCTTTTCAGCTACTACTTTTAAAACTCTAAGGTTTTGAACTTTTACATTGTCTCCTCCCATTCTTCCAGCCATACGCATTCCTTTGAATACTCTAGATGGATAAGAAGATGCTCCTACAGAACCTGGCGCTCTTAAACGGTTGTGTTGACCGTGAGTTGCTTGTCCAACACCACCAAATCCGTGACGTTTAACAACCCCTTGAAAACCTTTACCTTTAGATACACCTTGTACATCTACAAATTCTCCTTCAGCAAAAATAGAAACATCAATAAGATCTCCTAATTTTTGTTCAGTTGCAAAATCTTGAAATTCAACGACTTTTTTCTTAGCAACAGTTCCAGCTTTTTTAAAGTGACCTAAAGCCGCTTTAGTGGAATGTTTCTCGTTTTTGTCATCGAAACCAAGTTGCAACGCTTCGTACCCGTCAACACCTTTGGTTCTGACTTGGGTAACAACACACGGCCCAGCCTCGATTACTGTACAAGGAATGTTTTTCCCGTTTTCGTCGAAAATACTAGTCATGCCGATTTTTTTACCAATTAACCCAGACATAAATATTAATTATTAATTACTAAAATTCCCTTCAATTTGAAAATAACAGAAATTTCCAAACAGGGAGTGCAAAAGTAGACATTAAAATTGAATATACCAAACGGTTATAAAAATTAAATCGCTCATTATCAAAATTCAAGCACCAAAGCATCCGCCCACATCATTTTGTGAATTAAAAAAACACAAGTCAGGCAATTTAATACCTGAAAACTTTTTTATTAACAATTCCTTAATCCAATCATCTAAAATCATTGGTAGCAACCTAAATAAAAGAAAATTTAACACTATAAAAGTGTAGAACATCAAACCAAAGCAACTGCATAAAATCCAAAAAAAGAATTTTAACACTCTAAAAAAAAGAAAACATCTTTCGCTTTATTTTTTAATTTAGAAACATTATAAAATAGAAAAATTTTCATCTTTCTACAACTCCAAACCTCTGTCAAACCTTTCACAATAAATCAATACGTCAAGCTGTGAAAAACTTTACAACACCCCATCCCCAACATTAAAACCCCAAACTATACCCTATGAGACAAAAACAAAAAGACCTATTCGCTATTCGAAATGACCCCTTTTAAAATTATTACACAGCTTGCAAAAAAAATCTCCTCACTTTTATTTTTTTTTTCAAACACTCCTTTTTACCTTTTTTTTCAGCCCAAACCAAACCCTCATAAAACTCAACTATTTTATCTCGCAAATCGAATGTACTCTGATTATTCTCATCACCACCTCCAAACACACCAAACTGACTAAAATTATTATCCACAAAAACATCAAAATAGTTAATTCCTATTTTCTTCAGAAAAAGCCCCAACAACCCATGCCGTCATCCAAGAGCTTCCCTAATCTCTAGCAACTCTTCCTCTTCAATTATCTCATTTTTTTTTTACCCTGAAAAAATCCACTCACTCATCCTTAAAATTAAAAACCAATACCTCTACTACATATCATGAGACCAAAGAACACCATCAATTATTCATACTTTATGATTTAGTTCCGATAGCCTATCCCCAATTCATGGACAACAATTAAGTTCATACGAAGTATTAGGCAAAAAAAACTATTTGTCGCAGAACAACACGACAGGCCTCTTCTTTTTTTTTACATTTTAATAAAGACATTACTTTTCCGAGAAGTTCAAACTACAAAGACAAAAGAACTATATACCGAGCCACAATCACAAAGAAACAAAGACACAAAATCTTTTCACTTCTTTAGTCTAACCCCAACCAAATTTCACATCATTATTCACAATCTACTCCCTACTGATAAAATTAAAAATCCTCTTTTTACACAATCTCCACGATCACGGTATCAATACCAAAAAGTTACAAAATATTAAAATAGCGATTTCCGTATCTTTATATTTTGCAACACCCAAAATCCCTTAACACATCTTAACCAAAGACTTCAAAAACAACAGCAAAAAAAATAGTCAACGGATTCAACTATTGAAACATAATATTATTATGAAAATTTATAGCAAAAAAAAAGAGACCATCTCGTTAATTCGAAATAGTCTCTTTTGAAATTATTACACCGTTTAAAAAAATTATCTCTCCTTAAACAATTTTTCCAAATATTCGTTTTTATCTTTTTCCGCCTGAACCAAGCGCTCGTACAACTCAACCACTTTATCAAGCGGATTAAATGTGCATTGATGACTATAATCATCTATACTACCATTAATGACCCCTTGATTATTAGTAACAACCTCATTAAACGTATTAAAATAGTTGATCATATTCTCTTCTGAAAAATTCTTAATTGCCTCTACTGTCACCCCAAGAGCTTTTGCTATTTCTGCAAGTTTCTCTTCTTCTATTATTTCACTATTCTCTATATTAGAAACGCTCTGCTGGCTCATACCTAATGCCATTGCCAGCGCCTCCTGCTTCATATCACGAAGTTCACGAATACGGCTAATCTTACGCCCTATGTGATTTGGTTTTGTTAGTGTGCTCATAATTCAAAGATAATAATTAAGTTTTATAATAAGTATTAGGTAAAAAACTATTTGATCTGGTATACCACACCAAAGGTCCGCATCCTGTTGATGGAAACAAAAATATAATTTTTCCTACAATTTAAAAAACACCAATTAACGGATCGATACAAAATACTATGGAGTCGATAGAGACTATTCCTTTTATCGACGATTTCAGCTCTTCATTTAAGAAATCATTTTATTACAGCAGATTCTATAATTAGTATTCTCTATCGGTATAAATATTTGAAATGTTAAAAAAAGGACTGAAGACCCAAAAGCATAAAAATAGCGCAACACACTATAAATTTAGATAATGATTCATATTACCATGAAGAGGTATAAGCAGTTAGAAATAAAACGTAAAATCTTGATTAAAAATTGCCAACTTTAGGAAATATCATAAAATAAGATATATGCTTTTTGAACAATGCTTTCGCCCTTTCAGGGCTTAAAAAAATACCCACCATTATTCATGGCACTTCGCACCATGTTACTGCTAAGGCTCTTTCAGAGCAACAGATTCCAAATACTTCTTTCTTATGGAGTAAGCTGTAAATTATTATTATTTTTTGCAATTAAGAAATCTTAGAAAAAAGTAAAACTTTAAAAGATTGCAAAAGACTACCACTTTCACCCTTAAAATCCTTTACAATAAAGAGAATGCCAATTTTATCACCCCACAACTTTTGAACCTGATTCTTTTCAAACCAACTAATACCCATGTCCAATTTTACAAATCCTCAGGTTTTCACATTGATACCAATTAACACCACTTTAAACAAATAACTTTTGCTCATAAAAAAAGCGAGACAGTAATGTCTCGCTTTCCTATATAAAATATAATCTAATTATACTTTGATCTCTACTTCAACTCCACTTGGCAATTCAAGTTTCATTAATGCATCGATAGTTTTAGATGAAGATGAATAAATATCAATCAATCTCTTGTATGACATTACTTCAAATTGCTCTCTCGCTTTTTTGTTAACGTGCGGAGAACGTAATACAGTGAAAAGTTTTTTGTGAGTTGGCAACGGAATTGGACCTGTTACAACTGCTCCAGTAGTTTTTACTGTTTTTACGATCTTTTCAGCAGATTTATCTACCAACATGTGATCGTAAGATTTTAGTTTTATTCTGATTTTTTGACTCATTTTCTTAAGAATTAAGCGTTACCTTTTGCTTTTTTAATTACAGCTTCTGAAATATTAGAAGGTGTTTCTGCATAGTGAGAAAACTCCATTGTTGAAGTTGCTCTACCAGAAGACAATGTTCTTAATGTTGTTACATAACCAAACATTTCTGATAAAGGCACATCAGCTTTAATAGTTTTAGCACCGTTTCTGTCACCCATGTCATTTACCTGACCTCTACGACGGTTGATATCACCAACGATATCTCCCATGTTTTCTTCAGGAGTAATAACTTCCATTTTCATGATTGGCTCCAAAATAATAGCACCAGCAGCTTTAGCTACTTCTCTATAACCCATTCTAGCAGCTAACTCAAAAGAAAGTGCATCAGAATCGACAGGATGGAAAGATCCGTCCGTCAAAGTTACTTTTAAACTATCTACTTGATAACCTGCCAATGGACCAGTTTTCATAGCTTCACGGAAACCTTTTTCTACAGAAGGGATATATTCCTTAGGAACGTTACCACCTTTTACTGCATTAATAAACTGTAATCCTACAGGAACTTTTCCATCCACTTCTTCAGCTGGCTCAAGTGTAAATACGATATCACCGAATTTACCACGACCTCCTGATTGTTTCTTGTAAGTCTCTCTGTGTGTTGCAGTTCTTGTAAACGCTTCTTTGTATTCAACTTGAGGCTCACCTTGGTTCACTTCAACTTTAAATTCACGTTTCATACGATCTACTAAGATATCTAAGTGAAGCTCACCCATACCTGAGATAATAGTTTGCCCTGAAGCCTCATCTGTTCTAACTGTAAACGTTGGATCTTCTTCAGCTAATTTAGCCAAAGCCATACCCATTTTATCAACGTCAGCTTTAGTTTTAGGTTCAATTGCAATACCAATTACCGGTGCAGGGAATTTCATAGACTCAAGAATGATTGGGTGTTTTTCATCACACAATGTATCTCCAGTTTTGATATCTTTAAATCCAACAGCAGCTCCAATATCTCCAGCCTCAATATATTCGATTGGATTTTGTTTGTTAGCGTGCATTTGGTAGATACGAGAGATTCTTTCTTTACTTCCTGAACGAGTGTTCAAAACATAAGAACCAGCATCTAAACGTCCAGAATAAGCACGGAAGAAAGCTAAACGACCTACGAATGGGTCAGTAGCAATTTTAAATGCCAAAGCAGCGAACGGCTCTTTTACGTCCGGACGACGTAAGATTTTAGTTTGATCTTCTTCTAATAATTCAGCATCATCAGGGTGAATTCCTTCGATACCTTCCTTATCCATTGGAGAAGGTAAATATTTACAAACTGCATCTAACATGAATTGAACTCCTTTGTTTTTGAAAGAAGAACCAGCGATCATCGGGATGATAGCCATATCCATAGTAGCAGCTCTTAAAGCGTTGTTGATTTCTTCCTCGGTAATAGAGTTTTCATCTTCCATGAATTTCTCTAAAAGGTTTTCATCGTAATCAGCAACCGCTTCAATAAGAATAGATCTGTATTCTTTAACCTCTGCAACCATATCAGCAGGAATTTCAACGATATCAAAAGTTGCCCCTTGAGTCGCATCATGCCAAATGATAGCTTGGTTTTTTACTAAATCTACAACACCTTTGAAATCATTTTCTTCACCAATTGGCAAAGTGATCGCAACAGCATTTGATTTCAACATATCACGAACCTGTTGACAAACTCCTAAGAAGTTAGATCCTTGACGGTCCATTTTGTTAACAAATCCCATACGTGGAACTCTGTACTGATCAGCAAGTCTCCAGTTAGTTTCTGACTGAGGCTCAACACCATCAACAGCACTAAATAAGAAAACTAATCCATCAAGTACACGTAAAGAACGGTTTACCTCTACAGTAAAGTCAACGTGTCCAGGAGTATCAATAATATTAAAGTGGTATGGCAATGATTCAGGCAAAAGTTTTCCTTGCTCAGTTGGAAAATTCCACTCACAAGTTGTTGCAGCTGAAGTAATTGTAATACCTCTTTCTTGCTCTTGAGCCATCCAGTCCATTGTTGCAGCACCATCGTGTACTTCACCAATTTTATGTGACTTTCCAGTATAAAAAAGGATACGCTCAGTTGTTGTTGTTTTACCAGCATCAATGTGAGCAGCAATTCCGATATTTCTTGTATATTTTAAATCTCTAGCCATTTCTTACGAATTAAAATCTAAAGTGAGAGAAAGCTTTATTAGCTTCTGCCATCTTGTGAGTATCCATTCTTTTCTTAACCGCAGCACCTTCTTCTTTAGCCGCAGCTAAACATTCTGACGCTAAACGTTGTGCCATAGATTTTTCATTTCTTCTTCTAGAATAAAGTATTAACCACTTCATTGCCATAGAAATTTTTCTGTCTGGTCTAATTTGCATTGGAATTTGGAATGTAGCTCCACCAACTCTACGACTACGTACTTCTACGTGAGGCATAACGTTTGTTAACGCATCTTTCCAAATTTCTAATGAAGATTTTTCTGAATCTTGCTTTTTAGACTCAATGATGTCAATTGCATCATAAAATACTTTGAAAGCTGTAGATTTCTTACCGTCCCACATTAAGTTGTTCACAAAACGTGTTACCAATTGGTCATTAAACCTCGGATCTGGTAAAAGTGGTCTTTTCTTTGCCGCTCTTTTTCTCATGTCTTTTTCTTAAAAGTTTTTAAATTACTTTTTTGCTTCTTTTGGGCGTTTAGCACCGTACTTAGATCTTCTTTGCGTTCTTCCTGCAACTCCTGACGTGTCAAGCGCTCCACGAACGATATGATATCTAACACCTGGTAAATCTTTTACCCTTCCACCTCTAACTAATACTATCGAGTGCTCTTGTAAATTGTGTCCTTCTCCAGGGATGTAAGCATTCACCTCATTACCATTTGTCAAACGTACACGCGCAACTTTACGCATTGCAGAGTTTGGTTTTTTTGGTGTAGTAGTGTAAACACGCGTACAAACCCCTCTTCTTTGAGGACAAGAATCTAAAGCAACCGATTTACTCTTCTTAGTTATCTGAGTTCTTCCTGTTCTTACTAATTGTTGAATTGTTGGCATAATTAATACTAAAAATTTATTATGTATATTAAATTCCCGCTTTTTACGGGGTTGCAAATGTATAAAATATTTTTCACTATACAAACGTTAATCCATTAATTTTCAATAACATTATTTAAGCTTATGATTTTACAAACAAACAATAGATATTTGCAATACTTTTAATAAATGAAACAATTGCCTTTGAAACCGCTTTTACACCTCCTATTTTTCATTGCCAGCATTTCTTCACATGCTCAAGACCTTCATTTACAAATTAAAGGAACAAATCAAACCGAAACTCAAATTATTGATTCGTTAAACTATTCAAGAAACCATCCTAATTTAAAATCAATTTTTGAAGAAGTTAAAAACACCTCAGAAAAACTATCCAAAAATGGATATTTGGACCACAATATAATCGAGACAAAAAAAATAAACGACAGCACTTTCACCTCCATAATCGACTTAAAAAGCAAGACAAAAGAAGTCCATATATATATAGGAGCAAATCACAGTTTTTTTTATGATGTAAAAATCAAGAACGATACTTTAATCATTCCTTACAGAGAACTGGAAAATTATCTAAATCAAAAAACATTAGATGCAGAAAAAGCCGGTTTCGCCCTTAACAAAATAAAACTTGAAAACATCCAAAAAAAGAAATCGATAATTTACGCAACGTTAAATTTTAAATCCGAAAAAAAACGCACTGTAAATTCCATTATTCTAACCCAAACAGATGACTCAAAACGAGATTATTTCCCAAAAGGACACTTAAAACAACTCAACAAAAAATACTTAAACAAAACGTTCAACCAAGAAACCATAAAACAACTACACAATGACATCAATGCGTTTGAATTTATAACCCAAACTAAATACCCCGAAATATTATTCACAAACGACTCTACAAAAGTATATACCTATATTGAAAAAAGAAAAGCAAACACTTTTGACGGATACATTGGATTTTCTAATGACGAAAACAAAAAAACAACCTTAAACGGATACTTAGATCTGTCACTATTAAACACACTGCGTGCCGGCGAACAATTCTCCCTGTATTGGAAAAGCGATGGAAACCAACAAAAAACCTTTAACACAAAGATTGAAATTCCGTACATATTTCAATCTTCACTGGGCATAAAAGCGCAGCTAAATATTTTTAAACAAGACAGTACTTTTCAAAACACCAAAACCGCAATCGACTTAGGTTATTTCTTAAACTACAATTCACGACTATATCTAGGCTACCAATCTACAGAATCCAGTAACATTCAAAACACAAACAACACCACAATTAGCGACTACAAAAACTCTTATATCACCTCTACTCTCGAGTATAAAAAAACTGATTATCTCAACACGTTACTCCCCAAGAAAGCTTCCTTAAGCCTCATAATCGGGTACGGAAAAAGAAACACCAACAACAGTCCTCAAACCGTAGAATCAAGCAAACAATTCTATACCAACCTTAATTTGTCCTACAATTTTGAGCTTAACAAAAAGAATTTCATCTTTTTGAATCCCCAAATTTTTTATTTAAAAAGCCAAAATTATATCACCAACGAACTATTTCGATTTGGAGGAACAAACTCCGTAAGAGGTTTCGCAGAAAACAGCCTTCAGGGTAATTTCGCCTCTATGTTGCTCACCGAATACAGGTACAAAGTATCCAACAATTTATACATCAATTCCATTATAGACTTTGCAATCTATCAAGATTTAACAAACAATCAAAATCTTAATAAATTACAAAAATTATCAGGAGTCGGAATCGGCACAACAATCCAGACAACAAGCGGGCTACTCCGAATTAATCTCAGCAATGGCGGAGAAAATCTTCAGGAAATTAAATTATTTAACACAATTGTTAGTATATACTACAATGTTAAATTTTAACCTTGTGAGAAAATTCACCAACACAAGATCTACTTTATTAACAAATTATTAAGAACTTGCTATTTCTGAAAAATCCTAAGAAATAAGCGGGATTACAAGAATTATTCCTAAAAACAACAAGAACAAACATCCAGTAAATTCAATTATTTAACACAATAGTTACTATCTGTTATAATGTTAAATTTTAACCTTGTGAGAAAATTCATTAACTCAACACTAGGATTATTAACAAATTATTAAGAATATTGTAAGACTAATTCAAAATAATTGAAAAAATGAAACCAAAGTTCAATGGATTTTTAGTACTACTTTTAGTACTATTCGCGCAACTAACCTTTGCGCAGGAAAGAGCCGTTTCGGGGACCGTTACCGATGATGCAGGTATGCCATTACCAGGCGTAAGTGTACAAATCAAGGGAACGAAAACCGGTACACAGACTGATTTTGATGGTAAATATTCCATCAAAGCAACCACAAGTCAAATTTTAGTATTTAGCTACATCGGCATGAAGACTCAAGAAATTGCCGCAAGCTCATCACAAGTAAACACCAAGTTATCTGGAGATGCCCAACAACTAGAAGGCGTTGTGGTAACTACAGCCATGGGCATTAAAAGAGAAAAAAAATCTCTTGGATATGCCTCTCAACAAATTTCCGGAAAAGACGTTAATGGCGGAGCCGGAAACGCTAACGTTGCCAATCTCTTATCTGGTAAAGCCGCAGGGGTAGAAGTTCAGAGAAACAATAACTTTGGAGGCTCTACAAACGTTGTAATCAGAGGAAACAAATCACTTACAGGAAATAATCAGGCTCTTTGGGTTATTGACGGGGTGCCAATTGACAACTCAAACTCAAACGTTTCTTCTCAGCAAATTGGTAACGGTGGTTATGATTACGGTAACAACGCTTCAGACATCAATCAAGAAGACATCGAAAGCATTAACATCCTTAAAGGAGCTGCCGCAACAGCACTATACGGATCCAGAGCTGCAAATGGAGTTGTAATGGTAACAACAAAAAAAGGAAAATCAAATGACAACAAAATAGGATTTTCTTTTTCAAGTGGATTCACAAATGGAAGCATTGACAAATCAACTTTTCCTAAATATCAAGACAGATACGGATCTGGTTACGGCTTTGGATCATCATTTTTAGGAACCGGTACACCAGACACAGTAGACACATCTAATGATGCTTCTGACGGAGACGCTTTCAACAATCAACCCGTATATCAATGGGATGCTTTTACACCGTTTTCACCAAACTACGGAAAAGCCACTCCATGGGCAGCTGCAAAAAATGGCCCTGTAACTTTCTTTAACAATGCTCACACTTTCGTTAACAGTATTGCACTTGAAAAATCAACAGAAAGATCAAGCTTATCTTTAAGCTATGTTAACACCAATCAAACTGGTATCCTTCCAAACAGTGAATTGAAAAAAAATCAGATAAGCGCAAGATTTAGTCAAAAAGTTACAGACAAACTTACTGCTAACGCCTACGCAGCAGTTACCCTACAAAGTACCGTTGGTAGAAACTCAACTGGCTACAATGACAACATCCTGGGCAATTTCAGACAATGGTGGCAAACCAACACTGACGTACAAGCTCAAAAAGATGTTTACTTTGCATCAGGCGGTCAAAACGTAACATGGAACTGGAAAGACCCAACGGAGCCTTCAGGTTTAGTACCTGCCTATTGGGACAACCCGTACTTCACCCGTTATCAAAATTACTCTTCTGACGACAGAACCCGCTTATTTAGCTACGCTTCTCTAAATTATGATATTGCCCCATGGCTAAGTGCACTAGGGAGAGTTTCTATTGACACTTACAAACAACTTCAAGAAGAAAGAAGAGCTGTAGGATCAATAGCTTCAGGATTTGGCCTTTCTCCGGTTAACGAATCATCAGGCTACCAAAGAAACGACATTAATTTTCAAGAAATTAATTACGATTTCATGTTGAATTTCAATAAAAAAATCGGTGAAAACATTAGCCTAAATGGAGTTATCGGAACAAACATAAGACGCAACAAAAGAGACAATGTACTTTCTTCAACAGTTGGAGGATTAGTAGTTCCCGGAATTTACGCTTTATCAAATTCACGCTTAGACCTTCCGTTCCCAAGAGAAGCAAAAGTATCTTCAGGAGTTAATGGTATCTACGCTCAGGCCTCTGTTGGTTATTTAGATACTTATTTTGTAGATGCTTCTATCAGAAGAGACGTTTCATCTACATTACCAGATAACAACAACTCTTATGTATATCCTGCAATTTCGGGATCATTCCTTTTCTCAAACGTAGTAAAGGCAGACTGGTTAAATCTAGGGAAATTCAGAGTCAATTATGCCGAAGTTGGAAATGATGCAGACGCACTTCAACTAAATAATACTTATACAAGAGTTTCCAATTTCCAAGGACAACCTCTTTACACAAACTCATTATTACTTCCATTCCGTAGTATTAACAAAAATCCAGATCTTAAGCCTGAGAGAACAAAATCATTCGAAGTTGGTTTAGAAACAAGCTTATTAAACAGACGTTTAGGTTTTGACATCACTTACTACAAAACAAACTCAGTTGATCAGATTGTTGCAGCTGCAGTTTCTTCAGGTTCTGGTTACACAAACGGACTAGTAAATGGTGGAAACATAGAAAACAGAGGATTTGAAATTCAATTAAACGGAACTCCAATCAAAACAAAAGATTTCAGCTGGGAAATTATTGTAAACTGGTCCAACAACAGAAGTAGAGTTATTTCACTACCAAATGGACTTGACAATCTTCAACTTGGAACATTTCAGGGCGGTGTCACTGTTAATGCTGCACCAGGAGAAGCCTATGGCACACTTAAAGGAACTGACTTCGTTTATACAAACGGACAACCTACCATTGATCAAGCTACAGGAAAATACATGATTACCACAAGTTCAAATAACGTAATCGGAAATATTACTCCGGACTGGATCGGTGGTGTCAGAAACAAATTCACTTACAAAAATTTAACTTTCGGATTTTTAATTGACACTCAAAAAGGAGGAGATATTTACTCACTGGATATGTATTACGGTCTTGCATCCGGACTTTACAGAGAAACTGCTGTAGGAGACATCAGAGAAAATGGACTATTAAATGAAGGTGTTGCCCCTAACGGAACTCCAAATACAGTAAAAACAAAAGGCGGATCGATCGCAAACAGCCTGGGATATCAAGCTGCTCCAAACAAGGCCTTCATCTACGATGCCTCTTTTGTTAAATTAAGAGAAGTATCTATCACTTATAACTTCCCTAAAAGCATGTTCGAAAATACATTCTTAAGCTCAGCATCAGCAAGCTTAGTTGGTTCGAACTTATGGATAATCAGTAAAAATCTACCATACGCAGACCCAGAAAGCGGATTGTCTTCAGGAAATAGCTCTAGAGGTTATTCAGTTGGATCACTTCCAACAACCAGAGATATTGGTTTTAACTTAACGTTCAAATTTTAATACAGAAATAAAATGAAAAAATTAATATATGCTTTAGGAATCATGCTACTCACAGTTTCTTGTGACGATAGCAGCCTAACAGACTTAAATATAGATGTAAAAAATCCTTCTGTAGTACCCGCAAGCACTTTATTCACAAATGCCGAAAAAAGTCTAACAGAACAACTTATCAATACCAACGTAAACAGAAACATATTTAGATTAGTCAATCAGCAATGGACTGAGACTACCTATTTAGACGAATCTAATTACAATTGGGTGACTCGTAAAATTTCAGACAATCACTGGGACAGACTTTATGCAGGAGCACTTGCTGATCTAGCTCAGGCAAAAGGTTTTTTAGAGAAAGAAGTAATCTCGCCTACAGACCCGGAGTTCACAAAAAAAACAATAACCCAAAAAAATCAATTGATCTTAATTGACATTTTAATGGTATATACGTATCAAATTTTAGTAGATACTTATGGAGATGTTCCATATTCGGAATCACTATTAGGAGCTGGCGATTACCTACCTAAATATGATAAAGCAGTAGACATCTACAAAGATTTAATCGTACGACTAAACAAAGACATTGCAGACCTAGACACTTCAAAACCTGCATTTGGAAGCGCTGAAGTTATATACAAAGACAACCTGAATGCCTGGATCAAATTTGCAAATAGCATAAAACTAAAACTAGGTATAAACCTAAAAGCATCAGGTCTTGAAGCGGCAATTGCCGACGCAACAATTATATCTGGTGCAGCAGGAGGCTTCAAATCAAATGCAGATAATGCAAAATTACCCTATATGCTAAACCTCCCAAATACCAACCCACTATATGTAGATATGGTATTCTCAGGCAGAAACGATTTTGTAGTTGCGAAACCATTTGTAGATGCTTTAGTTACATTAAACGACCCAAGAAAAACACCTTATTTCAAACCAACATACAAAGATACAAATGCTGCAGATGAACTAATAACTGTAACAGGTTATAGAGGAGGAATCGTTGGAGTAAAAAATTCACAGTCAAAATATACTCATGCAAGTGATAAAATCAAAGCACCAGATTTCAGCGGTACTTTATTAGACTATGCAGAAGTAGAATTTTTGTTAGCAGAAGCTTCAGGGAGAGGTGTTGCAGTTGGAGGCACCATTACATCACATTACAACGCAGCAATTCTAGCCTCTATGGAAGACTGGGGCGTTTCATCAACAGACGCCAATGCCTACCTTGCTCAACCAGCCGTTGCTTATGCTACGGCTACAGGAACTTGGCAACAAAAAGTAGGAGAGCAAGCATGGTATGCTTTGTTTAACAGAGGTTTTGAAGGCTGGACATCAACCAGAAGATTAAACTTCCCTGTCCTAACACCACCAGCATCTGCAGATGCGGCAGCCGGAGGACAAATACCCTCCAGAATGGCCTACCCTATTAGAGAACAAACACTAAACGCAACAAATTACAATGCTGCAGCAACTTCAATTGGAGGAGACAAACTAACCACCAAGATTTTTTGGGATAAATAGGAAATACTATAAAATAACATAATTTAACACAAAACCACCCTGAAAATGGGTGGTTTTTTTGTTGAAAACGTAGAAAAAACCAAAATCTACAGCCCATCTTATAAATTTTAACACTTAATTCAGCCGGTACAAATTAAAACATTAGTTTCATTTTAAGTAAAAAACAATGAATTATGCAATTTCGAATGCATTTTAACGATAAAAAAATAATTCCTGTCAGTAAAACTGCCGTTTCATTGAAAAAAAAACTTTTTTGATTAGGTATATTAACTAATTATTAAGATTTTTGTCGCACTAATTCAAAATATTTAAAAATGAAACTAAAGTTCAATGGATTCTTAGTACTTTTCTTAGTACTAGTTGCGCAACTTACGTTCGCGCAAGAAAGAGCTGTTTCTGGAACAGTTTCTGACAATGCAGGAATACCTTTACCGGGTGTTAGTGTATTAGTTAAAGGAACAAAGACAGCAACACAAACAGATTTTGATGGAAAATACTCTATCAAAGCAGCACCAAATCAAGTATTAGTTTTTAGCTACATTGGGATGAAAGCCCAAGAAGTTTCAGCTAGCGCTACTACGGTTAATGCAAAACTAAAAGACGATTCAGTAGAATTGGAAAGTGTGGTAGTTACGGCATTAGGCGTTAAGAAAAGTGCACGTGCCCTTGGATATGCTACACAAGAAGTGAAGGCAGCAGACATTACAAGAGCAAACAACAACAGTCTTTCTGGTGCTTTACAAGGTAAACTAGCCGGTGTACAAATCACTCCTTCTAGTGGTGCTCCAGGAGCTTCATCACAAATTGTAATCCGTGGTGCCCGTTCTTTCACAGGAAATAACACTCCATTATACGTTATTGACGGTATGCCAGTAACATCGCAAGCAGATTTCAGCACTGGAAATGGAGTTAGCGGAGCTGACGTTGCTAACAGAGCAGTGGATATCGACCCTAACGAAATTGAGTCTATCAACGTTTTAAAAGGACAGGCTGCATCAGCTTTATACGGGCTTAGAGCCTCAAATGGTGTAATTTTAATTACTACAAAAAGCGGGAAAAATCTAGCTCAAAGTGGCAAGCCAACTATTACGTTTAACACTTCTACAAGTTTTGAAACCATTTCAAAAAAACCAAGTACTCAAAATGAGTATGCACAAGGTACAAACGGAGTATTTGATCCAAACTCTTCAATGAACTGGGGACCTAAAATTTCAGAATTGCCAAATGATCTTAAATATGGCGGTAATGTAAGTAATGCTTTAAATGGTGGAGTTTTAAGGCCCGGTAAATATTATGTTCCACAAAGAGCAAAAGCAGGATTAGACCCATGGGTTGCACCTCAGGCTTATGACAATATTAATGACTTCTTCAATACTGGAGTAACAATAAATAACTCCTTGAATATTGCTCAGTCAACAGAAAAAACAAACTATTCATTCGGTGTAGGAACTTCAAAACAAGACGGTATCATCCCTGAAACTGGCATGAACAGATACACTGCGAAAGCGGTTGTAGATACTAAACTAAGTAACGAATGGAAAACCGGTTTCTCCTTTAACTATGTACAAACCAAAATAAACAAAAGTACCTCTGCAAATGATGGTGCAATTGCCGGAGTATTTTCAGCTCCAAGAAGTTACGACTTAAAAGGAAATGGTTATGCTTCGCCAACAAACCCGTACGATCAAATCTATTTCAGACCAACTAACTTCAACAATCCTTACTGGGCAGCTAAAAACAATGAGTTTAGCGAAAAAACAAATCGTGTTTACGGGAACGCCTATATTCAATACTCCCCGGTTATTAGTGAAGACGGAAGTCAAAAACTTACTGTTAAATATCAAGCTGGTGTAGATTCCTGGACAACTAACTATAGAGATATTTTTGAATTTGGAAACAAACTTGATTTATCAGGAAAAAGTAGTAGTGTAGAACTTACAGGTACAACTCAAGATGTGATTAACTCTTTATTCACCTTAAACTACAACTTAAACATCACTGATGACTTTAACTTCAATATTTTAGTAGGAAACGAGTACAACCATCGAAACAACAAAATTTATGAGGATACTGGAATCAATTTAAACTTTGGCGGCTGGCCAACAATTGCCAATGCAAGGACAGTATCATCAATAGAAACCCGTAGACAAGTTCGTACTCTCGGCTTTTTTAGCAACGCTGAATTTTCCTATAAAAACATGATTTTCCTGAGTGGTACTATCCGTAAAGACATTGCTTCTAATATGCCTAGAAACAATAGAGATTTCGTCTACCCATCAGCCTCTTTAGGTTTTGTACTAACAGAACTAGAGGGCTTAAAAGGCGGCTCAGTTCTTTCATATGCCAAACTAAGAGGATCGATCGCTGAAGTAGGACAATCAGGAGACTACATTGGAAACTCTTACACAACACCATCCTATAGTGGTGGGTTCTGGTCTGTAAATCCAATACAGTATCCTTTAGACGGTGTTAGCTCCTTTATTCCTAACACTACATTATATGACCCAAATTTAAAACCACAAAATACAAAATCGTATGAAGTAGGTGCTGATGTAAAACTTTTCAACAACCGAATTGGACTTGATTATACTTACTCTGAACAAAATTCAACAAACCAAATTTTCAATGTTCCATTAGCTGGTTCTTCAGGAGCTAGTTCTCTTGTAACCAATGGCGGAAAAATGCTTACAACAGTGCATGAACTTAGCTTAATGGTTAATCCTGTACGTACTGCCGATTTTAACTGGACATTCAATGTGAACTATTCTCAAATTGACAGTAAAGTACTGGCTTTAAAAGACGGTGTAGACAACATTTTTTTAGGTGGATTTACAACCCCACAACTTAGAGCTAGTGTAGGAGACCGTTTCCCGGTTATCTTTGGTGATGGTTTCGCAAGAGACGCCAATAACAATATCATTGTAGACAGCAAAGGACTTCCTACAAGAGATGGCAAACCTAAAGTACTAGGAGAAGTTGCCCCTAAATTCACTTTAGGTGGTTCTACACAGTTCACCTACAAAAGAGTTTCTTTAGGAGCAGTTGTGGATTGGAAAAACGGAGGAAAAATGTATAGCGGTTCAAACAGCTTAATGAACTTTTACGGAGTAGATGCAAGAACAGCTGACAGAGATTCTCAATATATCTATCCTGGTGTTAAAGCGGACGGGACACCAAACGACATTGCAATAGGAGGCGCAGCTGATCCGAACGGACATCAGGCATTGCAACGCAGACTAAGTGATATTGCGGAATCAGCTGTTTTTGACGCGAGTTTCGTAAAATTAAGAGAAGTTACTTTAGGATACCAGTTCCCTAAGTTACTCGACAATACTGTCGACCTTAGAGCTTCTGTTTTTGCAAGAAACATTTTGCTATGGTCTAAAATGCCAAACCTAGATCCTGAAGCGACACAAGGAAACAACAACTTCTCTGGTGGATTCGAACAATTCACAATGCCACAAACGAAGAGCATTGGTTTTGGATTGAACTTTACCTTTTAATTAAAAAAAATCAAATGAAAAATATAAAAATAACAATAACAGCTTTAATGGCTTTATTCTTATTCCAAGCTTGTTCTGAAGACAAAATGGATGAGATAAATAAGAATGTAAACAATCCTGCAGATATGGCTACCCGTTTAATTATTACGGATGTTATGATCAATTCTGCCTTCTCAGTAACAGGTGCTGACAACTCATTCTATGCTGGTTTATACTCTGAACTAAGTGCAGGAAATCACAACCAAATGTACAGAGCACAGATCAGAACAAGCGATCTACAATCATCAACAACTTACAATAACAGCTGGAACAACATTTACAGACAAATAAGAGAGTTGAATATCATTATTGACAAATGTACTGTTGGAGAAGAAAAAGGAAACTTCCAAACATTAGGTGTAGCTCAAATCTTAAAGGCTTATAACACAGCCGTTCTTACTGATCTTTTTGGAGATGTTCCTTACACAGAAGCCACAAAACCGGGAGCAATTTTTCAGCCAAAAGCAGACAAACAAGAGGCTATTTATTTAGATATCTTTAAAAACCTGAATGAAGGTATTGCTAATCTAAACAAAACATCAACATACGCCAGTTTACTCGCACAAGATCCTATTTACAATGGAAACTCAGCAAAATGGATAAAAGCAGCCAATGGACTATTAGCCAGATACACCATGAGATTATCCCTTAGAAAAGCTGATTATCAAGGTGTAATAAACTACGTAAATACTTCTTTTGCTAATGCAGATGACGAACTTAAACTTGTAGGCAAAGGTGTTCCAAATCCTTTCGCTAGATTCGAATTAAACAGAGGTGCTTTATGTGTCGCTAAAAGCTTTTACGATACTATGATTGCTAACGGGCCGACAGACGCTCGTACAGTTTCATTTTTTACAAAAAAGAATGGTGTAGTACGTCCTTTTGACAATTCAATAGAAGACATCGAATTACAAGATACATATTCTATCTCAGCTCTTATGAGTGAAGCAAATCCAATTTACTTGTTAAGCTACCATGAATTATTATTCCTGAAAGCTGAAGCTCAGGCCAGATTAGGTCTACCTGAAGCACAAGCTACTATGAATGATGCCATTAAAGCGGCTTATACTAAAAAACAAGCGGTTACTTTTACGGCATCTCAGGCTAATACTTATACTGCTTCAATAGGAGTATTAACTGGTGATGCTTTATTGAAAAAAATAATGGTAGAAAAACATATTTCTTTCTACGAAAACGAAGGTATCGAATCTTATAACGACATCAGACGTTTACATGCAATGGGTAACGGAAGTTTTATTCCTATGGTAAATCCAAAACCTGAATTGTTCCCACAAAGATTTGCTTACGGTCAATCTGACGTTGTTACGAATTCAAACATTAAGGAGCTTTACGGAGACGGTTCTTATGTATACAAAGAAAAAGTTTGGTGGGCTGGAGGTACTAGATAATAGTATCTTTTAATTCCTAAACAACTCCTAAAAAGGGCATTCATCATAAGATGAGTGCCCTTTTTTCTTATCTACACCTTTCCTAAATATTAAAACAAAACAATCTCTTATATTGTTTTTGAACATTGATAAAAAAAAGAAACAATCTTAATTTCAATTTCCAAAATTTAACATTTCATAAAACTCCAATAATTCTCACTATTATCACATTTTAATCGAAAAATCAACAATACCGCATTAACAGGCGTATTTTAACGCAAAAAAAATACATTCCGTAATAATTAAATAATACGGGTAAAAAAAAAGCTTTTTATATTAGGTAGATTAACAAATAATTAAGATTTTTACCAAACTAATTCAAAACACATAAAAATGAAACTAAAGTTCAATGGATTCTTAGTACTTTTATTAGTACTAGTTGCGCAACTTACTTTTGCGCAAGAAAGAGCTGTTTCTGGAACAGTTTCTGACAATACAGGAATGCCTTTACCGGGTGTTAGTGTACTAGTTAAAGGAACAAAAACAGGAACACAAACAGACTTTGATGGTAAATTTTCTATCAAAGCCTCATCAAATCAAGTTTTGGTATTTAGCTACATCGGGATGAAATCTCAAGAAGTAGCTGCATCTTCAACTTCTGTTAACATAAAGTTAGCCGATAATTCGGTGGAACTTGAAAGTGTAGTCGTAACAGCATTAGGTATTAAAAAATCTGACAAAGCTATCGGTTACGCCACAACAAAAGTATCTGGAAATGATCTTAACAAAGGAAATAACCAAAACCTTGTAAATGGTCTTAGCGGAAAAGTTTCCGGTCTTCAAGTAACTGCTTCAGGAGGTGCTCCAGGCCAAGCAAGTAGATTGGTAATCAGAGGAGGAAACAAATCAATAACAGGAAACAATGAACCTCTTTATGTTATTGACGGAATTCCAATGAGTAATGCCAACGATGGTAACGATAATACTGTAGTAGGATTTAATAGCCCTAACAGAGCCGCTGACATCAACCCAAATGATATTGCAAGCGTAACAGTTCTTAAAGGTGCTGCCGGAGCTGTATTGTATGGAAATCGTGGTTCGAATGGTGTTATCTTAATTACAACAAAAACAGGTTCTGATAAAGCAGGAAAACCTGTAATTGAATTCACTAGTTCCGTAGGAATAGATGATGCTCTTGTTTTACCTGATTTTCAAACTGAATATGCACAGGGATCAAACGGTGTAACTTATCAAGAAGGTACTTCCAGATCATTTGGTCCAAGAATTACAGGACAAACTGTATCAAGCCCTGGAGCAGGTGCAGCTCAAGGATTAGGAGCACAACAAATTCAATTAAAAGTATTTGACCCGAGAAAGCAATTCCTTCAAACAGGAATAACTTATAACAATAATATTTCTCTTTCAAATTCTACTGATGCGTACGATATGTTCGTATCCATTGGACAATCAAAACAAACTTCTATTGTTCCTAATCAAGGATATCAAAAATTCAATGGTCGTTTTAACAGTAACTACAAATTCAGCAGTAGATTTACAGCTGGTGTTAACTTAAGCTACAACGCTTCTGAAGGAGACCTTGCTTATGCGGGACAAGACGGATCTAATCCATTTTTCGCATTATTCCACGCTCCTGTTTCATGGGATTTAAAAGGTTACGGATATGAAAGACCGAACGGAACTCAAATTAACTTCCGTGGAGGAGCTTTTGACAACCCATACTGGACTGTTAACAAAAACTCAGCTCGTACTGATAGCCAAAGATATATTACAGGTTTAAACTTCGCCTTTGATGTAGCTAAAGGCTTCAAGTTAGCTTATCGTCTTGGTAATGACTATTTATCTGACAAAAGAACTCTTTTCAAAGACATCAACACTGGAGGTAATCCACGAGGATATCTAAGTTACGACAATGTTACTCGTCAGGAAACCAACTCTACATTGACTGCTACTTTCAATAAAGATATCACTGATAAGTTTAAAGCCACTTTAACAGCTGGACAAGATTACAACAATAGAACTGTCCAAAATTCAATAATTACCGGAACCGAACTAATTCTTCCAGGAATTATCAATACGAACAACATCAAGACATTCTCTCCTGGATATATTTACAACTCAAGAAGAACATTATTTGGAGTATTTGGAGACTTATCTCTTAGCTATGACAATTATCTTTTCTTAAACGTGGTTGCAAGAAATGAATGGAGCTCAACATTACCAAAAGACAACAGAAGTTTCTTCTACCCAGGAGTAAGTGCTTCTGTAATTTTTACGGATGCATTCAAAATCGAATCTGACGTACTTACATATGGTAAATTACGTGTAGGTGCTTCGAAAACAGGTAGAGATGCTGATGTTTATTTAACACAGCCTGCTTACAGAAAAGGGATATTTGCAGATGGATTTACTACTATAGGAATAGAATTTCCATTTAATAACCTGGCAGGATACACAATCCAAAATACTATTAGTAATGCTAATTTAACTCCTGAATTCACTACAGAATATGAGGTGGGTGTTGAATTAAAATTATTCAAAGATAGAATAGGTTTAGATGCATCATACTTCAGAAACGTGAATACTGATGGTATTATCCCATTAGATATTTCTCCTGCAACAGGTTCAACTGCCACAATTATCAATAGCGGACAAACTAGCTCGAAAGGTTTTGAACTTATGTTAAGAACAACACCTATTCAAACAAAAGATTTCAGATGGGATGTATCTTTCAACTTTAGTAGAATTAGATCACGTGTTGACGAAACTTATCCGGGTGTAGACAGAATTTTCCTTGGTGGGTTTGGCGGAAACCCTGCAATCTTTGCTGTAAAAGGGGAAAGATTAGGTACCATAGTTGGAACGGGGTACGCCAGAGATGCAAACGGAAAAGTATTAGTAGATGACGACGGAATCCCTTCTATATTAGACGGTCAAATTCTTGGCCATACTGAGGCAGATTGGACTGGTGGTCTAAGCACAGCCATTAACTACAAAAATATTTATTTTACAGCACTTGCTGACATAAGACAAGGTGGTTATTTATACAGTGGAACTGGTGAATTGTTAGATTTTTATGGTGTTAGTAAAGAGACATTAAATCGTAACGATGACTATATTTTCCCGGGAGTAAATGCTACTACAGGAGCTGACAATAACGTTGTGGTGAAACGTGATGCAAACTGGTATGGATTAGGCGCTTATCCTAACGAACAATACGTTTACAAAAACAATTGGGTTAAGCTAAGAGAAGTTACTCTTGGATACTCTTTCAAGTTAAAAGACAAATATATTCGTTCTCTGGATCTGGGAGTATATGGTCGTAATTTATTTATCTGGACAGATGTTCCTCATATCGATCCGGAATCGAGCTCTTTTGGAACTGGTAATGCACAAGGTGTTTCCAGATTTGCATTCCCAACTACAAGAACTTTTGGTTTCAACCTAAAAGCGCAATTCTAATACTTAAATTAATGAAAATGAAAAAAATTGACAACAAATATTTTAAGCGAATATTTCATATCGGCTTAATTACATTGGCGGCGGTATTTGTATCTTGTGAAAATGAGTTAGACATAAACAATGACCCAAACAACCCAACAGAAGTTCCATTTGTAACATTATTATCAGCTGCAGAAGTTAACTTAGCTTATACTCTTGGCGGAGACGGGACAAGAATGCCTGCAAGTATTGTACAGCATTATTCCGGACATAGAGGGCAGCCTTTAAATTTTGGACAGTACAACATCACATCAGGAGACACTGATGGTTTATGGGCAAGTCTCTACGATGTATTAATAGATTTAAGGTCAATTGAAGATCAAACTAAGATTTCAGGTGACAATCTTACTCTTGGTATTTCCAGGGTTCTTCAAGTTTATACTTTCAGTGTTGCAACAGATATATTCGGAGACATCCCGTATACCGAAAGCTTAAAAGGGCTAGCAAACATTACACCTGCCTATGATAAACAAGAAACAATTTACCCTGCATTACTTATTGTTTTAGATCAGGCAATTGTAAACATAAAAAGCAATGCCGGTGTTAATCCTGGATCGGCTGACTTAATATATGGTGGTAATGTAACCCAATGGGAAGCATTTGCTAATTCCTTAAAATTAAGATTACTTAATCATCTTAGTAAAAGAAATCCAACACAAGCGCTGACCTTTTTACAAACCAACCCATTACTAATTACCCGTAGTACAACAACTACAACGAATAATGCGCAAGTGAAGTTTACAGACATCGCTACAGGTGCAAACCCTATTTATCAATTTGATGTATTATCAGGTAGAAAAGATCAGGCAGTATGTAGCACCCTTGTTGACAACATGAAAGCTTTAAGCGATCCTAGACTTACTTTATACTTCTTACCTGTTAAAAACAACGGATCAGGTTTAAAGGGACAATACTTAGGTAACCTTCCGGGTCAGGATTTAGACGATTCAGGAGAAAATCTATTTTCTCGTGTAGGCCCAGCTTACGCTTCAATTAACTCACCTGTTACTTTTATTAGTGCAGCAGAAGTAGAATTTATTAAGTCTGAAATTTATTTTAGGGCTGGTGACCTTGCAAAATCAAAAACGGCATATGAACAAGCCATAACAAATGACTGTAATGCTGTAGAAGATAATGTAAAAGCAGCAAAAATAGAGCCTTTTATTGAAGCTGGTATAGATCACATCGTAAATAGTGACATAGCAACTTATATTGCTAACCCTTCGGTAGCTTACAACAATACATTGCAAAGAATCATGAACCAAAAATGGATCGCGATGTATCAAGCATCTTATGAGTCATTTGTCGACTGGAGAAGAACAGGGTTCCCTGTTTTAACTCCTCCTGCCACTAACCGTACCAATGGAGTTACTCCAAGAAGATTACCATATCCTCAAAAAGAAATTAATGTTAACGGTGCTTCTTTAGCTGCTGGACCTGGAGTTCCGATTCCTTATGTTACATTAACAACAAAAGTGTGGTGGGATAATTAATCCTGATACATTTATAAACCTATTAAAACCACTCAGTTCAGTCAGAGTGGTTTTTTTTTATCCCAACATTATACCTATATTTGTCCCATGGAAAAAGAACATCAAATATTTGGAATTAGAGCCATTATAGAAGCCATTCAGGCAGGAAAAGAAGTTGATAAAGTATTTATTCAAAAAGAGATTTCCGGAGAACTAATGAAAGATCTAATGAAAGTGATGAAACGCGCTAACATTAATTTCTCGTATGTACCTGTAGAAAAACTAAATCGCCTAACTCCAAATAATCACCAGGGAGCAGTAGCAACCATCTCCCCTATTGGTTTTATAGAATTGGAACATTTAGTTGAATCAACAATTGAATCAGGATCAAAACCTTTATTTTTAATACTGGATCAAATTTCAGACGCAAGAAATTTTGGTGCCATTATCAGAACTGCTGAATGCACCGGCGTAAACGGAATCATTGTACAGAAAGCAGGTTCGGCTCCGGTAAACGGAGACACTGTTAAAACTTCGGCAGGAGCAGTATTTAATGTTCCTATTTGCAAAGTTGAACACATTAAAGATGCAATTTTTTATCTTCAGGGATCAGGAATCAAAACGGTTGCGGCAACTGAAAAAACGGATCAGAACATATACGACATTGCATTAAATGAACCAGTAGCTATCATTATGGGGTCTGAAGACAGGGGTATAAATCCTTCTGTGCTAAAAATTGTAGACGAAAAAGCAAAATTACCTATGTTTGGATCAATTGGATCTTTGAATGTTTCTGTTGCCTGCGGTGCATTTTTGTATGAAGCTGTTCGCCAGAGAAGTTAAATAATATAAAGAATTGAGAATTATGATGACAAATTAATGTCTTCAAAATATACTCCTAAATACTCTTTCTTAAACCTGTAGCTTAATTGTATTACTGTTAATTACAAACTTAAGCTACGGGTAAAATAAACATTTTCACCCAACACTACCTATCCTCCTCAACCTCAGACTTTGTCAAAATATAGTTAACCGAAACATCCGAATTAAAATAAGTCACTAATACTTCCTGCTCGTCCTCTACAATCTCTGTATTTACGAAATTTCCATTTTCATCGAAATGCTTCATGAAAGGATCTTCTTCAGGATTAAAATCCGGTTTCTGCCATTCATAGACAATAGGCTTTGCGTACTCCGGAGTTTTATACATTAAAGACATTGCAAATCCGGTAATAAAACCTGCCAAATGTCCTTCCCAGGAAATGGTTTTATCTACCTCCGGAAACACGTACCAAATCATTCCGCCATAGAGCAAAATAACCGATAGTGAAAGTGCAACCAGCCGATAATAGCCTGTTTGTATCCCTTTAAAGAAAATAAAACTTACCAAAACATAAATCAATCCGCTGGCACCTATATGAAAGTTTTCGCGACCAATAATCCAAGTTATGAATCCTGAAAACAATATACCATAAGCGATAACCGCAAAGGATTGCTTTGGATAAAAAAATTGTAGTGCTGCTAATAATACCAGAAGCGGTATGGAATTGTTGTATAAATGACTCAAATTCTCATGAATAAAAGGACTGAACAAGACACCTTGCAGACCTAAAAAATCCCGAGGATAAATACCATACTGATAAAAGTCAAAATCAAAACGGATCTGAACCCAGTAAACAATCCACAAAAAAAGAACAAAAAATACCGGAAGTCCTATAACTGAAGTCGTAAATTTAAAGTGGTTGTCGTTCATAATTTATCAGTTAATTTTAAATGATCACATCAAAAAACTATCCAATTACGATTTACTGATAATTTGTCAGTTGACAATAACATTCTCAAATGCCTTTTTAGCCCTGATGGGAGCGGCATCCTTTTGTATCCGCCGCGGCGGAGGCAAAAGATAAAGCAGACAGCAGGAATAGCTTCTAAAAACTATAAAATTAAAACTGAAAATAGTAATTTTACAAAATGGAAGCACCTTTAGCCGAGCGTATTCGCCCACAACATTTAGAAGATTATATCAGTCAGAGTCACTTGGTTGGACCAAATGGATCCTTAACGCAGCAAATTTCGAAAGGAATCATTCCGTCATTAATTTTCTGGGGACCACCGGGAACTGGAAAAACTACTTTGGCACAAATCATTGCACAAGAATCAAAACGACCTTTTTATATACTGAGTGCCATAAATTCAGGTGTAAAAGACATTCGTGATGTAATCGAAAAAGCCAAACAAAGCGGTGGACTGTTTACAGCTAAAAATCCTATTTTATTTATTGACGAGATACATCGTTTCAGCAAGTCACAACAAGATTCGCTTTTGGCTGCTGTCGAAAAAGGTTGGATTACACTTGTTGGCGCGACGACAGATAACCCAAGTTTTGAGGTCATTCCTGCATTATTGTCACGTTGCCAGGTTTACGTACTTAACGCGTTCACAAAAGCTGATCTAGAGGCTCTACTGCACCGTGCTATAAAAACAGACACTTATTTAGCTTCTAAAAACATTACCTTAAAAGAAACTGAGGCTTTGCTCCGACTTTCTGGAGGAGATGGACGAAAATTGCTCAATATTTTTGAACTTGTCATTAATGCATCGGCAGGTGATGAAATAATTATTACCAACGATCGTGTTTTCGAATTGGTTCAACAAAATACCGTTTTATATGATAAAAGTGGAGAACAGCATTATGATATTGTTTCTGCCTTTATAAAATCTATTCGCGGCAGTGATCCGAATGGGGCTGTTTATTGGCTGGCCAGAATGATTGAAGGTGGTGAAGATGTGAAATTTATTGCCCGAAGAATGCTTATTCTCTCCAGTGAGGATATTGGAAATGCTAATCCGACTGCCTTTATCATGGCTAACAATACCTTTCAGGCAGTAACGACAATTGGCTATCCGGAAAGCAGAATTATACTAAGTCAATGTGCTATTTATCTGGCGACCTCTCCTAAAAGTAATGCCTCGTACATGGCTATTGGCAATGCACAGCAATTGGTAAAACAAACCGGAGATTTACCAGTTCCTATTCACTTAAGAAATGCACCAACCAAGCTTATGAAAGAGCTCGGTTATGGCGATGATTATAAATATTCGCACGATTATGCCAATAATTTTGCTGAGCAGGAATTTTTACCTGATGCTATAAAAGAAACGGTTCTTTACAATCCTGGGCACAATTCAAGAGAGAATAGCAACCGCGAATTTTTAAAGAACCGCTGGAAAGATAAATACGGCTATTAAAGCCGTATCGTATTTTAGAATTTTACTGAAATTTTTTCAGAAACTAACTGATCATTTTTATAGTACTCAAAAAACCATTGATTATCTTTTGCATTCAAAGATCCCTGAACACCATCTTTTATAGCTATAAACGAGTCAGGACGTGATGTTTTTAACAACTTCATAACTACTTTTGGTGTTTTATCAATTAACTGATAACCATTTTCTGTTGGCTGAGCATACAACAAATTAGGATCTTTCATATCGGCTACCGGAGCTACTTCTACAACTTTCGTTGCAACAGCTGATGCCGTTAGCGGAGTAGCAGGAATCGAAGTTTTTGCTGTATTGGCACTTTTACCGCTATATTTATAACGCAAAGCATTTATCGAAACAAATGCAAGATCAAGACACTCTCTGTAAGCCGTTTCATACTCTTTCTCTTTACTTTTTCCTATTGCTGATGTAAAAATTACTTTACCATAACAATCTTTAAATTCCACAAAAAGCTTAGTGATTAAAAACCCACTTTCTTTCTTCACATCGGCATATAAAAGATCACAACGATCACCAAAGCCTTCCGGCAACACCTCATTAGCATAAAAAGCCTGAAAACCGGCTTTGTTTAAATTTGCCTTTGTCATTGTTGACGTTCTATACTGGTTTTCTGTTTTAAGAAAATCATATTTTAGCGGCACAATAACAGCTTTATAATCATTAACCGATTGTGAAAATCCGATAACTGATGTAAGAAATGCAAGCAACAAAAATTTTATTCTCATAATTATAAATATTTTTTAAGTTCTAATAAATGGTTCACTTGTTTAATATTTTGCGGTGCTTCGATTCTTTTTTCATTAAAAAAAATAGCATCCAGACCTGCATTTAATGCGCCATTGACATCGGCATCAAGACAATCACCAATCATAATGCTACTCTCTTTCGAAGCTTTTGCAATGTTTATCGCATAATCAAAGATAATAATATTTGGTTTTTTCACACCCGCCAATTCAGAATTTGTTATAGTTTCAAAATAACCCGAAAGTGCGGCATTATTAATTTTCTTATCCTGAACATTTGCAAAACCGTTGGTTATGATGTGCAATTTATATTTGGGTTTCAGATATTCTAAAACTTCAATTGCTCCTTCGAAAAGGTGATTATTATCGGTTAAAAACTCGATATAATCATTGGCAATTTCATTGATGCTTTCATCTGAAATGACATAATTCAAAGCATCAAAAGAAAACTTCAATCTATTGTAATGCAACTCCAGATGTGTTATTTTATCGTTTTGATACAATTTCCAACATGCTTGATTTATTGGAGCATATTTCTCAATAAAGTCCTGTGTTTTAATCTCGGGATATTTACTTTTAAAAATTCGATCAAAAGCCATTTCAGAGTTTTTATCAAAATCCCAAAGTGTGTGATCTAAATCAAAAAAGACATCGGTAATAGTGGTATTCATAATTTATAAAATTCCTTGATCTACAAAACTATAATATTTTGTTTCAGTAATAATCAAATGATCCAAAACTTTAACATCTAAGCTCTCGCCAGCTAATTTTATTTTTTTTGTAATCTTTTTATCGGCATCACTCGGCTCCAAATTTCCCGATGGATGATTATGACACAAAATCAATCCGGTAGCACCAATTTCAAGTGCTAATTTAAAAACAATACGCACATCGACAATGGCTCCCGTAATTCCACCTTTACTTAACTGGGATTTAGAAATTACTTTATTTGAATTATTCAGAAAAAGCACCCAAAATTCTTCGTGCGGTAACTCTCCAATTATGGGTTGCATAATATCAAAGACTATTTTACTGGAAGTGATTTTAGCAAACTGGGCAGCATCCTCCGATCTTCGTCTGCGTCCTAGCTCTAGAGCTGCAATAATTGCAATCGCCTTAGCCTCTCCTATTCCTTTGTATTTTAGCAACTGCGTAATCGATAGTTTCCCTAAAGCATTGAGACTATCAACACTCACCAGAATTCTCCGACTAAGATGTACTGCCGATTCATTTCGACTACCTGAGCGAATTAACAGTGCGATTAATTCAGCATCACTCAAAGCTTCTTTACCTTTACGTATCAATTTCTCGCGAGGACGATCTTCTTCAGACCAATCTGTTATAGGAAAATAAGTTGCTACAAAATCTTGAGCCTCACTTGTTGTTTTTACAACTTTCACACTTGCATTCATTTTACAATACTCTTAGATGGCTAATATATAAAAAATAAGAAAAATCATTCATATGAAACAACATTAATCTCAAATTAATTTATTTCAATTAAGCTCACAGCTCGCAAAAATGTTTTATTTTAAATGCATGAAAATAATGTGTATTTTTCCTATCCTCTTCCTACTCTTCGCCTGCAACCAAAAAGAGCGAAAAAGCATTGTGACAGAAAGTTTGTCATCTGCAGCTTCAAACACTTTTTCTGAAAGATTATCCAATGCGGCATTATTAATTATTGATTCCTCAATAGACTATGACCCCACCTACTTTTCAATAAAATACCCGAATGGAGATATTCCTTCGAACAAAGGAGTCTGTACAGATGTTATAATTCGCTCTTATCGAAAATTAAATATTGATCTACAAAAAGAAGTACATGAAGATATGGTTACAAATTTCGAAGCATATCCGTCTTTACAAAAGTGGGGACTGACTTCAACCGACACCAATATAGATCATCGAAGAGTTCCAAATTTAGAAGTTTTCTTTGAACGAAAAGGTAAAAAGCTTCCTGTCACTCAAGATGCAAATGATTATAAAACAGGTGAAATTGTCACCTGGCTAATTAACAACAAACTAGACCATATTGGAATTGTTACCAGTAAAAAATCAGCAGACGGAAAACGCAACTTAATTGTCCACAATGTTGGTAGCGGGCAAGTTCTTGAAGACTGTTTGTTTCGGTATAAAATTACCGGACATTATAGCTATTGGAAATAAACATCCGCAAAAAAATCTAAAAAAAAATGCCAACTGCAAAATTGCAATTGGCATATTATCTAATTTTCAAATTGACTAATTAATCAGCCCTTTTACGTCATCAAAATTCAAACCTCCGTAATTTCCAGAACTCATTAGCAATAATGCCGAATTTTCAAGATTCAAATTGAACAGATATTCTTTGAACTCAGCAGGATTTGTATAAATAATCAAATCTTCGCGATTAAAAGAATTTGCAATTTGTTCGTAAGTAACTTCTTCTAGTTGTTTAATTTTTACGGCATCAGGCGAATAGAATACTACCGCTACATCTGCATATTCAAGAGCTCCTTCGTATTCTTTGAGAAACTCTGCATTCAAACTGCTATAGGTATGCAATTCCAGACAAGCTACTAAAGTTCTGTTTGGATATTGCTCTTTTACTGCTTTTGTAGTCGCAGCGACTTTACTTGGGGAGTGTGCAAAATCCTTGTACGCTACTTTTCCTTTTCCTTCAGCAATTTTCTCCAATCGTTTTGAAGCTCCTTTAAAACTGGCAATTGCTTCGTAAAAATCAGCTTCATCAACACCCATGTTCTGACAAATCCATTTGGCTCCCGCCAGATTGTTCAAATTATGTGCTCCAAAAACTTCAATTGGCATATCGCCTTCGGGAGTTTCTAATAAAGTTACTCCATCACTTACTGTATACTTTGGTGTAGAATAGGCTAATTTTCGAATCGGGTTTGTAGCGGCTTCCGCAACACGTTTTACTTCCGGATCATTTTCGTTGTAAACCAAAATACCTCCATTTGTAATTTTCCCAATAAAAATTTCAAATTGCTCAACATAATTCTCATACGTTGGAAACACATTGATATGATCCCATGCAATTCCTGAGATCAAAGCAATATTAGGTTGATACAAATGAAATTTTGGACGTCTGTCTATTGGAGAAGATAAATACTCATCCCCTTCCAAAACCATAAAATCATTCTCTTCAGTAAGATGCACCATAGTGTCAAAACCTTCCAACTGTGCTCCAACCATATAATCGACTTCAATATTATGATAATGCATTACGTGCAAAATCATCGAAGTTATTGTTGTTTTTCCGTGAGAGCCTCCAATTACCACTCGGGTTTTATTCTTAGACTGCTCGTACAAAAATTCCGGATAAGAATAAATTTTCAAACCTAATTCCTGCGCTTTTAGCAACTCCGGATTATCCGCTTTCGCATGCATTCCGAGGATTATGGCATCAATATCAGCAGTGACTTTTTCAGGAAACCAACCCAGTTCAACCGGTAAGATTCCCTTTTTTTCCAATCTTGATTTTGAAGGTTCAAAAATAGCATCATCACTTCCTGTAACCTGATATCCTTTATTGTGCAATGCAAGTGCTAAATTGTGCATGGCGCTTCCGCCTATGGCGATGAAATGTGTTTTCATTGAATACGTTAAATCGTTTGTTTGTTGAACTGTTTATTCGATAAAACGAAAATAGAATTCAACGCTTAAATCGGTTAATTATTTTTCAAAAATAAGGAATTATAAAATGTCTCATTTGCTTTTAAGGATAAATTAGTAATTTGTACAAAATTTATTAGAGTACTCTCCCAACCTTTAATAAAAAACAACACTCTCTTTATTAAAACTAACTTATGAAAAATATACTATTTGTTTTCTTACTGCTTTCAACCGCATTATTTGCACAGCAAAATGACAAAAAATGGATAAAAGTTTCATCTTACGAAAATAATGGTAAAATCAAATCTGCCTCTAAAGTTGTAAATCAGATCTATAAAAAAGCGGTTGCGCAGAAAGATGAAGTACAAATGATAAAATGTTTCTTTTATCAATCGAAATATTTGCAGGTAGTTGACGAAAATGCTAAAAAGAAAATTTTAATTAATCTTAAAACGGATATTAATCGTGTCTCTATCCCTTCAAAAGCAATTTTAAACTTGGTTTATGCGAAATGTCTAAATGAATATTCAGATGAAGAGTATGTAGCTTTTACTGTTGATAAGACTGCAGCTATTATCGAAGAAGAAGCGTATGCTGTAGCTGATAGTGTTGTGATTCCTTCAATTGAAGACTACAATCTTCAGTCTGATAAATTGACAGCCGAAAAAGAAATCATAACCATTCTGGAAAAAACATTAGAAAATAAAAGTGTTTTAAAGGCAACTCCTTTAATAAAATATCAGGCAATTTTTGAATTTTTAACGATCGAAAAATTAAAAACTGAAAACTTGTATGATTATCTCCTGAAAGAAAACATCTATTTTTTTAGTAACAAATCTCATCCATGGCAAGCTGAAAGCAGTGAAATTGAAAACCATAAAAATGAGCTTTTAGGAAATTCCGCAGATTTTTTAAAGTTTAATTTAAATATAATAACAGAAGAAAATCTTAAAAAGATTTTGGAACTGCATCAAAAACTGGAATTAAGTAACCCATCTTTAGAAAATCAATTTGACCGAATTATTTACTGCAGTGATTTCCTTCCACAATCTAAAGATGACCTCAAAAAAGTTTTAGATAAACTTGAGAAAGAATCCAATGACATAATTCTTACACAAAAAATTTTATTAAAAAAAGCTGAAATTCTAGCTGACCAGGCATCAAAAGAATTACATCCTGATTATAATATTGAAGCTGTAAAAATATATGATAGCATTATAAAACTAAATAGCGAAACTAATACGGCGCAATCTGCTTTGGACGAAAAGCGAAACATTACCTCAAAATCACTAAGCGTTGAACTTCAAAAATACAGTTACAACAATGAGAACACAAGAGCATCAATTACTTACAAAAACATAGATCGTTTAAATATCTCTTTTTATAAAATAGATCAGAAAAAGATAAAAGAATTAACAGCCGAATCTCAATACAACCAGGATAGTATCAGTGAAATAATTATAAAGAACAAAAACAAAATTGCGTTTAGAGAATATCAGCTTCAAAATAAAAAAGATTATTTTCAATACACAACAGAAGTCCTTTTACCAAATCTGGAAACAGGCAGTTATTTAGTTTATTTTGAAAGTGATTTAAATACCCTGGATGAAAAAACTTATGCATTTCAAACTATTACAATTTCTAATTTAAGTATTCTCGCATCTCAGGAAGATAATAAGAAAAACTTTCAGGTTCTGAATAGAAAAACCGGAAAACCTCTTGAAAATGTAACAATCAAAACATCTCGTTACAATCTTAAAACAGATCTAAACGGATTGGCTTCTTACACAGAGACAAATATTAATTATGATGAAGATAAAGATGATGAAGATAAAGATGATGAAAATGAAAATCATATTGAATTTTCATTACAAAATGACACCATTACAATTGAGGAAAACTATATTCGACATACAATACAATACACCCAAAAAGAAGATAATACCTTTAATGGCAAAGTAGAATTTTACCTGGACCGAGCTATTTATCGTCCTGGACAAACCGTTTATTATAAAGGAATCGCAATTCAAAAGAAAAAAAGCAAAACAAGCACTGTCTCAAATACTACTTTTAAAATTTTAGTGAAGGATACAAATTATCAAATCTTTAAAGAATTTGAAATTATTACTAACGAATTCGGTTCATTTTCAGGAGAATTCATACTACCTAAAAACAGTTTGACAGGTAATTTCAATATTTATGCAGTTAAACCTGATGAGGCTACAAAGGAAGATATTGATTTAAAGAACAGACCAAATTTAACCTTTTGGGATAGCGTAATACTTGAAAGCTCACAAACTAATTTTAAAGTCGAAGAATACAAACGTCCAAAGTTTAAAGTAGATTTTGACCCTAAAAAAGAAAACTATCAGGTCAATCAATCTATAAAAGTAAAGGGAACCGCAAAAGCATTTTCCGGAAGCAATATTTCTGACTCAAAAGTTACTTATAAAGTAAATAGATTTACAAATTATTATAGAAATTATTATGGACAAGAACAAAATGAAACCATAGCAACCGGCGAAACTAAAACAGATGCTTCAGGAAAATTCGTGATTGAATTTATTGCAAAACCTTCACAAAATGCGATAAAAGAACAATTGCCTATTTTCAATTATAGAATTATTGCTGATGTTACTGATGTTAATGGCGAAACTCATACTTCTGAAACAATCATTAAAGTAGGGTTTCATGACTTGATTATTAATGCGAACATTCCAAGTCAAATTGAAACAAAAAACAAAAATGAAGTTACACTTACGAGCACTAATTTAAACGGAGAATTTTTAGCAGCAAAAGGAGACTTTAAATTATACTTTCTAAGTCCATTGTCTACTAAATTCAAGGAACAAATCTGGTTCAAACCAGAAATAGAAACCATTTCAGAATCTGATTTTGAAAAACTATTTCCATATGAAATTCGCGAGACTAAAACAGATAAAACAAACGAAACTTTATTGTTTTCAAAAAAAGTAGATACCGAGAAAGACAAAAAAATAACTCTTGATTTTATTTCAAATTACAAATCAGGGAATTACAAAATTGTTTTCTCTGCAAAAGACACCTTTAATAATCCGATAGAATCGGTTTCTACTTTTGAAGTCAAGCAAAGCAAAGACAAATTTAATCCAAGTAAATTATTTACTGCAGAACAAATTAACGCTGATCCTAAAAAAGATGGCTTTGTCGAAATTAAGCTCTCTTCTGTAATTCCCGATTTATATATTATTACAAGCGGAAATTATGGTAATCTAAACTATTTCGAAAACACATATCATATAGAAAATAATGAACTAACGATCAAAGTTCCTTTAAAGAAAGAATTCGAAAAATCGATTCGCTTAAGTTTTCAAAGCATTTTTGAGAACGAAATTTTTAATGATGAGCTGGAAATACCTTTAAAAACAGAAGAATCTAAACTAGAATTGCTAATAGAAAGTTTTAGAAATAAAATTGAACCGGGAAGTAATGAAACGTGGTCGTTTCAATTAAAATCAATTAACACAAAAACTGAGGCCGAAGTACTAGCCTCAATGTATGATAGTTCACTAGATCAATTTACTAAAAGAGACTGGAATATTTTAAATTTAAATAATTACCGATACAATACATCAAACATAAAATCAGGTTTAGGTTTCGAAAAAATGCATTCTTATTTAAAAAACATAAATAGAGTATTACATATGCATAAATACTTTCAGGAAGAAACACAATTAAACTGGTTTGGTTTTGGCTTCAATAATAGTCGATACGGAGATTCGCTCCATATAACCGGAGTAGAGATTAGAGACAAAAAAATAGGGACCGAAACGATTAAGGGAGATCCTGATGCTGTTTTAACCATTGATGAACCTGTAGGAGCGGGAGCTCCCGTTGCTATTCTTGCAGAACAATCGGTTAAAATTGACCAAGTAAAATTTATAAAACCTGAATATTCTCAAACCAATAAAACTAAATTTATTACTGGAAAAAAAACAATAAAAGGGTTGACATCTTTGGTTATGGGTGAATCTACACTATATGTAGTTGATGGGGAAATTTCTAACGAAGAAACTGTAAAAAATCTGAGCTCCTCAGAAATAATTTCAATTAACACATTAAAAGCCGACATAGCAACTGCACTTTATGGAAGAAAAGCCGTAAACGGAGCCATAATCATTACCACCAAAAAAGCCTTAGAAGCCTTAACACAAGTAAAAACTAGAAAAAATCTTTCTGAAACCGCTTTCTTTTTACCTAATTTAAAAACAGATTCTACCGGAAAAGTAAGTTTCAACTTTACATCTCCGGAAGCTTTAACTTCTTGGAAACTTCGTTTATTGGCTCACAATAAAGATGCTGTTTCCGGTTATTTAGAGAAAAGCGTCATTACTCAAAAGGAATTAATGGTTCTGCCGAATTTCCCTCGCTACCTCAGAGAAAAAGATACTATAGTAATTAGTGCTAAAATTTCGAATGTTACTGCCGAAGCAAAAACCGGAATCGCCAGTTTACAATTTTTTGATGCTGTAACCATGCAGCCCATCGACGCCAAAATGCTTAACGCGAAAAATGTTAGAAATTTTAATGTCGCTGCTTTTGGAAATACAACCGCAACCTGGACGATTTCTGTTCCAGAAGGTTTGCAAGGCGTTCAATATAAAATTCTGGCTAAATCAGGTAATTTTTCTGATGGAGAAGAAAACATGCTTCCGGTTTTGACAAACAATATGCTTGTTACAGAGAGTATTCCTATCTGGGTTCGTGAAAACTCAACAAAAGAATATACGTTTAACAACCTAAAAAACAACAATTCAACAACTTTAAAGAATCACCAATTTACATTCGAATATACTTCGAATCCATCTTGGATAGCCATTCAATCTTTGCCTTATTTAATGGAGTACGAGCATGAATGTGCGGAACAAACTTTTGCCCGTTTTTATGCCAATGCTTTGGCTTCGGAGATTATTTCAAATAATCCGAAGATTGCAACTGTTTTTGAAAATTGGAGAAAAAATGGACAACTAACGTCTAAACTAGAAGAAAATGAAGAATTAAAATCGATTATTCTTGCTGAAACTCCGTGGCTAAATGATGCGCAAAGCGAAGATGAAAAGAAAAAGAATCTTGCACTTTTGTTTGATCTGGAGAAAATGAAAACTTCTCAAGAGGTCACTTTCGAAAAATTAAAACAAAAACAAAAAGCATCCGGAGGATTTTCATGGTTTGAAGGAAGCGATGAAAGCGAATACATTACCAGACATATTCTGGCAGGTTTAGGTCATTTATCAAAGTTGACTAAAACCAGTGATGACGATAAGATAGACCAAATTGCAAAAACGGGGATTCCGTTTTTAGACAATAAATTTTTAGAATACTATAAAAACAGAACCAAAGATTTAAAACCTGCGGAAAAGCTAATTTGGATCAACCCATATTCTGATCTTCATTATTTATATACCAGAAGTTTTTATCTAGAGAAATATCCGCTTTCAGACACTTTAAAGAAAGCCACCAAACTTTATTTGGAAGCAGCTAAAAAAGATTGGCTAAACTATTCTATTTATGAAAAAGGACTGGCTGCATTAACTCTGAATCGTTTTGGAGAAAAAGAAACCGCTAAAAAAATAGTAGAAAGTCTTAAAGAAACATCTTCAAACAACGAAGATTGGGGAATGTACTGGATTGCCAATAAAGCAGGTTGGAATTGGTATCAGGCACCTATTGAAACTCAATCTCTATTAATTGAGGCTTTCGCCGAAGTAAATCAGGACACCAAATCAGTAGATGCAATGAAAGTATGGCTATTAAAAAATAAACAAACCAAAAATTGGCCAACGACTAAATCTACTACCGAAGCTGTTTATACTTTATTAATGCAAGGCACAGACTGGCTTACTGTAAAAGACAATACTGTTATAAAATTAGGAGACCAAAAAATTCTAACTAAAAAATTGGCTGAAAATGAAAAAGAAGCTGAAACCGGTTATATCAAACTAAACTGGAATGCCGATGAAGTTAAAAAAGATATGGCTTCAATCACTATTCAAAACAAATCAAAAGTCCCTGCATTTGGCGGAGCTTACTGGCAGTACTTTGAAGACTTGGATAAAATTAAAACCAATTCAGGATCAGTTCTATCCGTTTCGAAGGAATTATATCTAAAGAAAAGTACATTAAAAGGAGATCAATTAGAAAAGATCACTTCTAAAAACTCTTTAAAAATCGGAGATTTAGTTACGGTTCGATTAATCATTACGTCAAAAGAAGACACAGAATATATTCATTTAAAAGACATGAGAGCTTCTTGTTTTGAACCCGTAACTGTGCTTTCTCAATATCAGTATAAAGATCGTTTGGGTTACTATATGAGTACAAAGGATGCAGCAACTCACTTTTTCTTTGACCGAATCAATAAAGGAACTTATGTTATAGAATATGATATAAGAGTAAACAACAGCGGAGAATTCTCTAATGGGATTACAACAATTCAAAGTATGTATGCCCCAGAATTTACAAGTCATACTAAAGGAATTAGAGTAAAAGTGAATTAACAACCTGAATAAATTCCAAAAAATAAAATCCCAAATTTCAAAAGAATGTTGCAAAGAATTTCCGCCACGAATTTTATTTAATTAATCCGTGAATTCGTGGCGAAAAAAAGCACAAAAAAACCGACAGATTCTTGAAATCTGTCGGTTTTGATTTTTATTTAGAAACCAGAATTATTTAATAATCGTCATTTCGTCGATAATGTTTTTAGCTCCGGCGTATTTGTCAATAATCCAAAGTACGTAACGAATATCTACGTTAATTGTTCTTTGTAATTTAGAATCAAAAATAACATCTCCAGCCATGGCTTCGATGTTTCCGTCAAAAGCAACTCCAATTAATTCTCCTTTTCCGTTTAATACCGGAGAACCTGAGTTTCCACCTGTAATATCGTTATCTGTTAAGAAGTTTACCGGCATATAACCTGCTTTATCAGCATACTGCCCAAAGTCTTTTGCTTTGTTTAATTCTAATAAACGTTTTGGCAAATCAAATTCCTGATCTCCTGCTTTATACTTTTTCACCATACTTTCCATGGTAGTATAATTATTTATTTTAGCATCGTTACGTGGATCAGCAGGTAACGCTCTTACTTTTCCGTAAGTTAATCTCAACGTAGAGTTAGCATCCGGATATTGAATTGCATTCAATTTAGATTCTCTTAAACCTTCCACCAATTTGCGGTATGCGCTTGCAAAACCATCATCGGCTTTCAACTGATCGTCTGTTTTAGAACGGAATTTTGTCATTAAGTCGTTAGAAATAATATACAAAGGATCGTGTACAATCGCTAATGGTTTAGGATTAGCCATAAATGCCAATACTTTTTCTTTAGAAGTAAAATAACTAATTTCAGTTGCTTTTGCTACATCAGCAGTAAAATCACCATTGTTTTCTGACTTCATTTTAGCAATCTGTGTCGCTAAACCATATTCAGCAGCTTTGGAAGCATATAAATTCAACTGTGCCGTTAAGACATCTTTTTCAAGAGGTGCATAAAATTCACCATAAATACTTTCGATTAATGCGTTGATCTTTGGCAACATTTCTGCTTTTTTAGCGTCGTTTTCGTTGTAGTAGGCGATCAGTGCATTTCCTAAATTAGCCGGCCCACCAGCATAATTTGAGGTACGCAAAAGCTGTGTTAAGTAATTATCGTGGATTGCTTTTAGATTCGTAGCTCTGTAATAATCATTAATTGTTGGAATTACATTCTCGTACTTTTCTTTGTTAGCCGGTTTAGTAGCCCACTCATAGAATTTATCTTCCTGTGCCGCTTTAATCTCTGCTGTCCCCGCTTTTGTTAAAGCATCGATCATACCCTGACGGTTTTTCCAGTAGTTTGCTGTAGAAGCATATTTAGACGCATATTGCAAACGAACTGTTGCATCTTTGTCCATATACTTTTTCATTTGATCCATTCCGGTTTTAGCACCTTCAACCCATGCAGGGTAAGCAAACTTAACATTTTGCTCAATTCCTCCAGCTGGCATCCAACGGTTTGTTCTTCCAGGATATCCTAAAATCATTGCAAAATCATTTTCTTTAACCCCTTTAATACTTACAGGTAAGTAATGTTTAGGTTTCAAAGGCACATTATCTTTAGAGTAAGCTGCCGGATTTCCGTCTTTATCTGCATAAACTCTGAACATAGAGAAATCACCTGTTTGACGAGGCCATTCCCAGTTGTCAGTATCTCCTCCAAATTTACCAACACTTTCAGGTGGCGTTCCTACTAAACGAACGTCTGTATAATCCTGGTAAACGAAATAGTAATATTCATTTCCCTGAAAGAAAGGACGAACAGAAACGGTATATTTTCCGCCTTCGTTATTTTCCTTTTCGATCAAAGCAATTTCTTGCTGAATCGCTTTGTTTCTTTCAGTCTCAGTCATTTTATCGTTTACTTTTGATAAAATTCTTTTAGAAACATCGTCCATACGTACAAAGAAACGCACGTATAGTGATTTCGGTTTCATTTCGGCACTTCTTTGTTTTGCCCAAAAACCGTCTTTCAAATAATTTTGTTCTGCTGAAGAAAGTTCTGCAATTGCATTGTAACCACAGTGGTGATTTGTTAAAACCAATCCCTCTTTAGAAACGATTTCTGCAGTACAACCTCCGTTAAATTGTACAATAGCATCTTTTAAACTATGATTGTTGATACTGTAAATTTCTTCGGCTGTCAATTGCAAGCCCATTTTTTCCATATCTCTATGGTTCAATCTTTCGATAAACATCAAAAACCACATTCCTTCGTCAGCCCTTACAGGAAAAGCCATCAGACACATGGTCAAGAATAAAACTATTTTTTTCATGTTATTTTGTTTAAGTGACGCGAATATAACTCATTTTCATAATTATATTATTGCAGTCCATCCTGAAATTAAATATCTCAGCAAATTTTTAGCATTTCATTACGAATTTAACATTATATAAAACAAAAAAGGTGCTCTGTTTTTCAGAACACCTTTTTTACAAATTGTATTTTTTTTAGTCATTAAGCATCTTCCAAAGCTTATCTTTTAAATCCGTTAACCCTTGTTGGGCCACAGATGAGATAAACATGTATGGAATATCCTTGAAAGCGACATCTAATTCCGTTTTCAATTCGGCTTTAAGTTCGTCATCCAGCATATCACATTTCGAGATTACTAAAAGACGTTCTTTGTCTAACATTTCAGGATTGTACTTGGTTAATTCGTTTACCAAAATATCGTACTCTGCTTTAATATCCGGTGTATCAACCGGAACTAAAAACAATAATGTTGAGTTACGCTCGATATGACGCAAAAAGTAATGACCTAATCCTTTTCCTTCAGCAGCACCTTCAATAATTCCAGGAATGTCTGCAATTACAAACGATTGATAATCTCTGTATGCAACGATTCCTAAGTTTGGTTTTAAGGTTGTAAAAGGATAGTCGGCAATTTTTGGTTTCGCTGAAGTCAAAACAGACAGTAAAGTCGATTTTCCGGCATTTGGAAAACCTACTAAACCAACATCTGCCAATACTTTAAGCTCCAAAATTACATCCATCTCTACACCCGGCAAACCTGGCTGAGCATAACGCGGTGTCTGATTGGTTGAACTTCTAAAGTGCCAGTTTCCTAAACCTCCTTTTCCTCCTTTTGATAGAATTCTCTTTTCACCGTCTTCGGTAATTTCGAATAAAGTTTCTCCGGTTTCTTTGTCTTTTACAACGGTTCCTAAAGGCACTTCAATAAATTTATCATCTCCATCAGCACCAGTACTGCGATCTCCTCCACCGTCTCCACCGTGACCTGCTTTAATATGTCGTGCAAACTTTAGATGAAATAACGTCCAAAGTCCTTTATTTCCCACTAAATACACATGCCCTCCGCGACCACCATCTCCTCCGTCCGGGCCTCCTTTTTCAATAAATTTCTCTCTATGTAAATGCGTAGATCCTTTTCCTCCCTTACCGGACGAAACATAAATCTTAACATAATCTACAAAATTTCCTTCTGTCATTTTTCTGAATTTCAGATTTTAGATTTTAGATTTTAGATTTCTCTAGCTTCTATTTCTAAATTCTATTTTATTTATCTTTCCGTTGCAGTCGCATTTTCCAGTACCAAACTGAGACTGAAAACTGAGACTGAAAACTATTTTTTTTATTCTTTAAGCGCTTTTACCAGCACTTTATCAATCTTTACGCCATCCATATCAATTACTTCCAGCACAAATTTTTGCCAGATTAATTTTTCTCCTTCTTTTGGAATATGCGAAAGCTCTGTCATAATCATTCCGCTTACGGTATTTACTTCGTAATCGTTTGTTAATTCGTCTAACTCAAAATAGGTTAAGAAGTCATGTAACGAATAATGTCCGTCAACCAACCATGAACCGTCTTCTCTTTCAATTAATTGAAATTCGTCTTTATAAAAATCAGATGCATCTCCTACTAAAGCTTCCAAAATGTCATTCAAAGTAATAATCCCTTGAAAAACACCATATTCATCAGAAACTAAAGCATAATGAATTCCCGTTTTTTTGAAATTCTCCAATGCTTTGTATGCTGTTGTCTGTTCCATTAAATAAGGTGCATCTATCATAATTCCTGCCAACTCAAAATGTTCGCTTTCGATATTTGCAAATATATTCTTTAAACTTACAACCCCCACGATATCATCGTAGTTGTCTCTATAGACCGGATAAACGGTATGCAAATCCTGCAAAACCAATTCCTTGATCTTTGTTTTATCTGCATTGAAAGGCAGCATATCTACCGATTTACGGTGTGTCATCAGTGAGTTTACTTTTCGATCCCCAATATGAAAAACACGTTCTACAATGTCCTGTTCAATTTCCTGCACTTCTCCACCCTCAGTTCCTTCTTTGATAATGGCTTTAATCTCTTCTTCCGTTACCTTACCGTCAGCGGTTGGCTTAATTTGAAAAACATTCAATAAAAAATCAGTCGAAGAAGTAAGCAGCCAAATAAATGGTGCCGTAATTATCGAAATGGTCTTCATTGGCAGCGCTACCATTTTTGCAATCGCCTCCGGATAATTTAAACCAATTCGCTTTGGCAATAATTCTCCTAAAACCAAAGAGAAAAATGTCAAAACTACGACAACAATTCCCACTGCAACTGAATGCGCATAGGGTTTTAAAAACTCAAATCCGCTAACAAAAACCTCAACATCCATTGTTATTTTATCGCCACTATAAATACCGGTCAAAATACCGATTAAAGTGATTCCGATTTGCACGGTTGATAAAAACTTATTCGGAGAATTGGCCAAATCGAGTGCTATCTTAGCACTATTATTTCCTTTTTTTGCGGCAGTTTCAAGTCTGTTTTTCCGGGCCGAAATCAATGCAATTTCTGACATGGAGAAAACACCATTCAATAGTATTAGAAAAAATATTATTAGTATTTCCAATTTTTGGTTTATTCGTTATATAATCGTCCTCATCAACATAATCTGTAATCTTAAATATTGCGTCTCAGACCTCTCAAAAGAGCCTTGTCTTAAAAAAAACTAATTTTTCTTGCCAGAAAACAGCAACCCTTGGAAGCTTGTTCTATGATAAGAAAAATAGTTCTTTTGAAATCCCGATAGCAATCGGGATGAAACGGCAGCTGGAAAAAGCTTCTACAAATTATCTATAACTGACGTTAATCGCTCTGTAATTTCCTCGATAGTTCCAATACCATTTACGGCATGAAACTTATTTTGTTCTTTATAATATCCAATTAGTGGAGCTGTTTTTTCATTATACTCCTGGTATCTTACACGAATTTTCTCTTCGTCCTGATCATCAACTCTTCCACTTGTTTTTCCTCTTTCTAATAAACGGGCTACCAGAATTTCATCATCTGCTTCTAATGCAATAGTTGCTGTAACACTTGATCCAATTGTTGGTAAAAATTTATCCAAAGCTTCTGCCTGTTCTAAAGTTCTAGGATAACCATCGAACAAAAATCCCGCTGTATCAGGATGTTTTTTTACCTCATCAATTAACATTGCAGTAGTAACTTCGCAAGGAACTAATTCTCCATTATCCATAAAAACCCTCGCTTTTTTACCTAAATCTGTATCATTTTTTAAATTAAAACGAAAAATATCTCCTGTTGAAAGGTGCGTTAATTTGTACTTTTCTTTTAAAAATTCTGCCTGAGTTCCTTTTCCTGCTCCCGGCTTTCCAAATAAAACAATGTTAATCATAATATGAGTGAGTGTTGTGACTTCTATTTTTAATAAGAAGTTTTAAATGAATATATAGTTGTGTGTGTTTAAATTTATTCTGCCAATTTATAAACCTCAGGCAAATTTCTTCCTAAACCATCGTAGTCCAATCCGTAACCTACAATGAATTTATTTGGAATTCTGATTCCGATATAATCTATTTTGATGTCTTTTTTATAAGCTTCCGGTTTGAAAAACAAAGTCGCAATTTTAAAATGCTTTACATTTTGCTGTTTAAACAATTGTTTTAATTCTTCGATTGTATTTCCAGTATCAATAATATCTTCAATAAGAATAACGGTTCTACCCGACAAATCCTGATTGATACCAATTAATTCTTTTACCGTATTGGTACTTTCAATTCCTTCGTAAGATGCCATTTTGATAAATGAAACCTCGCAAAGACTTTTATATTTTTTTAGAAAATCGGCAACGACCATAAATGCTCCATTTAAAACACCAATAAAAATTGGGGTATCGTCTCCAAAATCATCTTCTACCTGTGCCACTATTTTAGTTAAAGCAAAATCAATTTCTTTGGCCGAAATAAACGGAACAAATTGTTTATCGTGAAGTTGTATCATTATTTTTTACATTTAAAATAATGCGCAAAGATACAGAATTACAACCAAACTGTAAGTATCAAAATATACTGCACACATATTTTTTTAAGAATGTTAAATATCACTTAATATTTAGAAATCTTTTCTTTAAAAAAGACCTTATTTTATTAAATTACTGGATTTTAAAACCTTAACCCCAAACCACCATGAAAATTACCACGCAATTCCTTTCGCTTTTACTGTTAACCTCCTTAACAGCCTGCAACGGGCAGGTAAAAAAAGAAAAGAAAGATGCTTTATCCTCACAGCCTCCAACTATTGTAAAAACCGCTATTGGGGATCTCGTTTTACCACCGCCCTATGCAACCGAATCGAAAACAAACAGCAGTAAGGTACTTAAATGGCCGGAAGGACAAACACCAAAAGCACCTGAAGGCTTTACCGTTACAAAGTTTGCCGACGGTTTTGAAAATCCTCGCTGGACTTATATCGCTCCAAACAATGATATTTTTGTAGTCGAGAGCGGAACCAGAACGAGCAAAAATCAAATTATAATTCTTCGGGATAAAGATAAAGACGGAAAATTCGAGACTCGGGAAGTTTTTCTAAAAGACCTCAACAGACCCTTTGGAATGTTAATTCTCAAAGACTTTTTTTATGTTGCCAACACAGATGGCCTATACCGTTATCCTTATAAAAACAATCCTTTAAAATTAGAAACCCCAGGGACAAAAATCCTTGAACTTCCGGCTGGAGGTTATAACAATCACTGGACCCGAAATATTATTTCAAATCCTGAAGAAACAAAAATCTATGTATCGGTTGGTTCCGGAAGTAACGTAGGTGAAAACGGAATGGATAAAGAAGTGCGTCGTGCCGCCATTTTAGAAATTAATCCTGACGGAACTGGTGAGAAGATTTACGCATCGGGAATCAGAAACCCTGTTGGAATGGATTGGAATCCTGTAAACAAAGAACTTTGGACAGCAGTTAATGAACGTGATGAATTGGGCGACGACTTAGTTCCTGATTACATCACCTCTGTAAAAAGAGGTGGTTTTTATGGCTGGCCTTACTCCTACTATGGAAACATTCCTGACCCTCGAATGAAAGGAGAACGCAAAGATTTGGTCGCTAAAGCTATTGTACCCGATGTTCCTGTTGGTGCTCATACTGCTTCTTTAGGATTGGCTTTTTATACTAAAAGTACTTTTCCTGAAAAATACAAAAACGGAGCTTTTGTGGGACAGCACGGGTCATGGAATCGTGCCAAAATTTCCGGATATAAAGTTGCATTTATTCCTTTTTCCAATGGAAAGCCTTCAGGAAAACCCGAAGATTTTTTAACCGGTTTTATCGCGAATGCTGACAAAGCAGAAGTTTATGGCCGCCCGGTTGCTGTAACAGTAATGCAAGACGGATCTCTTTTAGTCAATGATGACAGTGGGAATACGATTTGGAAAGTTAGCTATAAAAAATAAATTCAAAATTTAAGGTTTCCCTAAATAATGCAACTCTATTTCCAGACTGGTTATGGTCTGGAAATTCTCTTTGTCTCGCTATTCTCTTTAGGGCTTCCTATAAATTATTACAAAACTATTACATTAAATTACTTATTTTAGACCTGTATTAAACCCATCAAAATGTCTTCTGAATTACAAACAAAATTAGATTACGTAAAAGCTTATAGAGAAAATCGTCTTAATGTTGCTAAAGAGGTTTTAGAAAACCACTCGTTATTTAAAGAACTTGTTACGATTTGTTTTTCTCCGTCAGACAAAAACAATCACAAAGCCTGTTGGATTCTGGAATTTGTTTCTTACGAAGAATTGATCTGGCTGCAGCCTCATCTTGATTTTTTCTGTTCCAATCTTAAGATTTTAAAAGACGAAAGTGCTATTCGTCCTATTGCAAAGGTGATTCAGTTACTTGTAAAAGAGCATTATAAAAAAACAGAAAACGGCATTTCACTTTCTGAAACGAATCTGCAAGATTGTATAGAAGCTTCATTTGACTGGCTCATCAATGATATAAAAGTGGCTACAAAAGCCTATTCGATCAGAACTTTGTATGTTCTAGGCAATCATTACGACTGGATACATCCTGAGCTGCAAATTATTCTGAATAAAGATTATGGTGATCATTCGGCAGCCTACAAAGCCGTTGCCAAAGAGGTTTTGAAGAAAATAGAAAAATAATCTTGTCATAGAATTTCAATTGCAACTTTGAGAATCCTTAAAATCATTGGGATTGCATGCTTTTCGTTTATTTTTTTCGCCACAGATTAAAAGTTTTTTATATGCCACGAATTCCCCGAATTTCCCCGATTTTTTCGCACTCCTTCTGAAAACTTTTGATTCGGGGAAATTCGGGGAATTCGTGGCAAAAAAATATTCTCATTCTATATCTCATGAAATTCGTGAAATTCATGGCAAAAAAAAGATTAAAAAGTATCTTTGCAAAAACACAACTACAATGAATTATTTTTCTTCTGATTTTAAATTAGGAATATTAGGCGGCGGACAATTAGGCAAAATGCTTTTGTTCGACACCCGAAAATTTGACATCCAAACTTATGTCCTCGATCCAAGTGATGAGGCTCCCAGTAAAATTGCCTGCAATAAATTCTTTCAAGGTGATTTAATGGATTATGAAACAGTTTATAATTTTGGAAAGCAAGTTGATGTTCTGACTTTTGAAATCGAATTGGTCAATCTTGAAGCCCTGACACAGTTAGAGAATGAAGGTTTAAAAATCTATCCTTCTCCAAAAACCTTAAAAGGAATTCAAAACAAAGGGATTCAGAAACAATTCTACGCAGATCACAATATCCCAACAGCACCCTTTGAGCGATTTGAAAATTTAGAAAGTCTAAAAGCTAAAATCCAGGAACTGAAATTACCATTCGTGTGGAAATGCACTGAATTTGGTTACGACGGAAATGGTGTAAAAATAATTCGTCAGACTTCTGACTTAGACCATCTTCCAAATGTAGAATGTATTGCTGAAACGATGATTCCGTTTAAAAACGAATTAGCGGTTATCGTATGCCGAAATCCATCAGGAGAAATTAAAACATATCCGGTTGTTGAAATGGAGTTTCACCCGGAAGCCAATCAGGTTGAATATGTAATCTGTCCAGCCAGAATTGATGAGAAAGTAGCCGAAAAAGCCAGAGCTATCGCTTTAAATGTTTCGGAAAAGTTCAATCATGTTGGCCTCTTGGCAGTCGAAATGTTTCAAACTAACGACGATGAAGTTTTAGTAAATGAAGTTGCTCCACGTCCGCACAATTCAGGGCATTACTCCATTGAAGCCAGCTACACCTCACAATTCGAAAATCACTTGCGTGCTATTCTGGATCTTCCGTTAGGAAATACCGATAGTAAAGTTGCCGGAATTATGGTTAATTTAGTGGGGGCAGAAGGTTATTCGGGAGATGTTGTTTATGAAAACATCGAAACTATCCTGGGATGGAACGGCGTTACCCCACATATTTACGGTAAAAAAGAAACACGTCCTTTCCGAAAAATGGGCCACGTAACAATTGTAAATGAAGACATGTCTGAAGCCAGAAGAATTGCTGAGGACGTTAAAAATACGATTAGAGTCATTAGTGAGTAGTCGCAGTTTACAGTCACCATAAAAACCTGAAGTAGAATAAGCAGTTTTCAGTCGCAGTCAACAGTCTGAAACCTGAAACAAAAAAACCTGAAACAAAAAATAAAATGAGCAAAGTAGCCATCATAATGGGAAGTATCTCCGACATGCCAGTCATGCAGGATGCGATCGACATCTTAAAACAATTTAATATTGAAGTTGAAGTAGATATCGTTTCGGCACACAGAACGCCTGAAAAGTTGTTCGATTTCAGTAAAAATGCACACACTCGCGGTATTTCGGTAATTATTGCCGGGGCTGGAGGAGCTGCACACTTACCTGGAATGGTTGCTTCAATGTCGCCACTTCCCGTAATTGGAGTTCCAGTGAAGTCAAGTAACTCTATTGACGGTTGGGATTCGGTTTTATCGATTCTTCAAATGCCTGGCGGAGTTCCTGTCGCGACAGTAGCTTTAAACGGAGCCAAGAATGCCGGAATTTTAGCGGCACAAATCATTGGAAGCCATGATAAAAAAGTGCTTGATACTATTATTTCCTATAAAGAAGAATTAAAAGCTGCAGTTAATAAAGCAGCTGAAAGTCTTAAATAGTTCTTAGTCTCAGTTCTCAGTCACAGTAAGCACTGAGAACTGAAACTGAGAACTGAAACTGAATACTCAAAAAAAATAAACTCTTTAGTCTTAGTTCGCACTGCTTACTGAGACTGAGACTGAAAACTAAAAAAATGAGCATCTTAACACAACATTTCGACACCAAACACAATACAGCACCCTTTTCGCAAATTAAAATCGAAGATTATGTTCCTGCTTTTAACGAAGGAATTGCTTTGGCTAAAGCTGAAATTGATGCGATCGTAAACAATCCGGAGGCGCCCACTTTTGAGAACACAGTGGTAGCGATGGATTTTACAGGTGATGTCCTGGATCGTCTTTCCAGTATTTTCTTCAATTTGAATTCGGCAGAAACAAGTGATGAGATGCAAAAAATTGCGCAGGAAGTTTCTCCTTTGCTTTCAGAATTCGGAAACGACATTACCTTAAATGCGGCATTATTTGCTAAAATTAAAACTGTTTATGATCAAAAAGAAAAGCTGAATTTAAATCCGGAGCAAACTACGCTTTTAGATAAAAAATATAAAAGTTTTTCAAGAAACGGAGCCAACTTACCTGAGGACAAAAAAGAAAGCTTACGCGAAATCGATAAAGAATTGTCAAGACTAAGTCTGCAATTTGGCGAAAATGTTTTGGCCGAGACCAATGCTTTCGAATTGCATTTAACAAATGAAAAAGATCTGGCAGGTTTACCGGAAGGAACTATCGAAGCCGCAAGATTGTTAGCGAAAAGCCAGGAAAAGGAAGGCTGGATCTTCACCTTAGATCATCCTAGTTATATTCCGTTTTTGACTTATGCCGACAATCGCGAGTTACGTAAAAAAATGGCGATTGCCTTTGGAGCAAAAGCTTTCCAAAATAACGAATTTGACAATCAGGAAAATGTCCTGAAAATCGCCAAACTTCGTTATGAAAGAGCCAATTTGTTGGGTTATAAAACCCATGCACATTTTGTTCTCGAGGAAAGAATGGCCGAGAGTCCGGAAAGAGTTTTCTCTTTTCTCAACGATTTACTAGCAAAAGCCAAACCGGCAGCTCAAAAAGAATTTGCTGAATTAACGACTTTCGCTAAAGAGCTGGATGGAATCGAGCAGTTAGAAAAATGGGATGGTGCTTACTATTCTGAAAAATTAAAACAGCAGCTTTTTAATTTAGATGATGAAAAACTGAAACCTTACTTCCAATTAGAAAAAGTTTTAAACGGAGCTTTTACTGTTGCCAAAAAATTATACGGATTAACGTTTACCGAAGTTTTTGATATCGACAAGTATCATGAAGAAGTTACAACATACGAAGTAACCGATGCAGATAACAATTTAGTTTCGATTTTCTATGCGGATTTTTTCCCAAGAAAAGGAAAAAGAAATGGTGCGTGGATGACCTCTTTCAAATCACAATCTATAAAAGAAGGTGTAAACGAAAGACCCCATATTTCAAACGTTTGTAACTTTACAAAACCTACAGAAACAAAACCTTCGTTATTGACTTTTAATGAAGTTACTACTTTATTCCATGAATTTGGTCATGGTTTACACGGAATGTTAGCCAACACAACTTATCCAAGTTTATCCGGTACTTCGGTGTTTTGGGATTTTGTAGAATTACCAAGTCAGATAATGGAAAACTGGTGTTACGAGCCGGAAGCTTTGGCTTTGTTTGCGAATCATTACGAAACAGGGGAAATTATCCCAATTGAATATGTTCAGAAAATAAAAGAAAGTGCTAGTTTTCAGGAAGGTCTCGCTACTTTACGTCAACTAAGTTTTGGATTACTGGATATGGCATGGCACGGACAAGACCCAACAAACATCACCGATTTAAAAACTTTCGAAACAGAACAATTTGCCAACACACAATTGTACCCTGATGTAAAAGAAAATGCAATGAGTACTGCTTTTTCACATATTTTTCAGGGTGGATATTCTTCTGGATACTACAGTTACAAGTGGGCTGAAGTCCTGGACGCTGATGCTTTTGAATATTTTCAGGAAAACGGTATCTTCAATCATGAAGTCGCAACAAAATTCAAAGACAATGTACTTTCAAAAGGAGGAACAGAACATCCTATGATTTTATACAAACGTTTTAGAGGTCAGGAACCAAAACCCGAAGCTTTATTGAAAAGAGCAGGATTACTTTAAGAGTATTAGACTTATTAGAGTATACGATATACTTAAAACCGAGGTAGGAATACTTCGGTTTTTTTGATTCGATCCGAACACAAACACCAAAGATAAATTTACTTATCTTCACAATTCTTTTAACCTTAATCTTAGAAATTCAAAGTGAAAAAACTTCTCAAAAACCTAATTTACCTTTCTATCCTTGGGGTTATTGTAATCGTTTCTGTGAATCTATATGTAAAATCATCCACTGATGATTTGATTTATTCTACTACAACTCCTCTTCCAAAAAATGAGGTGGGAATTATTTTCGGGGCCGGAATCAATGGAAATCAGCCCAGCAAATATCTAAAAGACCGTCTGGACGCCGGGATTCTATTGTACCAAACACACAAAATAGAGAAGATTCTACTTTCCGGTGATAATGGCCGTGATGAATATGATGAGCTAACAGTCATGAAAAATTACTGTTACAAACACGGAGTTGATACAACTAAAATCTACGTCGATTATGCGGGTTTCGATACGTACTCGACCATGTATCGTGCTAAACATATTTTCAAGGTGAAAAGTGCTACTCTCGTTTCGCAGAAATATCATTTGAACCGGGCTATTTATATCGGCGTAAAACTTGGCATAAAATCGGTTGGTTTTTCTGCGAATAAAGGAGAGTATCTGGGTTATAAATACGTGACTTTTCGGGAATACGGTTCTATTTTCAAATCTTTTTTTGATCTAATGAGAAATCGTGAGCCTCGCTTTTTAGGAAATCCAATTGACATAAACAGGGTTTCCAATTATTCTAAAGAAGATAAAAGATAGGGAGACCAACGTTTCCTTTTTCAGTACTACTGATTTTTAATCCCTTAAAAGCAAAAAGAAGAAATTTCACAATGGTGAAACCTCCTCTTTTTTTACTATAAAATCAGCTATTACTTCGTAGCTTTAATAAATTCTTCAAGCTGATCCATTTTCGCTGCATCGATCTCCTGAATACGTCTCTCGCGTGAGATACCCAGAACATTCGCATTCTTAGCAGTGCCTGCCGGTTTTGTAAATTGTAAATAATCGGCAAACAAATGACTTAAAAACAAAGGTGATTTGCCAGGTCGTGTTTTGTCACTGTTGGAAGCCTGATGACAATAAAAACAACTTACCAAAGTGCCACTATTAATCTTATGTATGTCATCCTGAAAAGTCTGCGTATAAGTTTCCATCGTAATGTTCGCCAGATTTACAGAACCTCTGGCTAATGCACCCGGAATTGCGCTTGAAATGTTTTTTGTTACAAGTGTTTTCACCTGATCTTCAGGAGAAACTCCGTCAAAATCCAGCCATACAGAGCCATTGTAAAAATAATTTCTAAAAACATCTTTCAATTTAGAGTCCACACATTTATTGATATTCTCAATATTATTAAAATTAGCAGGCTCTTTTTGACTTGTTGCCATAAAGTCGCCTGTGTTTAAATCCTTAGGCACTCCATATTCATAAAGAATAAATGCTTTGTTAGGAAGAACCGGCGAAGTGGCCCCTCGTAACCATCGGATGCCGTTGATATCTTTTTCGGTACCTTTTTCATAAAACAACTTTTCAGTTGCTGAGGTTACCAAATTGTTTTTCTTATCGTAAACAGGTGCCATATCCTTATGTTCAAAAGTGGCCCAAATAAACTCAGGATGATTTTTTACAATTCCAACCACATGCATTCCTAACAGTGCCATCGTTTTTTTAACGTATTGTCCTTTGCTGTTTTTAACGGCTGCAGTAGTTGTAAAATAATCTTTTTGCTGTTCTTTAACAATAGCATCGATACTGATCCAGGAGACTTTTAGTTCTAAAGCCCCAACCGGAAAGGTCTCTGAATTTGAAACGGGCAATTTTCCATTGTTGATTAAAGAGGCAGCCGAAATGGCTTTGTCTTTGAGCAGTTTATTCACGTGAATCGAATAATACACTGTGTCCGCAACCTTATTAAATTTAGGATTAGAAAGCAGTACCCCTTTGAAACCTGCCTGATTAATGGAACTCAAGGTTAGTTTTATTCCCAGCTGTGGTGCAACATCCTCCATTTCCGGACTTACAATATCCAGCGAATCTATGAAAAAAGGATTCCCGCTTGGCAACGGCTTGGTTACCCACAAAAATTTCTGCCAGGACCATTGGTGAAAATCACAATTGGTAGTATTGTCTGAGTCAAATGGACTGCCGTCACCTTCTTTTGGTGCAGGTGTTTGCTCGTGAGGAAACCAACTGGTCTCGCATTCACAAGAATCAGGCGCCGCACTGGTAGCATAAACTCCATCCACTCCTTTTTCGTTGTTCTTGTAGTAGAAAAACACCCCAAGACTGGCTGCGATCGCAACAAGCAGCAGGGCAATAATAATCTGTTTTTTTTTCATTGTTTTGTTTTGTTTTTGATTTGTAGGGTTATTCAAAAAAGCAGCTTTTTTGAAGGAATAAAAAAGATCGCCTAAAGCAGGCGATCTCTTATATCTAATTGGTCCAGAAATTTTTTTTGCAGATTTTCAAAATTCCTGTATAGAATTGTTTGGAGAGAATTTTATTCCTAAGCCAATTCCTCTTTCAGATTCTTTGCTGCCTTTACCGGTGCTTTTGTAACAGTGTGCTCGTAGTAAGAGAACCCACCTGTTCCGTTCCATCCATTATCGATAGCTAAATGAGCATCAAAGTCTGCTAAAAAAGCTCCAATTGCCGGAGGAGGGAAAGACTGAACATATTGTCCTTGTAAACTAACTACCTGAGTCACTTCACCAAATCCTGTTGGATAAATTTTACCTCTTACCTGAACCACGATATGGCTGTCAGGACCAGCTACCGCCTGAGTAATTACTACTGTACCTGTAACTGAATGTTGTGACGGTACAACAACTAAACTAAATGATGCAACTGGAGCACCTGGTGTTCCAACATTTCCGATTGTGCCTTTTGCTAAATAAGCACCTGCTAATAAATTTGACATAACTTTTTGATTTAGATTTTTCTTACTCTTATGGCTTTTCAGAGACCGCCTCGTTTTTTTTAGTGGGTTCTGCTCCACTTTTATTCAACTTTATTTTTGTTCCGGGAGCTTCAACGCTTATTTTCACATTTACCTCTCCTTTATTGTCTGTCAGACCGGCGCCATACTTTCCTTTCAAATCATCGTTGATGCATAATTCCAATGTTCCAACAACACCCGGTGGCGTGCTTGCTCCCAGTCCGATTAAGAAAACGGTGTCTCCTACTTTACCTATAAGTGCACCTTCGTTTTTACCTGGAAGTGCATATCCGGGTTTGGCTTCAATAAAAGTTGGGTTTCCGGCTGAATTGTATAACTGGCCGTTGTTGATATTTGGATTTGCCGTCCACAAACCATCCACATACTTGATGGTGGCCACTCTCTTCTCATTCAGTCGAACACCTGTGTTAAGCCATGGATAGGAGTCTGTACCTGAAACAGGTTTTGCTTTTACTGTAAAATCGACTGGCGGCACTGCAAAATTGCAAGGCGGAATTGGCGTTCTGAATTCTTCATAATCAAAGTAATCTGCCAGAGCAAGACTGGTTCCTAAACCTACACCTGATTGTGATTGCATAAAGGTTATCGGACGGCTGCTGTTTCCGGTTGGATCTAAGGGGCTGTACCAGGTCCACAGATAGGTAGAATCTGGGTAGTTATTCCCTGAAGGCGGAAATAATACTCCTACAACCGTCACTCTGTTACCCGGACAAAGTACAGGATTACTGATAATGGTTGCCTGAATGCTGCCTTTTACTGCCGGAATCTGAACCCAGTTTGGCGGCTGCTGCGGAAATGGAAACCTTGCAAAACCAATAGCTTCTGTTATTTTGTCTCCAACATAATTAATTAAGAAACCGTTACCACTGTTTGGCGGTGGTGTTATTCCTGCCGGGGTAGGTCCTGTAAGAAGGGCTTGCTGGGCAGTAAAGGGGTTCGTGGTATTGTACGTATATTTCATCAGTGTACTCTGACTTCTATCTGATGAAACCTTATATTGTGACGCATCTCTCCAATTGTATAAAACTCTTGTAGGCAGCGGATTGAATGCTGAGTTGACCGGTGTCATAAAAACGCTCATTCCAAAATTGGTATTCCAGGTAAACAGGTTGTATCGGTTCGGGTTACCAAAAGAGAAACCTTCTACTACCGGAGGCACCAAAGGGTTGTTTAACGGATTGCTTGGTAAGCGGTCAAAATTGGAAAAATAGGTGAATGAAAACATTTGAAAAAGTGCCAGCTGATTAACATCTCCCAGACCAGGCCTTGCAACAGGCCCTTGCCCGAACATAAGACGTACCGGAAAATTAGTACCATGATCAAACCACATCCAGGTAGCAGGTGACGGGTTGCTATTGCCCACCGGAATTTTCCACCAGTCTACTTTCTGTGCTTTCATCCAGTTTAGGTAACTGGTTCCTGAACATTTAGCTTTATCGGTTGCGTTTCCAAACCAATCTGTAGTTGGAATTCTCCAGCCCAGATTTATAGGAGTATAACGAGTTCCATCTGTAGATACTTCCGTTTGAGTTGGGGTAACTCTGTACCACCATCTTCTTCCGGAACTGCCTACCAGCAGAGCATTTAATCCAAGCCCTTCTGCATAATAAACAGTGGCTGTACAAATTTCAAAAAATGGACTCGCTAGGTCCGCGGGGGTGCTGTTACTTTGTGGGGGGCTAAAAGGGTGAAGTACACAGGTACATTTCCAAAATTGTGGAAGTCGGGGTTTCTGGCCAGAAAAAGGCTCCAAAACAGGGTATCTCGAATCTGGGATCGGATCCACGCAGGTTGACGTGGAAGAGGATAAATCTTTCATGGTAATTAGTTTTTGGGGTTGTTATTTTTTATTCTTTGCTTTATTCAGATTTTTTTATCGGAGATTGTATCTTGCTGATTGTGTTACAAATAGCCTTTTAAAATCATCATTTTTTATTTTGCCGAATAAAATTACAATGCTTATCAAGTCTTAAATAAAAAAATGTCATGAGACTGGTTTTTTTATCCATAAAGCAAGTAATCAATGGAATAGAACTATTTTTTGAAAGCCAATGAAAGAAAGTGATTCCTAAAAAATCATCTCAAATCTAAGAGTACAGGTGTTTTAGTTGTATTGGGATCGATGTACAGATCTGCTGCGTTAACCAGCAGAACCTCAACTTCCATACACCATTCCTCGTAGTTGAGTAGTTTTTTTAATGCTGCACATTTTTCACTGATAAAATCCTGTCTTTTATCTTCCGAAACATTTTGCACCATTAACATTCTAACTACTTCCTTAAAAGAGGCATTCGTCGACAGTTGAATCTGAAAAGCATCGGTCTCACTTGTCAACAAAAGAAATTCGTCTAAATCGTAATGCTGCTCACAAACTATAAATGATTTGGTTTCTCTGGATTTCAGTTCGAGAAAAGACTTCCCCTCCAGCTCCACCCATCGGCCTAAGTCGCCAATTGCATATCTGAAAACCGGAAATCTTTTGCGGAAGGTATTGGTAATCGCAAGTGTGCCGTATCCGTTTTCATCTGGATTTATAATTTCAACAATAACACCATTAATAACCGAAAATAAAGAGGGGGTTTTAGTACAATGCGACCAGGCCCAAATTCCGGTTTCGGCAGAGCCATACATGGAATAAACTTGTTGAAAACCGAGCATTTTTTGTAAAAACTTTTGTGTGTTAGGTCTTAAAAACTCACCTGCATAAAATAAATTTTCGATCTCTGTTTTTCTGTTGTTCTCTTTTAAATACTGAGCAAAACATAATAGTTTTGAAGGAGTTCCAAATATAAAATTTGGTTTAAAATGATGGACCGCCTGCTCCATATCTTCATAACTGGCATGTGCACTTAAGGCTAAAGTAGTTGCCTGGCATTTTTCTAAAATGTCATCCATAATGGCCGCTGTACGGTACATATCAGAATAACCAAAAATGTTCAGGGCAATTGTTTCAGGCGTAAAAAAGTTGTTCTTAGTAAGTTCAGATGCCAGTGCAAGACGCTGATTGTGATTTTCCTGTATATCGACCGGAAATACCAAAGGCTTTTGAGTGCTTCCGCCTGAGCGTACCAGATATACCCCCGTTTTTTCATTCTGAAGTTTAAAATTTGTATTTAAAATTGGCGTTAACTCTTTTTTACTTAACATAGGGGCTCCTGCTGCAAAGTCATTTCCTTTGTAGAATTCGATGTATAAAGGATTCTGTTTCACCAATTCAAAATAATTTTGAAATACAGCGTGATCAATTTTGGCAGGAATACAAACTGGGGACATCATGAGGTGTTTTTATTTACTTCGTGTTTTTAAATAGTAGCTGTTCTTAATCAAGAGTCTGCAATGATGAAAGAGAAACAAGCCTTTTTCCTTCAAGGAGGGTAATCGTTTCATAGCGTGGGACAACCATCTTTGGGACAACATTCCCATTAATTGCTGATCGTATCGATTGGTACTTTCCCGATATCGTAGTATTGAAACGGGAATCTCTAATTCTTTCCAGGTCAAATAACGAATCCGGGACAAACTGCCGTCAACCTCCCGTACTTCGATACAAGTTTTATTCAATAAACCGACCCGTGACGATGCAGGCGTATTTTTTAAAACGCGATACCAAAAATCGATTCCTTCATTTAAAGAAACATCAACCTCGTAACGGATGTTCGTCAACCGGTTTTTCCGAACCACCACATTGCTCCCAACACCCATAATAAAATCGGGAGAACTAACGGTGTGCAAGGGATAAGGCATTATAAACAAATCATTCGAAAGGGAAATCAATTCTTTTTCAAAGGATTTAATGTTTGGCATATAATAATTAGACGGAACAAGTAAAATTCCAAGAACCAAAACATCTATATTCTCCTTCTCCATAATCGTACTGACATCGCGTAAACAGGAAGACACATAACAATCATCGGCATCCAAAAAACTAATCAGGTCTCCTGTTGCCAATTCGATTCCCATATTTCTTGCGTTTCCGGGACCTTTGTTCTCTTTTAATTCAATAATTTGAACCTTTGTTTGTAGAAATTGTGGCGCAAAAAAGGAGAGTGCCTCTTTGAGATTGGCAAGACTCTGGTCCGTACTAAAATCATCGATTATGACGACTTGTGCTGCTTTTTTATCCTGAAAAGCCAGAGAACGAATCGTATCATAGACATACGCCTCTTTATTGTAAAGCGGTATAACAACTGTATGTTTCATACTTTTACTACTGAGCTATTGGATAAATTAAGGCTCTCCCCTGATGTACATTCACAACCGATTCGTCAGATCCCCTAAATATGCCGGACCCGTAAGTTTTGTCGTCTTTACACAGCAACATCCCAACTAAATAGATCTGGCGATTGTTTTCGGTATCGTTAAACTCTTTCTGATCCACAAAATGCTGAATCAGGTATTTGTCCCAATTTTCTCGGACAATCCTATTCCAGTTTTCGTTGGTACAATCACTTTTTACGTAAGCCCCAATTCCTCTTCCGCCGCTATTTAGTTTTAAAATCAGGTTTTGCTCTGTATCTGTAAAAGCATCACAGTCCGCAGGATCCGTAATAACAAAACTCGGGATGAGATAATTTCTCAAAAAGCTATAGTCTTCCTCACTCAAATAATCCTGCATGATCTGAGCATCATACATTACGGCCAGAACTCTTTTGTCATGAATTAAGATTAAGGTCCGAATATCATTGAAGTAACTATTTTCTTCGATTAATTTATCCAGTACGTCGGGACTGATTTTTTTTAGTTCTTCCCGATCCATTTCCAGTATAAATTGCGAAACCGCTACTCCGTTTACCGATATTAAATTATTTGAAATGATGAGGTCCTGAGGTTTTGCAGAAATTAGCTCAATATCTAATTTTGCTAATTCTCTTTGAGCATTAAAAATATCGCTGCCTTTTTCATCATCGTGAATGAGCGCTACTTTTCGATGGGGAGCAAACCGATGGGAAAGATCGTCGATAAGATTTTCTAAATCGGTACCGCTGATATGCACTTTTTCATTATGCGAATTGGTGCGATTGTGTATCAATTGTGAATAATAACTAATCATCCAGCCGTTTAGCGGATATCGTGCCCCTATTTCACAAATCTTAGGCTGATCGTTTGTATCATATAAAAAATCAGGGCGATAAAAGCCCTGATTATAGGTCTGGCTATTACTTTTTTTCAATATACCTTCAAGGTCATTATCCAGTTGATAATAGTTCCGAATTCGACTGTCTTCAAAATAATTTAAAACAATTGCTTTAGAGGCTTTGCTTAAAACAGCGCACAAGCGATCCATTTCTCCATTGTACTCCGGATGAAGGACTACCGAGGAATTGGCAAAAGAATCTCTGTGTAAAATGTTACCCTTTTGAAAATATTCAAAAAACAACTGATTCCATTTTTCCTGTTTATCAGCTTGATTTCGTTGCAGCTTAATTTTTGACATACGGCGTTGAAGTTTATTTTTTTGTAATAAGTAGTTTTGGTATGTGGATTTAAAAACTCAATTCTTCAACCTCCAAAAGATCTACCATAACAGCTGATTTTTTAGCTAAATAGTCGTTAACAATTACTTCAAGATCATACGATTCAAGATTGATATTCATTGCCTTAGCATAGTGAAAAATGGAACTAACCGCAAAAAAGAAATGATTTTTCTCCGTTGGTCCACAATGAACGCTTATCCAGGCCAGTGTTTTATCGCATTCTTCTTCGGTGTAACCATAAGCATTAATGAGCCAGGATTGGAATTTTGGTAATATCAATTCTACTTCTCCATGCGTATAAATTTCATGTATCAAAGTGGTCAGCAAAGCGATCATGATGTCTTTATTTCGCAATGAATTTTGATCTTTCCATTTTTTAAAATCACTGGCACTTTGATTTAAATAGCGGCGTGAAAGCCAATCATCATCAGTACAAATTGTAGTTGCCATGGTGTAAAACATTTGTGAATGTAAAATTCTGCCCACAACTGCCAGATCTTCATCAACAATTCTATTTAAACTGGTGATAGACTGTAATAATGCTTTTTCATCTCCAATAGGTTGATTTTTATGGACCAGCATTGTCATACGGTTGCTGATTCCGGCAACTGTCATTGCACTGTTATTGGTTTGGCTCCAACTATGAAAAAAACGCTGTAAACGATCTTTATCCTGAACTTTAGAAGTCAACTGATTAAAACTTTTTTCAATTTTTGAAAATGATTCCTCCTGATTTGGCAGAAATTTTAATAATTGATCTTTTAAATGTGATTCCTCCATCCCTTCAAGAACCGGAAGAATAATTGAACTTAAACTAGCCATAACTCTTTTGATTTAAATTATTAATTGATTTGATTTCTATTATTAGTTTGGTGGGTTTTAATGAGCCGGTTTAGAGCAGTAATATTTAATTTTTCTGATGACATCAATATCTTTAAGATAATATTGTTCCAGCCAATCGGCTTCGTCAAAAGAACTGCAATGGGATTCTGCAATTACTATAATGTCTTTCTTCAAAGAAACCTGATAGAGTTTGTCTAATAATTCAGCGTATTGGAAATCATGAAGAGGATTGTAGAGATAAAAAACATTGCCATCAGAAATATCAGCCTTTAAGAGATCGCCACAAATGGCCGTAACATTAGTGATTCCTTCTTTTTCGATTAAATCAACACAAACTTTATTTCGCTCTTCAAGAATTTCTATTCCTTTAAACTGAACATTTGGATATTGTATCGCACCGTATAAAATAATATTTCCGTAACCAGAACCTAAATCATAAAATACGGTTTTGTCTGTGATGGAAATCGGATCGAAAAGGTCATCTAAAAAACTGGAAGATCCATACCGGTAAGAATTTAAACCGTACTTAATGGTAATTTCCGACAGACTTAAACCTTCTTCAATATGATGCGAGAACTGCTCAATTTCGGATTGAATATTTTTTAACTGCTCCATTTTATTTCATCATTAGGAATTCCAGTTTTTCCAGCGAGCGTTTTGCGGCTTCCATTTTAGCGGCATATTCCTCGTTTACTTTTTTCACCTCGCTATTGCAAAAACTGCAAACCTCTTCTTCTTCATAAACATAATTATCACATCCATTGCATAACTTCAGTGCTTTAGGAATTCTTGGTACTCTGGCAATAGGGCCAGTAACCTGAATTGGAGCTTCACTAGTTGGGGATTGTATTTCTACGATTACTCCGTTTTCGTCTTCCACTATAATTTCAAAAAGTCCCATATCGAAAGATTCGCCTGGTGCTTCCTGTATTTTTCTTATTCGTTCCTTAAGGCCTTTCTTCTTTAATTCCAGAGCACGATGATGGCAAAAAGGATTGTTTCCTCTCTTGCCAAACAGCACATGGCTTGTCCAGGTACAGCCTGCCAGACAAGAAGATTCATAATAGCAGCCTTTACAGCCACCCCATAATTCTTCTTTATTTCTATATCTGGAGAAAACCATTTCTTCGCTATATTTCCAGATATCTTCCAGAGCCATATCTTTTACATTTCCTCCCGTATAGGCACTTGTTGGTAATGATGGGCAGCCTTTTATTTTTCCATCTGCCTCAATCCCTATTCCTGTATGTCCAGCCGAACATCCTGTATAATATTTTTCATTGCCTTGTCTCCAAATGTGTTCATACGGTCCAAAATAACCAATGTTATTTCCGGCCTGTATTAAAATATTATGCGCTAAGGCTTTTCTGTAGATCACGATGAGGTCATCGTAAAAATCAATTAATTCATAAGGCTGAACGATCAATTCGTCTGAGTGATCAACGGCATTCCCCATAGCAACAGCAAGTTGAATCTGCCAGTTTTTTACATTATTTTCAATCAAAACATCCAAAAGCTCATTCATCTCATTTTTGCTTCTTTTTGTAATTACTGTATTTACACTAGAAGTTATGTTGTGTTTTTTTAGGAGTGCCAAGCAATTAACGGCATGTTCAAAAGAATCTCTTCTTCCTCTTATTTTATTGTGAGTATCCGGCATTCCATCAATGGAAACACCTATATTATTTATTCCTGCTTTTTTTGCACTAATGATTCGTTCCTCGTTTAAATTATAAGCACCGGACTGCATCGAACATTCGATTCCGCTTTGATGTATTCTTTCGATAATCTCAATCCAGTCTTTTCTTAAAAAAGCTTCCCCGCCTATAATGGAAATTTCTCTTGTACCAAGACGTTTAAGACTATCAATAACATCAAAACATTGTTCTGTAGTTAGTTCTCCCGGTCTTACTTTTCCAGCTCTTGATCCGCAATGCGAGCATTTCAAATTACATGCTAAAGTAATTTCCCATACTACATGAACCGGAGTAGCTGTTTCATAATCATCTCTTACTCTGTATCGTGTCGAAGTCTTAATAGTATCCATCTTAGTTTTATTTACGGTTTGACAATTAATTAAAAGACGGTTTAAGAAGTAAAACTTGATAAACCGTCTTTTTTAGATTACCTTTTCTTTTTCAAGGCATCAATTGCATCAAGCAATTCTACCAATGCTACATGCAAATCTTTTTGTTCTCTTATGGTTTTCTTAGCTTGTTCAGCCACTGCAACCATTTTTTCTAAATCATTTGAAGCAATCGCTTCTCTGATTCCCACTCCGTAAAGTACTGTTGCCATAATATTTTGTTTTTTAGTTGTTCCTACTCTTTAGGTTTTTCAGATACCCCCTTGTTTTTCTGTACAAGTCAGATTATTTTTTCTTCTTTAAAGAATCTATCGCGTCTAACAAGTCCAGTAAAGCAACTGTCAGATCTCCCTGATCTTTTATGGTTTGCTTCGCTTGTTTGGCAATAGCTTCCATCTTGGCCAGATCATTAGAAACCAGAGCTTCTCTGATAGCAACACCATAAGGCATGATTACTCCCATAGCTATTATTTTTTAGTTATTATTTGTTTCGTTTGAGGATTAATCTTTTTTAATGTTCACTAGGTCCAAATTGCTGTAAAAAAAGAGCTGGTTCATTTGGATCCAAACAAGTCAGATGCCCGATAGTCACTGTTTGGCCATCTTTGTTTTTCCCAGTAATCATGATGTTTTTCAATCCTGCTCTTAATCTTCCTAAACGGTTACCTTCAATTACATCAACTCCCATTTCATGAGGAGTACCAGTTCTGGTAGCAATAATATTACCCGAACCATTTTCAATTATTATTCTCTCTCCAATTGCTGGCGCCGGAAGTATCTGAGTTACTGTAATATTTGTAAGTGGCCCTAATACAATATAAGGAGGTATGCTTCCAACATTAATAGCTTCAGATTCTCTTACCCCTATTGTTATGGTTCTTCCGAACTCTATGTCACCAGTTGTGCTTGTGCTATACATCCATGGAGTTGTAAATGGAGTACCATCTTCAGTCTCTCCAGTTGCTAAATATCTCTGATGTATACCAATACTAGATTTTTCAGGGGCTAAATCAAGATTGTAGAATACAGATCTTCCAAGTGTTCCAACCGCGTAAGTTCCGCTGGCTCCTTCGATAACAGGAAGAATAACAGGTCCAATCCCTCCACCATTCCAATCAATGTAAGGGTAGACTTTCACATTTTTAACTTTTACAGGTATTGCTTGCATAATAATAGTTTTTGTCCTACTCATAAGGCTTTTCAGATCCGCCTTCGCGTTTTACTGTGCGAAACAGCTCGTTTTTTTTAGTGGGTTCTGCTCCACAGTAATAAACTCAATTCATCATCTGATAATGAACAACTTAGAAAATAATTTTTCATTAATTTTCTATATCAAATCTATTTTAGATATGAAGATGTGGGAGAAAAAATGTTATAAAATGAGAATTATCTGTCATAAAACACCTAAAAATAAGACATAAGATAATTCTTAAAAAACTTCATCAAACAAACTTTCATTTATTTTTGAAAGTTTAAAAACTTTTACTTACATTTGTTTCATGGAATTCAAAGAAGCAAAAAATAAGTTCGTACAAACCTGGGGAGCATTAGGTTCTCAATGGGGGATTAATAAAACCATGGCACAAATCCATGCTTTATTAATGGTTTCGAATGAGCCTGTTTCTATGGAAGATATAATGGACGAATTGCAAATTTCGAGAGGAAACGCGAGCATGAACCTTAGAGCTTTAATGGATTGGGGAATTGTTTATAAAGAATACAAAGCCGGAGAAAGAAGAGAATTTTTTACTGCTGAAAAAGATCTGGACGAATTAGCCGTTAAAATTTCAAGAGAAAGAAGCAAAAGGGAAATCAAACCCGCTCTTAAAATTTTAAAAGAAGTTTCGACAATCGATGCAAAAGATTCCGCAGAAGAAAAACACTTTGTAGATCAAACTACTAAATTGTATGATTTTGTTTTAAAAGCAGATAATATGTTAGACAAAATGACGGAATTCAATGAAAACTGGTTAGGGCGACTAGTCCTGAAAATTATGAAGTAACCTTCAAACTAAAAAAATTTAATCAAAACTTTCATTTTTTTCTGAAAGTTTAAAACAAACAATAATTATGAAAACTATAAAACAACTCAACACTTTTGCCGTAGGACTTCCGTTTTTAATTTTAATCACTTATCCTATTGCTAAAGAAGGCGCTTTCTTTTTTTCTTTGCTTTCCACTATTCTTACTGGTATTATTCAGGTTTTAATTGGAATAAAAATGATCCTTAAAGAACCTCACAACCGATATCTTCAAATCTATATAATTGGAGTTCTTTTATATTTTGCCGTATACTTTATCTCTTCGTATTTCCGCATCTATCAAATATTGAATAATTTTTTACTGGCTGTTCCTCCCTTACTGGCTATCTATCTTTCAGTACTAATCTATAAAAAAGAAAACCTATGAATTTCTTAAAAGCAGAATGGAAAAACTTAGCCCTTTTTAATTACGAAATTGATGCTGAAATTTTAGAAAAATATATTCCCGGCGGAACTGAAATAGATATCTGGAACAACAAATGTTATGTGAGTTTAGTTGGTTTCATGTTTAAAAACACAAAAGTTTTAGGATTAAAAGTTCCGTTTCATATCAATTTTGAAGAAGTTAATTTAAGGTTCTATGTAAAACGTTTTGAAAATGGAGAATGGAAACGCGGCGTTGTTTTCATAAAAGAAATTGTTCCTAAAAAAGTTATCACTTATATGGCCAATACTTTGTATCAGGAACATTATGAAACTCAAAAAATGAATCACAGCATTATTGATAACGAGAACAGTACTATTTTCATCTATCAATGGAAAAAGGAAGAAAAATGGAATACAATTCAGCTGGAGACTAAAAGAAATTTAACCGAGATTGATGTTGATTCTGAAGCAGAATTCATTACAGAGCATTATTTCGGATATACCAAAATTGATGAAGAAACGACTTTTGAGTATGAAGTGCAACATCCGAGATGGGAACAATTCGAAGTTTTAAATCACAATATTGATATCGATTTTCAAAAAACATACGGAAAGGATTTTCAGTTTCTTCAAAATGCAAAACCTGCTTCAGTTTTCTTAGCTAAAGGTTCAGAAATTACTGTTCAAAATAAAAGAAAACTGCAAATCATTCCCATTTTAGAAGAAATGTACTAATCAATTCCAAACCTTTAAAACCAGAAAACATGAAAACGCTAGAAAACCAAACCTTACTTTACGATGAAGATTGTCCGCTTTGCAACTTGTACACTACCGGCTTTGTAAAAAGCGGTATGTTAGATCAAAACGGAAGAAAATCATATTGTCAGTTATCGGAAGAGGAACAAAATTTTGTGGATCTCAAACGTGCACCAAATGAAATTGCGTTAATCGATAATACAACCAAAACAGTACTTTATGGTGTCGACAGTTTACTGAAAGTTATAGGATATTCATTTCCGTGGATTGAAAAAATGGGAAAGATAAAACCTGTTCATTTCATACTGAGAAAACTATATTCTTTTGTTTCTTACAACAGAAAAGTGATAATTCCCGGAGAAATAAAGGAAGAAAACAAATTACAATGCACCCCCGATTATAATTACAGCTATCGTTTTCTCTTTATAGCATTTGCCTCAACAATAACGACATTCGTATTGTTCCAATATTCCAATTTGATTTCAATTCTGCCCCAAACCACTATTTTGAGGGAGGCTGTTTTAACCTTAGGTCAAATTGTATTTCAAAGTATGTTTATGCTAAAAACAGATCAAAAGACTTTTCTCAATTATATTGGAAATTTAATGACCGTTTCTTTAATGGGCTCACTCATCCTATTACCCATTTTGATCGCAAATCAATTTGCAAATATTCCTGATCTTTTAGTTCTGGCTTGGTTTGGGATAACAGTTTTTATTATGTTTAAAGAACATTTTAGAAGAATCAAAATTTTAAAACTTCCAAAATATCTTTGCCTTACCTGGATATTGTATCGAATAATTGCTTTATTATTAATTTTGAACTAATTATGTTAGTCCCACAAATTTCATGAATTTTTGCGAAATGCTTTTTTACCTGATTACTTTCGCAAAAAATAATTCGTGTAATTCTTGGTTAAAAACACTCAAACATGAATAAACTTATAATCGCAGCCGGGACAGGATTTCTAGGTCAGGTTTTGGTCAATCATTTCAAAAACAAATTTGAAGAAATCGTAATTCTGACCCGTGGAAAATCTCAAATCATTGATGGTATCAAATATGTAAACTGGAATGCCAAAACTTTTTCGGGTTGGGAAAATGAACTGGAACATGCAACGGCATTAATTAACCTTGCAGGAAAATCTGTTGATTGTCGTTACACCCAAAAGAATAAAAAAGAAATTTTACTGTCCAGAATCGAAAGTACCAAAATTTTAAACGAAGCTGTTTTAAAATGCAAAAACCCTCCAAAACACTGGTTGAACTCCTCTACTGCTACCATTTACCGATTTTCTCGCGATAAACAAATGGATGAAACAGAAGGAGAAATAGGAAATGATTTTTCTATAAATGTTGCTCTTTCCTGGGAGAAAGCCTTTTTTAAAACCAAAACTCCCAAGACATTAAAAACCTCCTTGAGGACTTCAATCGTTCTGGGCAAAAAAGGCGGTGCTTTTATTCCGTTAAAAACTTTGGCTAAAATTGGCTTTGGAGGAAAACAAGGAAAAGGAAATCAATTTATAAGTTGGATTCACGAAGATGATTTTGCAAATGCAATCGAATTTATCCTTGAAAAAGAAATAACCGGTGTTATAAATATTGTATCGCCAAGTCCCATACCCAATATTGATTTTATGAAGAAGCTACAAAAAGCAGTTGGTTTTCCTTTTGGAATTCCACTCAATACCTTCTTTCTGGAAATCGGATCTTTTTTCATTCGAACTGAAACTGAATTGGTTTTAAAGAGCAGAAATGTAATTCCGAAACGACTTTTAGAAAAAGATTTTAAGTTTAAGTTTGAAAATATTGATTCGGCTTTCCAAAATCTCTTATCCTAAAAGAACCAAAGTGGCGTACTGAAACCAAAAAAGCTACGAAAATCACTCTGTGCTAAATCTGGTATAGTCCCTACGGGACATTCTCAGGGGTGGAATAACTTTTTTACCAAGATATTACTCCTAACGGAGCCAACTTATGCGCTAAGTTAGGTATAGTCCCTACGGGACAGTTTTTCGGAGCGGAGTAACTTTTTTACCAATCTGTAATCTCTCCGAGATTAATTCGCCCATCTATTTAATTTTAATTAATCGTTACGCTTCAATCCGTGAAACTGCTTCCTTAGGAGTAATATAATGATAATGTATCCTTTCTAGACAAAATGTCCCGTAGGGACTTTACTAAGTCAATTAATCTCGGAGAGATTACATATCAGTAACCCTCATATCCCAAACCTAAAAAAATGTCCCGTAGGGACTTTACCAAGTCAATTAATCTCGGAGAGATTACATATCGGTAACGCTCATATCTCTAACCTAAAAAATGTCCCGTAGGGACTAAACAATTAACACCGCAAATGACAGCCCTAAACCTTACAACCCGAATAAAAGCACCACAAAAAATAGTTTTCGATGCTGCCCGAAACATTGACGTTCATCAACAGTCTGCCAGCAAAACAAGTGAGGTCGCAATTGCAGGGATAACTTCCGGTTTAATAAATCTTGGTGAAACCGTAACCTGGCGAGGAAAACACTTCGGCTTTTACCTTACCCATAAAAGCAGAATAACGACAATGCATTTTTACGATTACTTTACAGATGAAATGGAGGAAGGAAAATTCAAATCATTTAAGCATGAACATTTTTTTGAAGAAAAAGAAGGATTTACTATCATGAAAGACAAACTGCATTACGAAACTCCTTTTGGACTGTTCGGAAAACTATTTGACTACTTCTTTTTGAAAAAACACCTTACTAATTTCCTTTTAGAAAGAAATAAAATTCTAAAGCAAAATTCTGAAATTATTAATCATTATTAGTTCCTTTCATTGCCATTGTATAATACAAAAAAATAGTAAGTGTATTAATAAATAAATGTTCAAGAAAAACATAAATACTCATAGGCGGCATAAACCAACTAAAAACACAAGTGCCTAAATAAGCACTAATAAAAAGCATTACCCGCTGATAAAAAATTACAATACTCTTATTGATATGAAATAATATTAATAAAAGTAAAGCCAGCGAATTATTTACTGCAATTGCAAATACCAAAGAAAAAGCGCAGACAAAAATTGTAACTCCAAAATAGGAGTCAATCATAACCGGCCAAATAAAACAGATAAAGAAATTCCACCCAAAAAACAATGCTAAAAACTGTAGAAACGTAAATCGAAATCTTAAGAAGTATATTATTTCTTGTTCTCCTTCTTTCATAAATATTTTAATTATATAATTTATAAAAATACAGTCATCAGCCACCAAAATATCGGTACGCTTTCCACCCAAAATGAAGTATAATATTTGGACCGATTTGGATTTGCAAACACAATAAACAACATGAGTATGAGAACCATGATCAAATTGATAAAAGCATCATGATAATTAAAAGTAGAAACAAAAACTTCTAAGCTCCAAAAAGGAATTAGCAACAAGAGTCCCAAAATTTTGGTTCGCTTTACTCCTATTGTTTGCGGAACCGTTTGCAAATGTGGATCGTCATTGGCCAGATCAATAATTTCAAAAACCAAAACCAGAACAAAAACCAAAATGAAACGCTGAATGCATTTTATAAAAAAGTCACTGGTAAACGGAATTCCTGCATTTATTAACGGTAAAACCAGCGTCGCTCCCACCCAGCAAACTGCGACAATATAAATTTTTACGCCTGCCCAATTTCGTGCATTCCTTCTATTCGGGAAAAACGGAAGGGTATAAAGTGCCGTTATCAGAAAAATTACAATCGAAATAATTTGAGTAATTCGTTTCAACTGAAAAAAATAATACCCCACTAATATCAGTGAAATAAAACTCAAAACTGCAATAATTTTCAATTGGTTACCAATTGTTTTCTTCTGAACACGAACCAAAACATCGTATTTAACAAAATTATACCCCACAATTGTTCCAAAAAAACCAAACAAAGCCATTGACTCATCGTACTGAATATGAAACACATGAAAAGTAATACGAATGAGTGCGTAACATGATAAAGCCACATGAATACTGCCATTCAGGTAAAAATCTAATATGTACTTTAACACTTTCATTATTCAAATCTAATCAATTATTAACAAACCATATCTTTAATTGAAAATTTCATAAAAAATGAAGTTAAAAATGTGCAATAAATTATTATTAATACTTAATTTTGCGCGACTAAAAAACAACACTTTTACTACTATATGAAAACAGATGCTTTTGCTTTAAGACACATTGGTCCAAGAGAAACAGATCTTCAACACATGTTACAGACTATTGGAGTTGAATCGATCGAACAACTTGTTTATGAAACCCTTCCGGATGACATTCGTCTAAAAGCACCCTTAAACTTAGACCCTGCGATGACGGAGTACGAATTCGCAAACCATATTCAGCAATTAGGAAAGAAAAATAAAGTATTCAAATCATATATTGGTTTGGGTTATCATCCAACTATCGTTCCGGCTCCAATTCAAAGAAATATTTTTGAGAATCCAGGATGGTACACTGCTTATACTCCTTATCAGGCTGAAATTGCTCAAGGTCGTCTTGAAGCTATTTTAAATTTCCAGACTACAGTTATTGAATTAACAGGGATGGAAATCGCAAATGCTTCTTTATTAGATGAAGGAACTGCTGCTGCAGAAGCAATGGCGTTACTATTTGACGTTCGTACACGTGACCAAAAGAAAAACAATACAAACAAATTCTTCGTTTCTGAAGAAATTTTACCACAGACTTTATCCATACTACAAACGCGTTCGACTCCTATCGGAATTGAATTAGTAGTTGGAAACCACGAAACATTTGATTTCTCAAATGAATTTTTCGGAGCTATTTTACAATACCCAGGAAAATATGGTCAGGTAAACGATTATAGTGCTTTTGTTGCGAAAGCAAAAGAAAATGAAATCAAAGTTGCCTTTGCTGCCGATATTTTATCGTTAGCCGCTTTAACTTCTCCTGGAGAAATGGGCGCAGCTGTAGTAGTTGGAACTTCACAACGTTTTGGTGTACCAATGGGCTATGGTGGTCCTCACGCCGCTTTCTTCGCAACTAAAGAAGAATACAAACGATCTATGCCGGGTCGTATCATCGGAGTATCTATCGATGTAAACGGAAACCGTGCTTTACGTATGGCATTAGGAACTCGTGAGCAGCACATTAAACGTGAAAAAGCAACTTCAAATATTTGTACCGCTCAGGTTTTATTGGCTGTTATGGCTGGAATGTACGCGGTTTATCACGGTCCAAAAGGATTACAATACATTGCAAACAAAGTTCACTCATCTGCAGTTACTGCTGCTGAAGCTTTAAATAAGTTAGGCGTTTACCAAACCAACACTGCTTACTTTGATACTATTTTAGTAAAAGCTGACGCTCAAAAAGTAAAAGCTGTTGCGGAGAAAAACGAAGTAAACTTCTTCTATCCTGATGCCGAATCCATTTCGATTTCATTTAACGAAACGACTTCAATTGCGGACATCAACCAAATTATTTCCATTTTTGCTGAAGCTTTAGGAAAAGAAACTTTTACCGTTTCTGAATTATCTGCGGCAAGTCAGTTACCGGCTTCATTAGAAAGAACGTCTCCTTTCTTAACACATGATGTATTCAACAATCATCATTCAGAAAGTCAGTTGATGCGTTACATCAAAAAGTTAGAGCGTAAAGATTTATCCTTAAATCACTCTATGATTTCATTAGGTTCTTGTACAATGAAATTAAACGCAGCTTCAGAAATGTTACCGTTGTCAATGCCAAACTGGAACAGCATTCACCCTTTTGCACCAGTAGAACAAGCTGAAGGTTATATCACAATGCTTAAAAAATTAGAGCAGCAATTAAATGTAATTACCGGATTTGCCGGAACAACATTGCAGCCTAATTCAGGAGCTCAGGGAGAGTATGCAGGTTTAATGGCTATCCGTGCTTACCATTTATCAAGAGGCGATAGTCACCGTAATGTATGTTTAATTCCTTCATCAGCTCACGGAACCAATCCTGCTTCTGCAGCTATGGCCGGAATGAAAATCATCGTTACTAAAACGACTCCGGAAGGAAATATTGATGTAGAAGATTTAAGAGAAAAAGCGATTGAACACAAAGATGATTTATCTTGTTTAATGGTAACCTATCCTTCTACTCACGGAGTTTTCGAATCTTCAATCATTGAAATCACGAAATTAATCCACGATAATGGCGGATTAGTATATATGGATGGTGCTAATATGAATGCTCAGGTTGGATTAACTAACCCTGCTACAATTGGTGCTGACGTTTGTCACTTAAACTTACACAAAACATTCGCTATTCCTCACGGTGGTGGTGGACCTGGAGTTGGACCAATTTGTGTGAACGAAAAACTAGTTCCATTTTTACCAACAAACCCAATCTTAAAAGTAGGCGGTGAACAAGCTATTACAGCTATTTCATCTGCACCTTACGGATCAGCTTTAGTATGCTTAATCTCTTACGGTTACATCACAATGATGGGAGCTGAAGGATTAAAAAGTGCTACAGAGCACGCTATCCTAAACGCGAACTACATGAAAACTCGTTTCGAAGGACACTACCCAATTCTTTATACAGGAGAATGCGGAAGAGCTGCTCACGAAATGATCTTAGATTGCCGTTCGTTTAAAGAAAACGGAATTGAAGTTGGTGACATCGCAAAGCGTTTAATGGATTATGGTTTCCACGCTCCTACAGTTTCTTTCCCGGTTGCCGGAACTCTAATGATTGAACCTACAGAATCTGAAGATTTAGCAGAGTTAGATCGTTTCTGTGACGCTCTAATTTCAATTAGAAAAGAAATCGAAGCTGCAACAGCAGATGATAAAAATAATGTATTAAAAAATGCACCTCATACATTAGCAATGTTAACTAATGATACTTGGGATTTCCCTTATTCGAGAGAAAAAGCAGCTTACCCATTAGAGTATATTGCTGACAATAAATTCTGGCCATCAGTTCGTCGTGTAGACGATGCATACGGTGACCGAAACTTAGTATGTAGCTGTGCTCCTATTGAAGCTTACATGGAAAACTAAGAAATAAATTTTTCTTTACATACATACTCAAACCCGACAGGTTTCAAAACCGTCGGGTTTTCTATTTCAAACACTTTTTCGTACTTATGTTTCATTTGTAACAAATCAAAAAAATTTCTGTTTTAATTAACAAAAGCAAGCCAATATACCCTCAATCGCAAACGTTTGAAATCTCGATAAAATCTAAAATTCATTAGAAAATAAACAATATATGTCGCAAAAAATTACTATTCCACAATTATATGCGTGCATAGTATTTTTTATGATAGTTATCATGATTTTATTTATACTTTAGCAATAAATTTACCGGACAATAAAGGAATAATGAAAATAAAAATAATAGGTATAGGAAGTTACATTCCTAATAAAGAAGTAAGCAATACTGACTTTGGCGATCATGTTTTTTTAAATGAAGACGGAACTCCTTTTGGTTACCCTAACGAAGTTGTAATAAAAAAATTTAAAGGCATTACCGGAATCGAAAATCGCCGCTACGCCGAAGACCATCATACCTCATCTGATCTTGCTTTTTTTGCTGCCGAAAGAGCGCTTGAAAATGCGAAGATCGATCGCGAAACTTTAGATTACATTATTTTTGCGCATAACTTTGGCGATGTAAAATCAGGAACACATCAAACTGATATTTTACCGAGTTTAGCAACACGTGTAAAAAACAAATTAAATATTAAAAACCCGAAATGTGTCGCTTACGATATTCTTTTTGGGTGCCCAGGGTGGATTGAAGGTGTTCTGCAAGCGAATGCTTTTATAAAATCTGGTATGGCAAAAAGAGTTTTAGTAATTGGTGCCGAAACCCTTTCAAGAGTGGTTGACGATCACGATCGCGATTCGATGATTTACTCTGATGGAGCAGGTGCTTCAATTTTAGAAGCTTCTGATGATGAAGCCGGGTTGTTATCTTACGAGAGTGCTACTTTTGCCAATGAGGAAGCTAACTACCTATACTTTGGAAAATCATACAACCCTGATTTAGATCCGGACATTAAATACATCAAAATGTACGGACGTAAGATATACGAATTCGCCTTAAGTCAAGTTCCATGTGCTATGAAAAGCTGCTTAGATAAAAGTGGAATCGCTATCGATGAAGTCAAAAAAATTCTGATTCATCAGGCCAACGAAAAAATGGACGAGGCAATTATTGCCCGATTCTATAAACTATACGACAAAACACCTCCTGAAAATGTTATGCCAATGTGCATTCATGACTTAGGAAACTCCAGCGTTGCTACAGTGCCTACCCTATACGACTTATTGATTCAGGGTAAACTGGAAAATCATGAAATAAACAAAGGAGATGTTGTCATTTTTGCCTCTGTCGGAGCAGGAATGAATATCAATGCATTTGTTTACAGGTATTAGTCGCAGTTCACAGTCGCAGTTCACAGTCAACTGAATACTGAGACTGAATACTGAGACTGAGACTGAGACTGAGACTGAGACTGAGACTGAGACTAAGACTGAGACTGAACACTAAAAAAGTCCGCATTATAAGATGCGGACTTTTTTAGTATATTTGTGCCCTAATTATAAATCAAGAACGAGAGATTGTTTCGTTCCTCGCAGCGACTATGTACGAAAAAACGTTTCCGAATAAAAGATTCAAACTTACTTTAGAGTTTTTACAAAAACACGTTAAAACATCAGAAACCATTTTTGATTTTGGCGTATCAAATCCATTCTCTAAAATAATGGAAGAAAATGGCTACACTGTAAAAAATACAAAAGGCGAAGATTTAGACAACGATCAAACGGCTTTGCAAACGGAAGAATATACTGTTTTTACCGCATTTGAAATCTTCGAGCACTTACTAAATCCTTACACAATTTTACAAAACGTAAAATGTGACAAGTTGTTAATATCAATTCCGTTGCGTTTATGGTTTTCATCGGCGTATCGTTCTAAGACCGATATGTGGGACAGACATTATCATGAATTTGAAGACTGGCAACTGGACTGGCTTTTAGAAAAAACAGGCTGGAAAATAACCGACCGCCAAAAATTTACACATCCCGTAAAAAAGTTTGGATTCAGACCTTTACTAAGATATTTCACGCCAAGATATTATATTGTTGTCGCGGAAAAAATAAAAGCCTAAAGTCAAATTCCAATAAAAAAAATCCAAATTCCAATTAAGCACGTTTTGATTGGAATTTGGAATTTAAAGAATTGGAATTTAAATTAAAAATTATGAAGTATTACATCGTCATTCCGGCTCACAACGAACAAGATTTAATTGGCTTGACATTACAGTCTTTGATTTCACAAACTGTTTTACCTTCAAAAATTGTAGTGGTAAATGACAACTCAACGGATAGGACAGAAGAAATTGTATTGGGTTTTGCAAAAGACCATCCTTTTATTTCTATTGTAAATAAAACGTCAGATGCGATTCATATGCCCGGAAGCAAAGTTATTCAGGCTTTTCAAAAAGGTTTTGAAACTTTGGATTCAGAATATGATATTATTGTAAAAATAGATGGTGATCTCATTTTTCCTACCAATTACTTCGAAACGATTATTACCCATTTTCAATCTGATTCAAAAATTGGAATGGCGGGTGGTTTCTGTTACATTGAAAAAAATGGCGACTGGATTCTCGAAAATCTTACCGACAAAGATCATATTCGCGGAGCATTAAAAGCGTATCGCAAAGCTGCTTTCGAGCAAATTGGAGGTTTAAAACCTGCTATGGGCTGGGATACTGTAGACGAATTACTTTGTAAATATTACGGATGGAAGATTGTTACTGACTCTTCTTTGCACGTAAAACATCTTAAACCAACAGGTGCAAATTATAACAAAACAGCCCGATACAAGCAAGGTGAAGCTTTTTTTACTTTAGGATACGGCTTCTGGATTACGGCAATCGCATCGGCCAAATTGGCCATGATGAAGAAAAAACCGCTCCTTTTTTTTGATTATATCCAAGGATTCTGGAAAGCAAAAAGAGCCAAAACGCCACTACTGGTTACCCCTGAACAAGCTAAATTTATTAGGAATTATCGCTTTCAAAAAATGAAAGAAAAGTTAATTTGATCCGGAAAACAACCGAAAAGACTTAACTCATACCCCAAAACTCATAACTTCTTTTTACCTTAGCCAATATTTGTAAAACTATGATGCTAATTCGTTACTTATCCCAAATCGGGAGATATTTTTTAATGCTGAAAGAGATTTTCAATAAACAGACCAAATGGCCTGTTATGCGACAATTAATTTTCAAAGAAATTGATGATTTAATTATAGACTCTTTAGGTATTGTTTGTTTTATCTCTTTCTTTGTTGGAGGTGTTGTTGCGATTCAAACCGCTTTAAACTTAACTAATCCGTTAATCCCAAAATATTTAATTGGTTTTGCTACACGTCAGTCCGTGATTTTAGAGTTCGCTCCTACTTTTATTTCGGTAATTATGGCCGGAAAAATGGGTTCCTTTATCACCTCAAGTATCGGTACTATGCGTGTTACAGAACAAATCGATGCGTTGGAAGTTATGGGTGTAAACTCTCTTAACTACCTGGTTTTTCCTAAAATTATTGCTTTACTATTGTATCCTTTTGTAATCGGAATCAGTATGTTTTTAGGAATTTTTGGAGGATGGCTTGCTGGTGTTTACGGAGGCTTTACCACAAGTAATGACTTCATTATTGGTGCTCAAATGGAATTCATTCCTTTTCACATCACTTATGCTTTTATTAAAACTTTAATATTTGCCATGCTGTTGGCTACCATACCTTCTTTTCACGGTTATTATATGAAAGGTGGTGCCCTTGAGGTAGGTAAAGCCAGTACAGTATCGTTTGTTTGGACTTCGGTTTCAATCATTCTTTTTAATTATATACTAACACAATTGTTACTAGGATCATGATAGAAGTAAAAAATTTAGAAAAATCATTTGGCGACAGCAAAGTTCTGAAAGGTGTTTCGACAGTTTTTGAAACTGGAAAAACTAACCTGATTATTGGACAGAGTGGATCCGGAAAAACAGTTTTATTAAAAAGTCTGTTAGGAATTCATACTCCCGATAATGGAACTATTGAATTTGATGGCCGCGTTTATTCAGAACTGGATCCCGATGAAAAAAGAGAGTTAAGAACTGAAATAGGCATGGTTTTTCAAGGAAGTGCTTTGTTTGATTCAATGACCGTTGAAGAAAATGTGGCATTCCCCTTAAAAATGTTTACCAACGACAATAAGGCAAAAATCAAAGAACGTGTTGATTTTGTTCTGGAAAGAGTAAACTTAGTTGATGCACATAAAAAATTACCTTCTGAAATTTCGGGAGGAATGCAAAAACGTGTTGCAATTGCACGCGCGATTGTGAACAATCCAAAGTACTTATTTTGTGATGAACCAAACTCAGGTTTAGATCCAAATACTTCTACTTTGATCGACAATCTAATCAAAGAAATCACAGAAGAATATAATATTACAACGGTGATCAACACCCACGATATGAACTCAGTAATGGAAATTGGTGAGAATATCGTATTCCTGAAAAAAGGTATTAAGGCCTGGCAAGGAACTAAAGAAGAAATTTTTAGAACCGATAACGAAGCGATTGTAAAATTCGTTTACTCTTCAAATCTGTTTAAAAAAGTAAGAGAGGCTTATTTGAAAGAATAAGGCTTAAAAATTCCAAAAAAAAGAAATTCCAAATTCCAATACTGATGCAGTTGGAATTTGGAATTTTTTTATTGAGTTTTCCAGAGAAATTGGAGTTTGGAATTTGAAATTTGGAATTTCCTTCTTAATGCATTAGCTCCACTTCAGCATTTGGATTAAATAAATATGTTTTTCCCGAGCTAATTTCAATACATTCAAAACGCTTGGTTCTGACGGCCAATTTCTTGAATACTTTACCGTTTTTAATCCTGAATACACTTCCGTAGGGAATTTCAAAAATATAGCTCTTATCGTTGGCGGCATCGTATTGTTTTAAGGCCAAAGATAAAGTGGTATCGGTATCACTGCTAGCCGAAGGATTCTTAAAATGCCTTGCCAACAAAGGCAATAATGAACCCGGGAAAATTTCGGGACGAATAAAAGGAACCATCATCCTTTGAAAAGTAAACTTCCATTCATTCCCATGCGGTTTTATATTTCTTCCAAACTTCTCAAAGGCAACCAAATGCGAAATCTCATGAATGAGCGTAATCAAAAAGCGATATTTATTCAAACTCGCATTTACCGTAATTTCATGCTTACCGCTTGGCCCTCTTCTGTAATCACCATGACGCGTCTGACGCTCATTGACAATTTTCAGATGAACCTGATTGGCAACAATCAAATCAAAAACAGGCTTTACGGCATGCTCCGGTATGTATTTAGCTAAAGTTTCGCTCAAAATAATTATGAATTATAAAGTATGAGTTATTAATTCCCATTCAAGTTCTTTTTTGATGTAATTAGGATGCTTTTGATAATTTTCAGCACTTCTGTACATGGATTATGCATGGATTCAAACTCTGTAATAGAAACATAATCAGTTGCCCGTAAAAGCTCTAACCAATACAGGGACTCGTCGCACTCTTTTTGAGAAATTGATAATTTATGTATGAAGTCAGCTTTACTTTGTGCATTAATAGCTTCACGAACATTTGCTCCTACTGAAGTAACAGAACGTAAAAATTGTTTACTCATTATAAATTCTTTCTTTTCAGAAATTAAATATTTATAAAAATTAACTCCTTTAACAGCTAATTCAAAACTTTTAATTTTAATAATACTTTCACTCATAACTCAAAATTCATAATTCATAATTAACTACGGATTAGTAGATGAAACTTCCAGCACCTTTCCGTTGAAATATTTATTTCCGTTGAGTGTAAAATCATTGATGTAGGTTGCCATTCCTTCGGCAGAAATTGGCGCCTGATAACCCGGGAAAGCTTCGTTTAACATTTCTGTCTGAACAGAACCCAGAGCCAGCACATTAAATGAAATCCCTCTTTCTTTGTATTCTTCCGCCAATAATTCAGTCAAAGTAATTACAGCTCCTTTACTGGAACTATAAGCTGCCAGACCTGCGAATTTCAGACTTCCTCTTACCCCTCCAATAGAACTAATGGTTACCACATGGCTACCATTTTGAAGATAAGGAAGACAAATACGCGTTAAGTTAGCAACAGCAAAAACATTCACTTTATAAATACTTTCAAAATCAGCCTGAGTGGTTTCGGCAAAAGGTTTTAACAACAACGCACCGGCATTATGTACCACTGCATCCACCCTTTTCCAGGAGGAAGAAAGAAACTGATCTACTTCCGCCAAAGCCGCTTCATCTGCCAGATCAACAGACAAACAGCTAATATTTTGATGTTCTAAAAGTGTAGTCGGTACTTTTCTGGAAATTGCCAGAACCTGATGACCTGCATTGGCAAACTGCAATGCTAATTCGTAACCAATTCCACGACTGGTTCCGGTAACAATAATATTTTTCATAAAGCAAAAATAAGCAAATCGAATAAAATGACAGATTAATTATTCATTGTAATTTCTTCCGTTGGTGTAATCGTAATTTTAGTTACGGCCGGCAAAAATTCCTGAATAAAAGAGGTCATATGCGGAATATCCATTACCTTAAATTCATCTGAAACATGGTGATAAAAGTCGAAATTTTCAAAATCAAAAGTACTTATGGACTGACATGGTTTTTTAAATGCCTCATAAAAAGAAAAGTTATCCGATCTATAAAACAATTTATATTCGGCTTCTTTAGGCAAGAACCCGATTGTTTTTTTACCGGTATACTCGTTTATTTTTTGGGCCATATTACTTTTATCAAAACCGGTAATATAAGCCAGATAATCACGTTTCATTGGCACACCAATCATTTCGATATTCAATTGTATGTACAAGTTAAAATTTTGCTTTTTAAGTTTTTGCACCAAACTTTTAGACCCTAATAATCCTTTTTCTTCTCCTGCAAAAAACACAAAAAGAATACTGCGTTTGTTCGATTTTGTTTCGCTAAAATACTTTGCCAGCTCCGAAACTGCCGTTACTCCCGACGCATCATCATTAGCACCATTAAAAACGACATCCGGCTGTTGTTTTTTCTCCAGTCCGATATGATCGTAATGTGCACTTAATACCACGAATTCTTTTTTCAGCACCGGATCTGTTCCTTCTATAACTCCAACAATATTATAGGCCGGTGTTTTAAAATTGGTGAGGGTATCTCTGTAGGAAACAAAATAAGGTTTCACTTTGTTTTGTTTGAAGAAGTCTTCTAAAAAAACGGCCGCTTTCTCGATTCCTTTTGTTCCGGTTTCACGGCCTTCCATCTCATCTGAAGACAGCTTTTTCAGGAAATCAGACACCTCAGATTCCTTGACTTTATAAGTAACTTCAATAGGTTTTGAATCAGTTGCCGGAGAAACTGTAGCTACGGAAGGATTCGATTTACAGGCTAAAAAAACAAACGGAAGCAGCAGAAAGTAACGTTTTTTCATAAATGAGGATTTAAATGTGCTTTAGCAATTAAACTTCTAAAACAGTTGATTTAAAATATTTTTTATACACTTTAAACACCTGAACACTTCCCAACACAATGAAAAAAACCGGAATAAATACAGGCATTACATACTTTGACAATGGATTGTTTTTTGCAAAAAAAGCCTGTAAAATTATAATCAGGCTCAACATCCCAAAAAAAATACCAATCAAAGTTCCTGCAATATAATAATATTTTAACTTTCTTTCTATTGTAATATACTCTCCGTTAAGCAAATATAGGTTCCAACTGGTCCAGAAAGGCAGCTGTAAAAAATTAAAGCAATTTAAAACAACTCCAATCACAAATGGCGAGTACATTAAATACTCCTGTAAAGCATCATTAGATTTTGCTGTCTGATTATTAAAACCGCAATAGAAAAGAAAAGCGAGAACAAACATAAATCCAACCGCAAAAAAATCAATCATCTTCATCAATTTTTTATTGCGAATCAGTTGTCTGGCAAAAATTAGAGTGAAATAAATCACAAAAGTTTCAACAAAAATGACCCCGAACAAAAAAAGGACCAGGTTAATGAGCCCCGATTTTGAGTAAATCTCCAAACCTACTAAATTCAAATACCCCAATGGAATCGATCCGATGAAACTCACCAAAAATCCTACTGAGATATTTTTTATTCTTTTCATTTCTAAAAATTTACAATCTTACTGTTTTGCGCCAAATGCAATTTATATTCCCGAATGCCCACTTTATAATCGAGATACGGAACTCCTTTTTTATGATTTTCAGCACTGATTTCGTACATATACGTAATGTGTCTCGCCAGTTCTTTCCAGGCAAACCATACCGAGTGTTTGGGATCGTAAATGTGTGTGGGTTCACTTGCCGCTCCATTTAGTTCTACGACCTGAAATTGCTCTCCGCGCTCTAGTTCTTCAAAAGTATTGTACATGATATCAAAGCGTCCGAAGTAAAACTCGGGAACCTTCTTAGCAATTTCATCAATCGTCGCTGTCAGTTGTGGTGTAATCCAATCGCTTCCGTCCAGGAATTTTGCTCCTCGCGCGTGATTCCCAAAAGGCACTAAATTTATACTTTCACCCTGTGGTAAAATCTTCTGCAATTGATTACCATATTCCTCCTTTAAAACTTCGAGCTGCAATTGAAATCTTGGTGTTTTACAAATCAAATCTTCGATAGTCGAAACACCGTCACCGGTAACAATTAAAAATTCTTTCGAAACGATTCCAGTAATTATCCCCTCTTTTTGATGCGGATGACGTACATAAAAAATCCCGACTTCATTTTTAAATGGAATGAGATCCTGCAATAAAAAATCAAAATTTGCTTTTCTGGCATATTCACTCAACTCCAATACATTTCTGATTTTTTTCACACCGGAACCACGTAAACCAATATCAGGTTTAGCTATTAAAGGAAAATACATGCTGCTTTCTATTATCTTTTCGACAATCTTTTCTAAACCTGTACACTCCCGAATCAAAATAGTATTTGGATAACATTCTTTAGGAAGCAAATCATATATTTGTTTTTTGCTCTCCATTATAAATCCGCCGTTTTTTATCTTCGGATTGGACGCATTAAAGAAAAATACCGATCTCGCTTTGACAGCATAGTAGGCCCAAAGAAAATAGATAGGAACGTAAAGCACCTTAAAAGGCCAATACTCCCAATTGCTTATTCTATGAAAAAGTAATTTCATCTTTACTGGTTTAAATACTTATAAAAGAAGTCGAAAAGTCTTCTGCTCTAATTAAATCATAATATCTCATAGCTCCTTTGTTCTGCTTAATTACAACCTGAGTTACGCTCAGCGTTTTCAGAACATTTTCTCGGTTAATGATCAAACCGTTTTCAGAATCATCATTTTGGGTGTTTCGATGAAAATCTAACATATCCGCTGCAGAGATTTCCTCTTTGTCTTTCAAAAAATCAAAAAACCAGTTGGAGCGTCTCTTTCTAATTTCTTCAGGATACAGAGTAACTGATGACCAGATGTGGTTTTTAGAAGATTCTAACGCTGTCTTTATTTTGACAAGGCCATCCCAAATCAATTCATACAATGCCCCACCCTGATACAAAACCAACGTAAAGGGCTCGATATCTTCCAGATTAATTTCATTCCAAAAGTCCTTAGGCGATGTACTGGAAATAATATCCAAAGCAACCAGTCCCCTGCTTTTTCGATACGGAAACAGAGAGCGGTGTTTCTCTATTCCCCCATTCAAAAGTACCATTATACTTCCGTTTTTATCCACTGCAAACCAAGTCCCTCCTGCTTTTGGATCTTTTGGATACATAATGGTTTTCCCATTCTGACAATAATTTTTTGGCGCGATGGCTTCGGGACGAATTACTTTTTCATCCCGATTTGAAGTAATAATTACAACTCCGTTATTATTGACAAAACTTACTGTACACATTGTTTACGATATTCTATAGTGGAACGAGCTACACCAAAATTCTCATCGACCAAAATATTCTTAAACGGCAAAACTGCAACTTTTATCAAAGCCTGATGATGAATGCAATGCTCCAAATTATATAACAGTTCTCTGTAATAATTACTCTGAATTCTAAGTGAAAGCCCATCAATCACCTGTTCTAAATACATAATTTTGTTCTCGCTTTTCAGTTCTGCTTTTATTTCCGCTATAAGTTCTTTCGCATACTCGGTTTCGGTTTGAATTCGCATATTTCGTTCCCGGTTATCATAATTGATAATCCCTGAATCGTAACCATTTTCCATACATTTAAACATCTCAAGTATGTGTCGCATATGCTCACCAATTGTTGAATTGTTTAAAGCTGGACAAGATTTTGTATAATCCGTATCAGATAATTGACCCAACAAATTATTGAGTTCATCTAAATTGTGACGTATTGATTTTAGTAACATGGCTATTTTAAATTTAGAAGATTAAACAATTTATTTTTATTGAAATAAAGTAACCCTAGACAACATAGTAAAGTAATAGTGGCCAAAAAGAAGAGAAAACCACCATCATTCTGAACGACAATTCCCAAAACAAATAAGTGAGAGAAAATAGCTCCGGTCATCACTCCACATCCGCCCAAAGCACCAACCCATGTTGTTTTTGGAATTAAAATTAAAATGGCAACAATCAATTCGACTATTCCCGAGCCAATTCTTCCATAAGGCTCGATTCCTAAAGTTGAGAAAATATAAATACTTTCTTTTGCTCCGCTGAATTTAAAAAACAAGGTCTGCAACAAAATTCCAGCTGCGACAATCCTTAAAATCCAGACTATTCTTTCTGATTTTATCATCATTATTATTACTTGTTTATTTTTTTCCAGTTATTATCCGCTTGTGCCTTCAAATTGGTCTGATTTTTATTCCAGCTTTTCAAGGTATTATTAAAGAAGGCATTGTAAAACAAATAGAGTTTACCGTCAATAATTTTAAACGTTTCAGGATTTATTTCGACTTTTTCTCCTGAACTTCCCAGAGCATAAGCACACCAGCCTCCATACTGCGGTTCATACTTTGATGGATTTTTTAAAAATTCCTGTTTATTTTCGTTGGAAGAAAATTTATAAATCACCCCCTGATAAGAAGCTGATAATTCATTCTTCCCTTTAATCGCTTTCCCTGGACTAAAATAGGCGACAGGATCGTAGCTCTGAATGGCTACTTTATTTTCCAAATTGTACTGACTTATTCTTTTCGCATCATTCTGAGCAAATGAAATACCCGAAACCAAAATCAATACAAAAAACAACAGCTTTTTCATCTTGTTTTTATTTTAAATTTTTTAATACTGAAACTAGCAATTCGGTCGAAATACGATGCTTAAAGTCAGGAGCAATATATTCGAATGCAATCTCACTATTTTGGTTTATAACAAAGACAGAAGGAACCGGTAAAAAACTTGTATTGACTCCTTTAGAATGTACGTTAATTACTGATTTATAGTTTTCAGGAGCCGCATAAGTAATTCCAACTGCTTTCGCAAATTCACCTTCTGAGTCAGAAAGCAAAGTATATTTTACTTTATCTTTTTCTTCCGTGATTTTTAAATTCTCCGGGGCATCAGGACTTATTGCAATAATCTGGTATCCAAGATCCAGAATTTGTTTCTCTGCTTCAGCTAACGCCTGAAGATGCATATTGCAATAAGGACACCAGCCGCCGCGATAGAAAACTAAAACCGCTTTTTTCTTTTCAAGCAAATCAGAGATTTTTACCGTTGCATTTTCAGCTGATTTTAATGTGGTATTTGGAATTTTCTCTCCTATTAATAAAGGAGTAATATCGGTCGCTATTTGGGGAAGCGAATTTTGTGCAGCAGCCACAGTGCTTAAGGCTACTAAAGCAATAAAAAATAATTTTTTCATAATTTTTAACTTTACATCTTAATTTGATAATGTAAAATTACGGTAGTATGAAAAAGGTAAATGTCGGCTAATTTACACTTAGCCAAAAATAACTAAATTTTGGTAATATCCACAATAATAATTTCTTTTCTATTGTAATGTATCAGTTCATTCGTTTCCATTTCGTTTAACAACTGGGTCGCGGTTTGTCTGGAAGTACAAATGATTTGGGCAATATCATTTTGTGTTAAGTAATTTTCAATCGTTACAGAATTTCCATCTGCAGTTCCTTCCTTTTCTGCCCAGTCTTTAAGAAACTGATACAATCTGGTTTTTGCATCTTTAGAAATTAAATTAGCGTAGCTGTTTTTGATACGTTTCATTTTCAAACCAACAAATTTGGTATATGAAAGTGCCAGAGTTGGATTTCTTAACAATAAATCTTCAAAATCCGACATTAGAAAACTACAAATAGCAACATCGTCTGAAAGCACTTTTGCATATTCTTCATTCTTAGCATCTGTTTCCAAAGTCAGTTCTCCAAACAAATCTCCCTTCTGAATGATATCTTTTATGGTTTCGTTACCTTCTTCATCGATAGATACAATTTTAATATTTCCTTTTTTAAGCAAAAAGATACGCGGCAAATCTGAAGTAGAGAAGTAAATGATTTCTCCTTTTGACGCTTTTTTAAAACCTGTGATAATGCACAATTGTTTAATCTGTGAGTAACTCAAAGTTCTAAACAATTTATGGTCTCGTAAATACCAGTATTTTAAATCTTCGTACATAAAAAGTTTATTTCTGTAAATATAACGAAATTAAAATCCAAACAAAAACCCCTTCAGACATTGAGTAGTCTGAAAGGGTTTTAATTATCTATTCTTCTAAGAAATTTATCCTGCAATAACAGCTCTCGAAATTACAATTTTCTGAATCTCTGAAGTTCCTTCGTAAATTTGGGTTATTTTTGCATCACGCATGAAACGCTCTACATGGTACTCTTTTACATAACCATTACCTCCATGAATCTGAACCGCCTCAACAGCTGTATCCATCGCCACTTGTGAAGCAAATAATTTTGCCATTGCACCACTTACATCGTAATTTTTATGTTGGTCTTTATCCCAAGCTGCCTTCATACACAAATGACGCGCTGCTTCAATATTAACTGCCATATCTGCTAGTTTAAAAGCAATAGCCTGGTGGTTGCAAATTTCAGTACCAAAAGCCTTACGTTCTTTAGAATATTTCAAAGCCAGTTCATAAGCTCCTGACGCAATTCCTAAAGCCTGAGAAGCAATTCCGATACGACCACCTGCAAGTGTTTTCATTGCAAATTTAAATCCGAAACCGTCTTCACCAATTCTATTTTCTTTAGGAACTTTTACATCACTAAACATCAAAGAGTGTGTATCAGAACCACGGATTCCCATTTTTTGTTCTTTTGGTCCAATAGAGAAGCCCGGCATATCTTTAGTCATAATCAAAGCATTAATTCCTTTATGCCTTTTCTCCGAATCTGTTTGCGCAATCACCAAATAAACTGATGCTGTGTTTCCGTTTGTAATCCAGTTTTTTGTTCCGTTTACCAAATAATGATCTCCCATATCAATCGCAGTAGTTTTTTGCGAAGTAGCATCACTACCAGCTTCAGGCTCACTTAAGCAAAATGCTCCGTGAATTTCTCCTGATGCTAAACCTGGTAAATATTTTTGTTTTTGTTCTTCGGTCCCAAATTCTTGCAGTCCCCAACAAACTAGCGAGTTATTTACAGACATAACTACAGAAGCTGATGCGTCTACTTTCGAGATTTCTTCCATAGCAAGTACATAAGAAATTGCATCCAATCCACTTCCGCCATATTTAGGATCAACCATCATTCCCATGAATCCTAGTTGCCCCATTTTTTTAATTTGTTCTGTTGGAAAAATTTGTTTTTCGTCACGTTCAATAACACCTGGCAGCAATTCGTTTTGAGCAAAATCTCTTGCAGCTTGTTGAATCATTAAATGTTCTTCGGTAAGATTAAAATCCATAATTATCCTGTTTTATTTTTCTCAGCTTAACCCGATTTAAAATATCGAAATTAAGATGACGGTTATTTTTGTTTTGTTTTTTTGAATTGCCTTTTTTGTAAAAAGGCTCCCAAAGATAAATTTTAAAAGTGAGTTTAACAATGCGCGCATATAAATTTACTAGATCGGCAATAATTACGATAACGTTTTCGTTATAATCTTAAAAATTTAGCGTAACATGCATCAAATTTGCAATCATTACTCTAAAAAACAAGAATAAAATACAGGATCAAAAAAGTACGATTGCTAAAATTTTAGTAAAGTTTAGTTGTTCAAAAGATTAAACAACTCTTAAAATATACGGCTTCCCGTAAAACAACTCTTACTAATTTGATTACTAATCCTATACAAACAAAAAAAGCAAAATTGAGTCAAAAAAAACATATTTAAGAACGCTATAAAATTGATAAATTAACATTATTTTTGCTCAATAATTATAATTTCCATAAAACATGAAAAAAAGTTTACTTCTACTTACATTCCTTTTTAGTATACAATTCTCAACCGTTTCAGCCCAGACTCAGCTTGATGTGAATGGCGTTACTGTTCCCAGAAAAATTGAATTTCAAGGCAAAAGTTTACAACTTAACGGTGCTGGAGGCAGATCAAAAATGTGGTTGGAAGTTTATGTTCAAGCCTTATATTTATCGCAGCTAAGCCAGGATCCACAATTTATTATTGACAGTGATACCGAAATGGCAATCCGGATTGAAATTACTTCTTCAATGGTTTCTTCAAGCAAATTGACTAAAGCTATGAATGCAGGTTTCGAAAAATCTACAGGAAGCAATCTTGCTGAATTGCGACCTCGAATAGAGGAATTTAAAACTTTCCTAAGTGATATGATTACAGAAAAGGATGTATTTGTTCTCGCTTACAACCCACTTGACCAAACAGTCAATGTGTACAAAAATGAAGTTTTGAAAGGAAAAATCCCTGGATTTGATTTCAAAAAAGCATTATTCGGAATCTGGCTTTCAGATAAACCAGTTGACGAAACACTTAAAAAACACTTGTTAGGAATATAATTTGTGAAATTTGTAAAATTCTAAGGCCGGAAACGCATTGTTTTCGGCCTTCTTTTTTTTGTTTGATAAAATTTGATAGGAGATACATTATTCGCATTATTCTATTTTATACTTTTACGCAAACTAAACATATCTCAACAAAATGAAAGATTTATTACAGCAATTTGAAAATAAAGCACCTGAAATTGTTTTTAACTGGAAAGATTCCGAAACAGAAGCCGAAGGATGGACTGTTATCAATTCACTACGCGGTGGAGCTGCTGGTGGAGGAACAAGAATGAGAAAAGGCTTAGATATGAATGAAGTTTTATCATTGGCCAAAACCATGGAGGTTAAATTTTCAGTTTCCGGACCTGCAATTGGAGGTGCTAAATCCGGAATAAACTTTGACCCGAATGATCCACGTAAAAAAGGCGTTTTACAACGTTGGTACAAAGCAGTTTCTCCTTTATTAAAAAGTTACTACGGAACTGGTGGAGATTTAAATGTAGACGAAATTCACGAAGTAATTCCAATGACCGAAGAATGTGGTGTATGGCACCCGCAAGAAGGTGTTTTCAACGGACATTTCAAACCAACCGAAGCGGATAAAATTAATAGAATCGGACAATTGCGTCAGGGTGTTATCAAAGTAATCGAAAACCCAAAGTTCTCTCCTGATGTAACCCGAAAATATACGGTTGCCGACATGATTACCGGTTATGGTGTTGCCGAAGCAGCTCGTCATTTCTATGCCACTTACGGTGGAGACATCAAAGGTAAAAAGGCAATTGTACAGGGATTTGGAAATGTAGGTTCGGCTGCCGCTTTCTATCTGGCTGAAATGGGCGCAAAAGTAATCGGAATTATTGACCGTGACGGAGGGCTAATAAAAGAAGAAGGGTTTTCATTTGAAGAAATTAGAACTTTATTTTTAAATAAAGACGGAAACAAATTGGTTGCCGACAATATGATTCCATTTGAAGAAATCAACACCAAAATCTGGACGATCGGTGCCGAAATTTTCACCCCTTGCGCAGCTTCAAGATTGGTAACACAAGCCCAAATCGACAGCTTAATCGCTAATGGATTAGAAGTTATCTCATGTGGAGCCAACGTTCCTTTTGCCGACAAAGAAATTTTCTTCGGTTCTATTATGGAAGAAGTTGATCGTAAAGTAAGTTTGATTCCTGATTTCATTTCAAACTGTGGAATGGCAAGAGTTTTTGCTTATTTCATGGAGAAAAAAGTTCAAATGACAGATGAGGATATTTTTAATGATACTTCAGAAATCATAAAAAATGCAATTGTTAAAGCCCACACTTTAAATTCAGCAAAAACAAATATCAGTGCAACTGCTTTTGAAATTGCATTGAAACAATTAGTATAATTTCTCTATACTTTTATTCTAAACGAGCCAAATAATTTGGCTCGTTTTTTTTTGTTCAACCACTACGGCTTTACACAAAGTACACTAATTTATTCCTCACGAAGTCGCAAAGTTCTACTTTTTTAAATTTTTCTTTTAAACTCTGCAGCTTTGCGACATTGCGAGATTAAAAAACAGCTTTGCAAACTTTGCGTAAACCTTGGCAAACCTTGCGGTTAAATTCTATACCACACTTTCATTGTAAACAATTTTTAGTACTTTTAAACGTTTTTATTTAATACAATTACAAAACCCGGAATCAAAATGACTTTTACGGATTCTTCAGATAAAAAGAAATCTTTACTAATATCAACGGCCATTTATGCCTTTTTACTCTTGCTTTTATTTTTTATACGTTTTTGGCCTCCTTACAATCCCGAAAACAATGTCGCACTTGCTAGTGGCGGAGGCGGTGGTGGTGTTACTGTAAACTTTGGAGACAGCGATTTAGGTTCGGGAGCAAATTATAAAAGTGAAGTTTTAAATGTAAAAAACGAAGCAAAACAAACTCCGGCAAAAGCAACACCTGACGAAGCAATTCTAACTCAGGAAAATACAACAACTGACGAAAGTGTCGTAATTCCAACCAAAGAAAAGTCTAAAAAACCAACACCCGTTGTAAAACCTGAAACAAAACCGATTCCTGAAAAACCAAAAGTTTCTAATTCTACCAACGATGCTTTGTCCAGTATTTTAAAAGGATCAAACAAAGGTGGTGATGGTGATGATAAAGCAGCAGGAAACAAAGGAAAAGCAAACGGAAGCCTAAGTTCTAACGGATACTATGGTACAGGTGGCTCCGGAGGAGGAACCGGCGGTGGTAACGGAACCGGAAATGGAATTGGTACAGGAAGCGGTTATGGCCCCGGAAGCGGCGGAGGCTCTGGCGGCGGATCAGGATATTCTTTAGGAACCCGAAAAGCATTGTCTAAACCTGCACCAAAATATACTTGTAATGAAGAAGGAAAAGTTGTTGTTGAAATCACAGTGGATCAAAACGGAAAAACAATCAGTGCGACTCCGGGAATTAAAGGAACAACCAATACAGCAAGATGCTTATTAGATCAAGCCAAGATTGCAGCAATGAATACAAAATGGGATGCTGACAGCGACGCACCCGCAAAACAAACCGGAAAAATTATTTACAATTTTAGTTTGAATTAGAACACGAATTACACAGATTTACACGAATTATAAAAGGCTTTCTGATTATTCAGAAAGCCTTTTATATGTTTTATCTGGTTTGTCAATTTCGAGCGACGACAGAAATCGCACTAGAAATTCCACAAGCAAAAGTCAATCTTTGTTGATGACTGATTGTAATTTCTCTCTTCGATGGAAATGACAAGATTATGTTATTCTCCCTATATTAGCGAGATTACTTTGTTTCTCGAAAGGACATAATCAATGACTACTTTTTCTTTAACCTATCCTTTTCTACTTTACTCTTTATTCTTTACTCTTTATTCTTTACTCTTTATTCTTTACTCTTTATTCTTTACTCTTTATTCTTTACTCTTTATTCTTTATTCTTTATTCTTTATTCTTTATTCTCTTTTTTCCGCGTGAGGGATAGAAGCAAGCTACCGAAGTAGCGCGGATAGCCCGACCTCAATAAAAAAATGGGCAAATCAACGTCATGTCGAATAGCCCATTTTTTTATTGTGGTCACGCCCTAAAGGATAATCTTACTTTGGACTCGTAGCAATTACAAACTTCAAATTGTTCTTCACTCCGATCTGCAATACATCAACTAAATCTTGAACCTGAAGATTAAATGGAATTCGAACTACAACGGTTTGCTGTTTGTCTGCTCCTATTTTTGACATTAAAGTTGTTTCCAAAGCATCAAATTCAACCGGAACTTTGTCTATGTAGAATTTTTTATCTTCGGTAACAGACAAACTAATCAACTGTTTATTTGTTTTTTCATTTGCTTTCGCTTTCGGCAATGTCATTTTAATAACATTAGGATTTGCAAGCGTTGAAATAATAAGAAAAAACAACAGCAGGAAAAACATAATATCACTTAATGATGAAGTTGCCACCTCGGCATGAAATCTTCTTTTTCTCTTAATTGACATATCTTATGCTCTTTGAATTATATTGACAAATTCTAATATTTGTTTTTGAATTTTTAAAGCGAAATCATCAATTTTTCCGTTCAGTAAATGGTAGGCACTATACGCAATAATTCCCACAATTAATCCCGAACCCGAACTAATCATTTTCTCATATAAACCTCCCGAAATATTTCCGATACTAATATTTTCAGTAACAGAAATACTATAGAAAATTTTAATTACTCCTGAAATAGTTCCAATAAAACCAAGTGTTGGAGCGATCCCGGCAATAAGCCCCAGATGTCCCAAACGTCTTTCCATTTCACCAATTTCAATATCGGCAGCACGGTCCATATTGGATTCAATTTCAGCAATTGGTCTTCCAATAACCAAAACACCTTCTTTCAAAATATTTCCGGCCGCAGTATTACTTCTCTCAACAATAGTTCTGGCCAATTCTATATTACCGGCGTTTAGTTTATCACCAACATCTTGCATCAATCGACTATCAATTTTAGAAGCTTTGCTAATGTATAAGTAGCGTTCTATAATTACATAAAAAGTATAAAACAATAAAATGGCAATTGGAATCAGAAAAAAACCTCCTTTTAAGATAAATCCTAAAACAGAGATTTCGGTATTGGGTGCGATTTTTTCGATAACTACGTTAGATGCGTTTGCAATGGTATCTGTTTGTAATTGAATGAAACTAAACATATATTAATTCTTGTTTTTAATAATTAATTCTAAAAAATATTTGAAATTTGCAATAAAGATAATTTTCGCTCTCTTATAAAACTAAAAAAAACGAAAATTATTTCAATACACAACTATTTTATCTCAATTAAATGAACTATCAGGAAACCACAAACTGGATGTTTAATCAACTCCCAATGTATCAACTTCAGGGCGCTTCGGCATACAAAGAAGATCTGACCAATATTAAGTTACTGGCGGCACATCTTGACAATCCTCAAGACCAGTTAAAATGCATTCACGTTGCCGGAACCAATGGTAAAGGATCAACCTCGCACATGTTGGCTTCGGTTTTGCAGGAGGCGGGATATAAAGTAGGGCTATACACTTCTCCACATCTCAAAGATTTTAGAGAACGAATAAAGATTAACGGTCAGGAAATTTCCGAAGATTTTGTCTGCCAATTTGTAGCCAAACACAAAAGTTTTTTTGAAGCCAATGATATGAGCTTCTTTGAAATGTCTGTTGGATTGGCCTTCGATTATTTTACCTCAGAAAAAACAGATATTGCTATTATCGAAGTCGGCCTTGGCGGAAGGCTCGATGCTACCAACATTATCACCCCCTTAATATCCGTTATTACCAACATCGATTTAGACCATACTCAGTTTTTAGGAAATACACCCGCTGCAATTGCCGGCGAAAAAGCAGGTATCATAAAACCACATGTTCCTGTTATCATTGGAGAATATACCTCCGAAACTCAGCCTGTATTTATGAGTAAAGCTAAAGAAAATGAAGCTCCAATTTATTTTGCTTCCGATTTAGTGACAGAAGTTTTCCCCTCTGATTTAATTGGCGATTATCAGTTTCACAATAAAAAAACAGTGCAGCAAACCATTGCCATTTTAAATACTCAAAACAAATTTAAGATCTCGGATGAAAACCTAAAAAATGGTTTATTACAAGTTGTAAAAAATACCGGTTTACAGGGAAGATGGCAGCAACTGGGAGAAAACCCAAAAATCATCTGCGATACAGCGCACAACAAACATGGGTTAGCCGTTGTAATGAAACAGATTCAGAAAGAAATTTTTGAAAATTTACATATCGTTTTGGGAGTTGTAAACGACAAAGACCTCGATTCAATTCTTCCGCTTTTTCCTAAAAATGCACGCTATTATTTCTGCAGCCCAAATTCCTCCAGAGGTTTGAGCACTGAAATTTTAAATGACGCGGCTAAAAAACACGATTTATCCGGAGAAAATTATGAGTCCGTAGCACATGCTTTTACCGCAGCGAAGAAAAATGCCTCAAAAAATGACTTTATCTATGTTGGCGGAAGTACTTTTGTTGTTGCTGAATTGCCTTTAGGATAAACAAAGCTTCATGGAATAAAAAAACTTTAAAAAAATAAATTTAATAACAAATTCATAAACAGCCAGATATAATTTATTAAAAAAAAAGTTCTATTTTTTATTCCATTTTCTTTGCAGAACTCAAAAACTAGCGTATATTTGCACTCGCAATCACAAACGATAGCGACCTAGTAAAATAGGGCGATTAGCTCAGCTGGTTCAGAGCACCTCGTTTACACCGAGGGGGTCGGGGGTTCGAACCCCTCATCGCCCACACAAAGACAAACAACGCCATTGAATTCCAATGGCGTTGTTTTTTTGTTGTCATATTTCACAAATTACCCCGTTTAATTTTCTCGTCTAAAAATAAATTCCCGTTTATTAAAAAATAGCAATCGTAGTATTTTGTTTTTATGTACTACTGTAAAATTTTTTGCTTGCTTTTGTCTCCTATATACATCCCAAATGAGTTAGATATCCGACATAAAGTAGCGTGAATATATAACTTATGCGAGATTTTTAGAACCTAAATTATGAAAGAAGAAATTTTTCCTTTAATAACATTTGATCCAGAAAAAAAGATTTGGAAATGCTTAGGTACTGGTTTTTTTATAAATCCAGTTGGAGCTTTTATTTCTGCAAAACATGTTTTTATGGACAGTGACAAAAAAACTGAGAAAACATTGTATAGTGCTCATGAATCAGAAAGTGGACAAGCATATATCAGACCTATAAAACAAATAGTTGTACATCCAAATGCAGACATTATGATTGGTCTTTTAGGTGATAAACGGATAGAAGATAAAAATTTTAAAGCTGATATCTCAAAATATTGTAATATTGATTTTGAATCTTTAAAAAATGATGATGAAATATACACTTTAGCTTTTCCTAACACTGAAAGAGAAGATTTAAACGAATCAGAGGTAGAATTTACTTTTACTAGAAGATTCTCTGAAGGCAAAATAATCGATTTTCATGAAGATGGCTCACCAGTTGTAAGAAACCGTTGCTATCAAACAAATATGAAAGTTGATAGTGGAGCAAGTGGAGGTCCGGTTTTTAAAAACAGCTTCATAGTTGGAGTGAATTCTAGTGGATACTCACTTGCTGAAGATGAAGAACCAATATCATTTATAACTCCAATTGATTTTATATTAAATTTGGAAGTTAAAGAAAAAAACAAAATGATTACTGTTAAAGAACTTGTTGAAAAAGGATATATTAAATCGAAACAAAACCTCGCATAACAGCTACTACAACGGATTAGGGCAATTGGCTAAATGGAAAAATGGTTTTGTATTTGAATAATTTGGCAAATACTAAGAATGGCTTAATTTAATCCTAAATCTGCTGTAGCACCAGAACGTTAGGTGCAATACACAAAAAAAAGATGATTGAAAAAATAATTGAAATTTCCAATATTGGGCACTTTGTTAATTTTAGATTTCAAGGAACGCAAGATTGGAATGGTTTGTTAAAGAAGTTAAATATTATCTATGCACCAAATGGTTCTGGAAAAACTACTCTAGCAACAATATTAAAATCCCTTTCCAAAAACAATCTTGATTTAATTAATTATAAGAAGACGTTTGGAACAAATAACCCACCAAAAGTTAAAATCAAAGTTTCCAATGGTGCTAATCTTGTTACTTTGGAAGAGGAAAAATGGAGTAATCATAATCTAAAAATTGAAGTATTTGATATTAATTATATAGAAGATTATCTTTTTGCAGGTTCTTATGGAACAAAACAGAATAAAACCAATTTGTATAAGTTACTATTTGAAAACAAAGGAGGAGAGTTCAGGAATAAAATGAAACCACTAATTAGTAAAAAAGACCTACATTTAAAAAGACTTTCAAAAGACAAATCAAATTCTGAATTAAAAGAAAAAATCAAGCTTGTTCAAACTGCACTTGATGAAATAATGAATGAGTTCAATAATTACACAGAACCTATTTATAATGAACACGTTGAACTTGTTAATAAATATCTATCAAAATTCACTTCTTACATAAGTTTAAAAAATTTTTCATATCTTAAAAACACTAGTGATTTTGAAAAATTTCGAATATTTCCAGTTTTTGAAGTATACAACGAACAAGTAGTTTTTGCCAACCCAAATCCAAACTCAAAAATAGGGAATGCAAGATACTCAATGAGTGAAGGAGATAAAAGTACAGTTGCTTTATGTTTTTTTCTTGCCCGTTTGGAAATTTTAGGTGTATCTGATAAAATAATTGTTTTTGACGACCCATTATCTAGTTTTGATTATTCGAGAAGAAATGCTACAATTTATCAGCTAGCAAAAATTGCTAATTCTTCTGTACAGTTTATTTTACTATCACACGATTTAGCATTTACTGCAGATTTTAGCGACAAATGTTCTTTTATTGACCAAATTACTCTCAAAATAGAAAACGATGGAATAACTAGTTCCTTAAATAAATACGACATCAATTCGGAGTTTTTAACTAGTACTCAAAAGGATATTGAAATAATTAAAGAGTATTTAAAATCAGGGGGGAATTCTGAAAGTGATAAAAGAGAAGTTATTCGATGCATAAGACCTGTTTTAGAAGGCGTTTTTAAATCTAAATATTTTGATTTAATTCCAAACAATATTTGGCTAGGAGATATAATTGAACTTATTAGAAAATCAACATTAGGAATGAGACTATATCGATTACACACAATTGTTGATGATATTATTGAACTTAATGATTATACTAAAAGTTATCATCATTCGACTGGAAATACAAGAGATTTAGCAATTGACATTGAAGAATTAAAACGATATATCACTTTGTTAATTGACACAATCGATAAGGTGTAAAAAGTACCGCACCTAACAGTCGTTATTTTCTATTTTGGGATTTAGCGGAATTACTATCGTTTTTACAGATTCACATTAAGCCCAAAATATTCGTTTCACAACTCCACAACAGCCACAACCGCAAAGACGTTTACAAAATGCTTTATTTTAGTTTTTCAAAAAATGTCAAAATTGGAATTAAGTGTTCGATTGCAGTCCCTGACAGCCCACCAAGAAACTCCTTAATTTCTTAAGGAGTTTTTTTTTGCGCCAATTTTTCTTCAAAAATCGCATTTACACAATTTCCTCTACAGCCTTGATAAGCAAATCAACTTCTTCAAAAGTATTGTAATAATGCGGAGATACCCTAATAGCCCACTCCACTCCTTTTTCATCAAAATCGATAACTGCAAAATTTCGAAAACTCGGAACAACATTAATTTTTCTTCTCAGCAGTTCATCAAGGATAAATCCTGGCTGTGAATCTTCAACCGTAAAAGTGACCAATGCGCCCAACTCAGGTCCTTTATCCAAAACCCTAACCTTAGGATTTTTTGACAATTCATTTCTCATATATTTCGACAACACTTGTATCTGCTGCCAAATTCTATCCTCACCTATATTCAAACAATATTCAATAGCCACTTTACTTCCAAGAACAAGTGCATAGGCAAACTCCCAATCTTCAAAACGTCTCGCATCGGGCTGCTGCTTATATTCATCCTTTTCAACCCAATCAGCACCTCTCATATCAATAAACAATGGCTCAAGTCCAAATTTTAAAGCCCTGTCCGAAATATAAAGAAAGCCACTGCCACGAGGACCCCTCAAAAATTTCCTGATGGTTATACTCAAAAAATCACATTCTAATTCTTCAACATCCAGCTTCATCTGACCTGCAGACTGGCAAGCATCGAGAATATACCAGGTTCTATCACTATATTCTTTTATATAACGACTGTATATCTCACCTATGCTTTTAACAGACTGAACCAATCCCGAATTCGTAGGAATATGCGTTATAGCCAGTAATTTTGGTTTAAGAGTAAATAACTTTTCTTCTAAATCATTCAAATCTACTCCTCCGATTTCAGCATTTTTTATCCGTACTATTTTTATTCCAAATCGTTTTTGACATGAAATAAACTGAATTTGATTCGAAATAAAATCATCATTATCCGTCAATATAATATCACCAGAACAAAACGGAATAGAAGACAACGCTCGCGTATAGGAATCTGTAGCACTTGCAGTAAAAGCAATATTCGACGGATTACAATTAATCAATTTTCCAGCCTGCACGTAAAATTGCAATATTTCATCTGCTTTTAATGCGGCTGCCTCATAACCCCCAATTTCCGATTCCAATTTTATATGCTCCAAAATAGTCATAGTCACCACATCCGGCATAAGACTCGCTCCTGCATTATTAAGATGGCTCACAGTACGACATCCCACAGTTTCACTTCTAAACTTTTCAATCTCATCGATTGAAAAAACACTTTGTATTTTTTTCATTTGTATCATTTATTAGCATTCAAATTCATTTTTAAACTCTGTGACACATCCTACTTTAACTAGAAGATCACAAGACAAAACTACTTAGATAGAGCTGCTTTATTTCTGCAAATCAACACGATAAATGATTGATTTAAGTTAATTTTACAAGAAAATCGGGTAAAAAATGCAACCACTAGACGAATACGATAAAAAACTGCTACAACTGGTACAAGAAAATAATAAAATGACCACGCAAGAACTTGGAGACTTAGTAAATCTAAGTGGTTCGGCGGTACAAAGAAGACTAACCAGATTGAGAGAAAACAAAATAATAGAAGCAGATATCTCCATTATATCACCAAGTGTTATAGGCTTAACAATTACCTGTGTCGTAGATATTATTCTAGAGGACGGAAATTCAAAAGCTTTAGAAAAATTCAAGGCTTCAATGCGAAAATGCAACGAAGTGATGCAATGTTATTTTGTAACCGGCACTTATGATTTTGTCATTATTGTAAATGCAGAAAACATGCAGCATTATGAATCGTTTGCTAAAAAATGGCTTATGGACAACCCAAATGTTAAGCATTTCTACACTCATGTAATAATGGACAAAGTAAAAGTAGGCTACAACGTGACTATTTAAACCGATATAGTTTTACAAAAAACACAATCATGCAAAATAGAAGATTTCAGGCACTTTTTTACTCCACACAATACCAAAGATCATTATTGCACACAAAACTAAAATCTGAGCAATAAATCAATCAAAAACAACAACTCCATTATAACAACTTAAAAAACCAAAATTGCCCATATTTTAACAAAAACGAAGTTCATAAAAATAAGTATGGCGTTTCCCTTCGGGTCGGGCTGTACGCTAAATCTTTTGTGATAGAAGTTTTAACTGATTTAAGAAAATGTCAGCTATCACAAAAGGATACCGCTGCCATCCCTAACGCAGTCAACGATAGAAAGAGTACCTGAAAGAAAAAGCCCTGAAAGGGCAAAAAAACTAATTCTTACTAGTTTTCGATAACCAAAAATCAATCTCTTCCAGGAAATACTATTCAAAATAATATAAATCCTTCTCTTTATGTTGAGGCTTCTGCCCTTTCAGGGCGAAAAATGATATTATTTCTATTTATTTCATAGCGCTTCGCACTATGCTTTCTGCTTTTCGAGCTTTCAGCCCTTATTAATATTAAAGAGTATTATGCGTAAATATTGCTCTGAAAGAGCAAATACCTAATCTCAAAGAAACAACCTAGCCCTTAGCAACTAATACATAAAAAATAAACAAAAAAAATCCGTTCTAATCCACGTTTTCACGAAGTGAATCAGTACAATCCGCGATCTGTTTTTTACCGCAAAGTTTGCAAAGCATTACGCAAAGCACGCAAGAATTTAAAAAGCGCTATAAAACAAAAAACCCTATCCGATTTGGATAGGGTTTTAAAAAGAAAGGCGACGACATACTCTCCCACATAACTGCAGTACCATCTGCGCAGGCGGGCTTAACTACTCTGTTCGGGATGGGAAGAGGTGAGCCCCGCCGCAAT
>NZ_CADCST010000101.1 GCF_902804485.1 Flavobacterium collinsii | reverse complement strand
AGGAAATAGTGTTAACATGATTTCAAAAATTAGAGCCATCCAAAAGAATGTTAAAATTTTAATTTTCTCGGCCTATGATGAAGAAAATTATGGACTTAGATATATCAACTCTGGGGCTGATGGTTATTTGAATAAACTATGTAGTGAGGAAGAATTCATTACTGCTATTACATCAATATTAACGACAGGAAAATATGTTAGTGATGGTTTGAGAGATAAAATTATTAATAATGTTATTTACAAGAAATCTACAAATCCATTAGATGCTTTATCTAACAGAGAAATGGAAGTTGCAAAGCTCTTAGTTAAAGGCGATGGTAATCATGAAATTTCACATAAATTGAACATTCAGTCATCAACGATTAGTACTTTTAAAAAAAGAATTTTTGAGAAACTTGAGATAACTAATGTTTTAGGTTTGGCGCAAATATTCAATCTTTATCAAGATTGATATTAAATTGTATGATCAAAAATAAGTTCTACGCAAGTTCCTTCTCCTTCCTTACTTCGTATCACTATCTTACCGTTAAGAATAGCTAACAATTCTAAAATGATATAATATCCATATCCTTGTTTGTCTTTTTTGTTATAATCTAAGCTATTCTTGATTGATTTGTAATATTCTAATTGTTTGTTGTTCATGCCTACACCAGTATCGTTAATAACGATATATATCTTGTTGTTTTTTACAAAAGACTTAATGTCAATGATTCCGTTGTTTGTGTTTTTAACAGCATTATCTAAAATATTATGAATTATTATTGCTAGTAATTGTTTGTTAATAGTAATAAAAACATCTTTAGAAGTTTTATTTATTATTCTTATTTTCTTTGATGCCGCTATTGGAATGAAAATTTTGATTTTTTCATCAATGAATCCCTTAAAATTATATACTTCAGTTGCTGTGGCATTTTCATTTAAACTACTCGTTTTAGAATAGATCAATAAGTTCTCTATATAGGTAGATATTTGATAGGAAGAGGTGTATATTTTTTTTAGTATTTCTTTAATATTTATGTTTTTTTTATCAAAATTTTCGTATAAATTTTCACTGGTTACTGTAAGGTACTTCATAGGTGTTTTTATGTCATGAGTTATGAATCCTATAAGTTTTTTATGATTGCTAACTTCTAAATTTAGTTCATTTTTTGTTAGCAAAAGCTCGCTGATTGTATTTCTTAATTGTGTCGTTTTTTCGGAAATTTTATCTTCTAATAATATGTTTTGTCTTTTTAAATATTTAGTTCTTAATTTTATTCCTTTTATAAAAAGAAACACTACTGCAATGATTAAAAATAATTTAAACCACCATGTTTGCCATAATGCAGGCTGAACAATCAATGTTGTTACTTTGTAATCATATTTTGAGTTAAATCCAGATAGTTTTCTTGTTATTAGTCTATACTTTCCTGGATTCAATGTTGTAAATGAAATACTTTTGTCTCTATTCAATTTTATCCACCCTTGAGTTTTTTCATCATCTAATTTGGCTTCGATATTAAGATTATAATTATTTCCAAAATAAGGAGAAACATATGTGAGGGTAATTCTGCTGAAATTTCGATTTAAAGTAATTGTGTCTAATGAGGGAATAATCTTGTTGTCAACTTTTACTTCATCTAAATATATTTTATTTGTAGGAGTTTTAGGTATTATTTCTTTCGAATTAAAAATGAGCATCCCATTTAAAGTAGGTAGGGAAATATCTCCATTTTTCAGAAACAATCCGCATGGATAGCCACCACCATTAAACTCATTGGATAAAAAGCCTGAGGTTTTGTCATAATAATGGTAGTATATTGGTCTAGTATTATCCTGTGAATATTCTAAAAGTGCTTTTTTGTTTACTTGAAATAATCCTTTATTTGTACTTATCCAAAAAAAATCTTGAGAATCTTCAACGATACAATGTGAGGTTTTTAAATAGTTTTTTTTGTCCAGAGGAAATTGAGTTACCTTATTGTTTTGATAAAGGAAAAAACCATTTTCATAAGTTGTAATCCATAATTTATCATTACTGGATTTGTATAAACTCCTAACATAACTATTTTTTAAACCATTTATTTTAATTATTTTCTTATTACTTAGGTTCATTTTAAGCAACCCCTTTGTGCAACCTAACCATAAAGAATTTTTGCCATCTTTAAGAAAAGAGGTTATAGAATATTTTGTGTTTGCAATTAATGTAGGGGTAATTAAGTTAGATTTAGAATCAGTCTTAACGTAATAAATACTTCTCAGATTATCATTTATTTGAACGCTAAACCAAATGATATCATTGTTATCTAAGTAAAGCTGCGTTATATTGTTTTTTAAATCAGTTTTAAGATAAGTTTTATAATTTGTTCTTTTTAAAAATCGATATAAAGTGTGAAGGTCTTTTTTCCAAATGTCCCCATTTTTATCTATCAGAATATTGTACTTGTTAGGAGCAATGCTTAAATCAATATTTCCTTCGAATCCTTTTTTACTAAAAATCGTGCCGTTTGCAGTCAATGTTTTGTTTGATGAAAAAGGAGTTTGAGCGTAATAAACTTCATCATTATTTTTTATACTTGATAAATTACTTTTGAAGGGTTGCTTTTTGATAATGCATAAACCTTTTGTCAAACTACCTAAATATATAATGTCTTCAATACTGTCATAGTGAATACTACAAATATTATTTCCATCGAAGTCAAAATTCTCTAGAATAAGTTTTAAACTGATTTTTTTGTCTTTTCTCTCTACTTGATATAAGTTTTTTCCAGAAGAAATAAAATTTTGTTTAGAAATGGGGCTCCAATAAACTTTAGTCTTGTCTGTGGGGTTTAGGTTAAGTGAATGTTTTTTTTTTGATACATCTATGCTATTATAATACTGGTTATTTTTTGTTAAAATGTATAGAGAATCGTTATTCATTAAAAATAAATTTTTAAACGAATAATGATGCTTTTTTTTTAAGAGTAATTGTTTTTTGTTATTGTATAAGTTTATTGTTGAATTGTTTATAAGATAGTAGTTTTTTGAACTCAACCTTATTTCGCAATAAAATTTTTGATTACTTAAATCCAAATTATTTAATATCTGGAAATCAATATTGTTTTGACCTTTTGAGTCTATTCCATCAGAGTACTTGTATTTATCAGGAATTATATCTTTAGAAATGATCTTTAGTACATTAAGATGATTAAGTAGTATGGTTTCATTTTTATTATTGTAGATAAAAATGCTGTCTTTGTTATTATTTCCTCTTGCATGATTCATCCTGTTTGATGTTATACCAGCGATATTATCTGCATTATATATTTTAAAATCGTCCCCGTCATAACGTACTAAACCACTTTCGGTTAACAACCAAATAAAACCATACTTGTCCTGAATTATGGTTTTTATACTATTCTGTGGTAGTCCATTGCTATCCGTAAACCAACTGTAGCTTTTTTGTTGTGCTTGCAGTGTGTTTGTTGCAAACGCTAATACTAATAAACAAGTGTATTTTAATATCTTCATGAGATAAAGATAGATAAATGTTTTTTTTAGAATTTACCTTGTTCCTTGTTAACTATGATACTGAATCGAAATAAACCATTATTTCTACAGATTTATCAGCTATAGTGTAGAATTAATTCTAGTTTTTATGCTATGTAAAATATAGATATGCAATATTGTTATTAAGTGTTGCGTAGAATTATATCTACAAAAAGATACAAATAACTACATACAATAAATTTAAAAAAGTTTTATAATTTTTAAAATATTGTCCACAAGTTAATTTTAAATCAGGAGGTAAGTTTGCATAATATTCAATAAGTAATACTGGTTTATCAATTTTTGATACTATTTTGATGTAAAACAGAGCTTCCCCAAGTCTATTGTTTATTAACATGCTGGTAAAGTATAATGTTTTTTATCTATTTTTTAGTTAAAATAGGTGCTAGGTCTTGTTTAATTTGGGACCTACGAGGTCTTCAAATCCTTTAGGTGTTACTATAGGGTTTTTGGAGTCTCGTAGGTGTTTTTTAATAAGGTTCATTTTTTTAAATTAAAAAAACATTGTGCGTATTGGCGAATAATTAGTTATAAAAACACAATTTTTTTGAAATTATGAAAAAAGAACTACCATTTAAAAAAAGTAAAAGCGATTCTTTGTTTCCAACGGAATTTTTTAAAAATAAATTTAAGGCTTTATTAATAATGTCCTTTATTGTTTTAGGGACTTTGCAACAGATTCAGGCGCAAGTTGTGGATACCGATGGGGATGGTGTTGTAAATTCATTAGATTTAGATGATGATAATGATGGTATTCTAGATACAGATGAGAATGATTGTTATGGAACTCCTCTAGCAATTAATTTGACTGGTGTAACTAATGCTTCAAAGAATATCTCTAATGTAATTTTAGGAACTACTACTTTTAATGGTGTTTATAACCCTCTATCTACTTCTACATGGAATATTCAACCTTTAGGAGGTAATGGAAGTTTGAGGATGGGGGTAATTAATAAATCACAATTTTTAGAGTACACTATTACTTTTGACAAACCGGTGAAGTTAAATTTGAAGCAAGCTGTTCAGAACGGCTTTTTTGATAATGGTGAAATATGGACAATAAGAGTAGTAGGGTCAACATTAAATGTAAATAGCCCTAACATAACTCATTCTTTTATAAATCAAGGAGCTGGGGGAATTGGACCTGAACTAATAAACGTTGTTGGTAATGGAACCAGTAGCACCAGTTTTATGCCCAATGTTCAAGACGGACATATTCCACCGGCTTCATCTATGTGGTCAATAACCTCTGATGATTATATTACATCGCTTACTATACGATACCAGGGAAATGTTGCTTTATTGCCTTTGCTAAATAATGCGGGACCTATTGGTTTATTTGTGACTTGTATTGCAAGAGATACTGATAAAGATGGAATTTATGATTATTTAGATTTCGATAGTGATAATGATGGTTGTTCAGATGTTTTAGAAGCGGGTCATACTGATCCAGATAATGATGGTATTTTAGGGAGTTCACCAGTGGTAGTTGATGGAAGCGGACAAGTGACTGGGCAACGAGGGTATACTGGAACGAATTCCACTGTAATAACTGCAACACAGACAACATTAAGTACCAGTCCTACCGATCAATCTATAAATATGGGTGATAATACCACTTTTACTGTTTCAGGCTTGGCGACAAGTACTACAACATTTGCTGGTGGTGTACCAAATTATGCCATTCCGCCTGCTATAAATACCTCTGCTAACGTGGTTTACCAATGGCAAGAAAATAGGAATGATGGTGCTGGTTGGAATGCTATTTCTAACGGAGGGATATATTCAGGAGCTAATACAAATACGTTAACATTAACAACCGTTCCATTTTCTCATAATGGATATGGTTATAGAGCTGTAATCACGAACACAAACAATGCATGTGTTAATATACAAACAAGCTCGGCTAATTTAAAGGTTAATCTTATTCCTTTTTCTTGTGATAAACTGTTGTTCTTAAGTCAATATGATATTTCAGGAGCAACTAGTTTGCCAGCAACGTTAAAAAATCTAGATTCTAATACAAACCCGTTTGTAATTACTAATTTTGGAGATAACAGTCATGGCATATCGTACAATGCAATTGGGTATAATCCAATTGATAATTTTATTTATGGACTTCAAACAGATACGAATAACTTGGTTAAAATTGGACAAGGAGGATTTGTACAAGTTTTAGGACCGGTTACTGGTTTACCTTTCACTTCTTATGTTTCTGGAGAAATAGATAATAATGGTAACTTTTATGTAAAAAGAGTTAATAGTAGTCAATTGTTTTATAAAATTAATGTTGTAACAAAAATGGCAACTTTAATCCCTCTTTCTTTACCGGTATCAACTTTAGATTTTGCTTATAATGTTCTTGACGGTCTGCTTTATGGTGTTCAATCTAATACTGGACAGTTAGTAACTATAAATCCTGTTAATGGAGTTGTAACTTTTATTGGTGTTACTCCAACAACTGGAGTCTTTCGTATGGGAGCAATTTATGGTAGTAGTACAGGTAATATTTTTGGGAATCATAATGATGGTACAGGTTTTTATCAATACAATCTTACTACTGGAGAGAAAACTGTAATTTCAGCATCACCTGGAGCTTCTGGTAATGATGGGGCTCACTGTGTGAATGCACCTATAACTTTCGGATCAGATTTATCAGTTACAAAAACCGATGGGGCTACATGTTATATACCAGGGACTACTGTAACTTATACTATTGTTGCAGAAAATCATGGTCCTTATGGGGTTGTAAATGCTGCTGTTTTCGACGGGATGCCAGCAGGTATTCCTCTTGCAAATATTTCCTATACCGCTGTTGAATCTCCAGGAAGCAGTAGTGCCGTTTCTGGTACTCAAACAGGTATGATTAATGATTTTGTTTCTTTGCCAGTAGATGGAACGGTGACTTACACAGTAACTGTAAATGTTCCTTTGTTTTATACTGGAGATTTAACAAACAGTGTTAATATAACAGTTCCAATTAATAATATTGATACTAATTTAAGTAATAACACCGCTACAGATACAAATAATCCTTTCCCCATAGCCAATGCAGGAACTGACTTTAGCAAAACCTGTACCGTTAACCCAACAGGTATGGCAATAGGGGCTGCAGCAGTGGCTGGAGTAACATATTCTTGGAGTCCGTCAACCGGATTATCAAGCGCTACGGTATCCAACCCGACAGCTAACCCAACAGCAACAACTACTTATACTGTAACGGCTACCGATACGGCATCAGGCTGTATGGCAACTGATGCGGTAACTGTTACCGTTGACACAACTTTACCGGTTGCTAACGCAGGAACTGACTTTACCAAAACTTGTACCGTTAACCCGACAGGTATGGCAATAGGAGATGCAACAGTGGCTGGAGTAACATATTCTTGGAGTCCTTCAACCGGATTATCAAGCGCTACGGTATCCAACCCAACGGCTAACCCGACTGTAACAACTACTTATACTGTAACGGCTACCAATACGGCATCAGGCTGTACGGCAACTGATGCGGTAACCGTTACCGTTGACACAACTTTACCGGTTGCTAACGCAGGAACTGACTTTACAAAAACCTGTACCGTTAACCCGACAGGTATGGCAATAGGGGCTGCAGCAGTGGCTGGAGTAACATATTCTTGGAGTCCGTCAACCGGATTATTAAGCGCTACGGTATCCAATCCGACAGCTAACCCAACAGTAACAACTACTTATACTGTAACGGCTACCTATACGGCATCAGGCTGTACGACAACTGATGCGGTAACCGTTACCGTTGACACAACTTTACCGATTGCTAACGCAGGAACTGACTTTACAAAAACCTGTACCGTTAACCCGACAGGTATGGCAATAGGGGCTACAGCAGTGGCTGGAGTAACATATTCTTGGAGTCCTTCAACCGGATTATCAAGCGCTACGGTATCCAACCCGACAGCTAACCCAACAGCAACAACTACTTATATTGTAACGGCTACCAATACGGCATCAGGTTGTATGGCAACCGATGCGGTAACCGTTACCGTTGACACAACTTTACCGGTTGCTAACGCAGGAATTGACTTTACCAAAACTTGTACCGTTAACCCGACAGGTATGGCAATAGGATCTGCAACAGTGGCTGGAGTAACATATTCTTGGAGTCCTTCAACCGGATTATCAAGCGCTACGGTATCTAACCCGACAGCTAACCCAACAGCAACAACTATTTATACTGTAACGGCTACCAATACGGCATCAGGCTGTACGGCAACTGACGCGGTAACCGTTACCGTTGACACAACTTTACCGGTTGCTAACGCAGGAACTGACTTTAGCAAAACTTGTACCGTTAACCCGATAGGTATGGCAATAGGATCTGCAACAGTGGCTGGAGTAACATATTCTTGGAGTCCTTCAACCGGATTATCAAGCGCTACGGTATCCAACCCGACAGCTAACCCGACTTCAACAACTACTTATACTGTAACGGCTATCAATACGGCATCAGGTTGTACGGCAACTGACGCGGTAACCGTTACCGTTGACACAACTTTACCGGTTGCCAATGCAGGAACTGACTTTACCAAAACTTGTACCGTTAACCCGACAGGTATGGCAATAGGAGATGTAACAGTGGCTGGAGTAACATATTCTTGGAGTCCTTCAACCGGATTATCAAGCGCTACGGTATCTAACCCAACGGCTAACCCAATAGTAACAACTACTTATACTGTAACGGCTACCAATACGGCATCAGGCTGTACGACAACCGATGCGGTAACTGTTACCGTTGACACAACTTTACCGGTTGCTAACGCAGGAACTGACTTTACCAAAACTTGTACCGTTAACCCGACAGGTATGGCAATAGGGGCTGCAGCAGTGGCGGGAACTACTTACTCTTGGAGTCCTTCAACCGGATTATCAAGCGCTACGGTATCCAACCCAACGGCTAACCCGACAGTAACAACTACTTATACTGTAACGGCTACCAATACGGCATCAGGCTGTACGGCAACCGATGCGGTAACTGTTACCGTTGACACAACTTTACCGGTTGCTAACGCAGGAACGGACTTTACCAAAACCTGTACCGTTAACCCGACAGGTATGGCAATAGGGGCCGCAACAGTGGCTGGAACTACTTACTCTTGGAGTCCTTCAACTGGATTATCAAGCGCTACGGTATCTAACCCAACGGCTAACCCAACAGTAACAACTACTTATACTGTAACGGCTACCAATACGGCATCAGGCTGTACGGCAACCGATGCGGTAACCGTTACCGTTGACACAACTTTACCAGTGGTTAGTATTACAGGAGTAACAGCTATATGTGTGGGATCAACTACTACACTTTCTCCAACCACAGGAGGTACATGGGGGAGTAGTGATCCAACAGTTGCTACGGTAACTAATTCAGGGGTTGTTACAGGTGTATCTGCAGGAACAGCAACATTTACCTTTACTAGTACTGCTAACGGTTGTTCATCATCGCCAACTTCAGTGATAACAATTAAGGCATTGCCAATAGTTAGCTCAACGACCACATCCGTATGTTCAGGATCAACTACCGCACTTTCTCCAACGACAGGAGGTACATGGGTAAGTAGTGATTTATCAGTTGCTACAGTAACCGATACAGGAGTTGTAACTGTTGTATCTGCTGGAATAGTAACATTTACTTTTACGGATTCAACAACAAATTGTAGTTCTTCGACTTCTTTAATTGTTTATTCCTGTTCTCTCGAAATTACCAAAGACGGCAGTTATGTGGATGCCAATGCAGATGGGATAACCAATGTAGGGGACGTGATTAACTACATCTTTGTTGTGAAAAACACAGGGAACGTAACTTTGGCCAATGTCACAGTAACGGATAACAATGCGGTAATCACAGGAGGGCCATTGGCTACATTAGCTGTTGGTGCATCAAATACTACCACATTTACGGGAGTACACACCTTGACACAATCAGAAATCAATGTCGGTAATGTTTACAATTTGGCAACAGCTACAGGAACGCCACCAAGTGGTACTCCGGTAACGGGAACTTCAACGGATCCAACGCCATGTGCAACTTGTCCGATAGACCCATCGTGTCTAACTTGTACGATCACGCCTTTGACACAAACGCCAAGTATTGCCATTACCAAAGACGGTAGTTATGTGGATGCCAATGCAGATGGAATAACCAATGTAGGAGATGTGATTAACTACACCTTTGTTGTAAAAAACACAGGGAACGTAACTTTGACCAATGTCACTGTAACGGATAACAATGCGGTAATCACAGGAGGACCATTGGCTACACTAGGGGTTGGTGCATCAGATACTACCACATTCACGGGAGTACACACTTTGACGCAGTCAGACATCAATACGGGTAATGTTTACAATTTAGCAACAGCTACAGGAACACCACCAAGTGGTACTCCGGTAACGGGAACTTCAACAGATCCGACGCCATGTGCAACTTGTCCGACAGACCCAGCTTGTCCAACTTGTACGATCACGCCTTTGGCACAAACACCAAGTATTGCCATTACCAAAGACGGCAGTTATGTGGATGCCAATGCAGATGGAATAACCAATGTAGGAGATGTGATTAACTACACCTTTGTTGTGAAAAACACAGGTAACGTAACTTTGACCAATGTCACTGTAACGGATAACAATGCGGTAATCACAGGAGGCCCATTGGCTACACTAGAGGTTGGTGCATCAAATACTACCACATTCACGGGAGTACACACCTTGACACAATCAGAAATCAATGTCGGTAATGTTTACAACTTGGCAACAGCTACAGGAACGCCACCAAGTGGTACTCCGGTAACGGGAACTTCAACGGATCCAACGCCATGTGCAACTTGTACGATAGACCCATCGTGTCCAACTTGTACGATCACGCCTTTGACACAAACGCCAAGTATTGCCATTACCAAAGACGGCAGTTATGTGGATGCTAATGCAGATGGAATAACCAATGTAGGAGATGTGATTAACTACACCTTTGTTGTAAAAAACACAGGGAACGTAACTTTGACCAATGTCACTGTAACGGATAACAATGCGGTAATCACAGGAGGACCATTGGCTACACTAGGGGTTGGTACATCAGATACTACCATATTCACGGGAGTACACACCTTGACGCAGTCAGACATCAATGCGGGTAATGTTTACAATTTGGCAACAGCTACAGGAACACCACCAAGTGGTACTCCGGTAACGGGAACTTCAACGGATCCAACGCCATGTGCGACTTGTCCGGTAGACCCAGCTTGTCCAACTTGTACGATCACGCCTTTGACACAAACACTAAGTATTACCATTACCAAAGACGGCAGTTATGTGGATGCCAATGCAGATGGAATAACCAATGTAGGGGACGTGATTAACTACATCTTTGTTGTGAAAAACACAGGGAACATAACTTTGACCAATGTCAGAGTAACGGATAACAATGCGGTAATCACAGGAGGACCATTGGCTACACTAGGGGTTGGTGCATCAGATACTACCACATGCACTGGAGTACACACCTTGACGCAGTCAGACATCAATGCGGGTAATGTTTACAACTTGGCAACAGCTACAGGAACGCCACCAAGTGGTACTCCGGTAACGGGAACTTCAAGGGATCCAACGCCATGTGCGACCTGTCCGACAGACCCAGCCTGTCCAACGTGTACCATTACACCTTTGACACAAAGACCATTAATAGCAATAATTAAGACAGCACTATTTAAGGATGATAATGGAGATGGTTTCGCACAAGCAGGTGAGAAAATTGTGTATAGTTTCGTAGTAACTAATACAGGGAATGTACCACTGACTAATATTATTGTTACAGATACTGATTTACCAGGATTAGTTATGACGGGAAGTCCAATACCGGTTTTAGGAATAGGAATGACAAATGATACAGCTTATTCCGCTACGTATGCAATTACTCAGGCTGATATTAATTTAGGAAGTGTAACGAATCAAGCAATTGCATCTGGAACAAGCCCAAATGGAACTATTGTAAAAGATCTATCAGATGATTCTAATAATTTGGATGATCAACGAACTGTAGTACCAATTTCAGGTTGTACTATCGAGGTATTTAATGCAGTATCTCCAAATGGAGATGGTCTTAATGATGTGTTTTACATCCGAGGACTGGAATGCTATCCCGACAATACAGTAGAGATTTATAATCGTTGGGGAGTCTTAGTATTCGAGCGAGATCATTATAATAATGATGATCGAGCTTTTAGAGGAGTATCTGAAGGACGTGTAACAATAAATCAATCAAAGGAATTACCAGTTGGGACTTACTACTATATATTTAAATATAAAGATAATGCTTCAAATGTACATGAGAAAGCAGGTTACTTATATGTTAACAGAAAATAGATTTAAATAAACTCTTGAGGGTGCAAACCCTCAGGATTACAACTAAAAAACATGATGAAAAAAATATTTGGATTGGTTTTCATGCTTGTAGCAAGTGCCAGTTATGCCCAACAGGATTCACAGTTTACTCAATATATGTATAACACAGTCAATATCAATCCTGCTTATGCAGGATCAAGACAATCGATGAGTATTTTTGCTTTACACAGGACACAATGGGTAGGTTTGGATGGGGCGCCAGTCACCAGTACTTTTTCTATAAATACACCAATCAATCAATCAAGCGGTCGATTGAAGGATTGTACTACTTGTCCAGAAGAAAAAACACCCTCTTCATCAATGGGATTAGGCTTAACTGTTATCAATGATAGAATAGGCCCATCAGATGAAAATAATATAGCTATTGATTTCTCGTATACGATTCATACCTCAGAAACATATAAATTATCCTTTGGATTAAAGGCTTCAGCAAATTTACTAGATATTGATTTTAGGAAATTGAATCAGTATGATAAAAATGATTATAGCTTTGATACTAACATAGATAGTAAGTTTTCACCCAATATAGGGGTTGGATTCTATTTGCATTCTGATAATACATATGTAGGATTGTCAGCTCCAAATTTGTTAGAGACAAAGCATTTCGACAGATATGCGAGTACGGGTGCCAATAGTCATGTGGCTAAAGAAAATATTCATTTATATTTAATAGCTGGTCATGTATTTGATTTAAGTGCCGATGTAAAATTCAAACCATCTGTTCTTGTAAAAGGCGTGCAAGGTGCACCATTACAAGTAGATTTATCAGGAAACTTTCTGATTAATGACAAGTTTGTTACTGGTGTTGCTTACAGATGGAGTGCAGCGGTAAGTGCCATGGTAGGTTTTCAGGCAAGTAATTCTTGGTTTATCGGCTATGGATATGATTTAGAAGCGACCAAATTATCGAACTACAATTCAGGATCTCACGAATTTTTCTTGCGCTATGAATTGTTCAATAAGTATGACAGAATAATATCACCAAGATTCTTCTAAAAAAAAAACTATGAAAATTAATAAACTCGTTTATACTGTGTTTTTGAATATCGTTATGATGCAAGGATATTCACAAAAAACAAAAATTGCCATCGCTGATAAACAATATGAACGGTATGCTTATATAGATGCTATTGCTACCTATGAACGTATAGCCGAAAAAGGATATAAGGATGAAAAGATGTTCCAAAAGCTTGGAAATGCCTATTATTTTAATGCTCAGTTAGAAAACGCAGGGCGATGGTATCTAGAGCTTTTTAGAATGAATCAGGAGCAAGAGCCAGAATACTACTACCGTTATTCACAATGTTTAAAAGCCATTGGTGATTACAGTAAGACCGATAAAATGTTAGAACAGTTCAACAAAAAATCAGGGAACGATCATAGAGCAAAACTCTTTGATAAAAACAGAAATTACCTCGAAGAAATCAAAGCGAATTCGGGTCGTTACAATGTAGTTGATGCAGGAATTAATTCAGAATTTTCCGATTACGGGAGCTCTATTTCAGGTAATAAATTAGTTTTTGCTTCGGCACGTGACACAGGAAGTGTTTCTAAGAAAGTATTCAAATGGACGAATCAATCTTTTACAAATCTGTATGTTTCTGAAATAAAAGCGGATGGCAACTTGGGTGCACCCTTAAGATTTGATAATAAAATAAACTCGAAATTTCATGAGTCTACACCAGTTTTTACTAAGGATGGTAAAACAATGTACTTTACAAGAAACAACTATTTAGATGGAAAAAAAGGGAAAGATAGCCAGCGAGTAACCTTGTTAAAACTCTATGAAGCAACTTTAGAAGATGGTAAATGGGATAATGTGACTGAATTGCCATTCAATAGTGATCAATACAGTGTTGCTCACCCAGCTTTAAGTATAGACGAAAAAATTTTATATTTTGCCTCGGATATGCCTGGGACACTTGGGCAATCGGATTTGTTTAAAGTATCTATCAGTGATAATGGTACTTACTCAAAACCTGAGAATCTAGGGAAAATAATTAATACTGAAGGAAGAGAAACTTTTCCATTTATATCTGAAGATAACGAATTATATTTTGCTAGTGATGGACGTCCAGGACTAGGAGGACTAGATGTATTTGTTGCCAAGATCGAAGACTATGGTGGTTTCAGGGAAGTCCAAAACGTAGGGTCACCTGTTAACGGCTCTAAAGATGATTTTGCCTTTTTGATAGATAAAAAAAGTAAAAGTGGTTTTTTTACATCTAATAGGGATGGAGGAATAGGATATGATGATATTTATAAATTTACTGAAACGCGTAAACTGTCCTGTGAACAAGTCTTAGCTGGAATTATCACCGATCAGGAAACTGGTCAAATTTTAGCAAATGCTAAAGTAAGTTTATTTGACGAGAAATTCCAATTGATAAAAGAAACCACTACTGATGAAAATGGGTTATACGGTTTTGCAGTAGTTTGTGGTAAAACGTATTATGTGCGGGCAGAAAAACAGGATTATGAATCTAAAGAAAGCATTATAACTATTGCTAAAGTATCTGGAAGAACAGAATTACCATTGGCATTAGAGAAACGAATTAAACCGATAGGAGTAGGGACGGATTTAGCCAAGACATTTAACATCAAGATCATTTATTTTGATTTAGATAAATCCTTCATTCGAAAAGATGCTGCTTTTGAGTTAGAGAAGATACTTGTAGTAATGAAACAATATCCTACAATGAAAATCGATGTACGTTCACATACCGACAGCCGTCAGACAGCAAATTACAATCTAGAACTATCAGATAAAAGAGCCAAAGCCACTGTTTCCTGGCTGGTAAAAAAAGGGATTGCTGCCAGCCGATTAACAGCAAAAGGCTATGGTGAAACTCAGCTTGTAAACAATTGTTCGGATAATGTGAAATGTAGTGAAGAAGAGCACCAAGCCAACAGACGGAGTGAATTTATTATTATTTCGATATAAATCCTTAAAACGTAACTTATAATTTTTTTTATAAATATGGAATTAGATAAAATATTAGTTTACGATTATCATAATTATTTTTCTAGATTATTAAAATATAAGTTTAAAAAAGATTTTGATTTTAAGGTCTTTAAGAGTTTTGATAGAATTAAAAATTTTGATGAAATAAAAAATGATTATTCAATTATTGTATTTGTAATTTATTCTGAAACTGATCTGTTTGATTTTGTCAGAATATATGGTAGAGGATTTCATATCCTTGTTGCAATTCATAATAAAGAAATATTAAAAAAGATGAAAAAGGTAAGTGATATATTTTTACTCGATATTTCCTCAACACAAAATGAAATGCTTGAAGGTATTACAAACTTTTTTTCTATGCATTCTAAAACATATATTACATAGAAGTTAATGACTAGTATAAAAAGTTAGATAAAAACAATAAACAAAACAGTAAAATTAAATAATAAATTTTGACTAGATTTTTTTTTCAACGAATATCTTTATATTTTAAAAAACCAAAAATTGAACACAGAAAACTAGTTCACTATACTTTGTTGGCGTGCATTATCTTTTTGCAAATTATAGTTGTTATAATTTGGTATAACGAAAAGGTAAATGAAACTAAGCTTTCAAAAGCTGAAGATGAGATATCATCTTCAAATATGATATCTCAATATACCAATAAGGTAAATAATTCTATTATCAATTCTCAAGAATATTTCAATAATTATATTAGTTATAAGGACGAAGTTTCGTTAGAAAAATATTCTGCCTCTTTGCAAGAAATGAGTTCCCTAATTGATAGTTTAAGCGTAGTTACAAAAGACAATAAAGAGTTTGAAAAAATATTGATCAAAAAAAATAAAACAGAAACAGATATTTTGGATTTAAAGTCTTCTATTGATTCAATAATTAATAAGCAAATTACTCCGAATCCCTATGATGTTTCAAAACTTTTTAAATTTAACAAGTTTGAGTTCAATACAATTTTAGATAATATTAAAATCAGTTCTAGTACAAAGACCGATAGTGTGCAGCGAAGAGGATTGTTTTCAAGGTTAGGTAATGCATTAGCTGGAAAACAAGATGTGCAAAAAGAGTGGTCAAATGTAATTGTTACGATGAAATATAAAGAAAAAATTACATCTGGGAGTATTGAAGAACAAATTATGAATATATTCTTAACTACTAGTAAATATTACGAAAACGAATTTAACAACTTAAAAAAATCTTTTTTTAGTTTAAGAGATAAAGACTTAAAGCTAATTGATCTTAATAATCAATTATTATACTTAAGTCAAAATGTATTACCAAATTACAGTAATTCTGTAAATATACTTCAAGCTAATAGCCAGAAGAATTTACAAGATCAATATAAATCAAATAGAATAGTTAGGAATTACACCATAGTAATCTTAATACTTTTAATGTTTATTATATCAATTGTACTTTTAAGTTTTACCCGTATGGCATTTGAGTATGAAAAAAGATTAACCACAGCTCAAAATCAAATACGACAAAGCTTGAACTTTAAAAATAGGATTATGGGTATGATAAGTCATGAAATCCGTTCACCGTTAAACATAATATCTATTTATAACAAAAAAGTAAGTGCTAGAGTTAAAGATATTGAGATGAAAGAGACTTTTAAATCAATTCAGTTTACTATAAATTCTCTACTTCTTTTGTCGAATCAAGTCTTAGAGTATTCTAAAGATGAAAATCATAAACCTAAATTAAAAAATAAAAATTTTTATTTAAAAATAGAAATAGACCAAATAATTTCCTCTATGATTTCATTGGTAGAGAGTAAAGGAAATAAAATAAGAGTAAAATCTAATTTAAATTCTGATAATGAAATATATTCAGATGCTATAAAATTGCATCAACTTTTCTACAACATAATTGGTAATGCTAATAAGTTTACAGAAAACGGACTAATATCGATTATTATCAATCTTGAGCCAATTTCTGATTATGAAGTGAATTTAAAAGTTAAAGTCCAAGATAATGGGATTGGTATTGCCGAAAATGATTTGAAAAATATATTTGAATCTTATTATCAAGGAACAGTTTCCGGAAAAGTCAATGATTTAGGTGTTGGTTTAGGGTTAAATCTGTGTAAAGAAATAATTGAATTATTTGACGGAGATATAAATGTTGTGAGTAAAGAAGATAAAGGTACTGAGGTTGTGTTTAATTTGATATTAAGTCAAGTTTAAAAATGAAAAATACGAAGGGAGTTACATTTTATTTAGTATCGACTATTAGGTATTTCTGCAAGTTAGAATAGAGTGTTTACAAATTTAATTTATAAAAAATGACATCATCAAATATTAGTTTCTTAATTGCCGATGATCATAGTGTTGTAAGACAAGGTGTTTCGCTGTTAATCAAGGAGCTTTTTTTAAATGCTATAATTTATCAGTCAGGAACTCTTAAAGACACTTCTAAGGTGTTAAAAGATACTAAGATTGATTTACTAATTTTGGATATAAATTTTCCAGATGGTAATAGTTTAAGTATTATTACTGAGGCTAAAAAGATGCAACCTGGCATTAAGATTTTAATGTTTACAGTATCTGATGAAAATATTTATGCTATGAAATATTTAAATGTTGGTGCTGCCGGCTTCTTAAATAAAGGAAGTACTGAGGAAGAAATGAAACAGGCATTAAAGAATATAATTTTATCAGGGGAATATATATCTCAAAATATTAAAGATCGGATTTTGGATTCTTATATTTTAAAAAAAGCAATTAATCCATTAGAACAATTATCCTGTAGAGAAATTGAAATTACAAAGTTATTAGTCAAAGGTTATAATACCTTAGAAATATCGGAGTTGTTACATATTAAAAAGACTACAGTTAGTACTTTTAAAAGCAGAATTTTTGAAAAGTTGGAAATTGATAAACTATCTACTTTAATTGAACTTTTTCAATTTTACTTTGAATAACAACTAGATTTTAATTACACTATCTAACTTCAATGGGGTATAAGCTATTTACATTGTGGAATAAAGTGGAAATTCTCTATTAAGAATAAGAAAAGAAAATACCAATTCTGCCGTATGGCTACGTTACAATTTCTCGTTCTATTTCAGAATGGTTTTCAAGTATCAACAATTTTCGACAAAGTTTGAAACTGGAGTATCGGTCGATATTTTTTGTATTGAATTTCATTATTTACGTTTCAACTTGATTTACTATTTGTTGGGCTATTAAAAATTTGGAGTGAATCTTACAAAAAACTTGATACTTGAAGTATTTGAATTTCGTAGAAAAATTTCTATAAAATATAGTTAGATACTTTACAAACTATTGCTTTAACT